>JBEKFX010000049.1:0-102967 GCA_050013115.1 Polyangiaceae bacterium
AGCGGGGTGAGGTCGAGGAGCATGCGCGCGGCGAATCTGGCACGCGAGGAAGCGCGTTACGAGCGGCAGCAGCAACCGCTCATCGATGCTCCCGTTGTCGCGCCAGCGCCGCACTTGGCACTGGGGGCCGTTCCGGTATGGTCTGCCGCCGGAGTCGTCATGACCTCGAAACTGGCGCGGCACGCGCTCGTCCTCGGCCTTCTCACCGCGGTCGGCCCTTTCGCGATCGACATGTACCTGCCCGCCCTGCCCGCCATTGGGCGGAGCCTCGGCGCCGGCACGGGCGCGGTGCAGATGAGCCTTGTCGCATTCCTCGTCACGATGGGCTTTGGTCAGCTCGTCTGCGGGCCGCTCTCCGACATGATTGGCCGCAAGCGCCCGCTCTATGCCGGACTCGGGCTGTTCGTCATCGCCAGCGTGGGCTGCGGCCTCTCACCGACCCTCGGATCGCTCGTCGCCTTCCGCTTCCTACAGGGGCTCGGAGCGTGCGCGGGCATGGTGATCCCGCTCGCGGTCGTGCGAGACCTCTACACCGGCACCGACGCCGCTCGCCTCATGTCGCGCCTCATGCTCGTCTTCAGCGTCTCCCCCATTCTCTCGCCCCTCGTCGGAACGATCGTCGTCGAGATCTGGAGCTGGCGGGGCATTTTCGTCGTCGTGACGCTCGCGGCCGCGCTGGGGATCGCCCTGCTCGCCGCGTTCTTGCCCGAGACGCGGCCCGTCGCCATGCGGCGACAGGGAAACCTGAAAAGCGCCCTCGCGGGCTACCTCACCTTGCTTGGGGACCGGAAGTTCATGCGTCTGGCGCTCATCGTGGCGTTCGGCGTCGCGAGCTTCTTCGCCTACCTCGCCAACTCGGCTTACCTTCTCATCGAACACTTCGGCCTCACCCCACGCGAGTACAGCCTCGCCTTCTCGCTCAACGCCGCCTCGTTCATCGGAGCCTCGCAGCTCACGGGTAAGCTGGGCGCGCGCTTCGGCCTGCGACGGGTGCTCCGCGTGGGGGTAGGAGGCTTTGCAGCCGTGACGAGCGTGCTGTTCGTGCTGACGCTCGGCGCGGTCGACCGGCTCGCCGTGCTGACGGGGCTTCTCTTCGTCGGCTACGGATTCCTCGGCCTCGTCATTCCGGCGACGACCGTGCTCGCGCTCGAGGACTACGGGGAGCTCGCCGGGACGGCCTCCGCCCTCATGGCCACGCTGGAGAGCATGACCGGGATCGTTGTCATCGCGATCGTGGGTGCCTTCCTCGACGGGACGCCGCGGCCGATGACGGGCGGCATCGCCGCGTGTGCGCTCGCGGCCTTGGCGCTCACGCACTGGCCGCTTTCGTCTGCGCGAATCGCGGAGCCGGCGGTCTGAGCGCCGCTCATATCCTTTATTTTACCTCATATCATTTATTGGAGCCACTCATCTCCGCTATCGGCCTCTTTGCGGATGCGCCGAGCTCTATACCCATGAGCCGATTGGACGTTGTTCGGGCCCTCAGCGTCTGCTATGCGAGACGCAACCCAGATGAACGAAACGAATCGAGCGGGCGCAATGGATCGCTTGCAGATCGAAGCCGACGTGTTGGTCGTCGGGGGCGGCATGGCCGCGTGCTGGGCCGCCATCTCCGCGGCGAAATGCGGGGCTCATGTGGTGCTCGTCGACAAGGGCTACGTGGGGACGAGCGGCGTCACCGCGACGGGAGGGCCGGGACACTGGTGGGTCGCCCCCGAGGGCACGGCCCGCGCTGAAGCCGTCGAAAAGCATTGGATCGCCGGGTGTGGCCTTGCCGACCGGGTCTGGATGAACCGCATCATCGATACGACGTGGCGCACGCTACCGACTCTTTCGCCCTTTTATCGCTTCGACGTCAATGACGAGGGCAAGACCGTTTACAACGCGCTGCGCGGTCCCGAATACCTGCGCGCGCTGCGCCGTGCCGCCCTCGATGCCGGCGTCACGATCCTCGATCAGAGTCCCGTGCTCGAGCTTTTGCTGCACGACGACGGCTCCGCCGCGGGGGCGAGCGGCGTCCGGCGCCAAGTCCATCAGCCGTACACGGCGCGCGCAGGCGCCGTGATTCTCGCGACCGGCGGCTGCGGATTTCTCGGAGGCCTGCTCGGCAGCCACACCAACACCGGCGACGGCCACTTGATGGCAGCCGAGGCGGGCGCCGAGCTGTCCGGCATGGAATTCTCGAACGCCTATTCCGTCTCCCCGCGCTGGAACTCGACGCGCACGCTGATTTATGCGTATGCGCGTTATTTCGACGCCGACGGAAAGGAGCTCGATGTCCTGCCGCGCAATGCGGTGCTCGCACGGGCGCTCATCGACGGGCCCGTCTACGCGCGCCTGAACGAATGCCCCGACGGTCTGCGCAAGTCGCTCCCGCAGATCCAGCCCATGACTCTTCTCCCCTTTGTGCGGAAGGGTGTCGACCCGTATCATGAGCCGTTCGAGGTCAAGCTCTTTGCGGAGGGCACGATCCGGGGCACGGGCGGTCTGCGCATCGTCGGCGACCACTGCGAGACCACCCTCCCCGGGCTCTTCGCCGCGGGCGACACGGCAACGCGCGAGCTCATTGCGGGCGCTGTGAGCGGGGGCGGCTCGCCCAACTCCGCCTGGGCCCTGACGTCCGGGTTGCTCTCGGGACAAGCAGCAGCCGGGCTGGCCCGGAGCCGAGGCCGGCGCGTCACCGAGTCGGCTCGCGCACAGGGGACTGCGGGCCTCCGCCCGCGCAGCACCGCCAAGAGCGTCGATCGGCGCGCAGTCCTCAAGGTCGCCCAGAACGAAATCCTGCCGCTCGACAAGAACCTGTTTCGATCGGGTCCGAAGCTCCGCGACTCTCTCGACCGACTTGAGGCGGCCTGGCGTGAGATCCGCGACCACGACCATGCCGAAGGGGCCGATGCAGTCATTGCGCGTGAGACCGCGGCCGTCGTGGCGACCGCACGTCTTTGCTATACCGCCGCGCTCACCCGCGACGAGAGCCGAGGGATGCACGAGCGCTCCGACGCCCCCGGACAGCGTCCGGAGCAAACGCGCCGGCTCCTCATCGGCGGCTTCGACGAGGTGTGGACGCGGCCGGAAAGTCAAGAAAGGTGGAAGTCGACCCATGTTTGAGCTGATCGTTCGAGAGCGGTGCATCGGCTGCAACCGCTGTGTGGAAGCGTGCCCAACCAACGTGCTCGAACCCGGCCCCGACAACGTGCCCGTCGCCGCTCGCATCGAGCACTGCCAAACTTGCTTTATGTGCGAGCTTTACTGCGCTTCGGACGCCATCTACGTCGGTCCGGATCGCGACGAACTCCACCCCGTGAACGAGGCCGAGATCGTCGCCTCGGGGCTCCTTGGCCAATTCCGCCGCGACTCGGGCTGGGATGAATGGGCGGAGGACCCCCGCTACCAGTGCCAAATCTGGAAGCTCGGTCCGTACATCCAGGCAGGCTTCAAGCAAAGCACCGAACGCGTCGAACGGCGGCTTGGCCAGAAGGCGCGCGACGGCGCGGCCCACAAGCCCGAGAGCGCGTCGAAGCCGAACGGGTAAGCAGCGTCCAACGAACGCGACCGGCGAGCGAGCGGACGGCGTGGGGGGGGCGCTGCGTCTTGGCTCAGCCGAGCCTGCGGGCGTCGTAGAATTCGGGAAAGCCGTGGTTGTCGATGCTCACGCCCGCGACGCCCTTCGAGACCGCAAGATTATAAAGCAAGATGTAAAAGGGGATGGCGTAAGTCTTGTCGAGGATCTTGCGCTGCGTCTTGTAGTAATAGTCCGCCCGCGCCGGGCCGTCCGGCTCGCGGGCGCCGGCGCCCAGCCATTCGATGAGCTCGGGATCGGCGACTCGCAACCATCCGTACGCGGACCGCACGGTGGGGTCGTAGAGCTGACGCAGAATGTCGGGATCGGCGTGAAAGCTCGCGCCGGCCATCGCGTCGAAGTTGCCGTCCCGCATCGCTCCGAGCACGACGCTGCCCGGCCGACTGTCGATGATGAGCTGGATCCCGACCTGCCGGAGCTGGTTTTTGACGAGCTCCATCAAGTCGAGACGCTTTTCACGATTCCCTTGGGAATCGAGGAAGTGGAGCGTGAGCTTCTTGCCGTCCTTTTCACGAACTCCGTCGGCGCCGACGTTCCAGCCCTTACGCTCGAGGATCTGCCGCGAGCGCGCTGGATCGGGTCGCCAGGAGTCGGCCAGAAGCTTCTCGGCGGACCCGAACATGGTCGTGTTCAGGTAGGACCAGGCACGGGGGAACGTGCCGAAATAGATCGATCGGACCACTTGCTCGATGTCGATCGCGAGCCGCACCGCGAGCCGGATCTCGTCGTCGTTCCAGGGCTCCCGGGCGACGTTGATGGAGAGCGAATAGTTGGTATTGAGAAGCTCTTTCTCCAGAAGGGCGTAGGCCGGATCCAAGCGAAATTCGCTCACGTACTGCGCCGGGATCAGGTCCGCCGCCTGCACTTCTCCGGCCCTCAGCGCGGCGATCCGCGTCGCCTCTTCCGGCACGTTCACGAAGGTGAGCCGCTCGAGGTGCGCCGGGCCATTGTGGCCCGCCGCCCCGTGGGCCCACTTGTAATCCGGATTTCGCTCCAAGTGGACGGCGCGGCCCGGCTCGAGCGCGACAAAGCGGAATGGACCCGTAGCGACCGGCTGCTGGTTGAAGGTCTGGCCGTACTTGGCGACCGCGGCCGGCGAGATGATGGCGAGCTTCGTCATCGAGAGATTGCGGAGCAGCGGCGTGAACGGCTCTGTGAGCCGAAGGCGCACGCGATCGGGGTCGATCACCTCGCAGCCGGCGTACGGCCCCAGGTTGACCCGGGAGTTCAGCGCATTTTTCGGCTCGGCGACACGATCGAAGTTGGCTTTGAGCGCAGCCGCGTCGAGCGGCGTCCCGTCGTGAAATTGCACTCCCGGCCTCAGCTTGAACTCGTACGTCGTGCGATCGGGCGAGACGGTCCAGGACTCGGCCAGCCAGGGACTCACCGACTGATCGGGATTCAGGCGCGTCAGGCTGTCGAACATCGAACGCATGACGCGGTTGTGTGGCGCATAGCCCGAATTCTGCGGATCGAGGGCAATCGTAGAGACGCCCGCGCCATCGAATGCGACGCGAAGCTCGCCCCCGCCTTGACCGTCTCCGTTCTTGTTCAGCCGCGGCTCTTGGCGGGCTTCGCTCCGCGAGCAGCTTGCGGACAAAGCAGCGAGCGCCCCACCGAGCACGAGGCTCCGGCGGGAGATGGTTTCCCCTTGGGGGCAATTCGAGCGATGGCGCATGGACACGGGTCCCTCTTGTGTCCTTTATCGTAGACAATTGTCGCCTACGTGTCGAGGGGCGCTCGACGGGGCGCCCGCCTATTCGCCTCCGGTCCATGATAGAGACAAACGACCAGACTGGTCGAAATAATATCTTCGACCACTCAGTGGCTGCGCCTACGTTGTCAGACGCAAGCGCGGAACGAGCCGCGTTCGCGAAGCCGGGCCGGGCCCTGGGCCGCGGGCCCCGGGCCTCCCGGGCCGAACCCCCTCAGTCATCTGACCACTGGAGATCCCCATGAGCCAATCGAGCGAAGCAAAGTGCCCCTTCGACCACACGGCGGGTGGCGGAACGTCGAACGGGAACTGGTGGCCGAACCAGTTGAGGCTGGACCTTCTTCACCAGCATTCCTCGAAGTCCAATCCGATGGGCGAGCGCTTCGACTACGCCAAGGAGTTTCAGAGCCTCGACCTGCCGGCCGTAAAGAAGGACCTCGCCACCCTGATGACGGATTCGAAGGACTTCTGGCCCGCGGACTTCGGTCATTACGGGCCCTTGTTCATTCGGATGGCGTGGCACAGCGCCGGCACGTACCGCACGGGTGACGGCCGGGGCGGCGGCGGCAGGGGCCAGCAGCGCTTCGCCCCACTTAACAGCTGGCCGGACAACGTCAGTCTGGACAAAGCGCGTCGCCTGCTCTGGCCGATCAAGCAGAAGTACGGCCGCAAGATTTCGTGGGCCGACCTCATCATCCTCACCGGCAACGTCGCCCTGGAAACCATGGGCTTGCCGACGTTCGGTTTCGGTGGGGGCCGCGAGGACGTATGGGAGCCCGATGAAGACGTCTACTGGGGCGCCGAGAAGACCTGGTTGGGCAGCGACAAGCGCTACGCCGAAAGCTCCAAGACGCGTGACCTCGAGAAGCCGCTCGCCGCCGTGCAGATGGGGCTCATCTACGTGAACCCCGAGGGCCCGAACGGCAAGCCGGATCCGCTCGCGGCAGCCAAGGACATTCGCGAGACCTTCGCTCGGATGGCGATGAACGACGAGGAGACTGTCGCGCTCATCGCGGGCGGGCACACCTTCGGCAAGACCCACGGCGCCGGACCCGCTTCGCATCTGGGGCCCAGTCCCGAGTCGGCCGAGATCGAGTCGCAGGGGCTCGGCTGGAAGAACAGCTTCGGCAGCGGCAAGGGCGGCGACGCGATCACCAGCGGCCTGGAGGTCACCTGGACCCGCACGCCGACGAAGTGGAATAACGACTTTTTCGCGAACCTGTTCGGCAACGAATGGGAGCTGACCCAGAGCCCGGCCGGCGCGCACCAATGGGTCGCCAAGGGCGCGCAGGCGACGATACCCGACGCGCACGATCCGTCGAAGAAGCGCCTGCCGACCATGCTGACCACCGACCTGTCGCTGCGCCTCGACCCCGAGTACGAGCGGATCTCCCGTCGCTTCATGGATCACCCGGCCGAGTTCGCCGATGCGTTCGCCCGCGCATGGTTCAAGCTGACCCACCGCGACATGGGCCCACGCGCGCGCTACCTCGGCCCGGAAGTTCCCGCCGAGGAGCTCATTTGGCAAGACCCGATCCCCGCCGTCAATCACAGGTTGATCGACGAGAAGGACATTGCCGCGCTCAAAGCCAAGGTGCTCCGCTCGGGCCTCTCCGTCTCGCAGCTCGTTTCCACCGCCTGGGGCTCGGCGTCCACCTTCCGAGGATCCGACAAGCGCGGCGGCGCGAACGGAGCCCGGATTCGCCTCGCCCCGCAGAAGGACTGGGAGGTCAACCAGCCTGCGCAACTCGCGAAGGCGCTGAGGACCCTCGAGGGCATTCAGGTCGAATTCAACGAGGTACAGCCCGACAGCAAGAAGGTCTCGCTCGCCGATCTCATCGTCTTGGCCGGCTGCGCGGGCGTCGAGGCGGCGGCGGCAAGCGCCGATCACCCCGTGACCGTTCCCTTTACACCGGGACGCATGGACGCCTCGGAGGCGCAGACCGACGTCGAGTCGTTCGCCGTGCTCGAGCCTTTGGCCGATGGCTTTCGCAATTACATCAAGGGCGAGTACAGCGTGCCCGCCGAGGAGCTGCTCGTCGACAGGTCACAGCTTCTGACGCTCACCGCGCCCGAGATGACGGTTTTGGTCGGCGGCCTGCGCGTGCTCGGTGCCAACGCCGCGCAGTCCAAACACGGCGTGTTCACGAAGAAGCCGGAGGTGCTGACGAACGACTTCTTCGTGAACCTCCTCGATGGGGGTACGGAGTGGAACATCTCGTCGCGCACAAGGGGCGTGTTCGAAGGGCGCGATCGCAAAACCGGTGAGCTCAAGTGGACCGGAACGCGTGTCGATCTCGTCTTCGGTTCGAACTCGCAGCTGCGGGCCCTGGCCGAAGTCTACGGAAGCTCGGACGCGCGGCAGAAGTTCATCGACGACTTCGTTGCGGCCTGGACGAAGGTGATGAACCTCGATCGCTTCGATGTGGGGTCATCGCCGCCCGGGCCGCGAGATTGAACACCGGGAGCTCTTCGCCCTCGTCGACGAGGGCAACGCCGTTTCGGCGCGGCGGGACCACTATCTCATGTGGTCGGTCCCCGTCGCGTGCTCGTCGAGGTGGTCGGTGCGAAGCCTGCGCAGCGACGCCTCGAGCGTCCTCATGGCGAGGGTGGCGTCGCGGCCGTGCGTGCACGTTCCTTAATGTCCCTGGTGTCCCCGCGTACTCAATGTCCCCGATGACGTAACCATCCCGGCGCCGGGACGTAATCTTGAGCGTGGGCATCAACGTCAAGAAAGCCGGCGGCAGAGGTGCTTCGCTCGGGGCTATGGCCACCGTGCTGGGGCTTCTCTCCGGCGCCTGCTCGGCGCCCGTTCCCCTGCCCGCGCGCGCGGCGAGCATGGAAGCCAACGAGTGCCGCGACGCGCCGCCCGCAGACGAAGAGGCGCGAGCGCTCGAGTCGATCCGGGTTCTCGAGGCCCGCCCGAAGTTCCATCAGAACGCGTGCAACGGCGTGTGTACGGTGTGGGGCGTCTATCTCGTCGTGCAGCCGCCGGCAGGCGCCGATCCCGAGCACTTCGCCCGGATGCTGCGATGCCACAATCTCCGTGTGCTCGACGGCGAGGTGGACCCGTCGCGGATTCCGAACGACCCGTACGGCCTGCGCGACACGTGGCTCGAGATCGACGTGAAGCCCGACGCAGGCCGTTACGTCGTGACGCTGGTCGGCGACCACGTCTCGGACACCCTGCGTATCCTGCAGCGGGCGAAAGCCTATGCGGCAGCGCAAAGGGCGGGAACGCTCTAGCCCGGGCGTCTAAGTCGTTGGGGCTTGGCGCGAGCAAGCCGGCCGCAAGTGACGAAGTTTCGATCGAATGCTCGGGGCCGGCCAGACGGTCGGTTTCAACGTGAGACTTCTTTGTCGATTTTCGGCGTCCGCTGCGCGTCGGGTACCCGAGCAGGCATCCGGGGCCGACGGCTCCCGTCGGGCTTTCCTCCCCGACCCTCCCGCGGATCCGGACGTGCGCGGTTCACGCATCTGGCTCATTCGCCCCGAGCGCGGATGAACGTCGTATGAAAATACGAGAATCAATATCTAATAAATTCGTAAAACTTTATATATGTCGTAGATTGCAGCCACCCTCCCGGCCCTGACGTTCCGCACGTGATCAGCCGTTTGTGTACGCTATATTTCAGGACGGAGTCCAACGCAAGACGTGACGATTACGCTTTCTCAATTCTCGACGAACGTCACATTTTTATCTAATTTTTATGCGTAAGCTGCCTAGTGTCCGCCCGCGTGCAGCGCCGGCAAGACACATTGGCGTTGCCGGACCGTGCGGTGCATCGAACCGACCAGCGGGCGTCATGTCCCATGCCGCGGCTGGATAAGGGGCTACGCCCGCGCCCTTACGGGAAGCATCAACATCGATGGCGGGCCCTCTCCAAACGCCCGTGGCGCGCCGGTCACCCCATTCGCGGCCCGGAGAGCCGCAGAGCCGGCCGTCGCCTCGGGTCAGTCGGCCGGCCCATCGGGCTCGGCCCAGTCCCAATCGGCCACGCAAGCGTACGGAGGAAATCTCTCGTGCGCGCGGCGCGGGATCCATCTCGACATGGGCCCCTTCATGTCGTAGGTGGGCCCTTTCTCATGCGGGAACTTCGAGAGCTGGGCCCAAAACCCGTCCGCCACGTCCGACTGCCACACCGATCCCTCCGCTTTCTTTCGCCGCGCGGCATTCTTTCTGACGCTCGACGCGAGCGACGAGAGGGGCAAACGCGCCACGGCCGTCGGCGGCCACGGTCAGGAGCGCGGATGCACGACGACGTCCACCCCTTGCATGCCAAACGCGTACACCGCTCATTTTGGCGAGCAGGATTGTCTTTTAAGTCGGAAATTTCTGAGCGGCATCATCCACCACCGCCTCCGGTCCCGGCTGGGCGGCAGCGGGTGGGCCGTTGGCGGCGGCGTGCCGCACGGCCCCCGCCAGCATCTTGTGCTCGATCCGACCGTCGGAGCGACGGCCCGCAACGCCGTTCACCGGTTCGGACACAAGCCCCGCAACGAAGTTCGACGCGTAGGTCGCTTCGCGGACGTTGCATTCAGTTCGCGGCTGTTGCAATCGATGCCGAACGAACAGGAAAACTCATCGGGCGCGTCCAGCGTCCCCCCGCATCGCTCGACACGGCGGCGCGACATCGCCCGACGGCCCCGTCCAGACAAGGGTGCCGAGCCGATAGAGACCCGATCGAGTGAAGTCCGAATCCGAAGATCCTGGGGACCCCCTCGTCCGCATCGGAACCGCGAACCTCGAAATCCACGCCACCCGCACGGGTCCAGACGATCGAGCCCCTTTTACGACATGATGATCTGATATTCTTACGTTTTTTTCGGCGTGATTACCACCGACCGCCACGGCGACCGGAGCCGCCAACCAAGCGTTCGACGTCGAGCTCCGGAGACCCATCGAAATGGCTTCAATTTGGCTTCCAATCGGCGGTTTCTCGCGGCGCAAGCGGACGAACGCACCCCAAGCCTTCAATGATTCGAGAATGTTTCGTAACGACGTCTCGTTGCGTTCGACGGAGTATCCAAGAAAATTCATTTGTCGTTTACGCCGTGTGGGCGAAGTTTTATTTACTTTTTATGGCTCAGGCGCTTATGGTGCGACCCCGTGAGATAACCAATCGAGGGATACGCAGCTTCTGACTTAGCGATCGTCGATCGCCACGAATCCGAACAACGTTTCCGTCCGTGCCCTGGCGCGAGCGGCAGGTTCTGCCCATTCGCGTAGAAGGAGTAGTCCGTTCATGCACTGGTCAATGTTCGTACGCACCTACCGTAAATGGGTCATCCCGCTCACATGTCCATTGCTGATCAGCGAGGTCGCGTTCGCGCAGACGCCCGCGGCCCCGCCGGCGCCGCCACCCGCCGTGACGCCTCCGCCCGCGGCCCCGCCTCCGGCCGCAGCGCCCGCGGCCCCAGCTCCGGCCGTAGCGCCCGCGGCCCCGCCGCCCCCCATGGCGGTCTCCCCTGAGGCCCCTGCGGCGGCTGCGCCTGCGACGCCGTTTGCGCCCCCGGCGGCGGCCACGCCTGCCGCGGCGCCCCCGCCGGGCCCGTTCGATGGCATTGCACAGACAGAGAGCCCGCCGTTTGCCTTGGACTTCGGCTGGATCAACGGCACCAGCCGACAGAAGAAGCCAGTCATCGACACGCCCTACTTCACGGGCGAGTTTCTCGTCGACGTGAACTACACCCAGTCCGAAGCCAACCCGATCGATCATACCGTCATCGGTTCGACATCCATCGCGCGAAGCAACGAGTTCTCACTGGCCTTCTTGGGCCTCGGCGGCGACTTCCATATCAAGAACACGCGCATGCGCATCATGACGCAGTTTGGCTACCGCGCCGTCGAGATTCCGCGCAATGACTTCAGTACCTTCCACGGCCAGTACGACCTCCAGAACACGCTCCGGTACATCAGCGAGTGGAACGGCGGGTACCACTTTGATGCGCTGCACGGCATCAACATCGACGCGGGCATCTTCATGTCGTACGTCGGCCTCTTCTCGTACACGGCGTACGAGAACTGGATGTACGTGCCGTCGTATACCTCGGACAACACGCCCTGGTTCTTCAACGGCGTCCGGATTCAGATTTTCCCGACCGACACCCTGAAGATCGAGCCTTGGATCATCAACGGCTGGCAGTCGTATGCGAAGTTCAACGACATGCCCGGCTTCGGCGGCCAGATCATGTTCCGTCCGGTCGAATGGATCTCGATGAACTCGAACGACTACTTCGGCTACGACGCCCAGGACCTGGCGGGCCTCGACCGCTGGCACACGGACAACAGTTTTAATATCCGATACTTCAACGACCCAGGCGCGAAGTTCATCACCCGCATGGCCGCGTCGTACACGTTTGACTTGGGCGGCGAGAACGGCGATGGCGTCTCGTTCTCCGGCACCGGGCAAGAGGGCCACTGCAGCACCGCCAAGCCTTGCCCGGCGCGTTTCATCAGCGCCATGTCGTACCAGCGCGCCTGGTTCGGCGACCAGTTCGCGATCACCATCGGCGGCGGCTACATGACGAACCCCAGCCGCTACCTCATCTTGACACCCACAGGAAACGCCCAGCCTCTTCCACAGCCCGAGAGCACGGCGCAAGTCGCGTACGTCCCACCGACGAACCCGTATGACATCAACTTCGGCTCGAAGATCAACATGTGGGACTGGGAGGCCGGATTCCAATACATGCCCAGCGACTATTTCACGCTCGACGTCGAGCTGAACCATCGCGGCGCAAGCGTTCCGTTCTTCAACGGTCACGGCGGCGACACCTCGCCCGATGGCTACGTCACGACGCCCTCGGGTCCGGGTTGGCGGGCGGACCTCGTCAAGTCGGACGATCGAATCATCATCGCTTGGCTGGTGCGCCTCTAAGAGCGGCTTTGGAATCTAGGAGAACACGATGAAGCCGACAACGACTGCAACGAAAAGAACTTTCATGTCCTCGCTCAATCTCGCTCGCATCGGTGCACTCGTGGCCGTTGGAGCGGTCGCGTTCGCCCTGGCGCCCGCAGGCTGCACCGGCGGGTGGGACTACAGCAACGTTCCCGAAGGCGACCGATGCAATCCGTACGACAGCCACAACGAATGTGGCAGCGGCCTGCAGTGCACAGTCACGTCGTGGCAAGTGGCCAACCAGGGCGCGCTCGCCAACACGGGTACATTCGTACCGAGCCTCGCCCCGGGGGCGGGGACCAACAACGCGGGCGCCTACAACGTGCTCGAGTTTTGCCCCGAAAACTACTGTTGCCCCGTTGACAGCAACGGTAACCTCGCAGCGAACGGCAACGCCAATTGTCAGATAGGCTGCAACGGCGGAGCGTCGTCGATTTGCACGGCCCTGGGAGGCGTAGACGCCCCCCCATACATGGGCGTGTGCGAGTTTGCGGCGACGGGTGCATTGCCGACGGATGCGGGAACGGATGCCGGGACGGATGCCGGAACCGTGTCAGACGCTGGGGACGGGAGCACACCCGTCGAGGCCAGCACGCCTGAGGCAAGCACAGAAGCGAGCACACCCACAGAGGCAGGCACGCCTGCCGATGCGGGTGCCGACGGAGACTGAAACCCACGCCCCGCTGACAGACAGCGACGTCGCCTCCCTTGGCATGCGCATGAACAGTGCGCGCCCCCAAGGGGGGCGATCGCTCGATCGGCGGCGCCATGCTCGTTGTCGTCGTGGTCTTGTGCCTCGCGATCGACGTCGACAAGAGTTCGTGTACCATCCGGGCCCCGATGCGGCGATTTCTTGCTTGGTCGTGGGCAGCCTCGATGGCCCTCTCGGGTTGCGGCTCGTGCGCATGGTTTCCGCTTCTGCCGGACAAGCGCACGACGGTGGACCACGCGCACGAGCTCGACGAACTTTGCGAGGAGGATGCCGGACCGTTGGCAGCTGACGCGCTTACTCCGTCGATCATCGAGAGTGTCCAGGCGGCCTATATCCACGTCAACCAGGGAGCCGGGGGCGACCTGCGCCTGCGCGGTGTGAACCTGCACATGCGACCGAGGGTGAACATGCCTGTCGGCGTGCTCCAGCGGGCGCTCGCGTGCCATGAAGCGGCCGTCACGTTGGCCAAGGCGCCCGAGCTCCCCGACGATCCGTACGTCCTGCCTGGGACCTGGCTCGACATCGACGTCAGCGCCACGAACCAGGGTCTGCTGGCGACCGTGCTCACAGACAACCCCGATGACGCGCGTCGCGTGGTGGAGCGAGCGCACAAGTTCGCGCCCTCCGCGCGCCTAGTTATCGCGCCGCGGCCTTGATGAGGGAGGCTTACGTGCCATCCAAGCTCACGCAGTCGACGTAGCAGACGTCACGCGTAAAGGAGGTCCATGCGCGGGATCGCGCTGGGGGCGCGCGTGCGTCGTGCAGTTTTTGCTTCACCGACGCCGCCCTTCGCCTCGGTTTCTGCGATAAAAGGGCTCGATGAGAATGCGCGTCGCCTCGTTCCTTGCCCTGTCTCTCGGCTTGGGTACCGTCTTCTGTTCGACTGCGCCCGTTCCGCCTCTCGGCAAGTGCTGCGTCCTGACCGCGAGCGATGGATCCATCGATTGCTATTGCGGCACCCTCGCGCAAGGCGGGGTCGTCTCGAGCGTCGTCGTATCGGGATCGGCCTGCACGGTGACCATCACGAGCGGTGATGGGGGTGCGAACGATGCCGGGGGTGCGAACGACAAGGGATACCCTCCGGCGGCAGCCACGGATTGCATGAACCCGATCGGCAGTTGATTTCGAGCGAAGCCCGTCTGCCACGTTCTCATCGATATCCGTTTGGAGGGCGGCCAATCGTCGGTTCCCTTCCCCCGCCCCGCGGGGCCCGGCAAGCTCGTCACCCAATCCCGCCGCCGGGTCGGCGCGTCGACGTCGTTGACGAGCCTCGTCGGCGCAGACCCTCGCCCTGCAGGCCGGCTGCGACTACCAAGGAAGGCCATGAATCGCCACGAACGTAGGGCAGCCGCCTCGGGGGCGCGGCGGGGGCGCAGCGGGGACAAGTCGATGGCTTCACCCGCGGCCGAGCTACACCAGCGCGTTGCCGACGCCGAACGCAGACTGGGAAGCGAGATCCTCTCGAAAGGACGGTCGCCGAAGCAAGTGTACGACCTCGTCGACGGCGCTGTCGCGCTCGCCGACTCGACCATGGCGCAAAGCCCCACGAGCCCCGGAGCGCTCGCCTGCGGGAGGGGCTGCAACCACTGCTGCCACCGGCCCGTCGGCACGACGGCGCCCTCCGTCCTGCGCATCGCGGCGGCCTTGCGCGAGCAGTGGACCGAGGCGGAATTTGCCCAGGCCCTCGCCCGCGTCGTCGCTCTCGATGAAAAGACCCATGGGATGCCCTGGACGCTCGCGGATCGTCCGCCGTTCCCGTGTGCATTCCTGGTCGACGGGGCCTGCAGCATCTATCCGGTCCGGCCGCTCGTGTGCCGCGCCTGGAACTCGGCCGACGCCGATGCGTGCCGGCGCGCCCTGGCCGAAGAGGCCGTCGAGATGCGTTTTGATCTCTACCAGCGGACGACGTTTGCCGCCACGGAACAGGGCATCAAGGGGGCGCTCGGCTCACACGGTCTCGACGCAACGGATCTCGAGCTCACCGCGGCGATCCGTGTGGCCATGGAAAACCCCGACGCCTGCGAGCAATGGCTCGCGGGCCAGCCGGTGTTCGCCGGCTGTGAAGCCAAGCGACCGCCGGCGCCGGCCCATCGTCGGCCTTTGCCCCTCGCCGTCGAAACCGCCGCCCTTCCTCGGGGCCGCCGATAGTGCGCTGCGCTCGCCCGCGTCCCCTCGCGGTGGACGCGGCGCCGGGCGCGGCCGCCGATCCGCTCGAATCGGTACCCTGACCGCGACCGACAAGCGAATCGGACGTCGCCGTTGCCGCTTGTCCGCAGGCCTCGCGCTGGCCGCTTTCGCTAGCGGATGGCTTCGGGATCGATCTTCGCCTCCCAGTTCCAGCCGGCGCACGTGGCGCCAGGCAAGGCGCCGGCGAGCTTCGCCGTGAACCCGGCGATCGCGTCGTCGAGGCTCTCGCCGGAGTACTCGAGCGCAACCAGGGCGACCCAAGCACCCTTGGACACCGAAAAGAGGGATGCCGAGAGGTCCAGTCGATCGGTCGCCGCGGGGCCGGCGGAAGGACGAAACGTCGGCCCGCTGTTACGCGACAGGCCCGCGCCGCCGCCCATTCCCATGCCTCCCTGTGGAGCCGAGGCCCCTGCGGCCCGACGGTTCTGATTCTCGTCCTGAACATGGATCTTTTCCGGCGTCGGCAACTTGCCGGCCACGGTCAGTACAAGGACGAGATCCCCACGGGCGGCAGGCGCGATCTTGGCCAGCAGATCGTCGGTGGGTCCGTTGGTCAGGGTGTACTCGTCAACGGCTGACCAGAGCGCGTGGTTCGGCGACGTCGCGCTGTCGGAGTACGCGGCCTCGCAACTCGCCGCGCCGAGCGAGCGCGATACGCGCGCGGCGATGGCGCCCCATGCCTCCGAGCTCATCTTTCCGTCCTTGTACACGCCGAGCACGGAGACGACGTGGTGGGGAGGGGTGAAGTCCGGAGCGAAGGTGGTCGCGTAGTCGGCCACGTGCCGGCAGCCTGCGGCGAGGAGAAGGAGGAGACCAAGGGGGACATGCATGAGGCGGGTCATCGTTCGCGGGGAACATTGTCCCGACGGCGTCGTGGCGTCCAGCGCAGATCCCACCGATCGCTCTGCCGCTGTTTCTCCCAAGTCCACGTGGCGGAACGGCGCGATGCCGGGTTCAGCGCGTGCCGAGCTTGCGCCCCATCGCGCGCAGCGGGACGGGCCGCGTAACCGCACCGGCCCCGGGGCGTAGTCTCGGGCGTGGGCGTCAGCATCCATCGAGCCATCGGCACACCCGCGTGGCTCGGGGCCGCGATCGCGGGGGCGATGTGTGCCGCGAGCGCGTGCGCGGGTCGGGTCCCGCTGGCCGCGCGCGCGGCTAGCCTGGAAGCATCCGAGTGCCGGGACGCTCTGCCCCCAGAGGACGAGGCGCGAGCGCTTGAGTCAATGACGCTTGTCGGAGCCAGCTCGAGCAACCTTCAGAACGCTTGCAACGGCGAGTGTCGCGTCACCGGCGTCCAGCTCTTCGTGCGGCCGCCGGGAGGAGTCACCCCGGAGCGCTTCGCTCAGATGCTTCGCTGCCACAGTCTCCGCGTGCTCGACGGCGAGGTGGACGCGTCGCGGATATCGAACGATCCGTATAGCCTCCGCGACACGTGGATCGAGAGCGACGTGCGGATGGCCGATGGCCATTTCGTCGTGACGTTGGTGGGCGACCACATCTCGGACAACCTCCGCATCGAGCAACGGGCGAAGGCCTACGCGGCGGCGCGCGGGGTGGGGTGGCGGTGGCACCCGGGCCAATGAGTAGGCCGCCGCGCGCCCCGCGGAGGCGACTACGGCACGCTCTCGACGGCCAGCATGTGCTCGTGCGCGAATCGGGTCGCACGGCCAAGCACTTCGATATTGTCGTGAACCGAGTCGGCGACCAGGGTCACCGCGAAATTACCGTTCTCGGGTGTTACTTGGATGTCCAGCCAGCGGTCGGCCAGCCAATACGGGTCGTCAGGGATTTCGGCCGGACTGACCTTTCCCAAGAGGACTCGCGCGCTGTGACACTGCAGAATCCGGGTCAGCTCTTCGGCGCTCACGCCGGCGGGCGGCCGGATAAGAAGCTTGGCGCCCGCAATCCGGTCTTCGGCGTTGTTCGGGTTGACGATGATGTGATGGTATAAGGGCTTTATGCTCAGCACGGCGTTCGCTTGGAGGAGCTCGGTCGCCGCCGGGGCCGTCACTCTGGAATCGCACTGCAGTTGCTCGACAGACGCCGCAGCCGTCTGAGGCGGTACGTCCGTCTCGCACGCCAAAACAAAGGCCACACCGAACGCTATCGAGATCGCTTGCGGACGGATTGTCATGGGGTCGCCTCGGGAAGGGTCAAGAGCTTAGCAAATCCCCGCCGGCCGAGCAGGTCGACCGCCCCGCCGCGAAACGACGGGGCCGTCAAGGAGCGCGTCGCGCGGCGGCGATCGGCTCGAGCGGTGCATCGCCGCGAATCCCGCGCCATTTCGTGCGCTGCCTCTCGCTCTCGTCGATCTGATTGGCAATGTGCTGCGCGTCGCGCCCGACCCCGGAGAAGCGCCCCGACCCCCAGGTGAAGAGCCACGGAAGGCCGATGAAATACATGCCCGGCACGGCCGTCAGGCCCCGGTCGTGCCGCGGATAACCCGCCTCGTCGAACACGGGGGCATGGATCCAGCGAAAATCGGACGCGAAGCCGACGCACCAGACGACCGCGCGAATGTCGCTCGCTTTAAGGTCGAGCTCGAGCACTTCGCCCGCGGGCTCCCAGGGGGCCACGTATTCCGGCTCGACAGGAGCTTCGATCCCTTCTTTCGCGATGAAGGCGTCGATCGTCCGATTGATGCTGCGGTAGACCTCGTCGGCATCGTCGAGGTTCTGGCGGAGCCCCTGCGCGAACTCGATTCGCCCGCCCACGACCGTGCGGAGCGGACCGTAAAGACGCATCCCTTCGATCGCGAACCGCCGGAGGTCGATATCGCGCCCCCCATCGCGACCCGTGACGTAATGGTTGGTCTTGTCACGAACTTGTTCCTTGTTCGGATGACGTTCGATCGGAATATCGTAATACCCCATCATGTCGAGCCAACGAACGACGTCCTTGCCGCGGTGACGGCGCGCGCACCGCGGGGCATTGCCGACGGCGAGGTGCACGCGCCGGCCCGCCAAATGCAGGTCTTCGGCGATTTGGCATCCGGACTGGCCTGTCCCCACGACGAGCACCTCGCCCTCGGGCAGCGCGGCGGGATTGCGATAGTCCGCGGAGTGAATCTGCACGACGTTCTCCGGCAGCTCTCCGGCGCAAATTGGAAAGCGAGGTACGTGGTAACTGCCGGTTGCGATCACGACTTGGTTGGCCGTCATCTCGCCGAGCGACGTATCGAGGTCGAAGGCCGGCTCACGACTGCCGCGGTATTCGATCGACCGAACGGCGACCCCTTCGTGCAGGGGCGGAGCGAACGAGGCGACGTAGCTCTCGAGGTACGCGACGATCTCGTCTCGCCGCATGAAGCCATCGGGGTCGTCGCCCCGGTAGGGGTGTCCCGGCAGCTGGCACTGCCAGTTTGGCGTCACGAGACAGAATGTATCCCAGCGAGCACTTCGCCAGCTGCTTCCGATTCGCTCTCGCTCCAGCACGACGTGCTCGATGCCCCGCTCCTTCAGGCAATGGCTCACCGAGAGCCCCGCCTGGCCGCCGCCGACGACGATGGCCGAATGATGTGTACTCATGCTTTGCTTTCCTTGTTCACCGCGCATCGCGCGGCGGATGTTTTTCGAAGGCCAGCACGCGGACGCGGCCCCCTCGATGCCCCGGCAAAAGAGAGCCCGCCGCGGCCTCGAGGCGAGCGAGCTGATCGAGCGCCGCGGTGCACGCCATGCCGTACCGGGCCCGCACGCGCTCCGATGCGATCCACAGGCTTCGCGAGGCTCTCTCGAGAAAGTCGTCCACCGTGTACGAGCCGCCGACCGTGAGGTGTTGCTCGATGACGTACGACGGCGAATAGCAACGCTCCGTGTCGCCGCTTGGCCACTCGATGACGAAGTGCATCTCAGGCATGGTCGATCACCTTGGGCGCTCGAATGTTTTGGTAGGTGACCGTGTGTTCTAACGCCGCCTGATCCCAGGAGAACGTCGCGGCACGGCGGCGGGCGGCGGCGGCGCGCGCGGCCCGCAGGCTCGGGTCGCGCACGAGCCGTGTCAACGCGGCGGCGATGCTCTCCACGGATTGCGGGTCGGCAAAGGTTGCTGAGGGCTCGTCGAGGTACTCCGTGAACGGTTGCCTGTCCGGAACGACGACAGGAGTCCCCGCCGCCATCGATTCGAGCACAGAGAGGCCGAAGCCCTCGTGCAAGGAGGTGCATAGCAAAACGTCGCTCAGTCGATAAAGATCGGTGAGTTCGTCCTCGGCAACCGATCCCGTTCGAATGATCCGCGCGGCCAGGGCGGCAGGCAGCCGGGCCCGATCGGCCTCGAAGCGTGCCGCGTATTCCGCATTGTCCCAAATGCTGTGACCGCCCACGACGATCCAGGCGACGCGCGGAAATTTCTCATACACCGCGGCGACCGCGGCGAGCGCCATGCGCGTGTTCTTTCTCGGCTCGACTCCGCCGACGCTGAGGATCACGGTGTCGCCTTCGCCGACGCCGAACGTCCGGGCAAGCCAATCGCGGCCCCTCGTTTCGCCGCGCTCGAATCGTTGCGTATCGACGCCGTTGTGGATCATCGTGCTCTTCCGGCCAAATTGTTCGAAAACTTCGCGCCCCGTGAGGCGGCTGACGGCGATCAGGGCATCGGCCTCGAGGATCGAGCGACGTTGGCATTCGACGAGGTAAGGGTCTTCGAAACGCTCGACGTGGTGAACCGTTCGCACCACGGCGCCGACCCGGTTCGAACGAGACGCCAGCAGCGCATTCGCGGCCAGGCAATCCTGAGCGTGAAGGACGTCATGACGCAAGGGGCATGCATCGAAGCCACGGGCGAACTCTGCGATCCGCTGGCGAATCAGATCCGCGGATTGGGCGGGCGCTTCGCCTGCGGCGATGAGCTCGAGCCGGCAAGCGATCGGCCGGTAGAGGGCGGCCCCCGGCTTGGCGAGCGCATACACCGTGACGTCGTGACCCCGACGGGCGAGGGCCTCGGCGAGACTCGTCGCGTGGACCACACTGCCTCGCGGCTTGGTCGAATACGTGAACATGCCGATGGAGAGCATGTCGGCCTACGGACCAAACCCGGTCAGAGCGGCCGCGCGAAGGTCCCAGTATTCGTCGCGATCGCCTTCGTAGACGAGCTTTAGAATCTTCGAATCGTCGATCGCCCCGACGGACGAACACGCGACCCCGACCGCGCGCATGCGTGCACACACGGTGGAGACCTCGCCCGGCGGGGTGCAAAGCAAGAAGCCGAAGCTCGGAAACGCAGTCATCCACCGAACGGGGTCGACGCCGGGCGGCGCCGGTACACTCGCGATGTCGAGGGTTGCGCCGCAACCCGAAGACTCGAGCATCATGAGCAAGGTCCCACAAAGGCCGGCCATGCTGATGTCCTTCGCGGCCACGACGAGCCCCGCCTCGGCGAGCTCGGGGAGCACGGCAAGCTGCGCACGAAGCTCGTGGCTCGGGGTCTGCGTTGCGGCGTTGAAGTTCGCGCCGGGCCCCCGAAAGCTACCGTTCAGAGAAATTGCGGCGACGAGGACGTGCCCGGGGCGCGCCCGAGAGCTCGGCGAGAGCCGCGCAGCGCGGCCGATGACCGCGACCGCCAGCATGGTTGCGCCTGAAACGCGCGTCGTGTGGCCGCCGACGACGGGCACACCGAACGCAGCGCTCGCGTCGGCAATCCCCTGGAGCACGCGTGCGTTCTCGCCCGACCCGAGAAAGAGCACGTCGACGACGGCCCAGGGTCGCCCGCCCATGGCGACGACGTCGTTGACGTTGGCCAGCACCCCGCAGTATCCGGCAAACCAGGGATCAGCCGCGACAAACTCGCCGCGCATCCCTTCGGCTGCAAAAAGCACGTACCCGCTTTCGTCCTTCAGCGGCGCCGCGTCATCGCCATTGACGACATGGTCTCGCGCGGGAAACCATGCGCTCCGGGTCTCGCGGCCGAAGGCCTTCGCAGCCATCTGGATGTCCTGCTTGAGCCCGAGCTCCGGGCGCGTCCGGAGCTGTCCTACGAGCGTCTGGAGCGTCCCGTCGA
Source organism: Polyangiaceae bacterium (assembly GCA_050013115.1). Classification (GTDB taxonomy): domain Bacteria; phylum Myxococcota_A; class Polyangia; order Polyangiales; family Polyangiaceae; genus Palsa-1150. The sequence continues at coordinate 21,087 of JBEKFX010000049.1, forward strand.
TTTTCACGCGGCCCTCGGACGCCGGGGGATGAGAGAGGCGACGTCGCCCTGCACGGGCTGGCTCTCGTACGCCGCGCGCCGCGGGTACGCTCGGACATCGGCTTGCATCAGATAGTGCGGCTGCCCGCAAACTTCGACGGGTTCGATGACGGCGAAGTGATGATGCTCGAAATAGCGCACGTTCGGGGCTTGAATCGTCGCGAGAAAGCGCGTGCAGCCCCACGCATGGGCGGTGGACACGGCAGCGCAAATCAGAGCCGTGCCCACGACACGACGCGATCGGTACCGGGTCGTCACGCCGAGGCGGCCGCCGAACCAGGTCCCGGGCTCGGTCGAATAGATCCGGACGACTCCGACGACTTCGTCGACCATTCCCGCCAGGTGGCTGAGGGCGACGATCGCAGTCGCATGAAGGTCGTGCTCGTCGCGATCGGACTCCGAAAAGAGCTGCTGCTCCTCGGCGAAAATGGATCGCCGAAGGCGGTAATAGGCCTCACACTGCCAGGTGTCGTTCACGATCTGCGCCGTAATGGTGGGTGAAATGAAGGGCGGCACATCGCGCCCCCAAACATTGTCGGTCTCAAGCATGGAGAGCCTCCCGCACGCGCAGCGACGAGCACGCGCCGCAGCCCTCACAACCGGCCTTCATGTCCCCGCTCCGCATGCCGGCAGCCTCAAGCATGGAGAGCCTCGCGCACGCGCAGCGACGAGCACGCGCCGCAGCGCCCACAACCGGCCTTCATGTCCCCGCTCCGCATGCCGGCAGCCGCGAGAATCCTGGCGAGATCGGCCAGCAGAGAATTGAGAAAAGCCGGCGAGGGCGCCGGCTCGTCTTCGAGGGGCGTGCCCGCGATCGGGACGAAGGGCACGACGAAGGGATACACGCCGAGCGCGACGAGTTCACGGCAGGCCGTGAGGATGGCTTCGGGCGGGTCTCCAAGCCCTGCCAGAATGTACGTCGAGACCTGTCCCCGGCCGAAGACCTCGACCGCGTGCAGAAATGCCCGAAAGTAGACTTCGACCGAGACCTCCGACTTGCCTGGCATGATTCGCGTGCGAACGGTCTCGGTGACGGCTTCGAGGTGCATGCTGACGCTGTCGACACCCGCCGTGGCCATCCGGTCCAACCACGCGAGGTCGTCCGGGGGCTCGCACTGCGCCTGGACGGGAATCGCGACTCTCTCTTTGATGGCCTGCGTAGCCTCCGACAGGACCTTCGCGCCGCGATCGCCCGTATGGGGTGTTCCGGTCGTGAGAACGACGTGCTTCACGCCGTCGAGCGCCACGGCCGCTTGAGCCACTTCAGCGAGCTGCTCGGGGCTCTTCTCGGCGAGCGTGCTCTTCGAGGCGAGCGACTGGCCGATCGCGCAGAACTGGCACGACGTCTCGCGCCGCCCATATCGAATGCACGTCTGCAGAACCGTCGTCGCGAGCACGTCGTCGCCATGAAGCCTCGCAATTTTCCAATACGGGACGCCCTCGTCGGTCGTCAGGCCGTAAAACTTCGGCGTGCGTGGGAATGTGATTTCCGCAATGGGCGACCCGCTTCGCCTGAGCGTTGCTCTCGTCCCGCTGGGCATCACCTCGGCCGAATACGGAGAGCGCCCGGCGGCGTGCGTGAAGATGGGCACCATGATTGTCTCGCTTCCGAGCGTGATGGCCTTGTGATCGGAGGGCCCTGCGCCGCCCGCGCGACTCAAGCCCGGTCCGCCGGGGTCGACCCAGGAAACGCCGTACGCTTGAAGCTCGGCGATGAGCTCAGCCCGAAAGAGCGCGGGCGGCTCCGTCGCAACGATCGGCAAAGGACGTGTCATCGCGTGGTTCTTTCCGTCAGGTGATGGGCGCGGCGGCGAGACCGGTAGGCGGACCGCCCAGCGTGGTAGGCGCAGCGCCCAGCGTGGTAGGCGCAGCGCCCAGCGTGGTAGGCGCAGCGCCCAGGGAAGGCATCTCGCGTACGTGAGGCTGCGAGGCGCGGTTGGCGTAGAGCGCGAGGAGCTCGGGTCTGCTGTAGTGACCGACGCTATCCATCATGCGCTTTCGCTTCACGATGAGGGACATGTCGAGATCCGCAATGAGCGTTCCTTCACCGTCTGTGAGTGGATTCGCAAGGAGCACTCCCTCGGGCGAAACGATCGCGGTGAAACATCCACCGCGAAGCGCCTTGGACAGGCCGGTCGTTCCGGCGATGGCCTGCACTTGCGCCTCGTCGAGGAATCCGGTCGCGTTGACGACGAAACAGCCCGACTCGAGGGCATGGTGGCGGATGGTGACCGCAATCTGCTCGCCGAAGATGTTGCCGACGAGCGAGCCGGGGAACATGGCGACGTGGATCTCCTCGTGGTCGGCCATGAGTGCGTAGCGCGCGAGCGGGTTGTAGTGCTCCCAGCACGCGAGAGCGCCGACTCGGCCGACCTTCGTGTCGACCGCACGAAGGCCGGCGCCGTCGCCTTGGCCCCAAACCATGCGCTCGTGGAACGTCGGCGTGATCTTTCGACGCGACAGAACGAGCGCGCCGTCGGCGTCGAAGACGAGCTGCGTGTTGTAGAGGGTCCCGTGATCCCGCTCATTGACGCCGATCGCGACGACCGCGCCTGCCCGGCGCGCGGCCTGCCCGATGGCGTCCGTCGTCGGGCTCGGGACAGCGACGGCTTGCTCGATGAGTTGAACGTGGTCCGCCCCGGAGGAGGCGGGCGCCTTGATGAACGAGAAGTAGGGGTAGTACGGAATGACCGTCTCGGGAAATACGATGATCTCCGCACCGAGCGCCCCGGCCTCCTCGATGCAGCGGCACACTTTGGCCGTGGTCGCCTCACGATCGAAAAGCACGGGGCTCATTTGAACGGCAGCGGCCCGGACACGGCGCGTTTGACTCACGCGAAGGCTCCGCGCATCACAGAGTCCACGTGTTCAGGATGAATGCGCCCTCGCGCCTGTGAATCAAAATGAGATCGAGAACGTCGAGTGGGCTGATGGGCCGAACGCCCTCGATGAGCGAGGGCTCGCCGTGCCCGTAGAGGGCCTGGAGGGCGAAACGGCAGGCGAAGACTTTGCCGCCTTCGGACATGAACTTGACGACCTGCCCATTCATCGCGAGGTGGCCGGGAAATGCCTCGTCGCCAATCTTCGGAAAGCCGCGTTGGATCCCCAGGGTCACGCCGGGGCCGTAGAGCAGCACGGACGTATCGAACCCTTTGCGCAGAAGGCGAGTCGCTTGAAGGAGATTGACGAGACCAATCGAACCTTCGAAAGCCACCGTGTGAAAGGTGACGAGCGCTTTTTCACCCGGTTTGGCTTTGACGTCTTCGAAGACCTTCTCTTCATAATCGACTAGAAAATCGCCAGCTTTACGGTGCGGGTCGAGAACTTTGGGCATATTGCTTCTCCCGGCCAATCCACACGGACGGTCCGTGGGACGAGTCTCGGGCATGCGTTTGCGAGGCTCATGCCGGATCGGCCGCCTGCGGTATCCAGCGGCAAAAGGCCTGAAGCCGGTCGATCGCGTGACCGGCTCGAAACACACCAAAATCGGAGAATCACAACATCTTGCGACGGCCCATTCTACTTTTCGCGACCCATGTGTCGGCGGGGTTTCGGGGCCTCATTCGGGCGCCTCAGGCCTAGCCGCTTGATGTGATAGGCGAGGGTGCTCGGACTCATTCCAAGCATTTGGGCCGCCCCATGCGCGCCGGCGATTCGGTGGTCGCATCGCGCGAGAGCATTCAAAATGTTGCGGCGCTCGCGCTCGCGTAGCACGGTCATGGGGACGACCTCAGAGGCGCTCGCCGCTGCTTCGAGCGGCCGCTCGGCTGCGGCGGCCCCAAGCTCTTCTCGGGGCGGCGCCTCGCCTTCTTCGGCGATCGTCTCGCTGTCTGCGGCAGGCGCCTCGCGGTCTGCCGAGGGGGCGGCGCGCGTCAGATGCACCCGCAGCGCGCCGCGACGCGTCGGCGCGAGTACGACCGCGCGCTCGATGACGTTTTGCAGCTCACGCGCGTTGCCCGGGTATTCATAGGCGAGAAGGGCCTTCTCGGCCGCCGCATCGAGCACGGGCTCGGGCGCACTCAAGCGGCGGGCCGTCGCCTTCAGAAAGGAGCGCGCCATCGGCAAGATGTCGTCTCGCCGTTCGCGGAGCGGCGGGACCTCGAGGGGCAAGACATTCAGGCGATAATAGAGGTCGCGCCGGAAGCGCCCCCTTTCGACTTCGCGCTCGAGGCTCCGATTGGTTGCAGCGATGACGCGCACGTTGACGGTGCGCGTCCGGTCGTCGCCGACTGGTTCGAACGTTCGCTCCTGCAGCACGCGGAGCAACTTGCTCTGGAGATCCATCGGGATCTCGCCGACTTCGTCGAGAAAGAGTGTCCCTCCGTCGGCGAGCAGAAACCGGCCCTGCCGATCGCGAATGGCACCGCTGAAGGCGCCGCGAACGTGCCCGAAGAACTCGCTCTCGAAGAGCTCGTGCGGGATGCTTGCGCAATTGACCCGAACGAGGGGCCCGTCGCGACGGGGGCTCATTCGGTGAATGGCGGCTGCGACCAGTTCTTTGCCAACGCCGCTTTCGCCCAAGATGAGGACCGACGAATCGGTCTGGGCGACCTGCTCGGCCTGCAGAAGAAGCCGCTTCATGCTCGCACTCACGGCGACGATTTCGACGTCTTGGGCGAGCGCCGTACGAACGACCTCGCGCAAGTAGTCGCGCTCGCGCTCGGCGCGCTCTTTCAGGCGCTCGATCTCTTCGAAGGCCCGTGCGTTGGCGACCGCGACCGCCGCGTGATCGGCGAAGACGCGGATCCATTTGAGATCCTCCATTTCGAGCCGGCGCCTGCTGAAAATCGCTACGACGCCGAGCACCTGGCCGCGGAACGCGAGCGGTTGCCCGGCAAAGCTCTCGATGGCCTCGGCCTCCGCCCACTCGGGTTGCAGGACCCAGTCGCGCGGCCCTCGTTGCAGGAGAAGTGGTGCGTTGGTCGATGCGATGAGGCCCACTTTGCCGTAGTTCAGCGGGATCCTGTGATGGGCCCCGTCCGTTCGCGTCCATCGGAGCGACGGGTCTACGATCGAGGTGCCCACGCTGGCCTTGAGCTCGAGGTGAGGCACTCCCGTCGCCTCGTCCTTGAGCAGCCAGACCCGCGCCAAGGCAACGCCCGCGGTCATCCCGAGGCCCCTGACCAATTCGGCGAGCACCGAATCCGGCGATCGGGCCGCCGCGACCGACAGCGCCAGAGACTGAAGCGCTTCGAGCTGCATGGCGAGAGCGGAGGCTACGCTCGCACCTTGGTGTCTCGTCGACGCTTCTGGCTGGCAACCGCCAGGTTTCGAGAGGTGGAAGATCGCGGGTCACCGGCGGTCCCCCATTTTCGAAAACGTCGCACGCTCAGCTGCCGACCGTCAGCCCGTTCGACGCCGAGCGAACCGGGCTCGGGTGCTCAACAAGCGGCCGTCGTTCGGCTATCGTCAGCACCCATGTCGGTCGCCAGGCTGCGCCCCGATCGCGGGCGGGCGAGTCGGTCGGCTCGGTCGCCGAAGAGTCCGGTCGGTACGAGCGCCTCGCTCGAGAGCTCCTCGCTCGAGAGCGCCTCGTCCTCCGGCCGCGGCACGTACGGGAAACAAAAATGAATTCGATCACGATGGTCCCCATTGGAGTGGTGCGCAGCACGCGCACGACGGTCACCGACGACGACTGGGACCGGGAGCAGGTCCACGTGGAGATCGACCCCCGCCATGTTTCGGGCGATGCGCTCCTCGGGGTCGAGTCCTTCTCACACGTGGAGGTGCTCTTCTATATGGACCGGGTCGACGCGACGAAGATCGAGACCGCCGCGCGTCACCCGCGCAATAACCAAGACTGGCCGAAGGTCGGCATCCTCGCGCAACGCGCGAAGAACCGACCGAACCAGATTGGTTCTACCATTTGCCGCGTGCTCCGGGTCGAAGGTACGCGGCTCTTCCTTGAGGGCCTTGACGCCGTCGACGGCTCGCCCGTACTCGACATCAAGCCGTGGGCGCGCGAGTTCGGGCCGCGGGGCGAAGTTCGCCAGCCGACGTGGATCACCGAGTTGATGCGCGGCTACTGGGCCGGCGAATGACCCGAAAGCGACCATTGCTCGCTGGGCCGGACCTTGCTTTCACACGCCGCGCGCTTCACGCGCCGAGCGCGAACCGTGCGGAGCGACGGACTTCCGCGCACGCCGTGCGACGTCGAGAAGGAGGCTTTCGCCTGAGCGTGGCAAGTCGCAGAACTTCAGTTAAGCCTGAAGTTCCCCCCCATGTCATGCGCCCGTGGCAAGCAGCGGAACTTCAGTTTAGCGGCGCATCGTCGGGAGGGTGTCGCCGACCATTCTTTGCTGCAATTCGATGATCAATCGAGCCAAATGCGACACCTCGATGCGATCGACGGGCGCTCCGGCCTTGATGTCATTGTCGATCTTCTTCGCGACCCGAACGATCATTTGCCAACGCGGTTCATGCACGACTCGGCCTCCTTTTGGCCCTTCCTCTTCAAAGTGGGTGTACCAACGCCCGGAGACGCCCGTTCGGCGTCGAGCTTCTCTCTCCGACCAACCTGACCGAGGATCAGCCGCTTGCAAAGCGCCGAGGCGGGTTTCGCATTGTCCGACGATCAGCCCAGCCGCCGGGGCCGTTGTCGGCTTCGTACGACCGGTCGCCGTCGAGGCGTGCGCCGCGTTCGGTTTCGGTGGCGTGCGGCGTTTTGACCTCGGGGCCGTGTCGAGCCAAGGCGGCCCGAAGGGCCCCGTCAAGCGGCCCGCTGCCGCAGCAGCGGGGGTCGAGATTCCGAGCGCCGCTGCGATCACGTGGACGGTTGCAGCCGCGGGCGAGCACGATGAGGCCCCGACGGCGCGACGTTTCTCGTGTCGGCAGGCTCATCACAGCCACGAACGGATCATGGTCAAGGACAATCCGGCATCGGCCGGTTGGCCGAAGCCCACGCTGGAGATGGGCGGATTGTCGAAGAGCGCGCATTGAACTCTCCATGTGTCGCTCAGGGGCATAACGCCCGAGAGCGAGAGCGTCGGGAGCCGACGCGACGACAGGAGTGCTTCGGCGCCGTTGATCGTTGCGTCTCCCTCGGCTGCGTACGAGGCGCTCAATGCTGCGGCCCAGTCGTTCGGAAACGCGTAGGCCACCGCCAGAAGAAACGTCCATTGGGGCGCCAGCCGCTCGTGCACCGCGTTGACGCCGGTTCCGACGGTGCGCGCAGTCCGCACCGCGAGCACGGCCGTCGCATTGACGAGCCACGGCCCAAAGGCGTTCTCGATGGCCAGCCCCGCGTTGATTTGATAAACGCCAAGGTCGGTTGCGTTGGCCTCCAAACTGCCGGCCCCGGCGGCTTCCGGCGGCTTTCCGGTCGGAACGGTGAACCCGACGAGCGCCGCGACGCCCGGGACGATGAGCGACGACCCTGCAATGGTCAAGTCGTAGCGGGCGCTGACGTTGACGTCGCCAACGCCGCCGCCCGCACCCGATTGCTCGACCCCTCCGCCGGATGTTCCGAACGTTTCGCTGCGTCGCCAGGTTTCGACGATCGGAACGAGAAGAGCAATCTGGCCACGATCCAAAACGCGCACCGCGCCGAAGAGGTCTTCTTCGAAGTCGAGTTCGTTTGCTCCCGAAGGCGATGCCACATACCGGCTCGGATCGAACGAACCGAGCACGTATCCCGCTTTCACCTGCAGACCGACGAGCGCGTCTTCGTGCAACGCCAGCCGCCCTGGAGTGACGGCGCCCGTCCCCGCGCAACACGCTTGACTTTGGGCGCGTGGGGCCAGGGCGAGCAGCGCGAAACCAACCCCGAGCGCGCCGACCGCGTTAGGGAATCTCGAACGACGGCTGGACATAGTCACTCGGGATGTCGCTGTCAGCGGACGCTTCCGAGCCGGGCGGGCCCAAGATCGTCGTCCGAAGCACCCACTGTCCCGGCATGAAGAAGTCGACGTCCGCGATGAGATACGTTCCGGGCGTCGTCTCCGAGACCACCGGTGTGACGGCCGTTCCGTGCCCCATCGAAGGCATCCAGGGCACGACGACCAGGGTCAGGCCGGTGGCCGGGCCGCCCGTCGCGTCCAAGATGGTGTACTCGACGCTTTGCTCTCCCCGCGTCGGGGGTTGCGGGGACGTTCGCACCCCGATTTGGTACGTGGCATCGCGCGAGGTGAGAGAAAGCATCGGCGGCGCGGTAAAGCCGGTGGTTTCCGGCACGGACGCCGTCCCGCAAGCCGCAAACAGCCCGAGACAAGCCGTGGTCGCCAGCGCTCGCATGCCGCGCATCTTGGCATCTGGCGCGGCATCGCGGAGTGCGGCAAATCGTCGCGGGTTCGTGGTCCTCCGGGGTTGCCCGCGTCGGCTCAGGACTTGACCAGCGCGCAGCCGAGGGTTTTTCCCTCGGGGTGACGGGGTCGATGGCCTGCGAGGAGGTCGTCCAGCGCGTCTCTCAAATAGAACTTCGCGTCGTTGTGCAAGTGTTGCTTGTCGCTGTCCAACCCGCCTCGATAAAAGACGCTCCCGCGCGAGTCGACGACGACCGTGTACGTGGCGTACTCGGCACCGAGCGCATCGGCCAGCATCGCGCGGCGATCGAGCAGGATCGGGAACCGATAGCCCCGGCGCTGCGCCTCCACGGCATCCGCTTCGGGGGTGGCCATGACCTCCGAGTCGACCATCACGAATTGGACGCCCCGAGACGCATAGGCGTCGAAGATGGCCCGGAGCCTCGCCTCGTGGGCGTCAAGGCAGTGGCAATGGGCGGAAAAGAAGATGAACACGGTGATGGGCGCGCGGGCGGCGACAGCTCGGGCGTCGCGTGTCGTTCCGTCAAGGGAAACCAGCGGGACGCTTGGCGTCAGCGCGGGCGGCCGACCCGACGCGACACAGGAGACGCACGCAAAGAGCGCCGGAGCGGCGTGGCGGAGAACGTGCATTTCCGCCGAGCTTCGCGCAAACGACAGCACTTTTGGCGCGGCAAATCGTCGCACCTGGGGATCGGGATCGCATCGAAGCCTGCGACAAAACGCCGCACGCAGTGGCCCCGGTGCCACCGCTACGACTTCCCTCGTGCCTCGCAGCGCAACAGCCGGACCGCGCCGTCCGCGCGCGATCGCGACTAAAGCTCCAGATCGCCAAGGCACGCGCGCGCGGCGCCAACGTCTGAGCGAAACGATCCGCCACCTCGTGAGGCTCCTGTCACCGACCGACCCGGGTTCCGCGTTTGCCGGCCTGGTGCGCTCGGAGACGAAGCGACCCACGTCGAAGGACGATGGTCGCTTCGGCGTGCCGCTCCGAATGGCCGGCGCGGTCCTGCTCGCAGCCGTTCTCGGCTGCCAAGGGGCAAGCGCCACCGATTCGAACATATCTTCCCCGCTCGATTGTCCGAGCGACCTTCCGTCGACCTGCCCTTCCCCCGCGCCGAGTTGGAGCGGCGAAGTCCAAACGATTATCGAGGACTCGTGCGGACGGTGTCACGCGGAGGGCGGCATCGAGCAATCCGTCTTCGACTTCTCGAGCTATGAAGGCGTCTACGAGCATCGCGGATCGATTCTCGATCAGGTGTACGCGTGCGCGATGCCTCCACCCGACGCCGGCCCGCTTCCCCCGGCCGACCGAAGTGCGCTTCTTGGTTGGCTCGTTTGCAGCGCGCCTGAAAACTGAAGCGGACCCGACGGCGGCCCTGCAGCGCATGGTGCCGGGCGCCTTATCGACAAGCGGCTGATCGGTCGTCGGGGCGGACCCGGGAGGCTGAGATGGGCTCCGCAACGTCACCGGACCCCAGCAAAGCGTCCACGATCGCTTTTCGTGCCACGATATTTGATGATCGTGTTACGAGTGGGCCCATGACTGCTCGCGCCAGCGCGGCCGGGTCCAGCGTCTCCGCCATCCTCATTTTCGTTTTCGTCGGCGTCGCACCCGTCCGTCACGCTCGCGCCGAGGGCGCGGAGGGTCTCTCGCGCTCAGCGGATGCCGGGGCTCTTTCGAGCATCGACGCATCCACGCCTGCGGTCGCGCCGGACTCGACTTCCGCCACCCCATCGCCCCCCGTGTCCGTCACGCGCGCCGAGCCGGTCTACCCGGCCGATGCGCTCTCGCTGCCGGTCGCGCCGGCCGAGACGACGGAACAAGACCTTCCGACCGTCGTCGTCACTGGCAAGCGCGTCTACCACGCGTCGATCCTCGAGCCGGAGAGCGTCGCTGCGTCCGACTCGACGACGGGACAAGCCGAGCTTGCCCTCCGCCCTCGCTTGCGCACGGAAAACGTGCTCGAAGCGGTGCCAGGCCTTTTCACCGTGCAGCACGCCGGCGGCGGGAAGGCGCAGCAGTATTTCATGCGCGGTTTCGATCTCGATCATGGCACCGACATCGCGTTCTTCATCGACGGCGCGCCGATCAACGCCGTCAGCCACGCTCACGGGCAGGGCTTCTCCGACTTGCACTTCATCATCCCGGAGACGATCGACACCGTCGAGTCCACCAAGGGACCCTATTCGGCGCGTGTCGGCGACTTTGCTACGGCGGGATCGGTCACCTTCCACATGGCCGATCACCTGAAGGAGAACCTCGGGCGCGTCGAGGTCGGGCCCGACGGTCACAAGCGTGCGGTCGCGGCCATGTCGCCCGACCTCGGCGAGAATTGGCGCCTGCTCGCCGCTGCGGAGCTCTTCAACGAAAATGGGCCCTTCATCCACCCGGAGGACTACAACCGCTTCAACGGATACGTGAACGTCACCCGCGCGCTCGACGTCGAGAGCGACGTCTCGCTTCTTTTGACGGCGTACGGCGGAACGTGGAACATGTCGGGGGTCCTGCCGGCTCGCGCCGTCTGCGGAGAGGGCGACGGGACGCCGAGGCCGGTCGCTTATTCCGGGTCCCATTGCCTGAGCCGCTGGGATTCGGTCGACCCGAGCCAGGGCGGCGCGAGCCAGCGCTTCATGGCGCTTTGGTCCTACCGCCGGCACATCGAGCGCGGCGACCTCGAAGCGACCGCGTACGCCATCCACTCCAACCTCCAGCTCTTTCCAAACGACGGGGTCGCGGCGGCGTTTCAACCGGCCGGGATCCAGTACGGCTCGCAGATCGAGCAGGATGATACGCGAACGGAGATCGGCACGAACTTGCGGATGTCGCGCACGTTTGCACTCGGGAGCTTCGCCATCCGCGCGACGGCGGGACTCCAGGTGCGCGACGACGCGATCGACGGCGCGCTTCACCGGACCGAAAAGCGGCAGCGGCTCGACGGCATGCCCGGGGTCCCGGGACCGGTGTGGGAAGGCAACATCAACGTGACCGAGCTCGGGGCCTACGCCGAGGTCGACACGCACCTCACGCCCTGGCTCCGCGTCGTCCTCGCGGCGCGCGAGGACCGGGTCGACGGCGCCCTCAGCAACGAGAGCGCGACGGCGATGGATCAGACTTCGGGGTACAAGGGCGCCGAGCAGTTCTCCCCGAAGGCGAGCGTCATCGTGTATCCGCGTTCGTGGCTCGACCTCTTCGCGAACTTCGGTCGAGGGTTTCACACGAACGACATGCGTTCGGTCCTCGTCGGACCGATCAACGGCGTTCAGCCGACGCTCATCGCCCAAGCGACAGGCTACGAGGTCGGGGCGACGATCCGCCCGCTCCCGGGGCTCACGGTGACCGCCGTTGGGTTTCTCCTCGATCTCACGCAAGAGCTCACGGTCGACGGAGACACGGCCTCCACGAGCCCGTCCGGGCCCACGCGCCGGTACGGGGGCGAGTTCGTCGGCCGCTACCAGCTCGGCCACGGCCTCTTCGCAGACGCGACGCTCACCGTGGCTCACGCGCGCTACACCGACGCGGCCGACGCCGCGGCGGGCGCGACCTTCGTCACACTGGCGCCGACGCGGACGTTCAGCGCAGGCGTCGGCGCACGCGAGCCGATCGGGCCGGTCACAGTCGTGGCATCGGCGTTCTGCCGATCGATGGCCGATCGTCCGGCGACCCAGAACGACAGCCTCGTCGCAACCGGCTTCACCCTCTTCAACGCGCAGGTAGGGCTTCGCTGGACGCACTACGAGGTCGGCGCCGACGTGCTGAACATCGGAGACGTCGCCTGGCGCGAGGGCCAGTTCGCCGTGAACTCGCGCCTGCCGGGCGAAGGACCGAACCCGCCCGGGGGCGTCAGCTTCACCCCCGGGATTCCCCGCGAAGTCATCGCCCACGGCATGGTCTACTGGTGACCTGGAGTCCACCCGTTGCTTTCGTCGATCGCATGCCATCGAGACCCCCGTACATGAAGCGCAACGCTCGTTCGATCCTTGTCGCGGGGCTATTCGGCCTTGCCGGATGCACGACGTCGACGACTGACAACTTCACCAATCCGCCCCCCGGTCCCCCTTCGACATGCAAGCAGATATCCGCACTCGCGGGCTGTGCCGCAGGCGGCGCATCGTATGTATGCACGAGCGATCGTCCGGACGACGGAGATACCGACTTGGTCTGCGACCGGGGCCTGCCTGGCCTCGGCGGCGCGACGTCCTATTGCTGCGCGTACTACGGGCAGTGGGCAAGCGACTGTGCTCCAGCCAGCGTCGCGGGATGCGGCGCAGAGTCGATCGGCTTTTCGTGCACGGGCGAGACGACGCCCGACGAGTCGGACCCTTACCTCGCGTGCAGCGGGGCCCTGGCCCCGGGCGACGCCGGCGCGGCGGTTGATTACTGCTGCGTCCTGTTCGACCCATCGTCGGCGCTGTGCGAGTGCGCTTCGTTCGACGACGACGCCGGGCTCTGTGGGGTCGCAGAGTCCGCGACAGGGTGCGCGGGGGCGGCGATTGGTCTTGCGTGTGTGCCCGGCCACACGCCGACCGAGGTGAATCCGCGGCTCGATTGTGCCGCGCATGGGGCGGACGGCGGCGCCGCCCCCACGGATGGGGGGCTTGCGGGCCCCGCGTACTGCTGCAATACGCCGTAGCGTCGAGCGTCCGAGTCTCAAGCGTCGTCTCCTCGGTGGGGACGCCGGCGAATTTGCGACGCGCTGACCCCGTGGGGACTTACTCTCGGGCGGCATGGCCCTGACCCGATTCGGCGTGGCGATGGAGAGCTCGCTTTTGACGCAGTTTGACCACCTGGTGAAAGAGCGGCAAACGACGCGTTCGGAGGTGCTTCGCGATCTGGTCCGCGCCGAAATCGTCCGGTCGCTCGCGACAAAGCGCGTCGAGGCATTCGCGAGCGTGACAATCGTCTATAACCATCACGTGCGTGAGCTTTCGGAGCGGCTCACCGAGATGCAGCACGAACTCGGCGACCAGGTTCGCTCGACGATGCACGTGCATCTCGATGCGGAGCGGTGTCTCGAGGTCATCGTCATGCGCGGGCGGGCCGACCGGCTGCAACGGGCCGCCGAAGTGCTCTTTGCGACCCGGGGGGTCGTGCACGGATCGATCGAGGTGGTCGCTGACACGTCGGCCGACGAGCGGCGGGCAAGCTGGCATGCCCATCCCGAGCACGGTCACCCGCGATCGAAGGAGGGGTCTGGGCGCCGCCGCCCGAGCCCGTCGACGAATCGACGGGGGTGAACCTGCCAGTCGATGGCGCCGCGGACGGCGTTTCGACGGGCGCCGCGTCGTGCTCACGGCGCAGCCGGGCGAGACATTACCGCGAACCGATGCGCAGAGACGTCGGCGGCATCGAGCGGCGCCTTGGCTGACTCGGAATTCGCGGAGCGTGGTGGACCCTCGGCGACCGAGGAGAATGCCGGTCGAGTCCCTACGACCTCCACGCTCAGCGCAGCGGCCGCAAAGCCGACCGTGGCCGGGCCCGCGGGGCCGCACCGGGCACGGAGGCGTCCCGGGGCGGGTGACACGCCGCGCGCGCCTTCCGCCTCGGCTCACGGCGGCAAGTCCCACCCGGGCGACCGGGCGCAACGCGTCGGACGGTCAGGCGGAGTCCTGCCGGCGCACGGCGCTCTTCGCCTTCTTCTTCTTGCGCGTGGCCGCCGCGCGAATCGCCCCCCGCTCCCGTGCCGCAGTTGACCGACTCCCCGTGCCACGGCGCGCACGCGTCGCGGCCGCCTGGCGCGCCGAGGCCCGACGATCGCTCGCAGTGCGGCCGGTGCTCGGCCGGCGCCCGAGCTCCTTCCACTCCGCCTCGCTCATATCAACGCCGTAGTGCCGGGCCGCTTTCTTGATGTTGGCAAATCCAAGCTCGCGCTCGATGTCCGAGACCCCGCGGACCTGATTGAAACGGGCGATGGCGTTACGCACGTGCGAGGCGTCGGTCATCGGCTCCTTCCGTTTGTCAGGGAATGCGTAAACGCTGGACGGCAGGTCCGCCCGCTCCGTCAGGTGCCCGTGCTTCTCATGCGGCTTCCAGGTGGTCCTCATCCGGTCGGCGGGATGCAGGGACCGTACCTCTGCGCCTCCTGGGTGCCGCATGAGCCCGAGCTCCTTTCATTCTGCGCAATCGGGAGACGAGGACCGGCGGCACGCGCTAGAAACGGGCCGGTGCACGGTGCAAGCTCAGCCTTATGGACACGAACGCTCAGCGCGCCCTCATCATCGGAAACAGCGACGGCATTGGACTCGCGTTGACGAGGCGACTCCTCGCCCGAGCTTATCTGGTGACGGGCGTTTCTCGTCGGGAATCACCGATCCGAGAGACAGCCTACGACCACACAGTGCTCGATGTCTGCGACCCGGCGTACTCGACTATTCTCCGTGCCTTACAAGACCGGCGCGGTCCTTTCGATGTTTGCGTCTACTGCGCCGCGATCGGCGATCTCCTCGACCCGAGCGATCTTTCGGGTGAGGCGCGCGTCTTTCGCGTCAACCTCGTTGGGGCCGTCGAGACCGCCGCGGTGATCCTTCGACCGATGATCGCCGCGTCGCGCGGACATTTCGTCGGGCTGTCCAGCATCGGCGACGAGGCGCTGTCGGCGACTGCCCCGAGCTACGCCGCGTCGAAAGCGGGCCTCTCGTCCTATCTCGCCGGGCTCGCGCTCGCGATGCGTCCGAGAGGGATCCGAGTCTCCAACGTGCGATTCGGCTTCGTGAACACGAAAATGGCAAAGTCGGCGGTCAAGCCGATGATGATCTCGGTCGAACGGGCCGTGGACATCGTCATGCGCTGCCTCAGTCGGCGGCCCGCACGCATGACGCATCCTTGGACCATGGCGGCCATCGTCCGAGTGCTTCGTTGGGTCGCCCTGGGGCGCCTCTTCTTCTCGTAATGTCGTCTCGGCGATCCGTAGAAACCCGTGGCTCCTGCCCCGGCGTTCGCGGACCCATCGGCCCATGCGAACGGCGTGAGGGCGCGTGACCCACGGCGAACGAGCGGCCGTGCATGGGTGCTGCACGGTCGCTCGCTCACTTGTCGGAAGGAAAACAGATGACCCAAGCCACAGAACTTGTACGCCCGAACGCGGCGACTAGAAAAATGCCTTTCCCTTACTGACTGCTCTGGTCCGTGTACGCGTACTTCGTCACCCCGAACAGCGTCACCGGAGTCGAGAACGTCCCCCACGTCTCCACTCCGTTGGAAACGCGCATCGCCCATTGCGATTGATGGTTGGCCACCGCGTAGAGCTGCGCCTGGTCGAGCGTGAACGGATTGACCTGGGGGCCGACGAGGTTGCCGCTCGAATCGTAATAGGCGCCCGGCGTCGCGTACGCGACCGGGTCGATGACGATTTGCGACGTGCAGACGCTCGCGCATGCTTGGCCCGCGCCGTCGAACCGTGGAGAAATAGCCTGATTGTTCAGCGAGACGACGAAGTAGGGATTCGCGCTGCCGCCCGGCCCGTTGAAGGGCGAGCACGCGGCACCGTCCCCTTGCGTCGAATAGTACTTTTTGACGACGGCAGCCGTATCTGCAAAATTGGTCAAGCTGATGGCCACGAGGAGGCCGAAATAGTAGTCCGGATGCGCGGTCGTGCTGGTCAATGTGCTCGAGACCGTCTTGCCGCCGTGCCCGAGCCCCACCGTCGAATACTTGTCGACCGCGGACGCGCGGTTGTATCCGGAAGGTGCGCCGTACTCGGCGATGAGGCCGGAAAGCGTCCCCGTCGTCGTCGTGTTGCTCGCATAGCCCTTGAGGACACCGGGACGAAAGTTATAAATCAGCTGAGAATCGGTGTTATTGAAGCAGCTTTGGAGCCCGTCGACCAAATAGCTTGCGACGCCTGGATCGAGCTGGCTGAACGCAAGCTCCGCTTTCGCCTGGTTTGGAATGTACTTATAACCGGGAACGTTCGGGTCGAAGATGATCTGGTTACCTGAAATGGCATAGGCCTGCGCCGCCCAAATGAAGCCGTCGTAGTCGTCATACATCGAGTCGCCGTCGTTCGGCAGTTTATCATTGGCATAGGCCGCCGCCACGTTGAGCGCAGCCGTGGCTGCCCCGCGTGCAATGTGATCGACTCCGTCTGCCGCGAGCCCCGCACCCGAGCTTCCGTTTCCCACGCCGTTGACCCATGCGATCGTGGGCGTCCACTTGCTCCCTGTCGCGCTGACTGGGAACCAGAAGGAAATCGACGCCCCGGGGGCGAGGGTACCCGCGTGATTGTTGGGGCTTATGACCTGCAGGCCGCCGATCTCGTTGAGCTCGACCTGTCCTGTCACCCCGCCAGCGAACACCGACTGATTCAAGTTCACCGCAACCTGCCAGTTCGAGGCGGGGTTGGGGCTGTTGTTCGTTAACTTGATTGTTATCTTGACCGCCGACGACCCATTCGAAGTCGTCGTAACGGACGCAGTCAGTCCCGCCGAGCTCACTGCCTCCATCGCCTCACCGACGTTCTCCGTGGACGATGTGGGGGCAACGCACGCCGTCAGCACCGCAGTCGCGGCCACCATGACCATTGAACGATATCCAGACTTCATTCATCCTCCGTACTTCAGACGAAGTGATGGCTCAGCAACAACCGGGCCACGGGCGTCCGACGCGGCAGGCCCGCCACGCGTGCCGATGAAGGCCGAAACGGGGGTATTCGTGGTCTTTGGAGGTCTGTGAACCGTGGTGGAGACGGACAAAGGCGCGTTCGAGTGGCGGCCCACACCACTTCCGGAGGTTCATCCGCGTCGGCGAAACGCGATGATCGACCGGTCGAGTGGCGAGCGACACCACGGGTGACCTCCCGCGCCAATCGCAGTCGATCTCGAAGTGCCGACCATGCGTGTCTCGGGTTCCGGCCGGGGCCGAACGCGGATACGCTCGCATGCCATGGCTCGCACGGCGCCCGCCCCCAACATCCCCGGCGGGTCACGACATGAAGACGCACGAATGGCATACGACGCGTCGGCCGACCAATATGCCCATTTCTCGATGCCACCTCCGGGTGCGGCGGGCGCGTGGCCTGGAGGAAGCCCGGCCCTCCTGAAGCCGCGATGGCCAACGATCGGTCTCGCGGGGCCTGATTGGGGTTGATGTAGTCGTTCTCGCCGCACGGCGCCGGCGTTCAGCGCACGACGTCATCCTGCTCGTTCGGTCCCTTCGCCTCGCTGGACCCCTTCGCCTCGCCGGCCCCCTTCGCCTCGCCGGACCCCTTCGCCTCGCCGGCCCCCTTCGCCTCGCCGGACCCCTTCGCCTCCCACACCCTCCTTGACTCTTCAGCGCTCTTGCCGTTGTCGTGCACGAGGACGCGCGAGCCCGGATTCGCGTCCGTCGCGCGCACGCCGTGCCAGCCCTCTGGGAGCCTCGGGCCCACCCAGCCGAAAAGATCATGGGCGTCGTACGGTGTCATGTTGACGCACCCGTGGCTCCGCTCGTGACCAAAGCGCGAGTGCCAGAAGGCGCCATGAAGCGCGGTACTTCCGTCGAAGTACATGATCCAGGGAACATCTTCGATCGAGTAGGGGCCGTCGGTCGCCGTGTCGTTGTCCATCGTCGCCGAAATGTGCTTCTCGCGGATGCGGAACTCTCCCGGTCGCGTGCTGTGGTCCTTGGCGGGGTCTTCGTCGTCGTGCCGGCCGGTCGAGATGAGCGTCGCGAACACGGGCTTGTCGCCCTCGAAGGCAACGAGGTTCTGCTGGCCGAGATTGACGTCGACCCATCTCTCGGCGGGGCCGAGGTCCTTTGGCGGCGCGCCCGGGTTGGTCACGCTTCCGTCCGTCCCGCTCATCCACCAGCCTTCCGCGGTCTCCCAGTAGATTCTGTCATCGACGACCTGCTTTTTGCCCGTGAGCTCGACGACGGCAAAGCGGTCCACGTGCTCGCTCCGGTGCATCCGTGCTTCCGAAGCGCCAGAGGCGGCCTGCAAGGTGTACTTCCACCGATGGGGGCTCGTAATCCACCCGAGCGGCAGATGGCGCCCCTCGCCCGGAGCATCGAGCCACACGCCTTTGAGCTCGACCTTCGGATCGTGCACGAGGATGTGCTCCTTCGGCACGTATGCCCCGTACGTGGTCCGCCAGAAGGTCCCGGCGAAGGCGTGCACCTCCGTGTCGAGGCCAAGATAAAAGCCCTTGACCATCCGCGTCAGGATGAGAGAGGTCTCGCCCTTCAGGTCATCCATCGAGAGCTGCGATCGATCTGTATGGGTGAGGTACCAGGCCTTCGGCTCGGTCCCCTCGTCGGCCTGGGCCGCCGGCGATCCATCGCTCTTGCGAGAGCCCTCGTCGCCGCTTTTCTTTCGGGACGTGCGTCCTACAGGCAAGCCTTGCTCGTATTGCCTGCGCTCCCGGCGCAGCGGCACTCGACGGTAGAGCGGAGCGCCGTCGACGAGGTTCAAGCCGTAATCGTAAGGGAGCGGCCCAGCCATGTTGGGCGGATGGGGCGCACTCGCCAGCTCCTTGTCCGCCCGATCGAGCGTCGCGTCCTTGCCGCAGATAAACCCCCCCGTGGAGCCGGGCGGGCTGCCAAACGGCACAAGAAGCTCGTACCAGCCTTCCGGACAGTTCGGCTTCTTCACAACCTGTGGTTGCACCGCGACCGTGTCTCCCTTGCGCAGGTAACCGAGCCTCAGAACGCCCTTGCGTTCGTCGCTCGCCTTCGCGGGGTCGCGCGGCCGCCATTCGGGCTCGCTCATGACGGGCGTGATGAGGGCAAGAGCGTGCAGGATTGGACCGGCCGCCGTCGTATCGGTGCCCGCGTCGGCCACGGCCACGATCTCGGCACCCGCTTCGGCGACGCGTCTCGGCGCAGCGGTATCGGTCGGATTCTTCTTGCAGCCGCCCAGGGCGACGGCCGCAGCGATGGTCGCGGGCACCACGTGAAAGGCGAGCCGGGGGCGGGCCGAGGGCCGAGCGCGCATGCGGGGCGGGACCCTTTTCTCACCTGCCAGCGAAGAAGGCAAACGATCGGTCAACGGAGGGCCACGGATGCTCACGCCCCCGGGATGCCCATGGTTTGGGCGGGACCGCTGCCCTTGCAGGACCGATCCAGCGGTCGAGCTACGGGCAGGCCCCATCGCTCGAAAGGCCGACGAGCTCCCGCACATCGTTGCACTCGAGACCCGTTGAGTCATGCAGAACGCGCGCGGCCGCCTCGAGGCTCGCGCTGCGCCGCTGAGGCGGGGCTTCGTAGGCCGCTCGGATCGCGTTGCGGGCCTCGGCGGGCACGAGCTCGCTATGCATCAGGAGCGACGCCATCGAAAAACTCATGTTGTGGACCTCAAACCGTCCGATGCGGTGCGCGGAGCGGTCGTTGCTGCAGGGCGTGCAATCGATGTCGGGGGTCACGAGGTCATCAATAGTGGACCGGGAACGTCGGGAATCGCTGGCTGCAATCGATCGCGCTCGGCGTCCCTCCGGCCGCGCCGCTCGGCGCCGGTGACGCGCCGCCCGGCCCGACGACGATCGTCGCGTTGCTCGTCGGCCAAGCGCTGAGATTGTCGACAACGACATCGTCGAGGGTGACGACCGTTTCACCCGTTCCGTCGATCATCGCGGTCGGCGTTTGCGAGCCCGACCCGGCGATGACGTGGTAGTCCGCAATCGTGACGTTCCTGAAGTCGGGGGCGCCGCCCCCGGTGACGGACCCAGCCGTGTAGTTTGGATCGATCCGCACCGCATAGCTCAGGTTTCGTCCGCAAATGTTGTCGTACTGCACGTGATCGACGACGCCGCCCGCACCGTTGTAAGACTTGATCCGAATCCCGTTGGCATTGACCGCCTTGGCGGCGGGGTAGACGTCGCCGTCGATCGTCAAATCGTAGACCTCGACGCCGTCGATTCCTCCAGGCCCTGTTTCGCTGCCAATCGACATCCCATGCCCCGCTCCGAAAGCGTTGTGCGCGACGATGAGATTGCTCAGGTGACCTTGGAGGCCCTTGATGGCCACATGGTCGTCTCCGACGCTGATTGTGTTGCAAGCGATCACCCCATTCGTCGTGTCCACTCCGGATTCGCCCGCGCCCGGGTCGATCCCGTCGGTGTTCGCCGTGGTGGGCGGCGTGATGATGGTGATGCCCCAGATGACGAAATGGTCGCCCTGCACTTTGACGTGCATCTTTTGCGAGTTCTGCAATTTGATTTTGTACATGACGAACTGATTGACCGCCGAGTGAATCAGCGTCGATCCGGACGGCGCCATCGAGCCGTCGATCGTCCCGAGACCGACGATTCCGGCGCCGTCGCCGGAGGTCTCGATCGTCGCGATCGATCCCGCCGCCGTGGGGTACAAGGTGACACCGGTGTCGACCCATAGAAAGGCGCCTCCCGGAATCGTGAGGGCGCCGGTCGTATACGAGCTGCCGCTTCCCGTGAGCTTGACCGCCCCCTTGCCCGCACAAGCGGTGAGCGCAGCCTGAATGTCGACCCCGGACGCGCTGACCGTCTGGCATACCGCGGGCCACGCCGGCTCAACCCCGACGAGGTTGGGGTCGCCCGCCCCGCAATTGGCCCCGACACCGAGAACCTCACCTCCCCCGTCTGAGGACGACGTGGTCGAGGACGAGGACATCGTCGAGGTGCTGGATGAGCCGCCGTCCGGACTGCTCGGGCCGGACGCTGCGCCGCTGCTCTGGGCAGAGCTGAACCCGGAATGACTCTCCGACGGGTTGGCCCCGGTCGGCGGGACCGACGAAGAGCCGGCCGAAGCGCTGGCCATGCCGCCCACTGAGGCAGCCGTCGAGCTCGTAAGACCGCCTGCCGCCGCCGCTCCTCCGCTCGCGGACACACTGCTGCCACTCGTTCCGTTCGACGTACCATTCACGACCAGAGCCGACGGCGAGCCACCCGACGACGAAGCGGTCGCGATCGACCCGCCTGCAGCCGGGGAACCGCCCCCGGAGCCACATCCACCGCTGCACAGCACGGCGAGCGCCCCGAGAAGCCGTATCGATCGACATCGCGTCATGATCTGTCGTTCCTCCCGATCAGGCGTCGGCCGGCCGAGCCCTCGACGGGCGCCAGGCGATCCGCCCTTTTCAAATGCCGCTCGACGACCAAACGGCCTGCCGCACCGCCACGGCGACGCTCTTGAGACGCGAAGGTGGCCCACCCCCGCTCCGGGCCTACCGGGCGTGATGCTTGAGCGCGAGAGCCCCTTGAGACGCGAAGGTGGGCAGGCCCCGCTCATTCCGGGCCATCCGGCGGGCGTGATGCTTGAGCGCGAGAGCCCCTTGAGACGCGAAGGTGGGCAGGCCCCGCTCATTCCGGGCCATCCGGCGGGCGTGATGCTTGGGCGCGAGAGCCCCTTGAGACGCGAAGGTGGGCCGCCGCTCATTGCGTGTTGCAGCGGCCCACGGCGGGGTGTGGCCCGTAGAGACACACGGCGTTCTGGACGCCGTGCGGTCTTCTCAAGGTTTGCGCGCAGCGGCGGCGATCGATTGCACTTCGTCGGGCGAGAGGTGAATGGAGCGGGCTGCCCAGTTTTCTTCGAGGTGATCGGGACGGCTCGTCCCGGGTATGGGGAGCATGACCGGCGAGCGAGCCAAGAGCCACGCCAGCGCAATCTGCGCGGGCGTCACGCCGTGACGTTTGGCGGCTTCTGCCACGGCGGCGCCCGGCTTGGCGTGGGCGCCGACCCCGAGAGGGAAAAAAGGCATGAAAGCGATTTTCCGCTTGTCACACAAGGCGAGCACCTGCTCGGGCGCTTCGACCTCGGAGTGGGTCATTCTGGCGACCGCGCCCCCTCCCCCAGAGACGCTGTAGAGGTTTTGCACCGAGACGATCGGTGTGCGCGTCAGCGCGAATTCGATCTCGTCGCAGCCCACGTTCGAGAGAGCGAGGTGACGAATTTTCCCTTCCTTCTTGAGAGCGATCATCGCATCGAGCGACTCGGCGAACGGCACTGGCGAGGCGCGCCCCATGTATCGCAGATGAACGACGTCGAGCACCTCGCGGCGAAGCTCGCGCAAGTCGGTCTCACACCCCTCGCGGAGTTCCTCCGGCCGGCAGAATGCCGCCCACCCCTTGTCGGGCAGGCGTTTGCCCCCGAGCTTGGACGCGATGACGAGGTCTTTCGGGTAGGGGTAGAGGGTTTCGGCGATGAGCTCGTTCGCGACGTGGGGCCCGTAATACCAGGCGGAGTCGATCAAGTTGATGCCGAGGGCGATGACGCGGCGCAGGACTTCGCGGGCGCGGGCTGGATCTTCGGGTTGGCCCCAGACGTCGGGGCCCGGAAGGCGCATGGCGCCATACCCGAGTCGGACGACCTCGAGGTCGCCGAGGCGGATGGTGGAAGGGGCATGGGCAAAGGCAGGGGGCTGGGGAGTCGTCATGGTCATCGCGAAGTGTGGGGGGATTCGAAAGACATGCGGGTCGATTCCGTCGAACCCGCGCCGATCCATTCTTCGACCCAAGTTCATAGCCGCTCGGCGAGGTCACCGTCCATGATCGGAGGACGCGCGGTGCGCTCTCGAGCCAGCGGGGTCCCCTGAAACCGCGCGCCGCAGCGCCAGGCGGCCGCCTCGGCCAGGCAATCCCGGGCCTCCCGAGCGCCCCGCAGGCAGCATCTGCGAGGAGGGTCACGCTGCGCGGATTTTCGTTCACCAGAAAAACGCAACAGTGTGGCATCGTCGCGGCCATCGGGGAGGTGGCGATGGTTTCCACATCGCCCGAGGAGGCGCGAGATCATGGGGGACTTCGTTCGGAATGGGGTGCGCTCTTTCGGGAGGCCCGTCGGACGACCCTTTCAGCTTGCCTTGGCCGTCCTTGCGGTCGCGGCCCTCTGCGGGAAGCCCGCGCACGCTGCGCCGAACGTCTTGCCTCCACAGCGTCTCGACGCAACGGAAGTTCCGTATCCGCCGGGCGGGCACGGCGATGCCTCCGTCACGGCCGTTTTGACCATCGACAGCGATGGCGCGGTGACGGAGGTCGAGGTGCGCGACGGCGTATCGCCCTTCTCCGATGCCGCCGTCGCGGCGGTCCGCCATTGGCACTTCGCTCCGGCGACCCGGGATGGCGTGCCCATTCCGTCCCGCATCACAGCGCGGGTCTTCTTTCGCGCCCCCTCAACGCGCCCGGAGCCTTTGGGGGCCCCGGTCGCCCCCTCGCCGAGCGCGCCGGCCGCTCCCGCCCCTGCACCGAGCTTGGTCTTGGTCCGAGGAGAACGCGAGGAGCCCAGCACGATCCACATTCCGCGCAGCGAGGCGCAGCTTGTGCCCGGCACCTTCGGCGATCCCTTCAAGATCGTCGAGGCGCTCCCCGGCATGGCGCCCTGGCTCAGTGGATTGCCCTACTACTACGTCCGAGGGTCACCCCCCGAGAACGTCGGGTACTTTATCGACGGCATTCGGGTCCCGCTCCTTTTTCACGTCGGGCCGGGCCCCTCGACGATTGCATCCCCGCTCGTCGATTCCGTGGACCTCTATCCCGGCGGGTACCCCGCGAGATACGGACGATATGCCGGGGCCATCATCGCCGGCGAGACGACGCCCCCCGACGCGGATCACCCCCGCGGTGAGTTCGCTGCGCGCATCTACGATGCCAACGCGTTCGTCGAGACCCCGATCGACGGGGGCAAGGGTACGCTGCTCGCGGCGGGGCGGTACGCGTACACAGGCCCGCTCATCTCGATCATCGACCCCAACTACTCCCTCGGATATTGGGACTATCAGCTTCGAGCCTCTCACCATATCGGCGACTCCGACACGGTGACACTTTTCGCTTTCGGGGCGCACGACGAGCTCCATTACCGGGGGCAGCCGACCTTCAGCATCGAGTATCATCGCGTCGACCTTCGTTACGACCACCCCATTTCTGGCGGGAACATCCGCGTCGCCGGGACCTTCCAGTACGACGACACGCTCACGGCATTGCAGACCGATACGGGCGCGGGCGCGAGCGCAGCGCTGAAGGGCCCCGGCTGGCGGCTGCGCGCCGAGCTGGACGAGCGGCTCTCGGGGACGGTGAGGCTTCGCGCCGGAGCGGACATCCTCACGACGCACTACACAGTCGACGACTACCCGGCCATCGACGGATTCCGCGGTTTTCAGGGTCCGCACACGGACGTCGAGGGAGGCCTCTATGGGGACGCAATCTGGCGTCCAGGCCGCGGCATCGAGGTCGTCCCCGGCTTTCGTTTCGACGGCTACCGGACGCGCGACCAGACGTCGTGGGCGCCGCAGCCGCGGCTCGCCACGCGGGTCCAAATGATCCCCGGCGTGACTTGGGTTTCGGCGATCGGCACCGCGCACCAGGAGCCAACCGAACAGGTCTTCGTTCCCGCAAAGCTCCCAAACCCGATCGACGAGGCCTCCCAAACGAACTACCAGTTCCAAGAGGGTGCCGAGTTTCGCCTTCCATCGGGCATGCATGCGCGCGTCGCGGGATTCTATTCGCGCGAGCTCGCGGCACATATCCTCGGTACCGACACGAGCGAAACCGGACAGACGGTCGGGTTGGAGTTATTTCTGCGCCGGGAGTTCACGCGCCGCCTGGGCGGGTTTCTCTCGTACACCCTATCGCGAACGGTCGCCACGAATGGCGGCGTGACCGAACGGGTGTCCTGGGACCGAACACACGTGCTTTCGCTCGTACTCGGTTACGACTTGGGGCGGGGCTGGCGCATCGGATCGCGCCTTTTTTTCGAATCCGGTCGGCCATCCGAGACCGTGTGCGTCGAGAACTGCGCGGCTTCTTCGGCCGGGCCGCCCGTCTTCTACAGCCCGCCCGGCAACCTCCCCTCGTTCTGGCGGCTCGACGGCCGGCTCGAGAAAAGGTGGACGTTTCGCGGAGGCCAATGGATAACGGCCAGCCTCGAATGCTTCAACATCTTCGATCGCCGCGAGCCCACGGGAGACCAGTACGTCCCGGGGCTCGGTGTTTCACTCGTCTACCAGAGTGCCATCATCCTCCCGAGCATCGGCATCGAGGCCGGGTTCTGACCGCCTTCCAAGCGACGGACACATCCTGGCCGAGCGCCTGAAGGCCATGCGTCCCGGCCAGAGCCCCTGGGGTTGCGCGCGCTGGCCACCGCTTCGCCCCCGGAGCGATGCTGCGCCCCTTCAATAGGCGAAGTAGGGGCCGACGCCGCCCGGTGTCATGGCGCCGCTGATGGCAGTGAACACAGTGCGGCCGTAAAAAAATGAAAGGCCCCAGTCGAAGTAGCCAGAGGGCCCAAAAAAAGCCGTTGTCGCGAGATCGTCGAAAGCCGTGTTGCCGCTGTCGATGAGCGCCTCGGCGTCGGCCACGTCGAATGGCGTGACGATGCTCACCTGGTTTTGGCCGGTGTTCGTCGCCGTGAGGCTGAGACCCATCGGCGGGCAAAAGAAGTTGGCGAAGGCGCCACCGCACTGCGGAATGCTCGAATCGGGAAAGGCGTACCAGGCCGATCCCGAGTCGATGTAGCTCGCGGTGAGGCTTTGGCCGCCGAAAGCCGTCGTGAAATAGCCGTTGACCGTGTCGATGGGGATGACCTGAGCCGCGCCGAGCCCGTTGTTCGGCGCGGTGCCGATGCCGAAGATCAGCGAGCCCGTGACGGTGACTGCACCCGCGGGATCGATGGCCGGTAGACGCACCGCCACGCCGTTGTTGTCGCGGGCAAAGAGCCCCACCGGATTCATGACCTGAGCGGCGACGGGCACTGAAGCGGCTGTACACGCCGCACCCGTGCACGAGTAATAACTTCCAGTCTGCGGGATCCTCGCGGCGCAGGCGCTGCCGCAGTCGGACTGCTGGAATCCGAGCCCGATGAGGCCATTGCCACCCAGTACGACGACCGAGTCTTCCTCCGTGCCGGCGCTCGAGCAGTCGGGCGGTACACCGATGGAACCCGACCCTCCGGCAATCTGAATGGGCACCGCTCCGGCGACCTCGCCTCCGATGTACACGTCCGCCGTCGCGACCGGCCCCCAGTTATAGCCGTCGGGGTACTGATAGCACTCGACAAGCGGGTTGCCGTCAGCCGCCATCTCTTGCGGAAGCATGAGGGCGGCATCGAGCACCGATGCGACCACGCGGACCCCGACCGAGCCCGTGTCGACCTCCACGTGATCAATCGTTTGACAAACGGTCGTTCCGGGCCGGCACAGGGTCACGGTCGTGTAAAGCGTGTTCAGCGCCTCGACACCGGCCGGGCCGTGTTCGACCGCCACGGCCGCAACGTTCTCGGCCGAACCCCCGTCGCCGTCCGCCCCGCCGTCAGCGGTCGTGTTCCCGGCGTCCGCGACGTCGCTCGCGCCCGTGTCTTTCGGCGGCGTCGATCCGCCGCAGGCGACGGCCAGCACGCCGACGAGGGCCATGAGGACGCGTTCGGCGATCACCATGCCCGCACCGTGTCGAGTTCGAAGCCCGCGGGAAGGTGCTGCGGAAGCCAGGCGCGGCCGATGAACCCCGCCTGATGTCCGGCCGACTGGACCGCCCAAGCGGGCGTGACGACGACCCGCAGATGGTGCCCCGCCTCTCGACCACGCGGACTGTGCACGTACGGTTCGAAGTACGCCCCGAGCAAGCGGCGCAGGTTCGGCATGACGGGGCCTCCCCAGGCAAGGGCAAACACGGTTTTGTCGCGCAGGTATTCGCGCACGACCGTGCCTGTCGGCAGTCGCAACTCGTGCACTTCCCAGGCCGCCGCGCGCGAGACTTGTCGTGTGCCGCCGAGCACGGCGCTGTCAGCGGATATCGACGCAGCATCATCGCCGAGCGCCGCAAGCGCCTGCGAGGGCGAGGCAAAGGCCAGGGCGAGCGAAGCGACCGTCCAAAAAGCCGTGCGGCAGGGGGTCATGGCCACACGAACTCTAGACAGAATGATTGGACCAGCCATCGCGCAACGAGCGCGGATTACGCTGGCAGCTGCGAGGCAGACGGCGCAGAGCCGCATGCGGGAGGCTGGTCCAATGCAGAGGATAAGGTTCGTAGGTCTTGACGTCCACAAGGAGAGCATCGCGACGCGGTGGCCGACAGCGACGGAAGCGCGCCCGAGACCCTGGCGACGGTTCCGAACGACACGTCCGGATTGCTGAAGCGGCTGAAGAAGCTCGCGGTCGGTGCGAAGGTGAAGTGCTGCTACGAGTGCACCTGCGTCGAAACCCGATCAATCGCCGCCGGCGATGACGCGCGCTTCGCGAGGGTCACGCCCGTATGCGCGTCACGGTCAACAGCGGTCTCGACCGCGAAGTGGTGCACCGGGTACCTCGTACCCAGGCACGCTTTGCCGACGCAGTAGGCGCTTTGCGTAGTAGCCTCGCCAGACTGTCAGCCCGGTGCCGAGGGCGGCAATCGGGGCTGCCCAGACGCTGATGTCGAACGTGCGCAGCCCGAGGCGCGGGGCGTTGACGACGGCGAACGCTGTGAGTGTCGTGATGCACGATGTCCCCATCCCGCTCATGTGAGCAAGAAACCATTCGTGACCGCTCGAGTGAACAGTCCGCCAGAACCGAAGGTACGCGGACCCTTGGGCCGCGCCGAGCGCGGCGAAGAGCACGTAGAGAAGCTTCGACTGGCTTAGGCCGTACGCCGCAAGCGCGCCGCCCCCCGCGACGAGAAGAACGGGAAGGACGCGGTCGATGGCGCGGTAGGGGGCGACCGTGCGGCCTTTCGCACCCAACGCCCGCACGCCGATCTGCGCGCTCGCTGCCGCGAAGAGTCCGACGTACGCGAGAAAGACGCCCGCGCGCCAGTGCCGCGGGTTGCCGTCGGCCATGAGCCCAGCGCAGCGCAGAAGACCGGTGACCGCGATAGTCGCGGCGGCAGCGACGTAAACCCACCCCATGCGGCGATGCGTTCGCCCGCCTTTCCGTGTGACGAGCGGGATCCAGAAGACAAGGAGCGCGACGGCCCCGGCGACGATGTGAATCCCGAGAACGACCTTGAAGAAGACTCCCATGACCCCCATCTTGCGCGCTCGCGCACGCCCGCACATGAGCCAGACGTCCTAAGAGGTTGCCCATTTTCGTATGACTTTCGGCCCATAGCGCCCTCCAGAGGAGGCTCGTACGCTTCGAGCCGATGGAAAGGAGCGATTCGGGACGGATGCTCTGCGGGGCGGGGCTCGTCATGTGGGTGGTGGCGGGCTTGCCGCAAGTGGCCGCCTGGACGTCCGGACGAGTCGTGTTCGATCGACGCAGCCTCGCCTGGTGCGCGGCGTACACGGCGTTCGCACTCGCGTTTCTTTTCGCCTCGACCACCGTACGGTTCGTCGCGTGGCGCGCGACGGCGCTCACCGTGCAGAGCGCGACGGCGCTCGTCGTCTTGGCCCTCGGACATACGGGCTTCGAAGGAGCGCTTCTCTGCGTCGTCGCCGGTGAAGCACCGCTCTTGGTGGGCGAGAAGACCGGGCTCGCGTGGGTGGTCGCGCAGACGGTGGGGATGGGGGCCGTCCACCTCGTGCTCCCCTCCCCTACGCGGGGGAGAACCCTCTCGGCGGTCGCTTACGCGGGGTTTCAGCTGTTCGCGTTCGGCGCAGCGCGTCTTGCCGAGCGCGAATCGCGGGGTCGCGCGGAGCTCGCGCGGGTGCACGCCGAGCTCCTCGCGACGCGGGAGCTCTTCGCCGACAGCACCCGCACCGCCGAGCGGCTCCACATCGCTCGCGAGCTCCACGACGCCCTCGGCCATCACCTGACCGCGCTCAGCTTGCAGCTCGAGCTTGCGCGAAACCTGGCCGACGGACGCGTCAAGGAGCCGGTCGACCACGCGCACGCGGTGACGAAGAAACTGCTCGCCGAGCTCCGGACCGTGGTGAGCGCGGTTCGAGAACATGCGCGGGTCGACCTTTCGCGCGCCCTGCGCACCTTGATCGCCGGCATTCCGCAACCGCGCGTGCACCTCGATATGGAAAACGACATCGCATTCGATGCCGCCCTCGCCCACACGATCTTCCGCTGCGTCCAGGAGGCGCTCACCAACGCCCTGCGGCATGCGGGGGCCGCGAACGTCTACTTGGCCATCGAAACCAAGGATGAGAGCGTCACGGTGACGGCGAGGGACGACGGGCGAGGCGCGGCCGAGGTGCAGCTCGGACACGGGCTCGCGGGCTTGCGTGAGAGGGTCGAAGGCATGGGGGGGAAGGTCGAAATCGAGTCGCGAGAGGGGGCGGGACTGACGCTCCGCGCGACCCTTCCGGCGCGCGCGGTGGACGCGTGATCCGCGTCGCGCTCGCAGATGACCAGACGCTCGTTCGCCAGGGGATTCGGAGCCTGCTCGAGCTCACCCCGGACGTCCGCGTCGTCGCCGAAGCGGCCGACGGAGTCGAAGCGCTTCGACTCCTGACGACGACCGCTGTCGATGTCGCACTGCTCGACGTCCGCATGCCGCATCAGACCGGTCTCGAGGTTCTCGCGGCGGTCGCGCGGACGGCGTCGCGCCCGCCATGCATCCTGCTGACCACCTTCGACGACGACGCGGTCGCCGTCGAAGCCATCAAGCTCGGTGCGCGCGGCTTTCTCCTCAAGGACGTGTCACTCGATCAACTTGCTGATGCCGTCCGCACCGTCGCAGCTGGGGGCACGCTCATCAACCCTGCCGTGACCGAGCGCGTCGTGCGGGGGCTCGCCCGTCTGGCGACGAGTGTCCCAGCCTCCGCTATCCCGACCGCGCTGACGAAGCGTGAGCTCGACGTTCTGCGACTCATCGCCAGCGGGCAGAGCAATAAGGAGATCGCCGATGCGTTGGGGACCGCCGAGGCGACGGTCAAAAACCAGGCGTCGAGCATCTTCGGAAAGCTCGGTGTGCGCGACCGAACGCGCGCGGTGCTGCGCGCCATCGAGCTCGGGGTGCTCTAGTCGACGGCGCCTCGTTTTGGGTCGGCCGCCGGCCGCTTCTCGATGACGAGCGTCCGATCTCCGCGGGTTCCGGGCCTCATCGCGTTATACGACGCAGCCGCAGTGCGTTCAGGATGACCGAGACGGAGCTGAAGCTCATCGCAGCGGCCGCAATCATGGGGCTGAGAAGGAGCCCAGTCATCGGATAGAGGACGCCCGCCGCAATGGGAATGCCGACGGCGTTGTAGAAGAACGCGAAAAAGAGGTTCTGTTTGATGTTCGCCATGGCCGCGCGCGACAACTTGCGCGCGCGAACGAGCCCGCCGAGGTCGCCCTTGACGAGGGTCACCCCTGCGCTCTCCATCGCCACGTCGGTGCCGGTGCCCATCGCGATGCCGACTTGCGCCTGCGCAAGTGCCGGCGCATCGTTGATGCCGTCGCCCGCCATGGCGACGACGTGCCCTTGCTGCTGCAGGCGTTTGACCACTTCGGCCTTCTGGTCCGGCAGGACTTGCGCGATCACCTCGTCGATCGCGAGCTTGGAGGCGACTGCCTCCGCGGTCGACCGACTGTCGCCGGTCAGCATGACGACACGGACGCCCTCGTGATGGAGCGATCGAATGACCGCGGGCGCGCTGGCTTTGATGGGGTCCGCGACGCCGAGTAGACCGGTGGCCGTGCCGTCGACCGCGAGAAACATGACCGTCTGACCGGACGCAGCCAGGCCGTCGGCCCGCGCGGTCAGCGACGCGAAATCGATGCCGAGGCCACCGAGCAAGCTCGAATTGCCGAGGACGACGCGCTGCTTTTCGACGCGGCCGATCACCCCCTTGCCGGCGATCGCCTCGAACGCGACGACGTCTGCAAGCGCGATGCCCCGGTCCTTTGCGCCCTGCAGAATGGCGGCGCCGAGAGGGTGTTCGCTACCACGCTCCAGACTCGCGCCCAGCCGGAGCACATCGCGCTCATCGCGGTTGCCGAGCGCAAAGACACTCTGAAGCATCGGCTTTCCTTCCGTCAGCGTTCCTGTCTTGTCGACCACAAGGGTATCGACCTTGCGCAGAGTCTCGATGGCTTCGGCGTTCTTGAACAGAATGCCGACGGTTGCCCCCTGCCCGGTCGCCACCATGATGGACATGGGCGTCGCCAACCCCAGGGCACACGGGCAAGCGACGATGAGCACGGCGACGGCATTGATGATCGCGTGCGCCATCTTTGGCTCCGGCCCGACGATCGCCCACACGACAAAGGTCGCCGCGGCCGCGAGCATGACCGACGGAACGAAGTAGCCTGCGACCTGGTCGGCGAGCTTTTGGATCGGTGCGCGGCTTCTCTGCGCTTCGGCCACCATGGCGACGATGCGCGCGAGCAGGGTCTCGGAGCCGACCTTGTCCGCCCGCATGAGCAAGCCGCCGTGGCCATTGACCGTCGCTCCAATCACGCGATCGCCCCCCTTTCTCGTCACGGGCATCGGCTCGCCGGTCACCATCGACTCATCGACGTGGCTGACGCCCTCGATGACGACGCCGTCGACGGGCACCCTCTCGCCTGGACGAACGCGGAGCTTGTCGCCCACCTGAACGGCCGCGAGCGGAACGTCCTCTTCCGCGCCTGAGGGATTCACCCGTCGCGCCGTTGTCGGCGCCAGCCGGAGCAGCTTCGTGATGGCGGTGCTCGCCTTTCTGCGAGCACTCAATTCGAGTACCTGGCCGAGCAAGACCAATGTGACGATGACGCCCGCCGCCTCGAAATAGACAGCGACGTCGCCAGAGGGGCCGCGAAACGAGGGCGGAAACAGGCCGGGCAGCAGGCACGCCACGACGCTGTAGCCGTACGCGACGCTCACACCGAGCCCAATCAGCGTGAACATATTGAGGCTACGGTTCTTGAGCGAAAGGACCGCTCGACCGAAAAAGGGCCAGGCGCACCAGATGCAGACCGGGGACGCCAGAGCAAACTCGATCCAGACCCGCGCCCGCACGGGCAGCAGACGGCCAAACGGATCGCCCGGAATCGCACCGCTCATCGCGATCGCCAAAAGCGGCAGCGTCGCGCTGGCCGCAAGCCAGAAGCGGCGCAACATGTCGCGTAACTCCGCGTTCTCACCCGTTCCCGGAACCGCCGTGCGCGGTTCGAGCGCCATGCCACAAATCGGGCAGCCACCAGCCTCGCGGCGAAGAACCTGCGGGTGCATCGGGCAAGTCCACTCGCTGCTCTCGGCGCCAACGCGTGGCTGAAGCGGCCCTTCGGGCATCGCGCACTTGGGGCACGGGCCCGGATTCGCCTGGCGCTCTTCCGGATGCATGGGGCATGCGGAGGCCGCCGCCTCGCGGAGAGGCCCTGCGGTTCCGGTCGACGCCTTCGCTTGTCGGCCGTACTTCGCTGGATTCGCCTGAAATACCTGAAGGCAGTGGGCGCAGCAAAAGACGTGAGTCACCCCATCGAGGGTCAAGCACAGGGCGCCCTGCGGGTCGACACTCATTCCGCACACCGGATCGACCGGCATCGCTCCGTCATGCGGCTCGCGGCGCGCCAATCTGGCTGGATCGATCATTTGTGCTCCTTCCTCGCTCAGCGCCGACCCGCCTCGAACACGTCGAGCAACTCGCGAAGGACCCGCTCGCGTTCAGACGTGTCGTCCGCCCGCATGGCGCGCTGAACGCAGTGGTCGAGATGACGTTCGAGGAGAATGGCCTCGACCTTGGCTACCGCAGACCGAACCGCACTCGTCTGCTGCAAGACGTCGATGCAGTAGGCATCATTCTGGACCATCTCGACGATGCTTCGGACGTGCCCCTCGACCGACCGAAGCCTGGCCAAAACCTTGTCCTTCGCCGTGGAATCCTGGAGGTCTTTGCGCGGCATGAGGGCCCCCCTGGGGGGCAGGGATACCTTAGGCCGCGAACCGCCCGCTCGCAACGGCCGGGGGTTCTACCGCGCCCTTTGGGCTTGGGCTTGGGCTTGGGCTTGGGCTTGGGCTTGGGCTTGGGCTTGGGCTTGGGCTTGGGCTTGGGTGTCGGAGTGCGTTTAGCGCCGATCGCTCGTCGCCAGCAAGGGAGCCAGACCTTCTTCATGCCGGTCGTGCTGTTGAATGAACGCGGCAAGGACCGATCGCAAATGGACGACCTCGGGGGTGTGTCCGAGAATTCCAAAGAGGTCCGATTCTTCGAAGTAGTCTGCGTTCCAATCGTACAAGGCATATTGCCCGCGCAGCCGATCGAGCACGAGATTGTAGTGGTCGTTGCGAACCGACACGAGTGCGAGCGGCTCTTCCCCTCGGAACTTCCGCTCCGGCAAATAAAACTCGTGGAACACGAAGCGGGCCGGATCGTGTTCTCCCTTCAACATCTCCGGCCAGAGGCTCGTCCCTTCGAACTGCGGCACGGGGATACGAAGCAAATCGGCGATGGTGGGCGCCACATCCATCGTCGACACGACACCTTTCACCCGGCTCGCGGGGATGCCCGGGCCGTGCACGATGAGCGGGACGTGCAGCGTCGCGCTAAAGAGATCATAGCCGTAGTGGCCGCGTCGGGTCGGGCTCGGATGAAACACGCTCGCGTGATCGGCGGTAAAAAACACGTACGTCGAGCCGCCGCGGGCGTCGATGGCGGCGAGAAGCCGGCCGACCTCGCCGTCGATGAGGCCGAGCTCGTCGTCGTACAAGTCTTCCTCGCTGCGAGGGCCGGGCGGAGCCCCAGGCACCGGCGTGTAGGGCCCATGGGCATCGTAATAGTGAACCCACATGTAGAGCGGCCGGTCGGCGGCCTCGCCGAGCTCGCGCAGGGCCGCGTCGGTCACGAGGGCCGCGTTGTTCTTCCGGACGGTCAACGCCGACACGTCGACGCGCTGAAACCCGCGCGTCATGCTGGCCCAATGGCTCGCGTCGAAATAGGTGTTCGGAATGACGGCGGCCGTCTGGTAGCCGGATTCGC
The DNA here is from genome assembly GCA_050013115.1 of Polyangiaceae bacterium. Lineage (GTDB taxonomy): Bacteria > Myxococcota_A > Polyangia > Polyangiales > Polyangiaceae > Palsa-1150. Next base: position 55,059 of record JBEKFX010000049.1, read on the forward strand.
CGAGAACGTCCTGAAGCTGTCGGTCCGAAGCCGCGAGCGAGTACGGAAGGTGGGGCGTGAAGACGTGCGTCAGCTCGGAATCCCAACGTGAAGTAAACATCGAGGGAAACGAGAGCCGCGTCGAAGGTCCTTGTGAAAACGCGTGCGTGAAGAGAGCGCTCGTTCGGGCCAAGGCGTCGATATGCGGCATCCGCGACCGGGCGCCACCGAGAGAGCTCAGACGGGGAGCGGCGAGGGCATCGACCGTGATGAGGACGATGCTCGGTCGGGACGGCAGTTCGTGTTGGCCCGCGGGCATGTACCGGCGGGGTCGCAGCACCATCGTGGTCAAGTCCTGCCCGTCGCAGTCTTCGTCGATCCCATTGCCGGGAATGTCGATGGCGCCGGTGTACCGGCGCGCGTCGAATGGCGCACAATCGCCGCCTCCCAATATATTCAACTGCCCGTCACGATCGAAGTCGAAGGCGGCGGTCCAGGCCGCGTCGCCTGCCCGGCCGCTCCAGGCTGCGTCGAACGCGAGCCAGCGCTCGCGCGTCGAATCGGGCCGGAGCGACCAGGCGGCGAGTCCCGACGCGATGAGGGCGCCCGCCACGAGCGCAGCCGAGGAATGGATGCGCACCGTTCGATCCGACCGCGATCGCACCGCCCATGCAGCCCCGACGACGAGGCCAGCTAGAGGCGCGGCCTGCCGCCAGGGCAACGCCACGACCTCGGCGCGATGCGAGGTGAGAACGAACGCGAGGACGGCGCCAACGACGCATGCGATCGCGGCCGGGATCGGCCAAGGTCTGGCTGTCACCCAGCCCAAGCCACGAAGCCTCGAGGCGGAGCGGAGCCCAGCTTGCAGCAGATTGTTCACCCACGGCCACGCCACAAGCAGGGTCAGGGCGAAGACGGCGTAGGACGCGACCAGCATGAGTCCAATCGACTCGGGCCTGGCAAAAGACAGCATCACGACGAGGCTCCCGCGGTAGGCGAGGTAGCCCCACACCGGTGCGAGAAACGCAATGGACAACGCCCGCGCGGCGAACGTCCGCGCCACCTCCGGATCGTTCCGTCGCAAGGTCGTCAGGAGCGCACGGAACGATTCGGTTGCCTTTCCAACCGCTGGAACCAGGAGCGGACCGAGCAGCGCGCCCGCGATGAGGCCGGTCGTCAACGCGACGTGCAGGGCTGCTCCGAGCCCGACGATCGAAACCTTCCACGGCTCGGCTCGCCAGGGCGCGAGCGACGCCACATCAGCCAACCATAGGCCGATGGCCGCACCGGCGCCGCACCTCGCCCCGACCCTCATGCGGTCGAGCTGGGCGAGCCATCGATCACTTCTCACGGTCGTCTCCATTGTTCGCGTTGGTCCCCGAGACCCGAGTGAACCACGGCCAGGCGCGCCGATCGGCTACGCGTTCTGGCGCGTCTCGGTCAACGTGACATTCGTCTCGGCACGACGGAGTGCCTTCCCGACGTTCATTGACCGGTCTCCTACGAGCGGGCGCTCTCATGGCACCAAACCGGAATCGCACCGCTCGCGCTTGCTCGACATTCAGCAGCCGATCCTGCTCGCGCGCGCGATCACGGTAACGAGGTGTATGCAAAATCGACTTTCCCAAGGCGAAACGGCCGCGCCAATCCGCGACGCGGACGCATCGGCGCGGGCGGACGCATCGGCGCGGGCGGACGCATCGGCGCGGGCGGACGCATCGGCGCGGGCGGACGCATCGGCGCGGGCGGACGCATCGGCGCGGGCGGACAGGAGATGGCGTTCCCAAGGGAAGTCGTTTCCGACGAGCGTCGTTCCAAAGACCCGCCTTGACGAAGAGAGACGAGCGAGACGCCGTGACCGACTGGAGACCTCTCGCATTTTCTGATCCATGACGTTCGCCTTCGACAACACGTACGCACGGCTGCCCGCTCGCTTCTTCGCTTCGGTTTCCCCGACGCGCGTGCGCGCGCCGTCCGTCATCAAGATCAACGGCGTGCTCGCTGCGCAGCTCGGACTGAACGCGGACGAGCTCGCCTCGCCCGGGGGGGTGCAGGTGCTGGCCGGCAACGCGGTGCCCGACGGGGCGCAGCCGATCGCGCTTGCGTACGCCGGGCATCAGTTCGGCTCGTTCGTTCGGCAGCTGGGCGACGGTCGGGCGATTCTCCTCGGGGAGGTTGTCGACCAGGCCGGCAAGCGCGTGGACATTCAGCTGAAGGGCGCTGGCCGCACCCCCTTCTCACGCCAGGGCGACGGGCGCGCAGCCCTCGGCCCCGTCCTTCGCGAATACATCGTCAGCGAGGCGATGGCGGCGCTCGGCATTCCGACCACCCGGGCGCTCGCCGCCGTGACGACCGGCGAGACCGTTCGTCGGGAGGAAGCTCTCCCTGGAGCCGTGCTGACCCGCGTGGCCGCCAGCCACATTCGGGTGGGCACGTTCGAGTTTTTCGCAACGCGCGCCGATCGCGAAGCGTTGACGACCCTCGCCTCGTACGCACTCCGAAGGCACTACCCCGAGGCGGCGGGCGCCGACAACGACGCACTGGCGCTCCTCGAGCGCGTCGTTCGAGCCCACGCCGACCTCGTGGCGCGGTGGCTCGGGGTCGGCTTCGTGCACGGCGTGATGAACACCGACAACAGCGCAATCAGCGGTGAAACGATCGACTATGGGCCGTGCGCCTTTCTCGACGAGTACGACCCGGGCAAGACGTTCAGTTCGATCGACCAAGGCGGCCGCTACGCGTTCGCCAACCAGCCGCGGATTGCGCAGTGGAATCTCGCGCGCTTCGCTGAAGCGCTCCTGCCGATCCTCGCCGACGACGAGGGCGCCGCGGTCCGGCTGGCGACCGAGCGCATTCATGCGTTTCCCTCGATCTTTGCCGCTGCGCACGAGCGGGTCCTGCGCGTGAAGCTCGGCCTCGTGCGCGAAGAGAAAGACGATCCGGTGCTCGCGGCGGACCTGCTGGACCGGATGGCGTCAAACGGCGTCGACTTCAGCATTTTCTTCCGTCAGCTGTGCGCCGCAGTCGGCGACTCTTCCATGGATACGAAGATCGCGTCACTCTTTGCCGAGCCCGGCGCGTTTCACGACTGGGCGACGGCGTGGCGCCATCGCATGGCCAGAGAGGACGTCGCCCCCGACACGCGCGTCGCGTCGATGCGGCGCGCCAACCCCGCCTTCATTCCGCGCAACCACCGTATCGCCCAGGCGATTGATGCAGCCGTTCGACGAGCCGATTTCGCGCCCTTCGAGACGCTCGTCGGCGTGCTCGGCCGACCCTACGAAGAGCAGTCGGAGTTTGCACATTTGGCCGCCTCCCCACGACCGGAGGAGCGGGTGCTCGAGACATTTTGCGGAACCTAGACCTCTCGTCGGAGCTGGTTTTTAGGAAATCGCCTTAGCCGCGATGGTTAGGTTATGGAGATGGATAAGGAGAGACGAGCTTTGCGGGAGCACGAACGCATCTTGAATGCGTCATCGCACGCGTTCGATGGATCGGGAGCGAAGCCCGCCCCCGTGGCGACCCCGGTCGTCCGTCCCGCACATGCGGCTCTTCAAGCGATGCTGGCTGCGGTCGAGGCTCGGCCGGGCGAGCTAGACTCCGTGCTCGGGAGTTCGCCTGAGGCGCTCATCGCTTTCGACGAGAATCGGCACATTCTCCACGCCAACCGCGGCGCGGAGGAGCTCTTCGGCTACGGTCCGGGTGCGCTGAACGGCGCCTCGACCGATATCCTTCTTCCCGCCCGACTGCGGCAGCCTGAGGCCCCTCCCATGGTGCCGCTGGCCGACGTGATGCAAGTGGATCTTCCGGGGCTGCGTCAGGACGGCACCGAGCTTTCCGTCGAATGGGTCCTCGGGTCCGTCCCCATGAACTTTGGCGCCGTGTACGTCATGACGGTTCGCGACCACTCGGTCGTGGAACGCGCCATGGAGGCGCTGCGTGCAAGCGAAGAACGCTTCCGGCTGCTCGTCGACGGGGTGCATGACTACGCCATCTTCATGCTCGACCCGAACGGTGCCGTGTCGAGCTGGAACAAGGGGGCGGAGCGAAGCCTGGGCTTTGGGGTCGAAGAAATCTTGGGCCAATCGTACGAGGTGTTCTTCGTTGCCGAAGATCGCGCCGCCGGCGTGCCGCGACAGCTCCTCGATGCCGCGATACGCAACGGAAACCTCGACGTCACTGGCTGGCGCGTGCGAAAGGACGGTACACGCTTCCAGTCGAGCTCCTACCTGACGGCGCTCCGCTCCCCCCAAGGAGAACTGCGCGGCATCGCCAAGATCACGCGGGATCTCACGGCAAAGTTGCAGGCGGAGGAATTGGAGCGACGACTCAGCGCCGAGCGCGCGGGGCGCGAAGCGGCCGAGGCCGCCGAGCAGCGCGTGAGAGAGAGCGAAGAGCGATTGCGCCGATTGCAGCGGGTGACGGCGGCCCTGTCGGAGGCCATCACGCCTCTCGAGGTCGCATCCGTCATCCTCGATCAGGGCCTGCAGCCCCTCGAAGCGAGCGGGGGCGCCGTCTATCAAATCTCCGCCGATCGCGATGCACTCGAAATTGTCGATCAGCGGGGTCACCCGGCACAGCCATTGGCCGAGTTCAAGACGATCCCGCTCGACCTTCGGTCGCCGCTCACCGACGCTGCGCGCGGACGAAGGCCTGGATTTTACGAGAGCAACCAGCAGTGCGTGGATCTTTATCCACACCTGCGCGATGCGATTGCCTCCGGCGACTTCGAGGCATCCGCGGCGCTACCTCTCGTGACCCATGGCGAGCTTTTCGGGGTTCTGGGCATCCGCTTCCGACATTGCCGTCGGTTCGATGCGAGCGATCAATCGCTCCTTTTAACCCTCAGCGAGCTGTGCGCGCAGGCGTTCGAGCGATCTCGGTTATTCGCAGCCGAACGCAAGGCCCGTGCCGAATCCGAAGCCGCCAACAGGGCCAAGGACGAGTTTTTGGCCATGCTCGGCCACGAGCTCAGAAACCCCTTGGCGCCGATCGTCACCGCGCTCAGCCTGATGAAGCTCCGCGACGCCGACACGTCGAGAAAGGAGCGAAACGCCATCGAGCGGCAGGTGACTCATCTGGTGCGGCTGGTGGACGACTTGCTCGATGTCTCGAGGATCACCCAAGGCAAGGTGGAGCTGAAGAAGGAGCACGTCGAGCTTTCGGAGATCGTGAGCAGGGCGGTGGAGCTCTCGAGCCCCCTTCTCGAGCAGCGCAAGCACCACCTCTTGCTTTCCGTCGAGCGCGACGGGCTACCCGTCCACGGCGATCCGACGCGCCTTGCGCAGGTCGTCTCGAATCTCCTCACGAACTCGGCCAAGTACACGCCGCCGGGCGGGCACATCGACGTCCAGGCAAGAAGGCGCGGGAAGCGAATCGTGCTGACGGTGGGCGACGACGGCGCCGGCATCGCGACCGAGATGTTGCCGCACGTCTTCGAGCTGTTCGCTCAGGAGCGCCAGAGTCTCGATCGTTCGCAGGGCGGTTTGGGCCTGGGGCTCGCCATCGCGAAAAGTTTGGTATCGATGCACGATGGCTCGATATCGGCGTTCAGCGAAGGGCATAGTAAGGGAAGCGTTTTTACCGTCGATCTCCCGGCTGACGATCCCATCCCAGCATCCACGCCCTTGCCCCCCCTGCCGATGATGAAGCGCGCGGCCGACTCGGGACGCCGCGTGCTCGTCGTCGACGACAACCCCGACGCGGCCGGGCTGCTGGCGGACGTGCTGCGCGCCCATGGCTACGTGGCCGCCATCGCGCTGGACGGTCCGGGCGCCCTGCATCTCGCCGGCTCATTTCGCCCCGAGATCGCGCTTCTCGACATCGGGTTGCCCGTGATGGACGGCTACGAGCTCGCGCGCAGGCTGGGAGCTCGACGCGCTGAACGCTGCTCTCGGCTGACCCCTGCGTCGGGGAACATGAAGCGCTGGATTCGCGATGTCCCCGTGATCGTGAGCATTCTACGGTTACGCGATGAACGCGATCATGCGGCAGGTCGAATGGCGCCTGTCGGGGGAAGGCGGCCTGAAACGTGACTCCAGACGCCGCGGCCGCGCGCGGCGGAGCGTCTACGACGTCCTCAGCGGATCGCAACCGCGACACGGCGGCGCCACCTACAGGTCGCCGACCTGGACGATCATCTTGCCGAAATTCTTTCCCTCGAGGAGCCCGATGAACGCTTGGGGCGCATTCTCCAGGCCCTTGACGATGTCTTCGCGTGTCTTCACCTTCCCTTCGATGACCCACGCCAGCATCGCCTCGAAGAACTCGGGTCTGCGGGCCGCGTGGTCCGAAATGATGAACCCCTGCAAGCGCAGGCGCTTTCGCAGCACGGCGGAGAGCAGCCGATCGGTTCGGTCCGGGCCGGGTGGCGGCCCCTCGGCGTTGTAACGCGCGATGAGTCCACAGATCGGCACGCGGGCGAAAGCATTGAGGAGCGGCCAGACGGCATCGAAAACGACCCCGCCCACATTCTCGAAGTAAATGTCGATTCCCCGAGGACAGGCGGCCGACAGTTCGTAGGCAAGCGTGGGGCTGCGGCGGTCGAGGCAGGCGTCGAAACCGAGCTCCTTCACAGCAAAGGCACACTTGTCGGGGCCGCCCGCGACCCCGATGGCTCGTGCGCCTTTGAGCTTGGCGATTTGACCGACGACCGCACCCACGGCGCCCGTTGCCGCCGCGACCACCAATGTTTCGCCCGGCTGGGGTTGGCCCAAGTCGAGCAAGCCGACGTATGCCGTAAACCCTGGCATCCCGAGGACCCCGAGTGCGTACGACGGCTTGGGCAGGCGATCATCAACCTTGCTCCAGCCCTGACCGTCGGAAACGACAAACTCTTGCCACCCGGAAGATCCGAGCACGAGTTCGCCCACCTGAAAGTTTGGATTCCGCGAATCGTCCACTCGGGCGACCGTCGCGCCGACCATCACCCCGCCGACCGCGACAGGCGTCGCGTACGACGGCGCGTCGTTCATGCGCCCCCGCATGTACGGATCGAGCGAAAGGTACACGGTGCGAAGGAGCACTTGACCCTCCGCGAGTCCCGGTACCGGGTGCGTTTCGAGTCGAAAATGAGCAGGCGTCGGAGCGCCGGTCGGTCGTGCGGCAAGGACGACTCGACGATTCGCTACGGTTGGCATGGTGTCTCGAACGATAGAAGGCGAGTGGGAACGCTCGCAACCGTCGAGTGCTGGGCGCACCGTCTCGAGCCGCCGCCGGCGGGTCGAACCGCCGCCGACGGTTGCGATGGCACGCGAAGGATCCACTTCTTCTGCGCAGAGCTTCTGCGCAGAGCCGACCGAGCGTTGTGCTCGAAAGCCGGCGCGCCCCGGCCACGCCGCTCGACCGATCGCGCAGCTGAAGTGGTCAGGCCGGACGCCGCTTACGACGAGCAGCGAAGATCGAAGCGCAGACTCACGCTCGTTCTACGCCCGCCTTCCCTGGTGCGCAGAAGTCTTTTATACTAGACATGAGGGATGGGAGGGAACCGCCCATGAGCCCATCGAGCCTGCGTCAACGAGGGTTTCCGCGCGGCCCGTCGCCATCGACGGCGGGCGACGGCGAACAACAGGCCGCGCGCGCGCTCGAAGTCGTTCTGCGCACACTGGAGATGCGGCCTCAAACCGATGCAATCGCCGCCCTGCTCAGCCTCGCTCGTGGCTTGATGGCACAGATCGAGGGCTGGCGTACGGCGCCGCCCTCGGCCGAACTTCGCGACCAAGTCATGCGTCGCGTGCTCTCGATCCACCTCGGCGCGCTGCGTGAGACGCGAGGGCAAAACGCGGCAACGTAATCCCGCGGATCAAGTCTTCGCAAACTCTTGCGAAAATTCTTGCAAGAGCGTACGGGCGGTGCCGACGCCGCACGACTTCAAAATGCGCAAAGGAATACCGAGTCGGTTCGCTTCGCGCTTCGCCAGGAGAACGGCGTTGTGACTGTTCGTGCCCGTGATGATGACGACCAGGTGGGTCCGCCGTATCAGGGCAGCGAGTCGTGCCGCGCCGTTGCCGCGCGTGTGACCCGCGTGAACCTCGACGTCGACACCCACTTGCCCCGCCACCGAGTGAAGCTCGCGCTCGATCCGTTCGACGCCTCCAACGAAGCCGACGCACCGACGGGCCCTCATCGACCGCCTCGGCGGCGACGGGTGTCGAGCGGCGGCGCAATGACATAGCGTTCAGCCGAGTCGCAAACGGTCGTCACGATCAGTTTGCCGCCCATTCGCTTTTGGCTGGCCAGCGTCACGGCGGCGGCCACGCACGCTCCCGATGAGACGCCGGCCAGAATGCCCTCTTCGCGGGCCAGTCGGCGCGTCCAGTCGAAGGCGTCCGGGTCGGAGACCCTGACGATTTCGTCGACGAGGTCGAATCGGAAGAGCGGCGGAACGAACCCCGCCCCTATTCCTTGAATCGCGTGGAGCCCGGCCTTGCCTCCCGTGAGAACCGGAGACGCGGCCGGCTCCACGGCGACGACGTGGATGCCACGCTGTCGTGCTTGAAGGCCCAAAGCAACCCCGGTGATGGTGCCGCCCGTCCCCACCCCGCTGACGAAGGCGCCCACCTCACCCCGCGTGTCGTTCCAGATTTCTTGGGCGGTCGTGCGTCGATGAATGTCCGCATTCGCGGCGGAGGTAAACTGATCCAAGAGCAAGGACTTGGCGCTCGTCGCCGCCACCGCGCGGGCGCGCTCGACGGCGGCTTGCATGTCGCCCGGGGTGACGATGACATCGGCCCCCAAATAGAGAAAGAGCGCCATCCGTTCGTGCGACCAATGTTCAGGGACCGTCAGGCGCACCTTGTAACCGCGCATGGCTCCGATGCGCGCCAGGGCGAGGCCGGTATTGCCACTCGTCGCGGCCACGATGGTGCTTCCGGAACGAAGCTGTCCACGCTTTTCGGCCTCTTCGACCAAGGCGACCGCGACGCGATCCTTGACGCTTCCGCTCGGGTTTTGCGACTCGAGCTTCACCGCGATTCGTCCGGGAAGGCCAGCGGGCAGCCGCCGCAGTTCGACGAGGGGGGTGCCGCCCACCGCTTCGCCCGCGGGGCGCGGTGGGCCCGACGGTCCGGAGGCCGCGTCGACGGCGACCATGGAAGGCCGAACGTCTTGATAAACAAACATATGTTCGGCATACAAGACTTCGGGCATTTTGACAACGCTGGCGGCGAGGCGCCGAGTCGGCCAGATGGGCTTGGTTTAGGGAGCGTGGCCGGGCCGTTTGCCATGCCGGCACCTCAGTGCCGGCGGCAGAGCAAAAAGCGCGCGGGCGGCGGGCCGCGGGGGACGGGCCGATGAGGCTTGCCTCCGAATGCGCGGCGACCGATTCCGGAAACCGATGTGGACGGTCGGCAGGTCGTCTTATAAGAAAGACCTGGCATCGCCTTGACGCAGCCGTCGATTGCACCGCAGCGCATCAGCAAGTGGAAGGACCGGTTGGCAAACGCGATCGCCCTGGGCGCGGTTGCGTTTGCTACAGCCCTCATCGCCTTCAAGAACCTGGGCCTGCAGGACGACTCCGTGCATTTTTTGAACGTGTCGTACGATCCGACGCGTGAACTCTACCGGGACGTCAATGCGGCGTTCATCGCCAAGTACCAAGGGCTGACAAAAACGAAGATTGCGATTCGGCAGTCGCACGGCGGCTCGTCGCGCCAAGCGCGTGCGGTCATCGACGGCGTTCCGGCCGACGTCGTGACCCTGGCGATCCACTCGGATATCGATGCACTCTGCAAGCAGGGCCTCGTAGCCCAGGGATGGGCCGAACGGCTGCCGAACTCCTCGCGCCCCTATACGTCCACGATTGTCTTCGTCGTGCGCGCGGGCAACCCGCGCGCCGTTCACGACTTCGCCGACCTCCTTGCGCCGGGTGTGCAGATTGTCACCCCCAACCCGAAAACGTCGGGCAATGGCAAGCTCAGTTTTCTCGCGGCGTGGGGCTCGGTCATCCATCGCGGCGGCACAGAGGACGACGCACGCTCGTTCGTGAAAAACCTTTACGAGCACGTGGCCGCGCTCGAGGCCGGCGCGCGCGACGCGACGACCGACTTTACCCAAGAAAAGTTGGGCGACGTTCAAATCACCTGGGAGAATGAGGCGCTGCTCGAGGTCGACGAATCGCACGGCGACCTCGAGGTCGTCTATCCTCCCGCCAGCATCCTGGCGGAGCCGTACGTGGCGTGGGTGGATGCCAACGTGAAAAGAAAAGGCACCGAGGCGCTCGCCAAGGCGTACCTGGAGTTTCTCTTCACCGAATCGGCCCAGGAGATCGTCGCGAGGCACGGCTACCGGCCCATCTTGCCCGATGTCTTGCAGAAGTACCGCGCACGCCTGCCCGACCTGATTCTCTTTCCGGTGACCATCATGGCCAAGGACTGGGAGGAAGCCCAGATCAAGTTCTTCGCCGACAACGGGATATTCGACACCATCTACAGACCGAGGCATCCGTGACCGCGCGCGTCGCCACTGCCGTTTCGTCCGCACCCCCGAGCGCCGCGCGCGCACGCTACGGCGCCGCCGACCTTCGCCGGGACGCGGTCGCGGGCGTGACCGTGGCGGCGATATCGCTTCCGCAGGCCATGGCGTATGCGCTCATCGCGGGCGTCGACCCCCGTTTCGGCCTGTATTCGGCCATCGTCGTGACGGCCATCGCATCAGCCCTCGGCTCGTCGTCGCACCTCATCAACGGACCGACCAACGCGATCTCACTCGTCGTGTTCAGCGCGCTGGCCTTCTTCGACCCGGACGCGCGGCTCGAGGCCTACCAGGCGACCTTCGTGCTCGCCGTGATGGCGGGGGCGTTTCAGATTCTGATCGCCGTCACGAAGCTCGGGGATCTCACCCGCTACATCTCCGAATCGGTCGTCTTGGGGTTCATGGCCGGCGCAGGACTGCTCGTCGCATTGGGGCAGGTCGGCAACCTGCTCGGCCTGGTCGACAAGGGCACGGGGCACCAACCGGTCATCGTCCGCCTGTGGCTCACTCTGACGAGCCACGACGGTGCGAACCCCCGATCGGTCACAATTGGCGTCGTCACCATTGTGCTCGTCGTCGCACTCCGACGTGTTCTCGTGCGCTACCGGCTGCCACGGGTCGACATGTTGGGCGCCCTCGTCCTCGCATCGGCCCTGTCGACGAAGCTCGGCTGGTCGGTGACGGGGGCGGGCGGGAAAACGCTCGTGGCCGTCATCGGACGCGTCCCCGCGGAGCTGCCGGCTTTCCATGTGCCGGAGATCAAATTCTGGTGGGTCAAGGAAATGGCCGGGAGCGCGCTCGCCATTTCGATCCTCGGGCTACTCGAGGCGCTGGCGATCGCAAAGTCGATTGCCCACGAAACCAGGCAAAGGCTCGACTTCAACCGGCAGTGCCTCGCCGAGGGGCTGGCCAACCTCGGGGGCGGATTCTTCCAATGCTTGCCCGGATCCGGTTCGCTCACCCGGTCGGCCATCAACTACCAAGCGGGCGCCGTGACCCGCGCCTCGGGCCTCTTCGCCGCTGCCGCCGTTGCAGCGGTCGTAGCCCTGTTCGCGCCGCTGGCGCGTTTCGTTCCGAAGCCCGCTCTGGCAGGCCTGCTCATGGTCACGGCCGCGCGGCTCATCGATTGGCGGCGGATGGGTTATGCCCTGCGGGCGTCTTTCTTCGACGCCGGCTTGGTCTTCGCGACTGCCTTTGCCGCGGTGTTCGTGAGCGTCGAGTTTTCCATCTTGATCGGCGTCGCCCTTTCGATCGTCATGTTCGTTCCGCGCGCCGCCCGCCTCAAAGTCACCGAGCTCGCCGTGGCCGCCGACCGCACGATCCGTGGGCGACAGCCAGGCGATCCCGCCTGCAAATTGCTCGTCATCTACGACTTCGAAGGCGAGCTCTTCTTCGGGGCAGCCCCCGAGCTCGATCGCTATTTGGACGACCTCCGCGCCCGAATCGCTGCGGGCGCCCGGGTCGTCGTCCTTCGTCTGCGGCGGACGCGCATTCCGGACCTCGTCTGCATGGAGCGCCTCGAGCACTTCCTCAAGGACGTCGAGAGCGCCGGCGCGGTCGCACTCTTGAGCGGCGTCGGCGTCGACGTGGCCCGCACGATGAAGAACCTGCGCTTCGACGCGTGGTTGCCAGCGGACCGCGTTTTTCCATGGGAGCCCGACTCCCCCGGTTCATCCACCATCAAGGCTGTGCGCCTCGCGCATCAGTTGCTCGGGCCCGACGCTCGGGCGGCTTGCCACCACTGTGCCGCGCTACCGCCACCGGACGGCGATCTTTACTACGTGGTCTGAGGCCACCGATCGGACGAAAGCCAAGCTCCTCGATCGTCGAACGCAGGCTCGTATGGGCCTCTCGCCGGCGATTCTCAATCACCGAGCCTTTACCGATCGCCTCGTCCCGGCCGCCGTCGACGCTCGTCGCCGCACCCCGGAGCCCGTGGCGATCGGGTTGAAGTCACGTTTCGAACGGAGGAAAAAGAGGGGGTCATCGGGGCCGTTCGACAACCATGGCCGAGCGAAGGAGCTCGAACGCGATCAATGCCGGACGTGTGGGGTCGAAGTCACGGGGCTCTCGAGCGCGAGCAGATGTCCGAGCTTGGCCTGTTTGGCCGATAGGTACGCGGCGTTCTCCGCGGTGGGAACCGTGACGAGCGGCACCCGCTCAACGATGCGGAGCGTGTAGCCCTCGAGCGCGGCAAACTTCGCCGGGTTGTTGCTCATGAGTCGAATGGTGGTAATTCCCAACATCGTGAGGATTTGCGCGCCAACATCATAGCGACGGGAATCAACCGGCAATCCGAGCTCGAGGTTCGCCTCGACGGTGTCTCGCCCCTCGTCTTGCAGTCGGTATGCGTGGAGCTTATTGATGAGCCCGATTCCGCGCCCTTCGTGTCCGCGAAGGTACACGACGACCCCGCATTGCTCGTGTGCGATTCGCTCGAGTGCACCGTCGAGTTGGGCGCCACAATCGCAACGGAGGGACCCGAAGAGGTCACCGGTCAAGCACTCGGAATGGACGCGGACCAAAACGTCCGCCGCCCCATCGACTTCGCCACGGATGAGCGCGACATGCTCGATACCGTCCAGAAGGTCGCGAAACACGCGAACGATGAAGGGGCCATGCCGGGTCGGAAGTCGCGCCTCGGCCACCGGTTCGATGATTCGTTCGGTGCGCCGGCGATGGGCGACGAGATCATCGACGTGCAGCAGCGAAAGGCCGTGCGCGCGGGCAAACGATTCGAGCGCAGGCGCCCGCATCATACTTCCGTCCGGGTGAACGAGCTCGCACAGCGCTCCGACGGGCGCAAGCCCTGCGAGCCGCGCGAGGTCCGAGGCCGCCTCGGTGTGTCCACGCCGGGAAAGGACGCCACCCTCGCGGGTCCGGAGGGGGAAGACATGACCGGGGCGCGTGAAATCGCCGCAGACGGCCGCCGGATCGGCCAGCGCTCGCACCGTTGCCGAACGATCGGACGCAGAGATTCCAGTCGTCGTGCCGCGCCGCGCATCGACGCTGACTGTGAACGCGGTTCCATGTGCCTCATCCGCCCCCGACACCATGGGAGGCAGACGAAGGGCATCGCATCGGGCGCCTGGCAAGGCAACGCACAAAACGCCGCTCGTGTTGCGCAATATGAAGGCGATGCGTTCGGGGGTGGCGAGTTCCGCCGCCAGAATCAGATCCCCTTCGTTCTCCCTATCTTCGCTGTCGATGACGACCACCGGATCGCCGGCCGCCAAATTCCTGAGCGCCTGGTCCACGCGCATACTCACCATCGGACCTCACCTCTTTCTAACGGCAACCATTGCCGCGAGCACCGGAACGGCACGCTTGAAGCGCCGAGCCCCTTGATGCCCGCGCCAGAAAGCAACGGGTCGACGCAGGACAATTCGTGCGTACGCAGCTCTCAAGCCTGCCCGCGTTTGCCTGGGGCCACGCCGCGGAAGGCACGAACAACGCGCGAACGAAGGAACGACGTCGGCCATTCGCTGCCGACTCTCTGCTTCAAGCTGCCACAGGGCTGTCCCTTTTCAAAGACATTTGTTAGCGTGCGCCGACTTTGCAGGCCCCGCCCCATACCGTGGTCGTGACGATGGCAACGACCGCTCAGGCCGTGGCTACGCGGACGTTTGCTGCATCGCAAGCGCATTTTTTGCCTACACTGCGACCGAGCCGGCCGTTGCAGGTGCGGCGGTGGCGACGTTGGCAAAGATGAACGTCTTGTGGTTTCTCCCAACGCACGGCGACGGTCACTTTCTCGGGACCGCCGACGGCGCTCGGGGCGTCGACCTCCCTTACCTGCGCCAGATTGCACAGGCGGCCGATGCACTCGGCTTTTACGGTGTCCTCCTTCCGACCGGGCGATCGTGCGAAGATGCTTGGGTCGTGGCCTCGGCGATGGTGCCGCTCACCGAGCGGCTCCGGTTTCTCGTGGCCCTTCGGCCGGGCATTCTGTCACCGACCCTCGCGGCGCGGATGACGGCGTCGCTCGACCGACTCTCGAAGGGCCGCGTTTTGCTGAACGTCGTCACGGGAGGCGATCCGGCCGAGTCGGAGGGGGACGGCGTCCACTTGCGACACGATGATCGGTACGCGGCGACGTCCGAGTTCTTGCACATCTTCAAAGGCGTCCTCGCGGGCGAGACGGTAGACTACGAGGGTCGGCACATCTCGGTCCGGGGCGCGAAGATTCTCTATCCCCCGCTGCAGCGTCCGCACCCACCGATTTTCATCGGTGGCTCGTCGGACGCGGGGCACGAAGTCGCTGCGCGCCATGTCGATGTCTACCTCACCTGGGGCGAGCCGCCGGCGGCCGTGGCTGCAAAAATAGCGGACGTCCGAGAGCGAGCGGGCAAGCTTGGGCGCACATTGCGATTCGGGCTGCGCGTCCACGTCATCGTCCGACAGACCGAGTCGGAGGCGTGGGCGGCGGCTGAAGCCCTCATCAGCCGCCTTGACGAGGCGTCCATCGCATCTGCGCAGCAGGCGTTCACGAACTTCGAATCGGAGGGACAGCGTCGGATGGCGGCCCTGCACGGCGGTCGGCGTGACAAGCTCGAAGTGAGCCCCAACTTGTGGGCCGGCGTCGGTCTCGTTCGCGGCGGGGCCGGCACTGCACTCGTCGGCTCCCCGGACACCGTCGCCGCACGGATGCTTGAATACGCCGACGCGGGCATCGAGACGTTCATCCTCTCCGGCTATCCGCACCTCGAGGAGGCGTATCGGGTCGCCGAGCTTCTCTTTCCCAAGCTACCGCTCGAAAGCGGTGGCCACATTCCCCAGCACAACCTAACGGGCCCGTTCGGCGAGATGCTCGCGCAGCGCTACCCGGCGGCGGCCTCTCGCGGCGGCCCCCCTTGATCCATCCCAGGAGTCTTCCAATGGACTTACCGCTTTCCGCTGAGGCCTTTCGTGACGCCCTCGCGCGCTTCGCCTCCGGAGTGACGATCGTTGCAGCAAGGCATCCGACGGGACTCGTCGGTTTCACGGCGACGGGCTTTTGCGCCCTGTCCCTTTCGCCGCCGCTCGTCCTCGCGTGCGTAGGCAAGAGCGCAAGCGCTCACGATCGCATCGTCACCTCCGAGTACCTCGGCGTCAGCATTCTCGACGAACGGCAGACTCCAATCGCCGCACAGTTCGCCCGGTCGGGAATCGACCGGTTTGCCGGCATCCCGCTTTGTACCGACACCCGCTACGGCGTTCCGCTCGTCGAGGGGTCGTTGGCCGTTCTCGAATGTCGCCGCCACGCGCTTCACGACGCGGGCGACCACACCATTTTGGTCGCCGAGGTGCTGGCGGCCGCGATTTCCGACGGATCGCCGCTACTCCACTTCGGTCGTCGCTTCGGAGCATTCACGGCAGAGCCGGGTGCGCGAGCTGCCTCGACCCGAACGGTTGCAGACGAAAGAGGACAAGAAGCATGAGCCAAGAAGTCGTTTTTCTCGCGGGCAGTCCATCGACAACGTCCAAGTCGACCCTCGTCGCCCGGCAAGTCGCGACTCAACTCGAAAGTCGCGGCCTGACGACCCGTTTTTATTCTCTCAGCGATTTTGACGCCGCCGATCTGCTGTACGGACGCATCGAAGCGCCACCTTTGGCCGCATTCTTATCCGCCATCCGCGGGGCCGCGGCCATCGTTCTCTCCACGCCGGTCTACAAGGCCACGTACTCTGCGGGCCTCAAAGCCCTTGTCGATCTGATTGCACCCGACGGGCTCGTCGATCGTCCGGCCCTCGGCATCGCTACGACCAAGCTCGACGCGCACGGCGCCGAAGTGAGCGAAGCCTTTCGCTCTCTCTTTCGCTTCTTTCGCGCGCGCGCCGTGAACTCACTCATCGTCAACGACGCCGAACTTACGCCGCAGGGAAAAGGGTCCGCCCTCGCGCCGGCTGCCGCGGACCGTCTCTCTCTGGCCGTCGAAGCCTTGTACGGCGCAATCGCCCGGCCGCCCTCGTCCTAAAGGAAAACCAGCATGCAGCGTCGCCACCTGGGAAGGACCGGGATTCACGTCAGCTCGTTGACCCTCGGCTGCATGATGTTCGGCGGCCGGACGTCTGCCGAAGAGTCACAGGTCATCATCGACCACGCCATCGGTGCCGGGGTCAATTTCCTCGATACCGCAAACGTCTACAACGACGGCAAGAGCGAAGAGGTCGTGGGTGAGGCCTTGCGTCGAAACGGACACCGCCAAAGGGTCGTGCTGGCCACGAAGGTCCACGGCAACATGCACAAAGGCGACGCCCTCGACCCGAACCAAGCCGGCAACAGCCGCCGGCAAATCATCGAACAGGCGGAGGCATCGCTGCGGCGCCTGAGGACCGATTGGATCGACCTCTATCAGATCCATCGTCCGCAGCCAGAGTGTGCCATCGACGAGACGCTCCGCGCGCTCGACGATCTCGTTCGCAGCGGCAAAGTTCGCTACATCGGATCGAGCACGTTCGCCGCGTGGCAAGTCGTCGAATCCTTGTGGGCGTCCAAGGAGCTCGGACTGAACCGATTCGTGACGGAGCAGCCGCCCTACAACATTCTCGACCGCCGAATCGAGCGGGAGCTCATCCCTGCCTGCAGGACGTTCGGTATCGCGATCATTCCTTGGAGCCCACTTGCCGGAGGATTCCTTTCTGGCAAATACCGCCGCAAAGGTGAACAGCCGGAGGGCAGGTTCTCCAAGGGCGACCACCCTCGATCCGCAGGCCTACTCGGGAGCGCGCGCGCATTCGAAGCGGTCGACGCCCTGCAGGCCGTAGCCGAGGAAAGACGCGCGACCGTGAGCCAGCTCTCCCTCGCGTGGGTCCTGCGCCAGCCGGGCATCGCGAGCCCGATCATCGGCCCTCGCACCCTGGCGCAACTCGAAGACAACCTGAAGGCGCTGGATGTCGCGTTGACGACCGAGGATCTAGCGCGAATTGACGCCGTCAATCCGCCCGGCGGCGTCATCGTGCCGTTCTACGAAGCCGCGTTTGGACCGCACGAGCACCGCTGGTGAGGGTGAGCTGAACGGCGATCGAGAGAGTCGCGTCGCCGAGTCGCCGATTTTCAGTTTGACGCTGCTACGGCGACGCGCGTCGCGTTCTCCGTCGTATCGTGTTGCGACTCGCGGCGTCGGACCTCCTCGCGCACGCGCGGGATGAGTTCCCGACCAAAATCGACCGCGTCGTTATAGGGATCAAAGCCGCGAATGAGGAACGTCGTCACGCCGATGTCGTAATAGTCGAGGAGGGCCTGGGCGACGGTCTCGGCCGTACCAACCAGAGCCGTGCTGTTTCCGGGGGCACCAAGCGCCTTCGCGATGGGTGTCCAGAGCGCACGGTCGTGGAGATCTCCCTTCTCGGCTGCAGCCAAGAGTCTCTGGCTTCCCGTCGGCTTGGGACCCGCGCTTCCCCAGCGACGCAGAGCCAGCGGGGCGGCGCTCAGCGCCGACTTCGTCACCTCGAGAATGTGGCGAGCGCGGTCCCAAGCGAGTTCCTCGGTGGCTCCCAGAATCGGGCGGAACGACACGCTGATTCGCGGCGGGGCCGACCTCCCCGCGGCCGATGAGGCTGCTCGGATGCTGTCAATTTGCTGCTTCGTTTCGGCGAGGGGCTCACCCCAAAGGGCATAGACGTCGGCGTGCTTGGCACCAACACGGTAGGCGGCCTCCGATGACCCGCCGAAGTAGAGCGGAATGCTCGGCTTCTGCAATGGACGCACGCCACTCGCGTAGCCCTCGAGCGCGTAGTAGCGACCTTTGAAGTCAAAGGGCTCCGTAGCCGACCACGCTTTGCGAACGATGTGGAGGTACTCGTCCGTCCGCGCGTAACGTTCGTCCTTTTCGAGGTAATCGCCGTCCCGACGTTGTTCGGCGTCGTTTCCGCCCGTGATGATGTGGACTGCCGCACGTCCCGACGAGAAATGGTCGAGGGTCGCCAACTCGCGTGCAGCTACGGTCGGCGCCCGGAAGCCGGGCCGATGAGACACGAGAAACGACAGCCGTTCCGTATGCGCGGCCGCATAGGCGGCGACCTGTGATCCCTCCGGCGCAAGCGAAGCCGTCCCGATGAGGACGCGATCGAAGTCCGAGTCCTCGTGGATCTGCGCAAAGCGACGAACATAGGCCCGATCAATCCGGAATTCGCTCGAACCGACGAACGCCTGGAGGTCGGAACCGGGACGGTGGAAAATCATTCCAATGAACTCGACGGGCATCGGCGCGGTCTCCTAAGGCTGAGTCGTCCTGACGGGCGGCGTAAGACGCCCTCCTCGCTCGATCGGTCAGCTAACCGTAGCGGGCCCGTTCATCCAACGACTTCTTCTCATCATCTCTTCAAGAAACACTCATGACATGCGACGCGCATCCTCAGGCCCGCCGGAGGTCCACTTCCGCCGTCGCGAAACCAGCAGCCACGTAAGCGCGATCCCGAGAAGCCAGGGCAACCTGGCTTGCGGAGGAGCAACGCCGCCCGACGCCGAGCACGCCGCCTTGGTCGCTCCCAAGGTCGATCGCGTCTCTCCCCCGCCATCGCCGCCTGAGTGCCCGTCGGCCGCCGAGCCATCTCCGCCCGCGGAGGCGTCTCCGCCGTATGGATCGTTCGCGTACGCAATCAGCACGACGCCCGTCTGCGTCAGAGTGGCCTTCTTGAACGACCCGCCGTGGCTACCGTCTCGGAGAGGATTGATCTCGACGGTGAGGGGGTCCCCCGGGGCGAGTGAGTGCTTGGTCCACCCCATTCGAGTCAAGTTGCCTGGGCTGGTCGGAAGTTCGATCGTCCAGAGTTCGGGGCTCCCACCGTCCGTCGAGCCCGTCACCCAGAGAAGAGCATGCGGATTCGTCCATTGGAACTCTTTCACGGTCCCGTGGATGACGACGAGCTGCGTCGAGTCGTACATTGCGAACGAGTGGTGGGCGAGCGCGTCCCGGTCGGCGGAAAAGAGGACGACGATCAACGTGGCAAGCCAACACAAGCGCGCTCGCAGCGAGCCCACCACACGTGCCGGAGCGCAGAGAGTCTCATGACCGGCTTTCATCTTCACCTCGCAAAAGGCAGCGGATCGCCACCTTCGTCATGGGGAATCGGTCGGAAGACCGAATTGCCCTTCGCATCGACGCCCGTGGCGAAATCGCCCTGCCGACACGACGCCTCGGTGATCTCGGCTTTTCGATCCGCCTGTCGAATGAACTTGCGCGTCAGGTGCCAGGGCGCCGATAACTGACGCGGCGCAGTGACCGTGAGGTCGAAAAGAAGCGCGTCCGGAGCCACGAGACGAATGCGCTCGACGATGTGGGTGTCGCCGTTGTTCGGCAGAGCGACGGACTGCCCGATCGGAAGAAACGTCTCGGGAAGGATTGCGACCGTGTCGACGACGAGGGTGTCCCCTTCCCAACGTCCGACCGAGTGCCCATTGAACGTCAAATCCGGGTCTGCAGGGTGCCCGCGCCCGTCCGTGTAGACCCGGCGGAGCCTGTTGCCGTCGAACTCTCCGAGAATCGTCACGCGCCCCGGCGTGAACAAGAATTCGACGGCGTTAAGGGTCATGATGACGAAACTCGGCATTCCCTCTGGAAGGCAATTGACGAATATGTTTCGCGGGTGGCCGGCCTTGTCGGCTGCTTGCAGTTCCTTGATCTGGGCGGCCGCCGCTGGCGTCCAGGGTGGGTCGCCGACCCCAAAGGGGTGGTTCTTGTCGGTCCGGTCGGGGACCCACAGGCCGCCCCAGTCGGGCAATTTGCCGAGTTGAAACCATTCGGAACGCTCGACTTCGCGGGCGCGGCGATCCGCCGCGTTCGCACGGCCCACCGCGTAAAGCGTCACCAAGCCGAGGATCCCGAAGGCGGCTATGGCCAGCGCGAGTCTGCTCCCCGGACCGCCGGCGGCCCTCCGATCGGCAATGTCTAATGACTCACCTTGCACCATGGCTCACCTCGATGACCCGCACTCCCGTTTGGTAGCCTGCTCTTCCGACTCGATTCTCACCCATCCTGGCGAATGACATGCGCCTCAAGGGCCCGAAAGGCGAGTGAAGCCGATCCATCGGCCACAGAGGACGACGCCGATCCACAGCACGAGTGAAAATGCACCCGAGGCGCGCACCCGAAGCGGGGGACGCGGCGCGACGTCCCAGCCATCGATCCCCCGACTCGTCAGTTGACCGAACACCGCCGCGTTGACCCCCAGGGCCAGAAGCGCGACGATCTTCACACGAAAGAACGGATTGTGCGCATACGTGAGGGCGTTCGACGAAAAGAGAAGCCCCCCACTGACCGTGGCGATTGCAAAAGCGATCCACGTGCAAGGCAAGACGTCCCCAAGGACCCTCCGGACGGGCCGCTCGCGCGACGCCCAGCCCAAAAGCCGCAAGTCGACGACGGAAATCGACCCCACGACCAGAGTCAGCGCGAGCACGTGCACCGATTCGACCCAGGGAAAGAGGGAGCCGCTTTCCCGAATGGCCGTCGCCCAGTCCGTGTCTTGCAGTCGAGTCAGCCATGCGTCGAGGTTCAACGAGGTTCTCCAACGTCGAGAGTCGATGACCATTCACGGCGCTGCCGCCGGCCGGGCTTCATGATGCCTGGACGTAAGCAATGAAGCGGCCTGCAACGATGACGCCAGCCCAGAGCGAAATGAAGACGACGGCGAGAAGCTTGGCCGTCCGTTTGCGCGCCGCCGAGGCCTCCCAGAAGCCGGCGGCGAGCGAGGCGGTGGTCCGCCAGACCCCCGTCACGGTGATGGCCAAAAGGAGGAGCACCATTTTCAAGAGAAACGCGGGATTCTTGATAGAACGGGCGGGCTCGGCCGTGATGAGCAAGAGCCCGGTGCAAAGAAGAATCGGAAGGGCGCGCCAGATGACCGGCAAAAACCGGCCTGCGACCGCGGTCCAGGGCTGATCGCGGGCGGTCAGGCCGAGCGTTCGCAGGGTCACCATCAGCGCCGCGGAAATGACCGCCGCGATGGCGACGATGTGGATCGTCTGGAGCGTCGGAATGACCCATCCGACGGTCTGGATTTCGAGGCTCAAGGGCGTCACCTTGAGCCAGGAGCAAAAGTCGTCGAGCGAATGCGGGTAAGACATTTCCGGCTCTCCACACCTCAGAACTTGAAAGTCGCGTAGACGTCGACGAAACGTGGCGCGTTGTAGGCCGCGTACCAGTTGGCATATTGCCCCGAGTTCGTCGGTACGTAGGTGACAGCCTGAACCCGCCGCAAGTCGAGGAGGTTCGTCGCCGACACGCCGGTCGACCAACGTTCGTCGTGCGACACGTAGTTGATGGTCCCGTCGAGGAAGGCTTGGGGCCTCACCCGCGCCTGCGGCGTGTCGTAGATGTCCGTGTAGTGGCCCGATTCGTACTTCACGACGGCGCCGATGCGCCACGATCCCGGTGTGGGCAGCGGCAATCGGTAGTTGAAGTTCCAGTTGGCCTGCCAGGTCGGCGCATTCGGAAAATCGAGGCCGACGAGCGTCGTCCGGCCTGCGACGTTTGCCGGCAACGACGCCGTGAACGTCTCGTAGCCTGTCTGCAGGTAGGCGACCGAGCTGCCGAACGTAAAGCCCGAGAACGGATTGATGGCGACCTCGAGCTCTCCGCCATATGAGTGGGCGTCGCCGGAGTTGATCAGCGCGTTCACCGGCGTCCCGAGCGCACCGGGAGATGTGGCGCGTACCTGAAATTCGTTGATATGATTGTAGAAGGCGGCGAGGTTCGCGGTCAGGTGGTTCGAAAAGAACGTCGACTTGAAGCCAGCCTCATACGCCAGGATCGTCTCGGGCTTGTAAGGCGTGAGTGAACCGTTGAGCGTCGAAGCGCGGAGGTCGTACCCACCACTCTTGAAACCCTCGGAAAAGCTCGCATAGAGAAGAGCCTCTGGGGTCACTTGGTAGTTGAGTGCGGCCTTCGGCGTGAGCGCGTCGAAGAGCTTCGTCGGGGCGTTCGCCGTGAACTGGGAAAATCCGGCCCCTCCCGTGAAGATTGTATTGAAAAGGTTCGGATTGAAGTTGCCGGGTAGCGGATAGATGAGCGAGGTGTTGGTTTGTTGTTCTCCGATGTTTTGAAACGACCGGAGGTCCGCCGTGTAGCGCAGGCCGACCGTGGCGGAGAGCTGATCGTTGAAATCGTAGTCCGTCTGGCCGAAGGCCGCGTAGCTCTGGGTGTAGAGCCGGCTGTCGTCATGCTGAATGATGCCGACGTTGTTCACCGGGCCGACGGCCGACTGGTTCACGCGGTTATTGTGGAAGAACTCGTTGAAATAATACAGGCCGACCACCGCGTGGAGATCCTTCGTGTCGGCATTGAACGTGAGCTCTTCGGTTTCCTCGTTTTCGTTAAAACCCGCATAGCTGTCGCCCTTGATGTAGGTCACCCCGCTGTTGTTGTAATAGATGGGGCCGTGCATCGCGCGGACCGCCGTCACCGACTTGAGCGTGATGACGTCGCTCGCCTCGTACTTCCATGTTGCTGACCCGCCATACACGGTCGTCCGATTGAGCGGGACGGCGTCAGCCCAGGTCAGGTCGGGATTCGTCTGCTGCCCCGACGGAACGCCATTCGGCTGGTTGATGGGGGTGTAGTAGCTCGCGGTCGAGCGGTCCCACATCCCATCCCCGCTCAACGTCAAACTGAGCCGATCGGTGAACTGGGACTTGAGCTTGCCGCGCACGACCCAGATGTCCATGTTGTTCACCCACTGGCTGAGCGGCACATCCCACGTGTAGCCCTGGCGTTCGTGGCGGACGACCGAGAAGGCGCCATTGAGCAGGTCATTCGGCAGGATGGCGCCGTTGACCCGCGCTTTGACGTTGACGTCGTTGTAGTTGCCGAGCGCCACGTCGGCGGTCGCATAGCGATCGGCCGTCGGGTCTTTGGTGATGAAGCGAATGGCACCGGCCGCCGAGTTTCTGCCGTAAAGAGTCCCCTGTGGTCCTCGAAGGACTTCGACGCGTTCGAGGTCTGGCGTGTCGTAGAGAGAGCCGACCGTCCTCGCCAGGTAGACGTCGTCGACGTACACGGCGACGGCGGGCTCCGGGTAGGTGTCGATTTCGCCGATGCCTCGCATCGAATAGGGCTGCGTCGTGAGGGCGGTCGACGTGAGCGGTACGAGCAGACCGGGAACGGACCCGTAGAGATCTTTGAAGGTTGAAATTCTCTGCTGTTTGATCGTGTCCTGACTGAACGCCGTGATTGCAATGGGGGTCTTTTGAACCGTGTTGACCCGGCGCTGCGCAGTCACCGTGATCGTCCCGAGCTCCGATGTTCCAGGGGCTTTCTCGGGGGCCTCGCCATCATCGCCGACGCCGGCGTCGCCGGGCGGTTCCGTCGCAACCGGTCCGCCCGCAGCGTCGGCCGAAAAGCCGGCTGACCCCGCCGACGACAGGTCCGCCGGGTTGGCGGCACCCCCGTCCAGCGGGACCTGGGCGTCGGCAACGGGCAAGCCGCCTCCGTCGCTCGGCGCGGCAATGGCAACCGGAGGGGTGCCCGCATCCGAGATGGGCGGTCCGACGTCGGCGCCTGCGGCCTTCGTCGACGAAAGCGCCGAAAGAACAAATACCAGCCCCGCCTGCCCCCGGGCGACGGCGCGCAGAGGCCCCATCTTGATCTTCTTTATCGCCTTCATCGCGACACCCCGTTTGCGTCGCAGCGCTTTTCGGGGGGGGCCGGCGATCGCCGC
The DNA here is from genome assembly GCA_050013115.1 of Polyangiaceae bacterium. Lineage (GTDB taxonomy): Bacteria > Myxococcota_A > Polyangia > Polyangiales > Polyangiaceae > Palsa-1150. The sequence continues at coordinate 79,145 of JBEKFX010000049.1, forward strand.
GACCTGAGAATCGCGAGCGCGAGCAACCCGCCGACCGCGCCGGGCCACCTGGATGACGACTCGTTTCGCCGCACCGAATTGCACGCGCAGCCGTAACTGTTGGTCTGCTCGCTCCAGGTCGGCAGCTCAGCAAGAGGGGTCACGCCGTCCTTGGCGTAGGACGAGGCCCCATCACCCGCGGCCGCCTCTCGGGCTACCGCCCCAGCCCCATCCACCGGCCCAGGCGCGTCCCCTTCTGCTGCCCCGTCGCTCGATGTCGGCGCGGCGTCCTGTGCCGCTCCGTCTCCGGCGGCCAGAACGTCCGGGAGCCCGGCGTCCTCGAGAGAAGCGCCGTCGCTGGCGACATCCTCGTCGCTTGCAGCGTCCGCTTCGCCGTCCGCGCGCGCGTACGGCGTGACGACCGCAAAGGCGAGAAGAAAGGCGACCGTGCCGACCAACGGATTGCGCCCGCCTTTGCGCCGAAACGCAGCCGAGTCGAACCCTGTCGCTCCGCCGGCTCGATCCTGCAAACGATGCGGGGCGCGAAAAGACCCATCAGGCTGAGAACCGGCGAACGGATACGAAGTAAATGGAAGGTGACGGCGCTCTACCTGCACAACACGAATCATAATATTTGATCACTTTTTCGACTGTGAATGACATGAACGTTTGGTGACAAGAGAACCATTAACGACCGCGTGCGGACAGTTCCGAATACTTCGCCAGACCCATCGTGGACACCTGCGCCCATTCAAAGTTGATATTTGAGCGTTACGAGAGCCGTCGCCGGGTCGTTGAAATTGTAGAACAATATTCCAGTGGATGGCGTATACGACGAACTCACCGGCTTTTGACTGTTGAGAATGTTCCGGCCGCTCAAGGTCGCGACGAAGCGATCATCCTCGGATGTCCAGCTCACCGTTCCGTTTACGAAAGTTTGCGCCGGATACTCGTCTTGCGGTCGTGCGAGCGCCGAGCTGAACGCCTCGCTCGACCACTCGACGTCCGCTCCCACACGGACAAAGCCGGGGATAGGCAGCGGAACATCGAGCGTGGCCCCGCCGACGAAGTTCCATCGCGGAGCGTTGATGAGCGGGTGACCGTCGCAGTTGACGCCCGGGCCACCGCAGTTCTTGTATGTGTCGTAGTTGGCGTAGAGGTAGCCGCCGGAAAGCTGGACCGATAGGCCGATCGGCAGGCGTGTATCCGTCTCCAGCTCGAAACCCTCGGTCGTCGCCTTGGCCGCATTTCCGCGGATGCTGTTTCCAGGGTACGCCGGATCGGTGTACGAGACCTGAAGGTCCGAATAGTCGTTATAGAAGGCGGCCAGGTTGGCACGCAGGTGGTGGTCGAAAATTTCGTTCTTCAGCCCGGCTTCGAAGCTGTCGACGTACTCGGGGTTGAACGGAGTCTCCGCCAGGGTGAAGTTCGTGGCCCTGTTGTCGAAGCCGCCCGATCGAAAGCCGCGCGCGTAGGTCACGTATTGCAGTACCTCCGGAGCCCACTGGTAGGACACAGAGGCCTTCGGCGTCGGAGCGTTCCAGTTCTGACTCGCTTCGCCCTCGATCGACGGTGAGACGACCTGCCCGTTCACGTTGAGAACGCTGTTGTGGAAGCTGAATGACTTCCACTCGAGCGTCTCGCGGATGCCGCCTGTCAGCGTGAACTGGTCGGTGACCTTCAGATTGATCTCGGTGAAGGCGGCCGCGCTGTTCGTCGTCGTGATGTTGTGTGCGCGGAGGAACGCGTAGTTGCCCGGGTCCGCCGTCGGGTCCGTGTTCATGGCGTTTTTGCGGCTGTAACCGTCGCGCTGCACGAAGAAGCGTTCGTGGAGATAAAAGACGCCCGCGTTGAAGTTGATCCAGTGGTAATCGCCGGTGGCGAGCAGCTCTTGGGTAAAGTAGCCGTCTTCGTAGTGAATGAGGTTCCGCTGGATGAGCGCGGCAACCCCATCGTTATCGTAATAGACCGGATTCAGATCGAACCCGCCGCCCGACGTGATGGACTTGATCTTGAATTCCTTGGATGGACTGAAAATCGTTCGGAGCGATCCGCTGATCTGATTGAGATGCTGGTACGGCTGGACATTGGAGTACGACGTGCGGGCGTTGAAGCCAGGGCACGTCCAGGGCGCAGTCGTCGCGAGGCACGCGGCGCTCACCCCCGGCTGCGCAGCGGGGATATAGGCCCGACTGTCGCTGCGGTCGATCATGCCGTTGAACGTACCGAGCACGTCCCATTGGTCGCTCGGCGTCCACCTGAGCTTCACCCGCCCGGCATCCACCGCGATCCGGTTGACATCCCGATTGAGAACGGGGTCGAAGTCGATGCCGTCCCGTTCGTTATGGAGAAAGGCGACACTGGCCGCCAAACGATCCTTGACGATGGGGGTGCTCACCGAGGCCAGTGCCTTGACGGCGTTGAAGCTCCCGTACGAAAGGGAGTCGCTCGTGTGAAATTCGTTGCCAGGGTCGGCGCTGATAATGCGGATGGCTCCCGCGCTCGAATTGCGCCCGTAGAGCGTACCCTGAGGGCCGCGAAGCACTTCGACCCGTTCGATGTCGTTGAAGTCCGGCATCGAGCCGATCTGTCTCGGTTGGTAGACGTCATCGATGTAGATCGCGACGACCGGCTCTTGAATGGGGTCGGTCTCGCCGACGCCGCGGAGGGCGTAGGTCTGCGTCGTATAGCTGATATTGGCGCGCGCTATCGAAAGGTTGGGGATTTGCCCGGCCAGGTCCCGGATTGAGCCCACCGCACGGTCCTGCAGCACCGTCGGGCCGAACGCCGTGATGGCGGTCGGCGTATTTTGGAGATTCGTCTCACGGCGGTCGGCCGTCACGACCACGCTCTCCAGCACGTTGGACGGCTGGGCTGAAGTCTCCGCCTGCGGGGCTGGCCCTTGACCATCGGGAGCGCCGGCGTCATTGGGAGCTGTGGTGGATCCAGGTGCGCCGGCGGGCGACGCAGCCGAGGTGCCGATTGCACCCGCTGCAGCATCGCCCTCTGCTACGCCTAGGGCTCCGCCCTCGGGCGCTGCCTGCGGCACCTGCCCATCGGTCACGCCCGCGTCCGCGGGGTCGATCGGGGTCTGCCCATGGGCGACCCGCGGCGCAATGGCCACCATCAACAGTGCGGCCAGGAACATGGCAATCGCACGAAGGCTCGGCCGCGAGGGCGTCGGACTCTTGGTTCGCCTGACTTTCTTCATCTCCGGCATGGACGCGTGACCTCGACGTTGGGCGGGCAGAAACACGACACCCCTCCTGGAATGACGCGGCGGCGACGGCTGCCCTTCCTGCCCGAATGATTGAAGGCCGGATGGAGCCGCTCTGAACGACTTGCGGTTGATGGGGCGGACCATTGCAGCTAACGGCCTCTTGTGTCCACCATAAAAGACGTGCCGAAAAACGAAATGAAGTCCGATGAGGAGCCGTCATAGAAACGGCCGCTCTCCCAATATGGCGGCGCGGCCCTGCCGCCGAGGCTTGCTCGGGAGCGAAGCCACGTTGGACCTCACCAGGCTTGTACGTTCGCCGTGTCGTCGTTGCCCCGGGTGCATTCGCTGACAAGGACGTCGTGACCGTTGGGCTGAAGTCCAGTTCATCTCAATCCATGTCTCGCGAGCTTCGAGCTCCGGCCATTGGACGCGCACTCAGTGTGGCTCGCGGGCGCCGCGGGGCCGCGCGGTGCGCTGGGCTGTCTTACTTCCGCCGGTGGGGCGTCCATCTGCGGCTCTCGGAGTGACTTTGGGGGAGCGGGCCGCTCGTTCACCTTTTGTGCCGCGTAACTGGTTGTTCCGGGTACCAGAAGGTCACGTGACAGGCCTCACACGCGGCATCGATGGCGCCGCCCGCCTCGAGCAGCTCCGCGGGATTCCTGGCGTCGATGGCGGTCAGGGCCTTCAGACTGGATTCGCGGAGCACTTGTGCCAGCGCCTTGAATGCGCCCGGCGCGGCGTCGATTCTCTTCTGAACCTCGGTCGAGTCGAGCTCGCCGAGGCCTCGGGCCGGCACATAGGCCGTCGAAACGCGCCGCCCTGACATGACGAGAAGGTTGGTGGCCTCGACCAACGTGATCGCCTTGCGCCGGGCCTCAGCCCAATCATCAGTCGTTCGGGGCTGTCGATCCTCGAGCCCCGCCTCGCTGCTCACGCTGGCGACCGAAGCCCACAGAAAGTCGGCGGCAGGGTCGATTTCCGCGTCCATCAGGTCCCGAATCGACGCCGTGAGGCCGAGGTTGGAATCCCGGTTCAGCGTCTCGGTGCGGTCGGGGGCGCAGCACAAGACACCGACGGACAGAGCGACCCATGACCCGAACCCAAGGCATGGCCCCGGTCGGGAGAGCGGCGACCTCACGGGTGGTGCGCACCCCGCCGCCGCCGAGCCAACATGCCCATGAGTGCCAAGGCCGCGAACGCGTCGACTGAGCCCCTGCCTCCGGCGCCCGCGGCGGACGCCGCGCAGGCCCCGCTGCGCGCCGCTGGCGCGGTCGCGGGAGCGGCATTCGCGCTCAACACCCCCTCCCCGACACCAAGCTCCGGCTTTTCCTGCGCGCGAAGGTCCGAGGTCCAGACTTGACCCGTCTCGAGGAGCGTCGCCTTCGTGAATGCGCCGCCGCGCGTTCCGTCGCGAAGCGGGTGAATGGCGATTTCGACGCGATCACCCGTCTTGAAGGCGCGCTTGGACCAGCCCACCCGGGTGAGATTCCCGGGACTCGTGAGTTCGGCCCACCAGGTTTCGGGCTCGGCCGCGTCGGCATCGACGGCGAAGGAAACGATGACGTGAGGGTTGGTCCACTGGAACTCCTTCACCGTCGCTTTGAAAGTCACGGTCTTCGTGAAGTCGAACATGGCAAACGAGTGATGCGCCGAAGAGCGGCCCTCGACGAGGGAGAGGGCCACGACCAGCCATGCTCCAACCATCCAATTGAATGCGCGCATGCCCGATTTCATTCTGTTCGCTTCTCCTCGGTCGCCCGACAGGGTGAAAGTGGGTCGCTCGACGGGGCCAGCGCCCGAGATCGAGCCATCAGCGTTTCGCGGCCACCGGATTGCCGCCCTCGGTCTGTGGGATTGGCGCGAAGACCGCATAACCTTTTTGGTCCGTCTGCCGGGCGAAGTAGCCTTCCAGGCAGACGCCCTCGACGATGTCGTACTTCTTCGCTCGCTGTCGAAAGTAGCTGCGCGTCGTCTTCCAGGGGCGCGTCAGAATTCGCGGGGCCGTGATCTCGATGTCGTCTTGAAGCACGTCCGGACTGGCGAGGTGAAAGTCCTCGACGACGTGCAGGTCGCCGTTGTTGGGAATGCCCACGGCCTCGCTGACCGCCAGATAGACTTCCGGCAAGATCCCGACCGTGTCGACGTGCAGGGTTGGTCCCTCCCAATGACCGATGGAGTGCCCGTGGAAGGAAGGGTCGGGGTCGTCCGGGTGTGATCGCCCGTCGGTGTAGATGCGGCGGATCCGGTTGCCATCGGACTCGCCCAGGATCGTGACCCGCCCTGGCGAGTAGAGAAATTCGATGGCGTTGTGCGTGATGAGCATCCAGGACGGCATTCCTTCCGGGAGGCAACTGACAAAGAGGCCTTTGGGTCGACCCGCGTGCTCCTCGGCATTCAGCCTGGCGATCTCGGCTTCCACCTCCGGCTTCCAGGGAACCGGGTCGGTCTTGATGCGCGCGTTCTGGTCGGAAATGTTCGGGTTCCAGACGCCGCCCCAGTCGGGGAGCCGAGCGAGGTCCGCCCAGTCGCCTGGTTGCGGCGGCAAGTAGACGTTCGGATCGGTCGGCGCATGTTTCGCTTTGGAACACGCAACCGTCGCGAGCGCGAGCGCGAGCGCGGACACTGCGACGGCATGGACCCAGCTTCTCTTCATAGGACCTCAAAATGCCCTTCTCAGGGCCTCAGCCGGGCGTCGGCCAAGACCGGGCGCCCGTGAACGTCGATGGCCACACCGTGCGCGCGGCGGGCGGCGGCGACGATGTCCGCCCATGAGAACTCTGTGCCCGCGACGCCGCCGCCCCGCTTCGAGCCTCCCGACGCCACCACGGCGCGACACAGCGCAGGGCCCTTGGCGACCGACCGGACGGGCGCCGCGAGGGCGCCGACAAGCCGCGCGTCAGGTCTTCTTCCCGGACCGAGGCGAATGGCTGCCCGCTTTGACTTGTCCCGCTTTGCGGACGTCCACGATCCCCTGGAAGGCCCCCCTCGTGCTCCGAGTTCGGACGCGCATGAAGGGGCATCCGGTAGTGGGTCTCGCCGCCGGCCATTCGTGTTCGCAGCCGTCGTGCAACACGTGTACCGCCGTGAAGTCGGTGGCCTTCCGTCGGACACCGTCCTAAACGACGGCGTTTCTACCAGCCATTCGATGAGGGACGAGCCGCCGAGTCGCGACTCGGCGAACGAAGATTCGAAGCCGCCGGGGCTGCTGTCCGAGCAACATGCTCTGTCCGCCGCTGTTGCCCGCGGTGCATGCGGCGGTTCGCCGAACGCCCGCCAGCGGAAGATGCCGCCGCCCAAGCGTGACTTGAAGAAAAGTCGATTGCTGCTGCGGCAAGCGGCAGGCTAGCGGCCATCAACCGATCCGAGGCTTATGCACGTGGAGCAGCCGACCATTGGAAATTCAAAGGGGGCTACCGGTGATTCGGATCGCGGTCGCCCCGATCGGTTCAGCAAGGTCGAGAAACGGGTAGTCCGTGTAGCCCCGGTCGCCGCCGGAATAGAACGTCGACGGGTCGGGCGTATTCCAAGGGGCGTCGCGGCGTAGCCGTTCGACGAGATCGGGATTCGCAATGAAACCCGCTCCGAAGGCGATGAGATCGGCGCGATCGTCGGCCAGCGCGTGCCAGGCCGCGGCGCGGTCGAACGCTCCGCATAGGATGAGCGGACCTCGAAACGCTTCTCGAATGGCTGGCGCCAATCGCTCGGCCCCCTCTGTCGTTGCCGGCTCGATGAGATGCAGATAGGCGACGTGCCGCGCGTTCAGCGCATTGGCGACGTAGCCAAAGGTCTCCCGCGGCGTCGAATCGTCGGTTCCGTCGGCGCGCGCGTGCGGAGAAAGACGGATGCCAACCCGGTCGGCCCCGAATACGGAGGCGGCCGCGTCGACGACGTCGAGCAGGAAACGGGCTCTGTTCTCGACCGACCCGCCGTAGCGATCGGTCCTGCGGTTGGCTCCATCCCGCAAAAACTGGTCGACGAGAAACCCGTTCGCGCCGTGAATCTCGACGCCGTCGAAACCGGCCCGTCGCGAGTTTTCGGCCGCGCTCCCGAACTCTCGGACGAGCCGGGGGATCTCGTCGGCTTCGAGCGGCCGAGGAACCGGAAAGGGACGCGGTCCGTCGGGCGTGCTGTATTCGCCTTTTGCGGCAATCGCCGAGGGCGCCGGCGGAAGCCCTCCTTTCGGCAGCCGCGCCGGATCGGCCTTGCGACCGAGATGGAAGAGCTGCTGAACAATGCGCCCCCCGGCCGCATGCACCGCATCGGTCACGGCGCGCCACGCCACGACTTGGCCCTCACTGTGGATCGCGGACGTTCCCGGTCGGCTGACGCTATCGGCCGAGACGTGGGTGGCCTCCGTGACGATGAGCCCGGCCGTTGCCCTCTGCACGTAGTAACGGACGACCGACGCCGTCGGCTCGCGGCTCGCCGGATTGGCGCGCGCGCGGCCGAGTGGGGCCATCACAATTCGATTGGGGAGCGCGAGCGCCCCGACACGGACTGGGTCGAGGGGTGTCATGAGTAACATGGCTTAGTCGTTCATCGCCACGTCGACCAATGACAACGCAAGCGATGCTCTTGATCGAAGCTCATATCGGCGCACCGCGAAGATGCCTTTCTTGAAGATAGCGTCGGCGCAATCTGAAGGATGGCTCGTCGGCGCACCCGTGTCGTGGGATACCGGCCGGGGTCAGCCGCTCGCCCCGCCTTCGCGAGCGGCCTTCCGGCGCAGCAGCCATGTCTGGAGGCACGAGCCAGCCGCCCGGCCCCTGGCCCTCGCCGGGCGGCTCGGCCTCGCATCCTCCGGTTTCAAGGGGACCCGCCCGGCGCATTCATCGGGACGAGCGGCTTTGCAACGAACGGCGTGGTGAGGGCAACGGCGCGCTTTAGAAGTCTCCCCCAGGTCCACCTGCATGGGCCCCGTTGGATGCACCATTTTCCTTTTTCGGCCTCTCGACGACGAGCGAGTCGGTCGTCAGGAGGAGGCCGGCCACGCTCGCCGCGTTCTGCAGTGCCGTCCGAACCACTTTCACGGGATCGATGACCCCTTGTGCAATGAGGTCACCGTACTGTCCAGTCGCGGCATTGAAGCCGAAGTTGCCCGCACCCTCTTTGACTTTCTGCACGACGATCGACCCCTCGCCTCCGGCGTTGGCCACGATCTGGCGCAGCGGCTCTTCGATCGCCCGCCGGATGATGCGCACACCTACGGCCTCTTCCTGCGAGAGCTTCAAATCTTCCAGTTTGGATTGCGCGCGGATGAGAGCGACGCCGCCCCCCGGCACGATTCCCTCCTCCACGGCCGCACGCGTCGCATGCAGCGCGTCCTCGACGCGGGCCTTCTTCTCCTTGAGCTCGGTCTCGGTCGGCGCGCCGACGCGGATGACGGCGACGCCGCCTGCGAGCTTGGCGAGGCGCTCTTGCAGCTTCTCGCGGTCGTAGTCGCTCGTCGTGTTGTCGATCTGGGTTCGGATTTCCTGCTCACGCGCCTTGATCTTGGTCTTGTCGCCGCCCCCGTCGATGATCGTCGTGTTGTCCTTGTCGATCTTGACACGCTTGGCCTTACCCAGATCCGTGAGGGTGACGTTCTCGAGCTTCAGGCCCAGTTCCTCGGCAATGACCTGCCCGCCGGTGAGGATCGCGATGTCCTTCAGCAGCTCCTTGCGGCGATCACCGAACCCTGGGGCCTTCACAGCCGCCGTGCTCAGCGTTCCGCGAAGCTTGTTCACGACCAGCGTGGCCAGGGCCTCGCCTTCGACGTCTTCGGCGACGATGAGAAGCGGTTTTTGCTGCCGCGCAATCGCCTCGAGAACGGGAATGAGGTCCTTCAGGCTCGATATCTTCTTTTCACTGAGGAGAATGTAGGGGTCTTCGAGAGAAACCTCGAGACGTTCGGGGTCCGTCACGAAGTAAGGTGAGAGGTAACCGCGATCGAACTGCTGGCCCTCGACGACATCAAGGGTGGTCTCGGCGGTCTTCGACTCCTCGACCGTAATCACACCGTCCTTTCCGACCTTCTGCAACGCGTCGCTCAGGAGTTTGCCGACCGCCGTGTCGCCGTTGGCGCTCACCGTCCCGACCTGAGCGATCTCGTTGGGGTCCTTGGTCGACTTGGCTCCCCTTCGCAGCTCTTCGGTGATGACGTCAACCGCCTTGTCGATCCCCCGTTTCAGGTCGAGCGGAGCGTGGCCGGCGGCCACCAGTTTGGATCCCTCTCGAAAGATTGCCTGGGCGAGGACCGTGGCGGTGGTCGTGCCGTCGCCAGCGACGTCGCTCGTCTTCGACGCGACCTCGCGGACGAGCTGGGCGCCGAGATTCTCCGCTTTGCTTTCGAGCTCGATCTCCTTCGCCACGGTCACGCCGTCCTTGGTCACCGTGGGCGATCCGAAACTCTTCTCGATGACCACGTTGCGGCCCTTTGGGCCGAGCGTGACTTTCACGGCATCCGCCAGCGCGTTGACGCCGGCCAGAATGAGATTTCGCGCGTTCTCTTGATACACAATTTCTTTGGCACTCATGGATCACTCCGTACTGTCAGATGTGCGCCGGACATCCCGCCGGCCGTCATGGGTTCGCTTTTCGGAGACAATCGTCACTTCTCGACGATGCCGAGGACATCCTCCTCGCGAAGGATGAGGCGTTCTTCGCCGTCAATCTTGACCTCGGTGCCTGCGTATTTGGCGAAGAGAACGCGATCGCCGGGACGGAGCGCAAGGGGCCGGAGCTTTCCGTCCTCGAGCACCTTGCCGTTGCCGACGGCAATGACCTCCCCCTCCACTGGCTTCTCCTTCGCGGTGTCCGGTATGATGATCCCGCCCTTCGTGGTCTCTTCCTCTTTGAGGCGCTTGATTAGGATACGATCGTGCAGGGGTCGTATGGTCGACATCGATGGCCGTTCCTTTTCTTTGCGTTTGAGCCGTGCGTTGGCGCGTGGCCGGCGTCCCCATGGGGACGGTCCGGACCCTCCTGTTGTCTCGTATAGTAGACATACTAAAAAATGACAAGGCGTGCACGGGTCCACGTCCGTTTCGCAAGGGGACTTCTTTCGATAGGGTACGCGCCGGCGCCCCGGTCGTGCGGGCTCGCTACGCGCCGAGCACCGCGCGGTTTGCACTCGGCTCGCGCCGCCGCGTCAGAGAGGCTTCGGCAAAGGCAGCCCACAGCCTGGCGTACGGACCGCCCTGCGCCACGAGATGGTCGTGCGGCCCTTCCTCGACGAGGAGCCCCTCCTCCAAGACCACGATCCGATCGGCCGCCCGCGCCGTCTGCAGTCGATGCGCGATGATGAGCGTCGTTCGGCCCCGGGCCAGGTTGCGCATGGCGCGCCGGACGCGAGCCTCGGTGGCAAGGTCGAGGTTCGACGTCGCCTCATCGAGGATGAGCACCGCCGGATCGACGAGCGCAGCGCGGGCGAGACTGAGGAGCTGCTTTTGCCCGGCCGACAGAGAGCGTCCGCGCTCGGTCACAGGCGTGAGGTACCCGGACGGCAATGCGGCGATGAAGTCGTGCGCTCCGACGGCGCGGGCGGCGCGCTCGACTTCCAGATCGGACGCAAAGGGTCGACCGTACGCAATGTTGCTGCGAATCGTCCCCGAGAAGAGAAACGCCTCCTGGGGCACGTAGCCGAGCTGGGTCCGGTAGCGTCGCAACGAGAGCTCGGTGATGGGTACGCCGTCGATGAGCACTCGTCCGCCGGTCGCGTCGTAAAAGCGCGCGACGAGCTTGACGAACGTCGATTTGCCAGCGCCGGTGCTGCCGACAAGGGCGACAGCCTCTCCAGATCGTACGTGCAAATCGACGCCACGGAGCGCTTCGATTCCTTGGTCGTACGCGAAACGCACCGCCTCGAATCGCACATCGCCTTCGAGACTCGCAAGCTCGACCCCTGGGTCGGGCTCAGGCGTTCGGGTCTTCGTCGCGAGGAGCTCGCGAATGCGGCCCAGAGAGACGCGCGCTTGGACCCATTGGTCGAACGTGACGGACAATTGCTGGAGAGGGGCGAAAAACTGGTCGAGGTAGAGCATGAACGCCACGAGAACGCCTGCGGTGAGCCGCGATCGGGCGATGAGAGCGGCGCCGACGCCGAGCATCAGCGCCTTCGTGACGACGGACATGAGCTGCAGAAAAGGAAAGTAGAACGCGATGAGGGTCATCGAGCGCAGCCTGGCGTCGCGGTAGCTCTGGGAGAGATTTGCGAAGTGCAGGCGGCTCGCCTCCTCGCGTACCCAGGCCTGCGTCGCACGCACGCCGCTGAGGGTCTCCTGCATGTCCGAATTGACGGCGGCGATTCGCTCGCGTGCTCGCAGATAGGCCACGGCCGACCAACGCAGGAAAAGGACGGTCACGAGCACGAGGATCGGCAGGGTCGCGACGAAGGCCGACGCGAGCCGCGGTTGGAGCACGATGAGCGCGGCCATGACCCCAGAGCAGGTCAAGATGCTGACCGTCGCAGTGAGAAGACCCTGCTGCATCAGTTGAGCGAAGGCTTCGATGTCACTCGTCATTCGCGTCATGATGCGGCCGCCCGTCTCGCGATCGTAAAAGTCGAGCGAGAGGCGCTGCAGGTGCGCGAAGGTCCGCGCCCGGAGGGAATAGAGGAAGTTTTCCGCCGTCCGGGCGGTCGTGACCTGCATGGCCCTCGAGTTGGCCCAGCTGACGACTTGCACGACGAAGAAGGCCGCCGCATAGGCGACGAGCGCCTTCTCGTTTTGCGCCACGATCCCGGCGTCGATCGCGCGCCCGGTCAAGAGGGGCCCGGCCAGGGTCGTCGCGGCGTCGACCACCATCAAGGCCGCGCCAAGCCAGAGGGCGCAGCGAAATGGACGCACGAGCGCGCCGAGGGAAAGATCGGCCGAGGTCGCTGTGGCCGCGGCGAGGTCCGCGGCGGGTTCGTCTGCGAGTGGTGGCAGCGCCGCGACCTTCGCGAGGATTTCGGGTGTCGCCGCGACGAATGCCGCCCGATGACCGCCGAAGTCCCGATGACCGCCTCCGCCACCCGGACCGGCAATTTTCGCCGCAACCAGATTGAGCGTGGCATCCACGCTCGCGGATCGTTCGGCGCCCCCTCGGACGGCGTCGAGCGGCCAGGCGCGAGGGTCGACGGCCAGAGGCGCCGATGCGAAATCGGCCTCTTCAGCGACCTCGGGTCCAGCAAGGAGGTCTCGATAGAGTGGACAGCCTGCGAGCAGCTCTTCGTTCGTTCCTTGAGCGACGATTCGTCCGCGATCGAGAACGATGACGCGCGACGCGAGCCGAAGGGTCGACTGCCGATGCGCAATGAGAATCGTCGTACGGCCACGCAAGACGCGTTGCAGGGCGCGGTGAATCGACTCTTCCGTGCGCGCATCGATCGCCGACGTCGCATCATCGAGTACCAGAATCGCCGGATTGGCGAGAATGGCCCGCGCGAGCGCAATCCTTTGACGCTGGCCTCCGGAAAGCGTGTAACCATGCTCGCCGACCCGTGTCGAATATCCCCCGGGCAGCGCTGCGATAAAGTCGTGAGCCTGGGCGGATCGCGAGGCCTGCTCGATCTCGGCGTCGGTGGCGTCGGAACGCCCGAGCGCGATGTTGTCGCGAATGGTGGTTGAAAAGAGATAGCTCTCTTCGAAAACGACCCCGACGTGGCGTCGAAGCGACTCGAGCGTGTACTCGCGAACGTCGGCACCCTCGACGCGCACGACGCCCGAGAGGGGGTCGTAAAATCGCGCGAGCAGGAGTGCGAGCGTCGTCTTTCCGGATCCGGATGCGCCGACAATTCCCACACGCTCGCCCGGCGCGATTTCGAGGGATACGTCGACGAGGACCGGCACGCCCGTTCCGTGCGCGAACGTCACGTGTTCGAAGGCATTTCGACCGCCGATGTCCTCGAGCGGCCGGGCCGAACGTCGCTCGCGCACGACCGGTTCGAGATCGAGCAACTCGAACACCCGCTCGGCTCCGGCGCGCGCCTGCTGGCTCGCCGCGAGCAATCCCGACAGCAACCTCACCGGCGACAGGAGCTGCACGAGATAGCTGGAAAACGCCAGAAATACCCCGAGCGTGAGGTGGTGACGAATCGCGAGCCAGCCTCCGAGAAGCAGCGTGCCGAGCTGCGCAAGCGATGGGATAGCCTGGAGGGTCGATGAGTAAAGCGCCGTCAGACGCGCGGTGCGCAGGCGCGAGCGAAAGAGCTCGCGCGATCGGGCCACGAGAAGCGAAAGCTCGCGTTCCTCCTGACCGAACGCCTTGACGACCCGCACGCCGGTGACGGCTTCGTCCACGACGCCCGCGACCGAGCCGGACAGGCGCTGATCGTTCCAGCTCGCCGGAAAAATCTGGTCTCGGAACCGGATGGCGAGCCACAGGAACGCCGGAATGAAAAGCAAGAAGACGAGACTGAGCGGCGGCGACATGCTGATCATCACGATGGTCGCCACCGCGACGAGCGACCCATTGGCCGCGACCATGGGCAGCTGGTTCAAGAACGCTTGAATCAACGTGACGTCGCCGACGGCGCGCGACATGACGTCTCCCATCGTCAGCTCGTTGTGCCGCGCGATATCAAGCGCGTTGATCTTCGCGTGAATGGCTCGACGCAGGTCTTCCTGGACGTCCAGGCTGACCTGAGCCGTCCAAAAGCGACGAAGGTAGGTCATGGCGAACGCCGCCGCGCCCAGGCCTACGAGCAAGGCGAGCCACGGTGCGAGGGGTCTCCTGTGGCTCATGACCGCGTCGTCGACGACGACCTTCTGGATGAGCGGCAAGAGCGCCATCAGCGCCTGTCCGGCGACGGAAAGCACGAGCGCCAGCGTGAACCTCGCCCGATAGGGGCGCATGAAGGGCGCGAGGCGGCGCAACCAGTTTGCGCTTTGGCGCCGCGCTCGGTGCGCTCCAGAATCTGCGCCCTGCTCGGGCTCCGTGCAGGCTTCGATTCCGCTCAAGACGTCCGAGTCGCTCAGAGGGCTACCCCCATCTTGACGAGATCCGGTCTCCTTCCAAGCGCCTCGCGAGCCATGCTCCTCACTCCATTCATGTGTCGATGCCCCGTCAAGCTCGAGGGTGGTGGCACGCGACGAGGCGGTTCGGCGCAATCGGCGCGAGCGCGGGCACTTCTCTGCGGCAGCGCTCCGTCGCAGCGGGACAACGCGGATGAAAGTGGCAGCCCGAAGGCGGTGCGGTTGGAGACGGAAGCTCGCCGACCGGCGCGATGAGCTCGCGACGACGACGAGGATCGGGCGACGGGATGGACGTGAGCAACGCGTGCGAATAGTGGTGCACCGGGCGCTCAAAGAGGTCGTCGGCCGGCGCGACCTCGACCATTCGACCGAGGTACATGACGCCGATGCGGTCGGACAAATGCCGAACGACGTTCAGACCGTGACCGATGAAGAGCGACGTGAGCCCGAGACGCTCTCGGAGATCGGCGAGCAGGTTGATGATTTGAGCTTGCACCGACAGGTCTAGCGCAGAGACCGCTTCATCGGCGACGATGAAGCGAGGCCGCAGGGCGATCGCGCGCGCGATGCCGATGCGCTGCCGCTGGCCGCCGGAAAACTCGTGTGCGTAGTGTGCGCGTGCCGATGGGTCGAGCCCGACGAGATCGAGCAGCTCGTCGACGCGGGCGCGGAGCGCCTGACGGGTCCACCTCTCGTGCGAAACGAGCGGCTCGGCGATGACGTCGTGCACGGTCCAGCGTGGGTCGATTGACCCGGAGGGGTCCTGAAAGATCATCTGCATGTCGCGCCTTGCGCGCTTGCGCTCACGGCCGCGCAGGTCGGCCACGGTCTGCCCATCGAAGCGCACCTGCCCGCTGCTCGGCGTCTCGAGCTGCAGCAGCACGCGGCCAAGCGTCGACTTGCCACAACCCGATTCGCCGACGAGCCCGAAGGTCTCTCCCTTTCGTATGGTCAAAGACACGTCATCGAGCGCGCAGACCCGCTTTCGCGCGGCGAACCAGCTGCGGCGGGCCTCGAAGTACTTGCTCAGCCGGACGCCTTCCAAAAGCGGAGCCCCGGGCAACTCGCCCGCCGTCTCGACTCTCGAACCTTGCGCGACCACCGCACTGTCTGGGTCGTTCTCCGAGGCGTGCCAGCAGGCAATCTCCCGTTGACCGAAGGTGTCGGTCGGCGGGCTCTCCTCCGCGCAGCGGGCGCTCGCAAGCTGGCAACGGGGATGAAATCGGCAGCCCGGCGGGACGTCGTCGAGACGCGGAATCGAGCCTGCGATGGCGGGGAGCGCGCCGGCCGCCTTGGCGCCGTGCGGAACTGCCGCACGGAGGAGCCCACGCGTGTACGGGTGCTGGGGCCGGACGAAGAGATCGTCGACAGGCCCCTGCTCGGCGACTCGGCCGGCATACATCACGACGACGCGGTCGGCCATCTCCGCTGCGACCCCGAGGTCGTGGGTGATGAGCAGAATGGCCATCCCGCTCTCGCGCTGAAGCTCCTTCAGCAGGGCGAGGATCTGAGCTTGAATCGTGACGTCGAGGGCCGTCGTCGGCTCGTCGGCGATGAGCAGATCCGGCCCGCAAGCGAGGGCCATGGCGATCATCGCCCGCTGGCGCATGCCGCCGGAAAGCTCCTCGGGGATTTGCTCCATCCTCAGGCGAGCGTCCGAGATGTGCACGCGCTCGAGGAGGCGAACGCCACGCTCCCACGCCGCCGCGCGTCCGATGGGCTCGTGGCGACGGATGGTCTCGACAATCTGATCGCCGATCGTAAAGATCGGGTCGAACGCGGTCATCGGTTCTTGAAAGATCATCGCGACGCGTCGGCCACGAAGGGCGTCGAGCCGCGCTGCGGGCAGAGCCGCGAGGCGGATGCCGTCGAACACAACGTTCCCGGAGACGATGGACGCCCCTCGGAGCGCCTCGAGCCGCAGAATCGAAAGTGCGGTGATGGTCTTGCCGCTGCCGGACTCGCCCACGAGGCACACGGTCTCGCCCCGCGCGACCGTGAAGGTCACGTCTTCGACGACGTCGAACGGCCGCTTGCCGCCGAACCGGATCGAGAGGTGCTCGACACGAAGCAGGATCCGGGTCTTTTGGTCTTCGGGACTCTCGCCCGCATGCTCGGACCCGCCGACCGGAAGCCATGTCGCGCTTTGGAGCGGGAGGCTCTTGGCGAGGCCCGCCGTTTCGAGAGCGCGGCTGCGCGATTGCCGCGGGTCGAGCCGTCGCCTCAGTGCATCGCCGACGAGGTTGACCGAAACGACGAGCGCTGTGATGGCCAATCCCGGGTAGGTCACGGTCCACCACGCGACCGTGAGGTAACCGCGGCCCTGAGTGAGGACGTAGCCCCAATCGGGCCGCTCGTCGTTGACGCCCAGACCGAGAAAGCTCAGGCTCGATCCGACGAGGATGGACCCTCCGACACCGAGCGTCGCCATGATGATGATCGGTGCGGCGCAATGCGGGAGGACGTGGCGCAGAAGGATGGCCCGATGCGATGCCCCCGCCGACCTCGCGGCCTCGACGAATGCGCCGCTGCGGACAGCCAGGGCCTGACCTCGCAAGACCCGGGCATAGCGCGGAATCGCTGCGATGCTGACGGCGATGATGACCGTGACCGGGCTTGGACCGAGCGCGGTCGACAGAGAAATCGCGAGCAGAATGGCAGGAACGGCCATCCAAACGTCGATGAATCGCATGAGACCCATGTCGATCCAGCCGCCGCCGTACCCCGCCAGGAGCCCGATGGAAACCCCGGTGCTGCAGCCGAGGACGACCGCCGAGACGCCGATGAGGAGTGAAGGGCGGGCCCCGTAGACGACGAGAGAAAAGACGTCTCGGCCGAATTGGTCCGTTCCGAAGAAGTGCGCCCGGCTCGGAGGCGACAAGATGGCGTCGCTTCGCATGTCAGTCGGCAGATACGGCGCGATCAGGCTGGGTGCGACCGCGCACGCGACCACCGACGCGATGACAATCAGCGCAGCCACCGCCGCGATGTCCTCCGGGCGCACCTCGCGCCTCTGCCGAGGGCGAAGCGAGTCGGCCGCCGCCGAAGCGCTGGCCTCGATGGTGTCGACCACGCGAAGCGACCGGCGCCGCAGGTCGGTACCCGAAGAGGCTCGCGACGGCGTGTCGTCGCGTCTCGGAGGCGGCGACCGAGTGTCCGGACCGACCGCTACCTTCATCGAAGTCCCCTGTCCATCTGGAGGCGCGTCCGCGGGTCGATCAATGTGTATGAAATGTCGACCAGAACGTTGACGACGACATAAGATACCGAGGCCAGCAAGATGGCTCCTTGAACGACGGGCATGTCCTTTTGCCCGATGGCCTCGACCGTGATTCGGCCGATGCCCTGGCGAGCGAACAGGGTTTCGATGATCACGGCGCCCGACAAAAGCTCACCGACCAGCACGCTGAGAAGTGTGATGGCGGCCATGAGGGCATTACGAAGCACGTGAACGTAGAGGACCCTGCCTTCGCCGAGGCCCTTTGCCCGCAAGGTCGTGACGTATGGCTCGTGTCGACCTTCGACGATCCCGTCGCGCACCATCCGCAAAAGCGGGACCGAGGCGATGAGTCCGAGGCACCCGACCGGCAGGATCGCCGCGAGCACCCCGCCATTGCCGATGATGGGGAGCCAGCGCAGCCTGACGGAAAAGAGCAGCATCATGAGGATTCCAAGCCAAAATGACGGTATCGAGACGACGCAGAGCGCGAGGCACTGCACGATCTGATCGAGCCAGCGGCCCCGATACAGCGCGGACAGCACGCCGAGTCCGACACCAATCGTGATGGCGACGAGGCTCGCGGCGACCGTGAGCGACGCGGTGGCCGGGAACTGGGCGGCCAGCCGTTTGAGGACGGGCTCCCGGGTTACGTATGACTTGCCGAGGTCGCCGTGCAGAAGACCGATAAGAAGCTCGCGATACTGCTGCGCGAGTGGGCGGTCCGTTCCGAGCTGCGCTCGAACCTGCTCGATCGTTGCTGCGCTCGCATTTTCGCCCGCGATGAGTGCGGCCGGATCGCCTGGGAGCCAATTCAAAATCAAAAAAATCAGGGTTACGGCGCCAAATACGACTCCGACTGACGCCAGCAACCGCTCGAAGACGACCCGGATCATGACGCGACCCATGCATCGTGAAAGGTCGGAAACCCGTGGGTGTCGATCGCGATTCCACCGACCCGACGGGACGACACGACATTGTAAATGAGGACGTACGCTGGGATCGAGTACGTCTGCTCCACGATGCGGCGCTGCGCTTCTCCATACAGCCGAACGCGCGTGTCGCGGTCAGGCGACTGGTAGGCTTCGTCGAGGACGCGGTCGATCTCGGGGTCGTCCACTTTGGCCGCCGAGAACTGGGCCCGGAGCGCTCGCGTATAGAGACGGCGGAGGACGTCCGGGTCCGAGGCGAACTGGCTTGCCGCAATGAGGTCGTAGTCTCCTCCGGCCACTTTGGCCAGATACGTGCCGGATGGCTCGCTGTCGATCCGCACCTCGAAGCCGGTTTCGCGGAGCTGGTGACGAAGCAGAGTCAGAAGGTCGAGTCGCTTCTCCCGATTGCCCTGGGCGTCGATCATCGTGACGCTGAGGCGCTTGCCGTCCTTTACGCGAACACCGTCGACGTCCAGCTTCCAGCCGAGCGAATCGAGCGTGCGCCGGGCCGATTGCGGGTCCTGCTTCCACGAGTTCTCGAGCGATTTGTCGTAACCGAGAATCGACGGAGAGAGGGGCGACCACGCGCGCGCGAGGGTCCCCAAGTATACGGTCTTGACTGCCGCGTCGAGGTCGAGGGAAAGCCGAAAGGCCTCGCGCATGCGTGAATCAGTCCACGGATCGCGTTTGACGTTGAGAAAAAGAGAATAATTGTGATTGAGTAGCTCGCCCTCGATGACCCGGTAGTCGGCCGACTGACGCAATGTGAGCAGGTTTTGCGGCGGGATGAGGTCCGCCGCCCCCGACTGTCCGCTTTGAAGGACAGCGACCCGGGTCGCCTCCTCGGGAACGTTGCGGAACGTCAGACGCTCGAGCCAAGCGGGGCCTGGGTTGCGCGCCCCGGACGGCGGCCAGCGATATTCCGAGTTTCGATCAAGGGCCACCTCCGTCCCAGACTCGAGCGATCGAAAGCGAAACGGGCCAGTGCCCGTCGGGTGAGCGTGGACTTGGTCGCCGTGCAGACGCAGCGCTTCGGGCGACATGATCCCCAGGCTCGATTTCGAGAGGTTGGCCAAAAACGGCGCATAGCCGGACGCAAAGCGGACTCGCACCGTGAAGTCGTCCACGATGTCGGTTGCCAGGTACGGCCCGAGATCGGTCTGCGCAAAGAGGGCATTCTTCGGATCGGCGACGCGGTCGAGATTGGTCTTGACCGCGTGGGCGTCAAACCGCGTCCCGTCGTGGAACTTCACGTCGTCGCGGAGGTGAAACGTATACTGAGCACCGTCCGGGGTGACGTCCCAAGACCGAGCGAGCCAGGGACCGAAGCGATGGTCCGGGAGCGCCGTGATCAGGCTGTCGAAGATCGATCGCATGATGCGGTGGTGGGGAGCGAACGCGGACTTGTGCGGGTCGAGGACAAACTGGGCGATTGCAGCACCGTCGAACGCGAAGAGGAGCTCGCCGCCGGGCGCGGGTGAACGCGCCGCCTCCTCCTCGGCCCGATCGCCGCCGTGGGAACCGTGATCTCGCCGGCAAGCGCACCAGGCCAGGCCGCCGATTGCCGCGACGACGGTCCGGCGAGAATACAGTCGGTTCATGCTGTGGATACCATCGTCCGTCACCATCACGTCCCCGGCTGGCGGGTCAACCGTCCGCAAAGGGGCGCCACTCGAAGAGACCCATGGCCTCAGCAAGACGCGGACCAGACGCTCGACGTCTCTTGCGAAGTCCAGCAACAACGAAGCCCACGACTGCCGGAAGACCGGCGCCTCGGTCGGCCGACGCCGGCCGACCGAGCAGAACGTGGCGGTGGTCTCACTCCGATCGGCCGGCAACGCCGATGTTGGCCGGACAATGATTCGACGACTCCCTCCTACGCGACCGATGGGACCACCGACGGCGATGTTGGCCGGACAACAATTGAACCGGGACAGCTGTCCTTTTCACCCGATTGAGCGCCCTCGGATGTTGGTCACGCAGCAACTGAAAGGACGTCTGCTGCGTCAGGCGCATTTCGCCACCGACCCGGTCCCGGCACTTGTTCCTGGCTCTAGAGATCCGCGTACTGCGGCTCGTCAGCGATCAGGATCCGGTCGAGCACCCGGGGAAAATCCCCGTAGTTGCGGACGGCGTAGTGGACCGCCGCCCGGTTGTCCCAAAACGCGACCGAATTCGGGCGCCACGAGAAGCGCACCTGATATTCCGGCTTTTGGTATTGGGCGAGGACGATCTGGAGGAGCTCACGGCTTTCGGCCAGATCGACCCCAATGATGTGGGGCCGCTGGGTGAAGTTCACCCATAGGACTTTGGCACCCGTCTCCCGATGCGTCCGAACGACCGGGTGCGCAACGATGGGATAGTCGTGCCCGACTCGGTTGAGCGCCGCACGGAAGTCGTGCGTCACGTGGCGATCGACGAGACGCTTCTTGACGTCGTCGGCGAGGCCCTCATAGGCCGCGCCTGCGTCGACCCAGATCGTGTCTCCGCCAACCTCGGGGAGTCGCACCGCACGAAGCACCGCTCCCCAAGTCGGAACGAGTCGCCAGCTCGTATCGGTGTGGTAACCCGCCTCGAGCGTCGTCGGGTCACTGACACGCTCATACTTGGCGAAATCGGCTGCCGCGATTTTGTGGATGGGCGCAATCTTCTCGTCGCGCGTCGTGTTGGGGTGCACGTAGAGCTTGCCGAATCGCGCAGCGAACGCCGCGTGCAAATCCGTCGTGAGTTCCTGGTCGCGGAAGAAGACGACCTTGTACTTGAGAATGGTGGCCTTGATTTCGTCTCGAACCGTGTCGGAAATGGGCAGTCTGAGGTCCACCCCGCTGATCTCAGCTCCGATCGTGGGTTCGAGGGGTCGAACGATGAGTCTGCCCTCGGCGGAGAGGGGCAATGAAGTGACTGCGCTCATGATGATATCCTTTCTTTTGCGATGGGCGATGGTTCACTATGTGGATGTGGCGTATTCAGACGGCGTCGTGCCGTCAGGTGCCAGCCAAGAAATCAGGTGCTGAGCTGACGAGTCAGTGCGCTTCGGCCTTCAACTCACCGGCGCGACAGTGGCGGCCGCAAGGCCCGGGCGATCTTTGGCCGTCGGTACAAGCGACGCGACCGCGCTCAGAATGGGCTCGGCTTCGGTCCGAATGAGCCAATCCGGATGAACGTCGACGAAACGCACGACTCGGCTTCGATCGATCACCACCGCGGTCGGCATGGGAAGCTCCCACGTCCCAGTACCCGTGACGTCTCCGATTGGACGGTTGTTGGCCAGCGCGAGTTTGCGCGATGCCTCGTCGAATGTGTAGAGAATGCCGAACCTGCGGGCGAGGCCGTTGTCGACGTCGGACGCGACGTCGAAGCCGAGCGAATGCCGTCGCTTGATCTGAACGAGCTTTTCGGGCACTTGGGGGCTAACGGTCACGAGCCGCGCGCGGAGTGCCTGCAAGCCGGGCAGCAAATTACGCTGGTAATACGGCAGCGCAAGATTACACGCAGGGCAACCTTCAAACCGGAAGAAAATGAGCACCGCGGGACCGTGCTCGACGAGATCGCTCAATGTGACGCGACCGCCGTCGACCTCTGGAAGGCCGAACGGTTCGACCGTGTCGCCCACCTTGACGTAGCGGGACGGATCCGAAGTATCGACGAGCGTCTTGCGTTGATTGATATTCACCTGCAGCACGGCTGGGGCCATCGTGGCCACGCGATGTGCATGCAAGTCGCGAAAGATTTGATGCAAAGATTCTTTGGGGCTTTGGCTCATGGTCATTCCTTCGGGTTCGAATCTCCGCCCATGACTCCTGGAGACCGTATGCGCTGCACCGCTGACCTCCCGGGCCGGTTTTCAGACCGTGGCGGGCCGCCGTCGCGCGGTTTCATGATGCGTCTTCTCCAAGAGACCCGTCCGCGACCAACGACGTCGCAGCGCGGCGATTTGCAGGATGATGCTGGTACCGCTGCCCTCCCGCGAAGGCCAACGAGAATTTGTCTTCAGCAACCATCATAGCTGCCGCCCTTCGCGAGGGCCGTCGCGCTGGGCACGAGCCGCCCCTGAAAAGCGCGAAGCTCGGGCGACGCCCCTCCCGGCCCGAGCAATGCGCCGGAACGACCGTGGCGATTGTCTGCTATCGTAGACAATTGCAACGCGTGGCGCTACGCTGCGTGAAATCCGCTCACCCGGGGTCATCCCAATGTCAGTCCTCGAGTTTTCTCGCCTTGCCGCCCGTCCCGGGAGCGCGAGGGCTCTCGTCTTCGAGTCGCCCCTTTCCCGCGCGCTGCTGAGGCTGCTCGATCAAATCGCGCCGACCGACACGACGGTCCTCGTGACGGGCAGTACGGGAACTGGAAAGGAGGTCGTCGCGCGGTACCTGCATGATCATAGCGCTCGCGCGGGGGCGCCCTTTTTGGCCGTCAACTGCGGCGCCCTGTCGCCCGGCCTGCTTGAGAGCGAACTGTTCGGGCACGAGCGCGGCGCCTTCACCGGCGCGCTGACGACTCGCCCGGGCTGGTTCGAGGCCGCCAACGGCGGAACGCTGTTTCTCGACGAAGTGGCTGACTTGCCGCTCGCAGGTCAAGTGAAACTCCTGAGGGTGCTCCAGGAGCGCGAGGTTGTGCGCGTGGGTGGTCGCCGGGCTGCCCCCGTCGATTTTCGGCTCATCGCCG
Source organism: Polyangiaceae bacterium (assembly GCA_050013115.1). Lineage (GTDB taxonomy): Bacteria > Myxococcota_A > Polyangia > Polyangiales > Polyangiaceae > Palsa-1150. Next base: position 102,089 of record JBEKFX010000049.1, read on the forward strand.
CGACCAACAGCAACTTGCAGTCGGCCGTTGCCGAGGGACGGTTTCGCGAAGACCTCTTTTATCGCCTGCACGTCGCTCACGTGGCCTTGGCTCCACTGCGCGACCGACGCGAAGACATTCTACCGCTCGCGCGCCACTTTCTCGCGCGACACGCAGCACGGTTCGCCGTCTCGGACGCCAAACTCACGGACGAAGCCGCGGAAAAGCTCGTCCGTTACGACTGGCCCGGTAACATCCGGGAACTCGAGAACGTTATCCAGCGCGCGCTGCTCGCCGCTCCCCAGGGACGAATCGCCGCAGAGCACGTGCGGCTGGCCGCCGACCGCCAGCCACCGTGGGCATCGCCGGGGCCCGGGCCTGCACCCGCGCCCACCGCACAGGCCACGGTCCCCGTGCCGCCGCCCGCCATCTCGACCGAATCGAGCCGGTTTCATGATGCGCGCATGCAGCTCGAGCAAGCCATGCTGGTCCTCCTCGAAGGCGCAGAGCCCAGATTTCTCGACGAAGTCGACGCGATGGCCTTTCGTGCAGCCTATCGCGTTGCAAACCACAATCAGGTCCGGACAGCGAGCCTGCTGGGCGTCAGCCGGAACATCGTCCGAGCCAGGTTGATGCGCTATGGCCTGCTCGCCGCCGACGCGCGGCAAGCAGCGCGCGGCCGGCGTGCCGAAGAAGACGCACCCGCTTCGCAATCGCGGGCGCTTCAGGCGAAAGCAAGCTCCGATGCCCATCTCTCCGAATAGACCGGCTCGGAACACTTACAGCGGTTCTCCATGACTCGGAACGAAAGGGGCTGTTTGTCCGCCGCGAACCGTGTTAGCGGCGGAGAACATGATCGAACCGTACTCGCTGGACCTGCGTGAACGAGCCGTCGCCCTG
>JBEKFX010000050.1:0-41967 GCA_050013115.1 Polyangiaceae bacterium
CGGTGGCGTCGGGCCAACCCTTGCCCACGTCGTGGAGGAGCGTGGCGAGAAAGAGCGGTCGCGGACGGGCAATTTCCGCCGCGAGCCGGGTTGCCAGGGGAAACTCGTGTGCCAGCTCGCCGCGGGCGAGCTGGCGAAGTCGATCCAGCGCCGCGACCGAGTGAACGTCGACCGTGTACACGTGGTAAACGTCGTGGTGAACGCGGCCGGTGACGGGCAGAAACTCCGGCACCATGGCCAGAAGCAGGCCGGCATCGTGAAGCTCGCCGACGATCGAGCCCCGGCGGGTGTGCGTCTCCGGTACCGTGCAAACGAGCTCCGTAAAGAGCTCGGCGGCTTCTGTCGAAGCCCGCAGGCGGTCGCACCACGCGGCGTCGTGGGCGGCACGTCCGATCGCTTCGCGTGCGAACGGCAGCAGAGGGGCACGCTGGCGAACGCATGCCATGTAGACGCGCAGCGACAGCGCCGGATCGCCTTCGAGCTCCGCACTGTCCGAGAGGGTCACGTGCCCATCGAAGAGCTGGACGCCAGCCCCGAGATCGATCGCGCTCGGGGGTCTCACCCGCTTGCGTGCGGGTCGCAGGCGCTCGAGCAGGTTTGCGCGGGCTCGCGTCGTCGTCCGGGCGTGTCGATAGAACGTCTGCATCAAACGCTCGGCCGCCTGCGCGCGATCGGCGGAGTAGCCGATCGCAACGCCCAGCGCTTCCTGATCGTCGAACGCCAGGCGATCGTTCTTTCGTGCGACCCGCCCGTGAAGGCGATTTCGCACGCGCCAAAGAAACTCCTCGGCGTGGCCGATCTCCTCGGCCTCGCGCGCGACGAGGACGCCGACGCGCACGAGGGCTCCCCACACGTCCAGATCGCCGTCGCGACTGTCGTCCGCGAAACGGTACCGCGCGCGGGCTGCCCATCGAGCGCCGTCGAGGTCGCGCAGGCCCCCCGCGCCATTCTTGACGTCGGGTTCCAGCAAGTAAAGCGAGCCGCCGAAGCGCTCGTGCCTCGCTTCCGTTTCCTTTTCGAGGCGGTCGATGAAGGCGTCGAGGTTTTCAGCGCCGAACAGGCCCTCGTGGCTCTGGACGACGACGCGGTCCAGTAAGTCTTCGTCGCCCGCGAGGAGACGGAGATCGAGGAGCTCGGTCGCCGTGGCGAGATCTCGCTGTCCGATCGAGACCGCATCGGACGAGCTGAGAACTTGGTGGCCCACCGCGAGCTTGGCGTCCCACAGAGGATAGAGCAGCGCCGTTGCGACCGCCGCGGCGGCTTTGGCGTCGACGACCTGGGAATCGACGACGAGAACGACGTCCGCGTCGCTCCTCAGAGCGACCGCACCGCGGCCAAAGCTCCCTGCGGCCGCGAGAGCCACCCCGCAGGGGAGTCCCGCGACACGCGCTGCGCCCTCGAAGAGGAGCTTGAAGCACGCGTTCAGAAAACGAGCGTTCGCGCGACCGAGCGCCATCCCGTCCTCGCCCTCCTCCAGCCTGACGAGCAGTCGGGCGCGATGACGCGCGATCGCATCGCGCAAGACGTCGGTTTCGAGTGACGTGGGGGCGATGCTTCTGGGAGAGAGGGGAGAGAGAGATGTCATCGCGGGCTGACTCCGGGCCCACGCACTGCGTCGATGGGACGAGGCGTATGAGCCCTTTTGACATGACGGGTCCAGGCGCCGAGGGCGCCGGAATCACGTTGGAGGGTAGACGCCCGGACATTTCGCCCGTGTTTCGCCAAATGGCGCAGCGGGCGACTTCACCGCCGCAACCCCAGCCGATTGAGTACCATGCAGGCGACCATGGTGTCGATTCTCGCTCAAGAACACGTGAAGGACACGCACTCCAAGGCGCTTCGAATCAACATCGACGCCCGCCGATACGGAACGTTCGCCGAGATCGGCGCGGGTCAAGAAGTGGTTCGTTGGTTTTTCCGCGTCGGCGGGGCCGCCGGCACGATCGCCAAGAGCATCTCGGCCTACGACATGACCGTCAGCGATGCCATCTACGGCAAGGCCGAACGCTACGTTTGCCGGCAGAGGCTGCAGTCGATGCTCGACTACGAGCACGATCTCAACCTGACGCGCCTCAAGGACAGCCGCGGCGACCACACCGCATTTTTTGCCTTCGCCGATACCGTCTCGGCGCGAAACTACAAAGGAACGAACGAATGTCACGGGTGGATGGGGGTCAAGTTCCAATCACACCCCCGCGATCAAGACAGCCAAATTATTTTGCACGTCCGTATGAAGGACAAGGAAAATGCGCTTCAACAGGAGGCGCTCGGGATGGTCGGGGTGAATCTGCTTTATGGCGCGTTCTTTTTATTTCACGAGCCGGAAATGCTCGTCGAATCGCTGCTCGACAACCTGACGATCGATCGCATCGAAATTGACATGATCGAGTTTTCCGGGATCGAGTTTCGCCACGTCGACAATCGCGTGATGAGCATGAAGCTCGTCCAGCTCGGCCTTTCCGGGGCAGCGATGTTTGGGCCGAACGGTCACGTGCTTCAGCCCGCGGAGGTGCTACACAAGAAAAATCTCCTCGTCGAACGAGGAAGTTTCCGTCCGCTCTGCCACGTGCACCTCGACATGCTGAGCTCGGCCGAGGCCCAATTTCGGCGGGACACGGCGGGGGACGGCACCGAGATCGTGCGGATGATGGAGCTCACGATGCGCGATCTCCGGGCCGAGAGCGGCGAAGTGAACCGCGGGGACTTCCTCGCGCGCGCCGACATGCTGGGGGCCGCCGGGATGACCGTCATGATATCGGACTATTTTCAGTACTATCAGTTGGCTGGGTATCTGACGCAATTCGCCAAAAAGAAGATTGCCATCGTCATGGGCGCGGCGAGCCTTCGCGACATCTTCGACGGGAAGTATTACACCGAGCTTCAGGGTGGAATACTCGAGTCGTTCGGGCGGCTCTTCAAACATGATTTGCATCTTTATATTTATCCATATCTCGAGCCCGACTCCAATCGTCTCACGACGGTGAGCGACTTGGCCGTCGCGGCTCCCCTCCAGAAGCTCTACGCGTATCTCGTGGAGAGCGGGAAAATCCGGGCGCTCGAGACCTATACGCGCGAGCATCTGTCGATGTTCTCGCTCGACGCGCTCCAGAAGATCCAGGCCGGCGACTCGTCCTGGGAGGCCATGGTGCCTCTCGAGGTGGCGAAGGTCATCAAAGAACAGCGCTTTCTCGGGTACCGTCCCATCGACGATCGCGCGCCCCGCAACGCCACGCCCTGAGCCCGAAGCAACTGCGCTTGGCCGTGCCTGCCCCCCGTTCCGACTCTTTACCCGCGCGGACGACGCGACGCGCGCGCGGCGCGCGAGACCGGCCCGTGCGATTTTTCGACGCCGTCGGCCGCTTGGCGCGCCGCCTGTCGGCACACGACGCGTTCAAGGCGGCCGCGGCGGTGGCGTTCTGGCTGTTTCTCAGCCTCGTGCCGCTGCTCGTTCTCGTCGGGTTCGTCGTCGGCCAGGTCGCACGCCGTCGCGGGGTGGACGTGCTCGTCGAGCCCTTCCTGCAAGTCGTCCCGGCCAGCGCGGAAGACATCGTCCGCGTCGAGGTGGGCCGTCTTGCCGGAAGCGGCGCGTCCCTCGCGCCGCTCGGCGTCCTCGGATACCTGTGGTCCGCCTCGTCAGGTCTGCACAACCTGCTCGACGTCTTCGACAAGGCGGTCGACGCCAGGCCGCGCCCGTATTGGGCCAAGCGCGCGGTGTCGCTCGGATGGGTCGTTCTCGGCCTCGCCGCGACGTGCGGGGTCGCCTGGCTGCTCGTGCGGGTCGACGGTGCCCTCCGGTCGCACTTGCCGGCCGGCGCCGAGCACCTGCCGATCGGGCGTGCCGTCGACTCGGGCCGGGCGTCGCGATCTCACGGCCCTGCTTGGGGTCATTCCGCCGCGCACCGCGTCGTCCGACCGGAACTGGACAAGCTCGTCGGTGCAGGCCTCACGCTGGTCGCGGGCACTGCGTTTCTCGGATGCTTCTATCGATTCACGGTCGCGCATTCGCCCGGAAGGCGCACGCGTGTCTGGCCCGGAACCTTGGCCGCGGTGACCTGCTGGCTCGTCATGTCCTGGGCGTTCGGCGTCTACGCCGCTTCCATCGCGAACTACGCGCTCTTTTACGGCAGCCTCGCGGCCGTCGCGGTGCTCCTCGTCTGGCTGTATCTCACGAGCATGTGCCTCATGGTCGGCGTGGAAATCAACGCCATGCTCGAGGGCCGCCGCACCCGCTAACCCCGCCTTCGTCTGGGGCGCGTCAAGCGACGATGGGTCAGTCGGCGGCTTCGACGTCTTCGTCCGAAGCGCGTCCTCGAGCGGGAGCGAGAGCGCGGCGTGTGCGGGGGTTCCACAGGGCTGCCGGGGGGCCGGTGCGCTCGTCGCCGGGGGGGGATGTCCCCGGCGCGTAGACGTTCGATCGCGTCGCCGGCCGGTTTTGCTACAGTCGGCCGACGGTGGACATCGAAACGCGTCGGCTCAACCATCTGCGCGCATTGGAGGCAGAGAGCATCCACATTTTGCGGGAAGCGGTCGCCGAGTTCGAGAACCCGGTGATGCTCTACTCGATCGGCAAGGACAGCTCGGTCATGTTGCGCCTCGCGCAGAAGGCTTTCGCGCCGGCACCGCTTCCGTTTCCGCTCCTCCACATCGACACCACCTGGAAGTTTCGCGAAATGATCGCGCACCGCGATCGAGCCGTGAAGGAGATCGGAGCAGAGCTCATCGTCTATACGAATCCCGAGGGCCTCGCGCAAAACATCAATCCGTTCGATCACGGCAGCAACAAGTACACGACGGTCATGAAGACCGAGGCGCTCAAGCAGGCGCTGACAAAGTACGGTTTCGACTGCGCATTCGGCGGTGCCCGCCGCGACGAAGAGCGTTCGCGTGCGAAGGAGCGCGTCTACTCGTTTCGGGACCGCTTTCATCAGTGGGACCCCAAAAACCAGCGTCCTGAGGTCTGGTCCCTCTACAACGGCCGCATCAACCTCCGGGAGAGCGTCCGCGTTTTTCCGCTGTCGAACTGGACCGAACTCGACGTCTGGCTCTACCTCTGGCGTGAAGACATTCCGATCGTGCCGCTCTACCTCGCCAAACCGCGCCCGGTCGTCGAGCGCTCCGGCACGCTCATCATGGTCGACGACACACGCATGCGCCTCGAACCCGGTGAGGAGCCCGCCATGCGGCGCGTCCGTTTCCGGACGCTCGGGTGCTATCCGCTCTCCGGGGCCATCGAATCCTCCGCGCAGACCGTCCCCGAAGTGATTCGCGAGATGCTCCTTACGGCCGTGTCCGAGCGGCAGGGCCGCCTCATCGACCACGACGAGGACGCCTCCATGGAAAGGAAGAAGCGCGAGGGCTACTTTTGATGGACGCCGAGAAGGAGCTCATTCGCGCCGACATCGAAACGTACTTGAGGCGCCACCAGGAGAAGGACCTCCTTCGCTTCGTGGCCGTCGGGTCGGTCGACGACGGCAAGTCGACGCTGATCGGCCGTCTCTTGTTCGATACGGGTTCGATCTATCTGGACCAACTCGCGTCCGCGCGGAAGGCGACGCAGATGGCGGGGACCGACATCGATTTATCACTGCTCACCGACGGGCTCACCGCCGAGCGAGAGCAGGGCATCACGATCGACGTCGCCTATCGCTACTTCAGCACGCCGAAGCGCAAGTTCATCATCGCGGACACGCCGGGCCACGTTCAGTACACCCGCAACATGGTGACCGGAGCGTCGACGGCGAATCTGGCCATCATCCTCGTCGACGCCAGGCTGGGCGTCCTGCAGCAGAGTCGCCGGCACGCCTTCATCGCTTCGCTCCTCGGCATTCCGCACTTGGCAGTCTGTGTGAACAAGATGGACCTCGTCGATTACGACAGGTCCGCGTTCGATCGCATCCGTGACTCGTTCGCCGACTTCAGCAGGGATTTGGCGTTTTCCGACGTTACGTTTTTCCCGATCAGCGCGCTGCAGGGCGTCAATTGCGTTCACCGAAGCACAAGGACCGAGTGGTACTCGGGGCCGACCGTCCTCGAATTTCTCGAGTCCGTCCCCGTGCGCGAAGGCCGTGAGCTTGCTCGATTCCGATACCCCGTGCAGTACGTCCTGCGACCGAACCTCGATTACCGCGGTTTCGCCGGCCGCATTGCGTCGGGGGTCGTCAAAAAGGGTGATCCGGTGCTCATTTTGCCCTCGCGCCGCACGAGCCGCGTGCGGGCCATCGATACGTTCGAGGGCGAGATCGCGGAGGCCAGCTCGCCTCAGTCGATCACGATTCGTCTCGAGGACGAGGTCGACGTCAGCCGCGGCGACATGCTCGTTCACCCGAACGACGCGCCGCGCATCGCGCGGACGTTCGACGCCGACGTCGTCTGGATGCACGACACGGTGCTCCACGCCGGACGAACCTACCTGCTCAAGCACACGACGCAGGCCGTCCGCGCCGACGTCGTGCGCGTCCACACCCGCAAGGACATGGACACCCTGGCGGACAGACCGACGTCGACCCTCGGGTTGAACGACATCGGCCGGGTGACCGTCACCGCGCATCGCCCCTTGTTCATCGATCCGTACGAGTCGAACAGGGAGACCGGTTCCTTCATCCTCGTCGACCTGCTCACAAACGCAACGGTGGCCGCCGGGATGGTGACCGGCACCGTGCGCGCCGATGTTGCCGACGTCGGTTTCGACGCCGAGGCCTCCCTGAGCCGCGGGGCGTCATCACGGGTGAGCGACGCGGAGCGGCGGGCACGGTACGGTGTATCGCCGGGCCTCGTGCTGATCGTGTCGAGTGACCCGACGGCTGCGGATCGGTGCGCCTTTCAGCTCGAACGGCGCCTCTTCGATCGCGGGGCCGTCGTCGCGGTTCTCCGGCCGCGCTCTCTTTCGAGCGGCCTGGCAGCGGCCCGATCCGTCGTGGATGCTGGACTTTTGGCCGTGCTTTCGGTCGACGCGCCTTCGGTCGACCAAGCCAGCGTCGAGGCCGTCGTCGAAGGCCGCCCGACGCTCGTCTTCCGTCTGGATCCGCCTGAACCCGCCGTGCGGCCAGAAGCCGTCGAGGTCCTTGCCGGCACGCTGGAGGACTCGCTCGTGCGGCAGGGCTGGCTCACCCCGAGAGCCGAATGAGCGAGCAAACGGTTGGGCTGCGCGAACGGACGGGCTGCGCGCCCCGAGAGCCGAATGAGCGAGCGAACGGACGGGCTGCGCGCCCCGAGAGCTGAATGACGGCGCGAACGGTTGGGCTGTGCGCCCCGAGAGCCGAATGCGAACGGTCGGGCTGCGGGCCCAGAGAGCCGGGAGAGCACGCGACGTAAGCCCATGGCGAACCAAGGCGGCCGACCCCTTGCCTGGCCGCCGTCGTCGGGCGGCGAGGGGTTGCATTGTCCGACGTGTTCGTTATACTAGACACGTGATCCAGAACTTGACCCCCTCCCAGGCGCACGAGCTGATCCTACGTGGCGACGTCGATGTCGTGGACGTTCGCGAGCCGCGTGAATGGTCGGGCGGCCATATCCACGGTTCGCGCCTTGTGCCGCTCGATCGGCTGCGGGCGAACCCGACCGCGGCACTGCCGCGCGATGGAGTCGTCTTCGTCTGCGCTGCGGGGATGCGCAGCCAGACCGCCGCTCGGGTCGCGTCGGCCAACGGGCTGGCGACCGTGTACAACCTCGTCGGGGGCACCAGGGCGTGGGTGAGCGCGGGATTGCCTCTCGTTCACGAACTCAGCGTCGCCGTTTGAAGCGTCGCCGTTTGACAGGCTTCGGCGACGGTCGCGACCGGCTCGTCTTTCGCGGCGTTTGAAGCGTCGCCGTTTGACAGGCTTCGGCGACGGTCGCGCCCGGCTCGTCTTTCGCGGTCGCCCCCGGTCCGGGTGGGCGACCGGTCCATGAGCGGGGGCCACGGCGGGCTTCAGCCTACTTGGCTGCGGTGCACATCAGAATGTCGAGGTCGCCGGCCAGCATGTAATCGCCACTCTGCAAATCGATCTTCATCTTGCCGGTCGCATTCGCTTCACCGGGGGCCTTGATGATGGTCACCATGCCGCTCGGCTTGAAGGTGGCCGAGACGACCTTCTTCCCGCCGGGGCCGGTGCGGCTGAAGCCGATCTCCCCGGAGCCTTTCTTCTTCGTGCTTCGCTTGAGGGCGGCCAGGTCGACCTTGTAGCCATCCTCCCAGGGGACGAGAATCGTGAGCGTCGCGTCGCCCGGCTCGCCCGGCGAAGTGCTGCAGTCGCTGTGTGCGTCGTCCAGCGTGAGGAGGATTCGCCCGTCTTTCTGCGCCTTGCCCGTTACGCGCGCCAGCTTTGGAGCGAAGGGTTTCCCGTCGATTGTACCCGTCGCGCTCGGAGCTGGATGGGTCGAAGCGCCAGCCGACGGCGCCGCGGCTTCGGCCTTCGAGCCCGCCGCGCTGGCGGGGGTCTCTGGGGTTGTTGCTGTCGACGACTCGGTCGGCGCCGCGGTGTCTTTTGCAGCGGCCGAGGAGCCGCTCGAGTCGAGCGACGCGGTATCGCCGGGGGATTCCGCAGGTTTGTGGGCACCCCCACACGAGACGAGCGCAAGACCGAGAGGGAGAGCAACGACCGAGATGCGCATGAAAGCCTCTTCGCGCGCAACTTAGGCGAGACGCAAGCCGCTCGTCCAGGGCGGCGGGCCAGCTGCTCGACTAAGCCCGGCCACACTCGCCGTCCGCGAAGCGCCGCGTTGCCCATGGTTGGCCACGGTGGAATGCATCCGTTCATGGTCCCAAAGTGGCGCGGAAAGTTGCGATCCAGGTGGCCACTATTTTTTTTCGTTTCTATGGCTCAGCCTTTCGCGTAGCGTGCGCCGACTTCGTGACCGACGGTCACGGAAGACGGCCATCGACCGGATGTCGTCGTCGACGACGACGCATCCATCCACTCGGCGCGAATCGCCGGCACCTTTTGCTTGGCCGCCCTACGCGAGACCGAATCGCCTCGGGTGGACTCGGCCCGCTGACGAAGGAGAAGGACCATGAAGACGTGGATCGTGTGTGTGGTTGCGGGAATGGGAATGCTGTCGGGGGCCGTCTCGGTCGCCGCGACGCCGGGCCTCGGGGCCGAGACAACGGCGGCCTGGTCGAGGGACGCCGGTGTCACGACGGCCAAAGACGCCGGCGTGAACATGGGGAACGAAGCGCCGGCCATGCTGGCGAAAGATGGGGGCGGCTGGGTGCTGGTCTCCAAGGATGCGGGGGTCAGTCCGATGCTCGCGAAGGATGCCGGCGTCACGATGTTGGCCAGAGAAGCCGGCCTTGAAGTCAGTCCGCCATAGGGTCTGAGCGCACCCGCCGTCCAAGCCGAGCGCGCCGCCCTGGGCGGCCGCCATCTCGCCAGACGCGGGCTCAGGCGGTGTCCCGGAAAGTCATGGCTTGCGTGACGCTCGCGGGCGGCCCGGAGCACTGGGTGTGGCGAAGCCTCGTCAGAGGCCGCTCGGACTGCTAAGAGAGGTGGGCGCGTGGCCGAAGGACGAGAACTCTCCGGTCGCTTCATTGTCGTCACGGGCGCCAATACCGGAATCGGGCGCGCCGCGGCCGAGCAACTTGCCCGGGGCGGGGCCATGGTCGTTTTGGCGTGCCGCTCGCAGTCGCGGACCCAACCCGTCGTCGATGCGATTCGCGCGAGGGGCGGTGAGACGCGGTTCATTTCGCTCGACCTCGGAGATCTCGAATCGGTTCGCGCAGCCGCCGCGCAGATTCGCGACCTCGGGCGCCCAGTCGACGTGCTCGTCAATAACGCGGGCGTCGCCGGGCATCGAGGGATTACAAAAGATGGGTTTGAGCTCGCATTCGGAACCAACCATGTTGGGCACTTTCTGCTCACCATGTTGCTCGCACCGTCCTTGCGGGCTGCGGTCCGTGCGCGGATCGTCAACGTCTCGAGCCAGGCCCACTACGCCGCGAAGGGGATTGACTTCCAAGCCGTCCGTTCCGTGACGAAAACGTTCACGGGCTTAACGGAATATGCCGTCTCGAAGCTCGCCAACGTCCTTTTCACCCGCGAACTCGCGCGCCGAATGGGGCCGGGCGGGGTGCATAGCTACGCGCTTCACCCGGGCGTCGTGGCTTCGGACGCCTGGCGCCGCGTGCCCTGGCCCATCCGTCCGCTCATGAAGATGCGCATGATTTCGAATGAAGAAGGCGCGAAGACGACGCTTCATTGTGCGACCTCACCGGAGGTCGCTGACGACAGCGGCCGATATTACGACGCTTGCAGAGAAAAAGAGCCGAGCCCGCTTGCACAAGACGAGAAGCTTGCCGGAGCGCTTTGGCAAAGAAGCGTAGAATGGACGGGCGCTGACCTCGAGAGCTCGCACTAGCCATCCAAACCCGAGGTCGCTCCCGCGGCAACCCGGTCATGCCCATGGCCCGGCGATGCCGACTTCGCTCGGCGGTTGCACGTTCGCCAAACGCCGGATGGTCGATGCCGGCGTTCCGCCCGATTGACCCTCATTCGATGGCGTCGCACGCGACTCCGCCGTCGGCGCTCGACTCCGAAGATGGGCCGGTGGGGCTGATCGCAAAGCGATGCCCCCCCTCACCCGGTGGACGCAGCCGAAGTCCGATGCAACGATCGAGCAGGGCCTCTCGAACGATCCGTTCGCGTCCGTGGGCCACGGGAACCTCGATGCCCCGTCGCTCGGCACCATCATATTCTCCGACGAACAGAGTCGTTTGATCGGCCGACCGGTTCATCTCTTTGACGTGTGCAAGCTCGACGAGCCAGTTTCGGTGTACGCGAAGAACACGGCCCGCCAGCACGCTCTCGATCTCCGTCAGCGACAGGTCGAGGTCAAAGCGGCCCCTCGACGAATGAACGAAGGTCATCCGGTCGGTCGCATCGAATGCCCAGACCTCGACTGGCTGCAAGAAGACGAGACTCGATCTCCGTCGCGCTGCGATCCGGAGGGCGGCCGTACCCGGGGCGCGGCAGAATCGCGAAGCTTCGTGTTCCCCCATCGGCTCGTGCTCGTTGTCGGACGCGTGCTCGCGCATGTGCCGCTCGTGCTCGTCGTCGGACGCGCGATTGTTCGTGGGGGACTTCTCTCGTCGAAACATGGCTTTCGTCCGGTAAGTCCCGCGAGCGGCCCATCGCAAGGCGACGCCCGCATCGGAACGTTCCGGTGGGAAATTCAGACGGGCTGCGGACGCGCCCGTGATTTCGCTGCGGCATGATGTGCGACCTCATGGGCGCCAGTCCGTCCGTCCACATCGAGCCTCTCGAGCCGAGCGACGTCGTTGCCGTCGCTCAATGCATCGCCCTCGACGCCACAGCGTTCCCTCACGAAAGCATTCCGCTGCTGACGAATGTTCGGTCGGCTCGCGTTTGGGTCGCTCGCCTTTCGGGCGAGTCGGCTGTGGTCGGCTTTCTCGGCGTGCATTGCAGAAACCGCGCGATGTACATTTCAGGACTCGCCGTGGACCCGCGGTTTCGGCGACGAGGCGTCGGTCGCGCCTTGCTCCGCGCGGCGATCGACCAGGCCAGCCGCGGGGACATGCGCGAGATGACGCTCAATACGGCCGTGGGAAACCGCGCCGCGATGGCCCTCTACGAGTCCGAAGGATTTGCGATCCGCCGCCGTTTGCCAGCCTTCTACGCTCGAGCCGCGGTCGATGGCGGGCCAGACGCCTACGAGATGGTCCGCCTCGTCGCCCACGCCACATGAGCGGGCGAAAGACGCGCTTCGCCGAGAGGACCCAGCTGCAGCGGTACAAGGGCCTCGGCGAGATGAACCCGGAGCCACTCTCGGAGACGACCGAGAGCGTCCACATCCGTCGCGTGGGCGCTGTCATCGGAAGGCTTCGCCCCGCCGTGTGATCAAGCCACGGCGTCGTCCGCCTTCTGCTCCAGCCGTCTGAAGAACGCCAAGAGGCGGGACGCGTACTCCGCGTGGTTGACCATGAAGATCGTTCCATGGTCACCCCGCTGGAAGAGAACGAGCTCCTTTTCGCGGGCGGGCGTCCCGGCCCAGGAGAAATTGCGCTCGGCATGCGACGGGGCGATGAGGCCATCCGCCGCCGTGTGGAAAATCAGGAGGGGGCGTCGAAACGCCATCAGCTTCGCCCGTTGGTCCAGCCGCGCGCGCACCGCTGTCTCGAGATCGGTCTCCGACACGCCGAGGTCGACCGCAGACACGCGCATCAGGCTCCGGTCGAGGGGGTCGGCGATGCCACTTTCCAACACCATTCCGGCCACGGTGGGGTTCCTGGCCGCGACCTCCACGGCGAAGAGAGAGCCCAGCGACCGCCCAAACGGCACAATCCGTTCAGCGGGCACGCCGGTCGCCTTGAAGACGACCTCCGCGTCATCGAGCATCGTGCCGAGGGTCGGCGATCCCGTCGACGCGCCGAACCCGCGGTACTCTGCAAACACGACGTTCAGTCCGGCGTCGTTCATCATCTGAGCGACTCCTGGAACGTAGTCCGCCACGACTTCGGCGTTGCCGTGAAAGTGGAGCACGGTCAATGCGCCTTTGTGGGGCGCCGCCCGGTAGCACGCAAGGACCGACGTTCCGTCCGAGGCCGTGACGAGAAAGGGGTGTTCCACGGCATCGCGCCTTGGGAAGAAGTAGCGCGCCGAAAGAAGAGGGTGATCGAGCACAGATGGCACAGATGGCATCGCCGCCTCATCGTATCGCGGAGTCACGCTCGCGCACGCGTTCGCCGCAACCGGTGCGAAGGCCCCATCCACCTCGACGGTCACCTCGACGGTCATCGCACCCGCATCCCGCATCCCGTCGGAACGCATCGGCTCGCCACAAGCCTACAGAATCGCCTCACGTGTGTGCGCTGGCGCGAGCTTGCGTCCGGAGCGACGACAGGCCGCCCGGCCTGGCGACCGGGTCACGCGGCCCCCTTTGCGGTGCGTTGGCGATCGAGCGACGCCTGCGAGCGATGGCGTGGCCTTTGCTCGCGCAGGGGGCGCGCATCGCCCCAGCGAGGCGAGCAGGAGCCCTACCATGCACATTCTCGCATTTCTTTTGTTCGGGTTGATCGTTGGCGCACTCGCGAGACTCATCGTTCCCGGAAGAGAGCCGGGCGGCTGGGTCATCTCGATGCTTCTTGGCATCGGCGGCGCCTTTCTCGGAGGCTTTCTCGGGCGCATCTTGGGCTTCTATCGCGAAGGCCAGCCCGCAGGCTTCGTGATGTCGCTCGTCGGAGCCATCGTCGTCGTGGCCATCTATCATGCGATCATGGTCCGTCGCGTTGCCGCATGATGCCATCGACCGAGCGAAACGAGCGGCTCGGCGCTAGCATCGGAGGGGCCATGGGGACGTCCACCTCGGCGCTGCCTTCGATTGAACTGCGGACCGGCGCGCGCATCCCCCAGGTCGGGCTCGGCGTTTGGCAAACCCCGCGGGGGCGGGCGACCCAATCGGCCGTCGCTTCGGCGCTGCGCGTCGGCTATCGTCATATCGATACGGCGAAGATCTACGGAAATGAAGAAGACGTCGGGATCGCCATTGTTCGGTCGGGTATTGCCCGCGACCAGCTTTTCGTCACGACCAAACTATGGAACTCGGACCAAGGGTACGATTCGGCGCTGCGGGCGTTTGACGCCAGCCTCGAGCGTTTGGGTCTCGATTACGTCGATCTTTATTTGATTCATTGGCCTGTGGCCGGAAAGCGGCTGGAGTCTTGGCGGGCTCTTGAGAAAATCTACGAAACAAAGCGTGCGTCCGCGATTGGCGTAAGCAACTATCTGCGGCCGCACCTCGAGGAGCTCCTCGGGTCGGCCCGGGTGCCTCCGGCCGTCAACCAGATTGAGTTGTCTCCTTTTTTGCAGCGGCGGGACGCTGTTGCATTGTGCCGGAAGAACTCCGTCCTCGTCGAGGCGTACAGTCCTTTGACCCATGGGCGAAGGCTCGAAAATCCTGTGGTTCTCGATGTCGCGCGCCGGGTCGAACGCTCTCCCGCGCAAGTGCTCCTCCGTTGGGGCATTCAGAAGGAACTCGTGGTTCTGCCGAAGTCCTCTCGAGCCGACCGGATCGTAGAGAACGCCTCGCTCTTCGATTTCGCCCTCGATGCGCACTCGATGGCTGCGCTCGATGCGCTCGAGGAGGGGCTCGTGACAGGATGGGACCCCGCGACCCAAGCTTAGTCGGGAGCGATTCGCGCCGCGGTGCGGGCCATCGCGCAGGCGGTCAAGATGACGACGGCCAAGACGAGCCATCGCAACGCTTCGAGGGGCAAGCTCCGTACGACCAAGGCTGCGGCCAGCACGGCGGGGAGTCCGCCGATCGTCAGCCCCAGCGCGGCGCGGGGTGCGTACGCGGACGCCCTCATGAAACGAACCCCGGCGACGGGCATGAGAAACGCGCAAGACCCCATCATGATGGGGAACGCGGCGGCGGGACTCATGCCGAGCAGACTGACCAAGATCATGCAAGGCGCGTAAAGTCCGATTCCAATCGTCATGAGCGAACCGAGGGCAAGGTTGCCGATGATCCCCACGGCGAGCCCATGGCCCCTCAATCCGAGCGTGTCACCGCCCTTTGGAAGGAATCGAAGCTCCTGCGCAAGCAGCAACGCGGCTGCCCCGAAGAGCGCCGCAGCGAGAGCCATCTGCACGCGGCGTTTGGGCCAACGTGCGACGAAGCCCGCGCCCACTCCGGCCCCGAGGACGGCGGACGCAATCATCGAAGCGAGCGTGGTGATGTCGACTCGCACGATCGCGACGTAAATGAATGCTTGTGCGAGCGTCGGCAGGGTGTGGCCGACATTCAGGGTGCCGGGAATGACGCGGTCAGGCACCGTTCGGCGGATTTTGTAGAGTGACATCGTCGTCGCGAACGACCCGATCCCCAGCGTATCGAGGAAATCCGTGATCACGCCCACGGCGACTTCGTAGGCGCTTGGCGCCTCGACGCTTTTGCAGGCGTCCTCGCGTAAAGCTCTCCCCCAGAACCAGACAAAAGCGGTCCCGACGAGAGCCAGCAGTCCGAGAAGCGCCTTTTTCGCGTCCAGAAACCCCATCCTTGCGCGCCCCATTGCCGTGCGCCAAGGGCGATCGACGTGGAAGCGGCTGGACCGGCGTGCCCGTCCGCGGCATACCGCCCACCCATGCAAGTCGGGGTCCCGTACGCGATCGCGTCGGTCTTCTGCGCGAACCTGCTTCTCGGGCGGTCGGCCTCGGCTGAGGAGGCCGCCCGCGACTGCGCCGCGTGGGACGCGACGTTCACGATCGTCGGGACGCTGCGAATCACGGACACCCCCATGGGGGCCGGTGACGGCGTTCATTCGGTGGGTCCGGGAAAGCTCGTCTTGCGCATCGAGGAGGGAGGGGGCGATGCGAGCCGGCGGCATGTCGAACTCCGCGCCTTCGAGTTGGCCGAGCGCTTTTCGGTCGAGCCGAAGGCCCTGCTCTTCCGTGCGACCATCGTCACCCAGGTCATGGCCCGGGCTTCCGCCGACGCGTCCGGTGTCATGGCCCGGGGCACGCTGGAAGGAAGCACCGTGCGCTGGCAAGGCCCCATCCATGGATACCGAACGGACGGGGTGCTGCGCTGCTCCGGGTCACTCTGCGGCCAATTCGGGGCCCCGCCCGCCGGTGAAAGCGCGATTCATTCGCTGCCGCACGACGTTCAGCTGCAGCCCCTTCGCTTCGGCGGCAGTGGCGCCAACGTTCTCATGGGGACGTACGCCCTCGTACAGAGCGACCCGTCGCCCTCTCAAAAGGCCTTCATCGCCTTCGCCGGCCACGCGACGAGCTGGATTTGCGTCCGACCGCGGGAAACCCCGTAAACTGCGAGCTGCGGCCTCCGCGGACGCCCGCGGACCCCCGAGCCGAAAGCCTTCATCGGCGTCGTCCGTCCGGCCGTCCGCCTCTGATTTTCGCCCTGCGTGGAAGGCCTGCCATGCGCCGAGCGGCGGTCCGGACCATGGCTCGGCAGCCGGGAAGGGCGGCTCGGTCCACCGCCGGATCCCCGGTTGGCGGCCCGCAGAACGACTCCAGAGCTGTCCGAAGGGCGGGCGATCCGCCGGGCGAGTCGTCGTTTTTTCGACCTTTTGCGTGACCAGGAGTATCCAAAGTTGCGAGGGACGAAATCCCCGTGGCCGCTCGGCTCGACCTTCTGGCCAGCCCGAAAGGCGGGGGCGAGCGGTCACGCGATCCTAGGGTTCACCCGCCTACATTGCCCGTGATCCCTGCATCCGCTCGGTGGATTTCGGTTGCCCTGACGGTCGAAAGGGCCGTAACCATCCAAAAGTAAGAGGAGGTTTCGTATGGCGAAAGCAAGCGCGACGAAGAAGGCGAGCAGTAAAGCGTTGTCGAAGAGCGCGATTCTCGAGGCTGTCACCGAAGAAGTGGGAGAGGAACTCTCTCGCAAGCAGGTGAAGCTCGTGGTCGAAACGCTCGTGGCGGTGGGTCATCGAGAGTTGAAGAAAAACGGAATCTTCGTCCTGCCCGGGTTTGCGAAGTTCGTGGTGGTGAAGAAGCCCGCGCGACCGGCGCGGGAGGGCATCAACCCCTTCACCAAGGAGCGCCAAAAGTTTGCTGCGAAGCCCGCCAGCAAGGGCGTGCGTGCGAGACCGGTCAAAGCTGTCAAGGACGCGGTGCTCTAACCGTCGCGCCGTGCCTGTGAAGCACGGCGCAGGTTCCGCTCGACCAGGGCCGAGCCGAGCCTGGGGGGAAGGGGGAAGCCAGTGGACGGGCCTCTTCAGTCGGGATCCGCGCCGGCAGGACTGGGCTCTCTTCCCGTCCCCGATGTCAAGACGGCGATCGAGCAAGCCGCAGGGTGGTCGACGTCGAATCCAGATTTTGCAGATATCCTTCGGTCAGGCCTGACGACAGCGCAGGCACTCGGACGCTGGGGGTTGCAGCGACTGCGCGCGGGTGACGGCGGGGGCGCCATCGCTGCGCTTTCCGCGGCCGCTGCGCTCGCGCCGGACGACCCGAACGCATGGACGACGTTGGGCGTGGCACTTGACCGAGCGGATTCTCCGTCCGAGGCGTGCGCATGCCTCGACCGGTCCTTGCGCATCGATCCCGCACAGCCATTCGCGTGGCTTCTTCTCGGGCTCGGACGCAGAAAGCTGCAGGACCCACAAGGCGCGGAGGCTGCCTACCGAGAAGCGTTGCGTCGGGATCCGCGATCGGCCCCGGCCTGGCAATGCCTCGGCTCGGTCCTCGAGGAAGGCAAAGACGACGCCGGCGCCATTCGATGTTTCCTGGCCAGCATCGACTGTGGAGCAGCCACCGCGTCGGTCTGGGCCAATCTGGGAAAGCTCTACGTCCAGACGGGGCAATGGCCCGCGGCGTTTTCGGCGTACGCCGAGGCGGTGCGTCTCGACCCCGCGAGCCCGCACTACCGACAGATGATGGATCGGGCGCGCTTTCTCGTGGACGCGCTTTGCGAGGAGCCGAGCGATCCCGAGGCGCCAGCGGCTTCGCTTCAGACCGTGAGTTCTGCAACGCTCGATGCGGATCCGAGGTGGCTCGAATCGGCCTGCAACCTCCTGGCGAGCTTCGGCCACATCGAGGCGGCGACCCGCGTTGCCCGGGCTTGGGCGTTGCGCACGCCGGGTAGCGCGACGGCACGGTATCTGCTCGACGCGCTCCTCGGAGTGCCGGGCCTGGCGCGCGCTCCAACGAATTACATCGTCGAAAGCTTCGACGCATTCGCCGCGGGGTTCGACACCCAGCTCGTCTTCGTTCTCGGCTACGACATCCCCGGCAAGCTCTGCGCGCTCGTGCGCGAGACGGCCTCCAGCCAAGAGGGCTACGACGCGCTCGACGCAGGGTGTGGGACGGGCTTGTGTGGACCGCTGATCCGCCCGCTCTCGCGCAGACTCGTAGGCGCTGATCTTTCGCCGAAGATGCTCGAGCAGGCCGCACGCCGCGGCGTCTACGACGCGCTCGTCCAAACCGAGTTGACCGACTTCCTCGAAATCTCGCCCGGTGCATTCGACTTGGTGGTCGCCGCCGACGTCTGGATCTATTTCGGTGACCTCGGCCCGCTCTTTGCCGCGCTCTCCCGGGCCATCCGCCCGGGTGGGCTGCTGGCGTTCAGCGTGGAATCAGCGGGCGGGGACGGCTATCGCGTGCAACCATCCGGGCGCTTCGCACACGGCGAGGACTACGTCCGGCGGATGGCGGCTCCGGCGTTCGAGGAAGCGCGATGCGTTCGAACGACCATTCGCCTCGAGGCAAAGGACAGGGTGGGCGGCTGCATCTTCGTCTTCCGCCGAAAAGGCGAGTACCGGGGTGCGGAGAATTCGAAGGTTTGAAGGGCTCCAGTCGGGCGTGAGCCGATTGCCTGGTTTTCGGGCCTCGTCGGCTCTCGGCATCCTATTTCGATACGGCAACGAATATCCCGTTCCAGTCGTCCGGAGGCGGGTGCTGGAGGAACGACACGCATCGATCGAAGAGCACGCGGGACGGGCGATCGGTTTCGAGGTGAGGGGCCAGTTTCGCGCAAGCCGCATCGAAGTGGCGCCCCTGGTAGTCGTCGAGGGCCGCTTCGTACGCGATGATGGCGGCGGTGCGCGCGGTCCCGCGTAAGCCGAGCAGTTCATAGACGATGACCGCGTGCGTCTTGCCCTTTACGGCAACCCGGTCCATCCGCCGAAAATCGAATTCGGCGTCCGCGGAGGTGACGACCGCCTCGCTGACGAGGCGCGTCACGCCGTATTGCTTTCCGAGGCCCTCGAGCCGCGACGCCAGGTTCACACCGTCGCCGAGCGCGGTAAAGCTCATTCGTTCCGGCGCTCCGAAGTGCCCGACGAGAGCCCGATCGCAGTGAATCCCGAAACGTGTCACGAGCGGAGGCAGTCCTCGCCACGCAGCCGACCCGTAGAGTGCCGCCGTTGCCTTTTCGCATGCCAGCACGGCTCGGCATGCCGAACGAGCGTGTTCGGGCACCCGAGCGGGCGCATTCCACAGGGCCATGACGGCATCGCCGATGAATTTGTCGACGATCCCGCCCGTCTCGCGCACGGCGGCCGTCATGACGGCGAGGTAGGCACCGAGCGCGTCCGCGAGCTCCGTCGGCGTCACCGTCTCCGCCAGGGTCGTAAAGCCTTCGATGTCTGTGAACATCACGCTCACGTCGACGGCTTCGCCGCCCAGCTTGGGCTCCCGATTGGTCTCGTAAATTTGTCGGACGAGGTCCATCGGGGCGTACTTGCCGAGTGTTCGCAGAGCCGTCTTCGCGCGCTCGAGGCTCTCGAGGACCCGATCGATGTCTCGAAACGCGGAGCGGGCGACCCCAGCGGCGAATTCGAAGGCCGCCATGGACTTGGTGGCCCGCTCGACTTCCGCGAGGGCACGCTGCGCGGCGCCCACCGCCAGCACGGCTGCTGCCAAGGCCAGCGCCAAGACGGCGAGACCCGGAAAGAGAACCGCGTCGCGCACCGCCTCGAGCCGCCTCGTGTAATGCGCCTCGGGCACGACGACGCCCACGATCCAGTCCTGCGTCTCCGCGAGCCTGCGAAACGTAACGAGGTAGCGGCGGCCTCCGGCCACGAAGCGGCCCGACGCCTCTTGCCCAGCTGCGACGATCGAAAGTAGCGGATTGGCCAGCGCCGCAACGATTTCGGCCGGTGCGTGAGGCGAGACGAAGCGCAAATCGTCGCCCGACAACTCGAGGTGGTCGTCGTCCGCCACACGCGAAAGAAGGCGCCCACGCGCGTCGCACAGGAAGATGCGATGCGGGTCCGCCCCAACGTCCTCGATCGCGCGGATTCGCGTTGCGCGGTCGATTGCCTGGGTGAGCAGCCCGACGCGCAGCACTCCGAGAAAGCGATCGTGCCCATCGAAGACGGCCTTCTGCACGGTCATCGCCACCCGATCGGGAGCCGACGAACCGAGGTCGGACCAATGCAAATCGCTCCAGACGGCGCGGCCCCGTGCGCCGCGGGCGGCGGGCGACACGAACGTCGGACTGCTCGTCGGATCCGTGGCCGCACCGGTGAGCACGAAAGCGCCGGCATGGAACGCGTCGCCCGCCGGCCGCTCCCGCTGCTCCTCGACCCATCGACCGTCGCGCTCGGTGATCCGGCGGGTGGACGGCCCGCCCGCGGAGCCAGCGGCGCCCCGGACGAGGGCGAGCTGAAAGCGGCCTGCTCGAGAGACCCGAAGAGCCCCATCGTCGTCGTAACCTTCGTCCGACGCGCGCGTGAACGTCACCTCCGACAGGTTCGGTGAGTCCATGAGCGCGACGAACAATGACCGCTCGAGGCCGGCCTCGTCGTCGGCATCGACCACCCCTGCGCGCATTTGGCGTTCCACGTCGGAGACGGCCCGCTTCGCACTGCCGAGCTGGAGCGTTACGAGCTCATCAACCCGTTGCGCGGCCAGGCTCCGGAGCTGCTCTGCCGTCTGGAGGATGGACCGGCGCGATGCATCGAGAAATCCGACAAAGAGGAGCCCGACGACCGCCGCCATGCCGACAGTCAGCAACGAAAAGGTCTGATTGAGCGTCCATCTCGAGGGTTTCGTCCTCATCGAGTAGGAGTCATGTTCTCACGGTCCGGCGGGCGCGTCTGCTCCGTCCCTAAAACCTTCGCAAGCTACCCATGTGGATCGTCCGGCTCGCCCTACGTCGCCCCTACACGTTCGTCGTCATGGCCATGGTCATCGTGCTCGGGGGCGTCTTTGCCATCGTGAAGATGCCCACCGACATCTTCCCAGAAATCGACATCCCCGTCGTCGCGGTGGTCTGGCAGTACCCGGGCCTCACGGCCGAAGAGATGGAAAAGCGCGTCACCGGGAACTACGAGCGCGCGGTCACGACCACGGTGAACGGGATCGAGCACATCGAAAGCCAGACCATCAACGGCGTCGGGGTCGTGAAGATCTTCTTCCATCCCGGCACGAGCGTCGACGCAGCGACCGCGCAGGTCACCGCGATCTCCCAGACCGTGCTCCGCCAGTTTCCCCCTGGAATCACACCGCCGCTCGTCCTCCAGTACAGCGCATCGAACGTTCCCATCATCCAGGGGTCCATCCACTCCGACACCCTTCCGGAACAAGCGATCTTCGACCTGACGACGAACTTCCTGCGGACTGGGCTGGCGACCGTCCAAGGCGCACAAATGCCGTACCCCTTCGGGGGCAAGCAGCGGCAGATCATGATCGATATCGATTTGCCCAGGCTCTATGCCCACGGCTTGTCGCCGAGCGACGTGAGCGATGCACTCAACTTGCAAAACCTCATCTTGCCGTCGGGGACGGTGAAGCTCGGAGCGCAAGAGGTCAACGTTCGCCTGAACAGCGGCGCCGACGCCATCCAAGAGATCGCGCGAATGCCGATCAAAACCGTGAACGGCAGCACCGTGACCATCGGAGACGTTGCGCAAGTGCGAGACGGCTTCGCGCCCCAGACGAGCGTCGTGCGGGCCGACGGCCGGCATGGCGTTCTCATGTCGATCCTCAAGGCAGCGGGCGCCTCGACGCTCGACATCGTGTCGCGGGTCCGCGCCGTGATGCCCGGCATCCTCGCCACGCTGCCCAAGGAGTACAAACTCGATTTTCTTTTCGACCAATCCGTGTTCGTGCGGGCCTCGATCCAGGGCGTCGTCAGGGAGGCCGTGATTGCGGCAGGTCTGACCGGATTGATGATTCTCCTTTTTCTCGGCAGCTGGCGCAGCACGCTCATCGTGGTCATCTCGATACCCCTCTCCATTCTCGTTTCGATCATCGTCCTGGCGGCGCTCGGCCACTCGCTCAACCTCATGACGCTCGGCGGCTTGTCGCTGGCGGTCGGCATTCTGGTCGATGACGCCACGGTCGAAATCGAAAACGTGCATCGAAACATCGCTCAACGAAAGCCGCTCGTACGAGCCATATTGGACGGGGCTCAACAGATTGCGACGCCGGCGTTCGTCGCGACCATCTGCATCTGCATCGCCTTCGTTCCCGTGGTCTTCATCGCGGGCGCCGCCCGTTCTCTCTTTACGCCGCTCGCCATGGCCGTCGTCTTCGCGATGCTGACCTCTTACCTCTTGTCCCGAACGCTCGTGCCGACGATGGTGAACCACCTGCTCGGCGTCGAGCTTCACAGGTACACGGGTGAGGGCCACGGCGCGCGCGAAGACATCGTGTGGCGGATCCACGAGCGCTGGAACGTCGTGTTCGAACGTTGGCGCCGCTCCTACGGCGGGTTTCTCGATTGGGCTCTCGATCACCGGCGACGCGTGTCGGTCCTCTTCGTCGCGTTCGTTTGCGTGTCATTCGCTGCTCTCGGTCCGGTCCTCGGGCGCGATTTCTTTCCATCCGTCGATGCAGGGCAGATGCGTCTCCACGTTCGCTGCCCCCCAGGGACGCGCATCGAAGAGACGGAGCTCGAGTTCGGCCGCATCGAGCAAGAGATTCGTTCGACCGTCCCGCGGGAGGAGCTGTCGACGATGATCGACAACATCGGCGCGCCCATCAGCGGAATCAACCTCACCCTCGGCGACCCGTCGATGATCTCGTCGGCCGACGGCGAGATTCTGATCGCGCTCAACCCCGAAAAGCATGCCCCCACCCCCGGGTACGTGAAAGCGCTGAGGCAGCGCCTGGCGAAGGCTTTTCCGGCCGTCGACGTGTTTTTCCTCGCACCAGACATCACGACGCAGGTGCTCAATTTCGGGCTCTCGGCTCCGATCGACGTCCAGGTGGTCGGTCCGCTGAGCAACCTCAAGGACAACCTTCGAATCGCGCGCGAGCTTCGCGGCGCCATGACGCACGTCCCGGGTGCCGTCGACGTCCATCTGCAGCAGGTCGTCGGCGCGCCGGACTTGAAAATCGACGTGGATCGCGTGGAGGCCGACCAGCAAGGCATCACGCAAAAGCAAGTCGCCGACGACTTGCTCGTCTCGCTGAGCTCGAGCGGCACCGTCTCGCCCAACTTTTGGCTCGATCCCAAAAAGGGGGTGCAGTACCTCGTGGCGGTGCAGACGCCCCAGTACAAGGTCGACTCGATCGGCGCGATCCGCAACACCCCCATTTCGTACCCGGTGGCGGGCGGCGATCCTCAAACGCTCGGCAACCTCGCGACCATCCGTCGCGACGACGTCCCCGTCAACATCACGCACTTCAACGTCGCTCAGACGTTCGACGTTCTCGCGAACGTGCAAGGAGCCGATCTCGGTTCCGTTGCGGCAGGCGTCGAGAAGATCATCGCGGACGCGGCGTCTCGCTTGCCGCGAGGGACGACGGTGGTCATGCGCGGCCAGGTCCAGAGCATGGAATCGAGCTTCCGCGGGCTGGCGTACGGGATCGTCTTCGCCATCGTGCTCGTCTACCTTCTCATGGTGGTCAACTTTCAATCGTGGCTCGATCCGCTCATCATCCTCACGGCGCTGCCCGGGGCTCTCGCGGGCATCTGCTGGATGCTGTTCAGCACGCGCACGCCGCTCTCGGTGCCTGCCTTGATGGGGGCCATCATGAGCATCGGGGTGGCGACGTCCAACTCGATTCTGATGGTCACCTTCGCGAACGATCAGCGCGCCGAGGGGGCCGATGCCCGCCGTGCCGCTTGGCTGGCCGGGATTACCCGTCTTCGCCCGGTCGTGATGACGGCACTCGCCATGATTCTCGGCATGCTCCCCATGTCGCTCGGCTTCGGCGAGGGCGGCGAGCAGAATGCGCCGCTCGGGCGCGCTGTCATCGGCGGTTTGATCGTCGCGACCTTCGCAACGCTCTTTTTCGTTCCCGTCGTGTACAGCGCATGGCGAAAGGCGCCGCCGCGTCCGCCGGTCATCACCGAGGGCCTCTCCCATGGACAGTGAGCAAGCCGTGCCGCCTGCCGACCCGCGCCACGACGCCGAATTCGCCCCGGCCCTGTACCGACCCTCCCGACGAACGCTGGCGCTGCTCTCGGCGCTCGCGCTCGCGGCCCTCGTCGCACTCGTCTTTGCCGGGGCCATCCCGCGGGTGCTCGATCGGGCAGCGGCTCGCCGAGACGATGAACGTGCAGCCACCGAGCCTGCGCGGGTTTCGATCGTGAACCCCAAGCCCGCCGCGACCCGGGGCAGTCTGTCTTTGCCCGGGTCCGTTCAACCACTCAAGGAGACCGTGGTCTTCGCCCGCGCCAATGGGTACGTGCGCTCGTACAGCGTCGATCTCGGCGACGCCGTGCGGGAAGGCCAGATCATGGCGGAAATCGAGATCCCCGAAGTCGATCAAGAGCTGCGACAGGCGCAGGCCTCGACCAATCAATCGAAGGCTCTCGTCGAACAAGCGAAGACCCAGCGAGAGCTCGCTCAAGTCGAAATGCAGCGCTACACGTCGCTCGTGCCGTCCGGGGTCGTGTCTCAGCAGGAGACCGACGAGCGGAAGGCCACACTCGACTCGCAGAGGGCCAACGTACAGGCGGCAGAGGCCGCGCTCGCGAGCTCCGATGCAAACGTCCGCCGGCTTCGAGAGCTCAAGAGCTTTGCACTCGTGACGGCACCCTTCGACGGCGTCGTCACCGCGCGGTTGACCGAAACCGGCCAGCTCGTCACCGCGGGGATCACGAGCGGTCAGGCGCTCTTCAGGGTGTCGAGAACGGATGTCATGCGCGTGTTCGTCAACGTGCCGCAGCTCTACGCACCCTCCGTTCGCGTCGGCGACGAGGCCACCCTGTCGATCCGCGAATTTCCCGATCGGGCCTTCAAGGGTACGATCACCCGAACGGCGAACGAGCTCGACTCGGCCACCCGGACGCTGCTCACCGAAGTGCGCGTTCCGAATGCCGATCGCGCGCTCATCGCCGGCATGTACGCCGAGCTCGCGTTGCCCATCGCCCGGAGCGATGCGCCGCTCCTCGTACCGTCGACGGCACTGGTCTTCAACGCGGATGGGACCCGCTTGGCCCTCGTGCTGGGCGACGAGATCCACTGGCGCACGGTGAAGATCGACAGCGACATGGGCGACCAGTTGGCCATCGCCTCGGGTCTCCGGGAGACCGACGCCGTCGTGGCGAGGCCGAGCGACCGGTTGGTGGAGGGGATGAAGGTACGCGCGGAATCCGCCAGGTGATGCGCGCGCCGGCCGGCCGACGTGCTCTGCCGCTCACTTGGCGAGCGCGCGCTGGACCATCTGAATGCATACCGAGCCCTCGCCGCTGGCCGACGTGCTCTGCCGCTCACTTGGCGAGCGCGCGCTGGACTATCTGAATGCATACCGAGGCCTCGCCGCTGGCCGACGTGCTCTGCCGCTCACTCGGCGAGCGCGCGCTGGACCATCTGAATGCATACCGAGCCCTCGCCGACGGCCGACGCGATGCGCTTCACGCTGCCCGAACGCACGTCGCCGACCGCGAAGACGCCGCGCCGGTTCGTCTCGAGCATGAAGGGCGCCCTGGCAACCGTCCAGACCCTCCGATCTTCCGCCGGGAGGTCGGCTCCGGTCCTCACGAAACCCTTCTCGTCCATCGCGACGCACCCCTCGAGCCAGTGGGTGTTGGGAGCCGCCCCCGTCATCGAAAAGAGGTGCCCGATGGCGTGCCGCTCGATGCCCTCGGGGTCGCGCCATTGGACCGATTCGAGCCGATCGCCGCCTTCGAGGGCGACGACCTCGGCGTGGGGGTGAACGGTGATGTTCGCAGTGTCTCGGATCCGCTGAATCAGATAGCGAGACATCGTGTCGGTCAGTCCGTCCCGTCGCACGAGGACGTGTACACGCCGCGTTCGTCCCGAGAGGAACACCGCGGCCTGCCCTGCGGAATTGGCACCTCCGACGACGACGACCTCTTGGCCCTTGCAAAGCTCCGCCTCGATATGAGTCGCGCCGTAGTAGACGCCGACGCCCTCGAACCGCGCGAGGCCGGGCACGTCGAGCTTTCGATACTGGACCCCGCTCGCGATGACGACCGCGCGCGCGCGGAGTGTCGAGCCATCGGACAGCGTGATCGCGTAGCCGGTCTTCGAATCGCAAGCGAAGCGCGAGACCGTCCTGGCGACCGAGACTTCGGCGCCGAACTTGAGCGCCTGCGCGAGCGCGCGTCCCGCAAGGGCCTCTCCCGAGATGCCAGTCGGGAAGCCGAGATAGTTTTCGATCTTGGAGCTCGTACCGGCCTGTCCGCCCGGCGCGTTCGCCTCGATGACCGACACGTCGAGCCCCTCGGAGGAAGCGTACACGGCCGCCGCCAGACCGGCGGGCCCCGCGCCGATGACGACGAGATCGCGCAGCGCCGTCGGGTCGAGCGCCCGGTTGAAGCCAAAGCAATCGGCGACCTCCGCGTTCGTCGGGTTCTTGAGGACACGTTCGCCCCGGCAGATGACGATCGGCACTTCTTCGACCCGCACCCGAAATCGATCGAGGAGGGCCTGTACGCTGGGGTCGCTGTCGACGTCGACGTACGCGTACGGGTGGCCGTTGCGGGTGAAAAACTCGCGCAGCCGCAGGGTGCCCGCCGAGTGAAGCGAGCCGACGAGCACGGCGTCGCCGGTTCCGAGCGCGATGAGGCCGGTTCGGCGCAAGATGAAAGCCCTCATCAGAATCTCGCTCAGGTCGGGATCTTCCTGCACGAGATGTCGAAGGGCGTCGGCGGGGATCACGAGGAGTTCACCGGCCTCGATCATCCGGCCGCGCACCAGGCTGCGGCGACCGGCGAGCGCGCTGACTTCGCCTGTGAATTCCCCGGCCCGGTGCACCGTGACGAGCTCCGCAGTGCCGAGGCCCGGCCGCACGACTTCGAGCGCCCCGGACAAGAGGACGAAGATGCCGGAGGTCGATTGGCCCTGATCGAACACGACTTCGCCGGCCGAGACGTGGCGGGTCGTCGCGAGGGCTCGCACGCGATTGATTTGCGACTCGTCCAGGCGCGGAAACATCTGGGCGCGTCGTTCTTCGTAGAGGTCCGGCATCGCTTCTGTCTCAGGCAGAGGGTGGTGCTGTCGTCCGTCGTCCGTCGTCCGTCGTCCGTCGTCCGTCGTCCGTCGTCCGTCCGGAGTGTCGCACGGCGTCGCCCCGGCGCCACGGGTCGCGATCTCGGGGCAGAGCCCCGAGATGAACAATTCTCAGACTGATTCGCGACGGGGGCGTGGATTCGGATCGGCTCCGGCCTCACGACGCGGCGACCGATGTCGCCGGAGCCGATCGAGCGCTTCGTCGATCGCCTGGGGGTTGGCCAGCGCCGACCGATTGCGGACCGCGCGGCCGTGCAACGCGTCCTGCAATGCGACCTCGGACTTCTTGCCGCTGAACGTCTTCGGTAGGTCGTCGACTTGGACGATCTCGGAGGGAACGTGGGCGCTCGAGGTTTTGCGATGGATCTCTTTTTTCAGGCGGAGGACGAGGGAACGATCGAGAATCGCCCCGCGCTTCAGTACGACGAACAAAATGAGTCGCTTGCCTCCCGGCTCATCGACCGCTTCTTCGTCGACCGCCATGGCGTCGACCACCTCGGGCGCAGCGCTGGCAAGAACTTCGTAGATTTCCGTCGGTCCGATGCGGATCCCTCGGATGTTGAGCACCCCATCGCAACGGCCGACGACGCGCACGGTGCCGTGGCTCGTGCGCTCGATGAGATCTCCGTGAGTCCAGAGTCCTTCGTGCTGCGCAAAGTAGGTCTCGTGGAGTTTCCGCCCCGAGGGGTCCCCCACGAACCCGACCGGGCGAGATGGAAAGGGTCGCGCACACACGAGCTCGCCCGGCCCTTCCATCCCCGCTCCTTGCGGCGTCCAGGCGCGCACGTCGAGGCCGAGGCCGATGCAGCTGCTCTCGCCCTCGTAGGTGGGCGTCCAGGGGCTGCCCATGACGAAGCATCCCAAGATATCGGTGCCGCCGGAAATCGATTGAATGGGCGCGTCGGCGAAATGCTCCCGAGCCCAGCGGTGCAGCGGGCCGAAGAGCACCGACCCGGTCGAATGAATTTCGCGCACGCCCGCCAGAAGGTGCCGGGCTTGATGCAGACCCGCGTCTCGTGCGTATTGCAGATAGGCCGGGCTCGTGCCGAACACCGTGACGCGTTCACGCGCCACGATTTGAAGGAGCGAATCGGGATCGGGATGCGACACCGAGCCGTCGTAAAGCACGATTGCGGCGCCGGTGGCGAGCGCGGAAAGCTGCCAGTTCCACATCATCCAGCCCGTCGATGTTTGAAAGAGCAAGCGGTCGGCCGGTCCGAGATCGCAATGAAGCCGGTGCTCTTTCAGATGCTCGAGGAGCGTGCCGCCGTGGCCGTGGGTGATGCACTTCGGGGCTCCCGTCGTGGCGGAAGAAAAAAGCGTGAAGAGCGGATGGTCGAACGCAAAGCGCGGCCATAGGGCGTGCGGGTCCGTACCGGCCTTGTCCGCGCCGATTTTCTCAAGCTCGCCAAGATCGAACGCGGCGCATGGCAAGGGCATCGCGGGCGCGGCCTCGTCGAGCGAGACGACGACCCGAAGTGACGGAAGGCCTCGGGCAAGCTCGGGAGCGGGTACTTCGAGCCGGAGGCCGCCTTGGGCGGCCGAGTGCTGCACGAAGAGCACAGTCGGCTCGAGCGGGCCAAATCGAGCCAGCGCGGCCTCGACGCCCATGCTCGGCGCGACCGATGACCAAGTGGCGCCGATCGACGCGGACGCGAGGCACGCGATGACCGATTCGGCACGATTGCCGACGACGGCCACGACGCGGTCCCCCGCGCCCACCCCGAGACTTTCGAGACCCGCCGCGAGTGCGCGGACCCTCCGGCGCAGCGCGCGACGCGAGAGTTCCTGCCGTGCCCCCGTCTCGTCGCAGGCGATGACGGCAACCTCGTCCTCTGCGAATCCGTCGCCCTCGGCCAGCACATGTTCGACCCACGACAGTCGGATCCCAGGGAAAAATCGAGCCGTCTCGACCTCGGTCCCGACGCATGCCGGACCGGCATCGCCCGACGTCCGAGCGGCGCTCCACTCGAGAAACAGGCTCCAAAATGATTCGATGTCGGAGATCGAAAACGCGTGCAGGGCGCGGTAGTCGGCCATGGTTCGTCCAACCCTCGTCTCGACGAACCGGGCGAAGTCTGCGAGCTGCGAGTGGGCGGCCTTGGCCGCGTCGACGGAATGGAGAAGATGTTTCATGTTGACTCCGGCGTCGGCTCCATGATGAGCCGGACGAATGCGTCGATGCTCCGCGAATCCGGTGCGGCCATGCGCTCGCGGTCGATCGGGATCCCGAATTTTTTTTCGAGCATCTGCACGAGCTGAACGAGACCCAGGCTGTCCAGCAGGCCACCTTCGCGAAGGGACATTGCGTCGCTCGTGATCCGGCTCTCGGCTTCGCCGAAGTGACGCGTATCGTCGAGCCACTCGATGATGGCCATCCGAATGGCCCTCGGCGAGGGCCGCTCCGGGTCGTCGATGTCCCCGGCCGCGATGCGCAGAACGTGCGCGCTCACCATGTCATTGGGGGCTGCGACGCGCAGGGCGTGCTCACCGCCGCCGCCACCATCGCAGGCTGCGTCCAAGCCGCCGCCCTTCGGGTTCTTTTCGTGCCCTCGCTCGACGGCGTCGAGCACCCCGTTCGGATCGCGCCGTTGGCCCTTTTCGAAAAGCTCGTAACGGGCGGGGTTGCCTATGACGAAGGCGCCGTCCGGCACCGTGCCGCAAACGACTGCCCCGGCGGCCACGACCGCGCCTCGTCCCACGACCGAACCTGGCTCGACCATGGCGCCGCGCCCGAGGCGCACCTCGTCGAAGATCGTGACGGGCGCCGTGCGACGGCCGTCGTTGTCACGGACGCGCACGAGCGACCCCATTTTGCAGTTCGCGCCGATGCGAACGCTCCTTGCGGCAACGACCGACACGCCGTCCATGAGAACGGTGCCGCACCCGATGCCGATTTGAGCGCCATCCTCGCAGCGCAGCTCGGTCGCAAACGCGCCACCGAGGAAGATCGCGCGTGCGCCGATCTCGATGCCCGAATGGCCGCTGACGAGCATTCTGCCGTGGCATTCGACGCCCGGCCCGCGGCGGGCTCCTCGCAGCGCGACCCGCGCACGGGCGAGGCTGCCGACCGAGCGCCAAAGCGCTACGAGGTCTCGTCGGGTGGGCGGCTCCGCCTGGAGTCGGGCCCGCTTCATGCGTTCTCCTTGAGGACCGGACACTCGAGCAGGCCTTCTACGAGCTCCCTCCCGGCGAGGATCCGCGACGACAGCACCCGTCCCGCGCCGACCCAGGCGCGGGCCCCGAGCTCGGCGCCCGGCAGCAAGATCGCGTGCGGACCGACGACCGCGTCCGGTCCGACGACGACGCGGACCGACTCTGACCACGCCTCTCGGTCCCCGTCGACGCGATGGAAGTGATTGTCGATGATCTTGCAAAACGCCCCGATGTGAGCGCGCGGCCCGATGTAGACCGACTCGGTCGCTTCGATGGAGACGCCGCCCTCGATGACGGCGTCATCGTCGATGTGAATCTCGCCTCCCGGATGCGCTCGCAACTCGATCGGCGCGCTTTCCCCGCAGAGGCGAACGCGACGGCCCACCCGAACGCGTCCCGGGCCCGGGAGCCAGATCGTTCCCGTCGCATCGACTGCCCCGTCGAGCTCAATCCGCCACGCGTGACGAAGGGGAGTGAATCGAAGGAGGCGCGTAGCGAGCCGCGATCGGGCAAGTGATCGGACTCGCTTCATCACCCGAACGCCGGATTGGGGGGTGTGCATGCTGGGGGGTCCTGGGCCATGACCGACCCCCACCAAGCTCGCCGCGTGCCATCGTCCCGACGTGGCTGAGGCCGCACGCGGAGCCCGGTTAGGCGATCGCGGAGCTAGAGAGGTATATGCCGCGCCGGATTGCCGGCCGCGAGCGTTCGCTCGGGCACGTCGCCGACGACGACGCTGCCCGCCGAGACGACGGCGCCGTCGCCGATGCACACCCCCGGCTCCACGATGACTCCGTGGGCCAGCCAAACGTCGTCACCGATGGTCACCGGCGCTTCTCTTTGGTCGTCGAAATCATGAATGCGCACCATCGAGGCGAGTCTGCATCCCCGCCCGATGCGGATGCTGCGCTTCGCCTCGATCGACACGCCATAGTTGAACATGCATCGACCGCCGATGAAGAGCTTGGCTCCGGGCCTCGCGATGATTTCGACGGGGATGACGCCGGGCAGGAATTGGACTCGCTCGCCGAGCTCGATGCTTCCTTCCGTCACCACCCGCACATGACCCTGCGCGTTGACGAGAGGGCCTCGCGTGCAGTTGCGGAGCAAAATGGCGGCCCGGACCCATCCGATGCCGCGGTCGATCTTTCTGCCGATCGACCGGCGATCGTTGCGAATCCAGCGGGCCGCGTCGGCGGCTCTCGAGGCGAGATCCATGGCGGCATCGTTCTCCGTCCGCCAAGAGGGTGCGTTTGCGAGGGCGCCGTCGCAAGCAACCTCAGGATGGTGGCTCGCTTCGGGGCCGCCCGGCGAGTGGCGCGAAGTCGTAGAAGGGTGCGGGGCGCTCGAAAAGGCGTGGCCCCGCACCGGCCGAGGCAGCAGTCGGCGCCGCCACACCTTGACACCGGGCGCGCTTCGCCGGTAGAGCCGTGTTCGTCTTTGACAATCTAGAAACCGCTTCGGGTGCCCGCGAGGGCACAAGAGGGAAGCCGGTGAAACGCCGGCGCGGTCCCGCCACTGTAAAGTGGAGAGTCCCATCCAAACGCCACTGCACTTCGCTACGGAGGTGCGGGAAGGAGGGTGGGGCGCTGCAGCACGAGCTGCTGAATTCACGAGCCAGGAGACCTGCCCGAAGTTCCACGCGCGAGGTGCCTCATGGGCTCGGCTGCGCGGCAACCGGGTGCGGACTTCACCTCCGGTGCCGATTCGATTTTTATGAACTTCCGTGCTTTCGCGCCTCGCCCGTCGGGTCCGGTGCCGGGGGCGCGGTATGGGTGACCCCTGGCTCAAATTGGGAGCGGACGACACGTGCGTCGTGCTTCTTGGGCACGGGAGCCGCGATCCGGCCGCGAACGAGGAGCACGAACGGGTCGCCCAAGCGGTCCGGACGCGTCACCCGCAGTGGCGCGTCGAGACGGCGTACATCGAGCTGGCTCGTCCGTTGCTCGCCGAGGCCCTGCAGGCCGCCGCGATCGGCGCGCGTCGTGTCATCGTGGCTCCGCTCCTGCTCTTTGCGGCCGGTCACGTGAAGAATGACGTGCCGTTGGCCCTTGCTGCGGCCCGCGGTCGGTTTCCGAACGTGAGCTTCTCGGCCGCGCGCGCCTTGGGAGTCCATCCGTCGCTCGTCGACCTTGCATGGGATCGGGCGGCCTCCGTGGCCCCGGACGACCCCGCAGGGCGCGCCAAGACGCTCCTTCTGGTCGTTGGCCGGGGCGCGAGCGACCCGGACGCGAACGGCGATTTTTTCAAGCTCGCTCGCCTCATCGGTGAACGCCGAGGCCTCATGCACATGGAGGCCACTTTCCTTGGCATCGCCCAGCCCCGCGTCGAGACATCCTTGGAGCTCGTCGCGCGGTTGGGCCCGGAGCGCCTCATCGCCTTGCCCTACGTGCTCTATGCCGGTCGGCTGCTCGCGAATCTGGCGCAGGAGCTCGACAGGTTCGCGTCGCGCCACCCGTGGATCAAGACGGCGCTTGCGCCGCATCTCGGGGCGGACGAGCGGCTCCTCGCGGTCGTGGACGAGCGCGTCCGGCAGGTGCTCGAAGGCGAGGCTCCCTTGCCGTGCGACACCTGCCAGTACCGGACGGCCATGCCCGGGCTGGAAGGCCAAGTCGGCGGCCTTCGCGCTCTCCTCTACAGCGTGCGTCACACGATGACCCACGGGCAGGCTGCGATGCCCCTGCACGCGCATCGTCCGCTGAAAAAGCACGTCTTCGTCTGCTGCAACGCGGACTGCGCGGATCGCGGCAGCCTCGGCGTGCTCGAGTCGATGAGGCAAAGTGTCCAGCAGTCAGGTCTAGCCCGCCAGATTCGCGTGACGCGCACGAGCTGCATGGGACGTTGCGGGGAGGGGCCCACGGTCGCCGTCTACCCGGACGGCGTCTTTTACCGTGGCGTCGGCCTCCGGGACGCCGCGGAGATCGTGCATGAACATCTGCTCGAGGATCGCCTGGTGGCGCGCCTCGTCGACGACATTTTGCAGTGAATATTCGACGGAAGGAACATGCGATGGCATGCCACGAAATCGCCGCGCTGCGGCTCGGTCTGATGAACGTCCTCGGCCAGAACGACCTGGCCGATCGTGCCCACGAGCTTCTCGAGCTCGGAACGGCAGCGACGGAGCCTGGCCCCCTGGCCTCCCTGGCGGCGGCCCACGATCTCGCGGCGATCACGAGCCTCTACACGACGGCGCTCGGCGCGCTGCACCAGAGGGTCGCCCGCGCGTCGTCGACGGACGCCAAGCTACCGTATCTGCGCAGCTTGGTCGTGCTCACCAAAAAGGTCGAGCTCGAGCTTCGGGCCCATGTCGACGGCCTCGCCCGACTCGGTCGCGAGCTCGACGAGATGCACGAACTCGTTCACGAGCTATTTCCAGCAGACTGACCGATGGCTGCGAACCCCAAAACATTGCGCATCGTCGCGTCGCGCGAGGTCGGGCCCGCAACCCGCGCGCTCGACGTCGAGTGGGTGGGAGGGGAGCGCTTGGCCGACCTCGGCGGGCGCTACGTCATCGTCCACACCGGGCTCAGCGTCGGCGACAAGGCGATCAAACGTGCGTATTCGCTGCTTCCGGTCGGCGATGGCCCGCACCGCGCCCGGCTCACCATCAAGCGGATCGAGGGTGGCCCGGGGTCCAGCGCGCTCCACGCCGCACCCGTCGGGACCGAGCTCACGTTCAGCGGACCCTGGGGCAAGCTCGTGCCGGCGGGCGGGCTCGCTCCCTGCACAGTCCTCCTGGCCACCGATACGGGCATCACTTCCGCGCTCGGCATCGTGGCCCAGGCGGTCGCCGCCGGATCGCAGAGACCTTCCTCGGTACTTTGGCTGCATGACCCCGACGAGGACTTCCTGTCGATCGACATGGTGCGCGAACGGGTGGAGGGGGCCGGCGTCCACTTCGCGAATGCCGCCATTCCTCCGGTCCGGTCGAAAGAGCGCGTCGCGCCGGCGCTCGCGCACATCGACCGGCGGGTCTCCGAAACCCCTCCGGCCGCGGTCATCGCGACGGGCGATGGAGCCATCGTTCATCCTCTGATCGATCGGCTCGCTGGCATCGACGTGCGCATCGAGTGCTATTTCCACAATCCGGACAAGAAGAGCATGTCGTGATGTCCGCGGCGCCGCGCATTCTCCGGACGGCCCCCCGTCCCCGCGACCCGAAGGGCAAGCGCGAGGGGTTCACGACGGGAGCGTGCGCCGCGGCGGCGGCCAAGGCTGCGACGCGGGTGCTCGTCGTGCAGGCGCCCATCGACGAGATCGAGACGACGCTCCCCAACGGGCGACACCAGGTCTTCACCCTCGAGCGTTGCGAGCCAGGGCACGAGACCGCGCTCTGCAGCGTGGTCAAGGACGGCGGCGACGATCCCGACTGCACGCACGGGGCCGAGATTGTCGCCCAGGTAAAGCTCTGCGACTCGCCCGGCGTCGACCTTCGAGGTGGAGAGGGGGTCGCGCGCGTCACGAAGCCGGGGCTCGGGCTGGAAGTCGGAAGTCCGGCCATCAATCCCGTCCCTCGCCGCAACATCACCGAGATGGTTCAAGAGGAGCTCGCGAAGGGGGCCCGCGCGGGCGCTGTCGTCACGATCTCCGTTCCCGGCGGGGAGGAGATGGCAAAGCAGACGATCAACGCCCGCCTGGGCCTCCTCGGCGGCATCTCGATTCTCGGCACGACAGGAATCGTCAAGCCGTACTCGACGGCGGCATACAAGGCCAGCGTCGTGCAGGCGATCGACGTCGCTCGAGAGCGCGGCGTGGACGCATTGATCCTCACGACCGGCGGCAAGTCCGAGGCCTACGCCATGCGCCTCTATCCGGATCTGCCCGAGGAGGCTTTCGTGCAGGTCGGCGATTTCGTCGGCGTCGGAATCCGCCGCTGCGCGGCGCGCAAGGCCCGGCGGGCCGTCGTCGTCGGAATGATCGGCAAGCTTTCGAAGATGGCGGACGGAAAGACGATGACTCACGCCGCCGGTTCGGAGGTCAACATGGCTCTCCTCGCTTCAATCGCGTCCGCGCTCGGCGCAGGGGGCGAAGTCGTCGGCGAGATCCGAGCCGCCAACACGGCGCGGCACGTGCTCGAACTCGCCGAGCGCGAGGGCCTCACGGGCTTCGGTAACGCGCTCTGTGCGCGGGTCGTCGATACGCTGTCGGCCCATGCGGCGGCGCCGCTCGATGTGCGCGCCGTCCTCGTCGACTTCGAGGGAAATGTCTTGGGCCGTCACCCCCACGAGGAGAGCCCATGAGCATTTCGAACGACATGCGCCAGCCGCCCGAGGAGAGCCCATGAGTGTTTCGAACGACATGCGCCAGCCGCCCGCGGAGAGCCCATGAGCGTTTCGAACGACATGCGCCAGCCGCCCGAGGAGAGCCCATGAGTGTTTCGAACGACATGCGCCAGATGACCGCGCGTGGTCGCGGAATCGAGGACGACAGTTTTGCCATCATCGACGCCGAAGTCGGCCCCCACACTTTCCCGCCGTCGGAGTGGCAGGTCGTTCGGAGAGTCATTCACGCGACCGCAGACTTCGAGTTCACGTCGCTCATGCACTTCGCGCCTGACGCCGTGCTCGCCGGAACGACCGCCCTGCGTCGTGGATGTCCCGTCGTCGTGGACGTGAAGATGATCGCGGTCGGATTGAACGAAGATCGTCTCGCGGCCTATGGATGCCGTGTCCATGGCTTCATCTCGGACGAGGACGTGATTGCCCAGGCGAAGTCCGCGAACTCGACGCGCGCCATCGAGGCGATGCGCAAGGCCCGGCGACTCGGGGTGCTCGACGGCGCGATCGTGGCGATCGGCAATGCGCCGACGGCACTGCTCGAGGTGCTTCGTCTCGTGCGAGAAGAAGGGGTGAAGCCGGCGCTCGTCGTCGGCGTTCCCGTCGGCTTCGTGTCGGCCGCCGAGTCGAAAGAGCAGCTCTTGCAATCCGAGGTGCCGTTCGTCGTCGCGCGCGGTCGAAAGGGCGGCAGCGCAATCGCCGTCGCCATCCTGCATGCCCTCCTTTACCTCGCCGCACACCCGCGCGAAGCAGGACCGGCATGAACGAGCGCAAAGCCGTAACGGTCATCGGCATCGGCGACGATGGGTGCGCGAGCCTCACGAGCCGTGCGGTCAACGCCGTCGCGAAGGCGCAGGTGCTGGTCGGTGGCGAACGCCACCTGGCGTTCTTCCCGCAATTCGCCGGAGAACGGATCTCGCTCAAAGGCCCCTTGGACGCGGCCATCGAGCGCGTCGCGGCGCTCGCAGACGAGCACCAGGTGTGCGTGGTCGCTTCCGGCGATCCGCTCTTTTTCGGAATCGGAGGGCGCATCGCCGCGCGGCTGGGTACCGAACACGTCGAATTCGTGCCTGCCCCGTCGTCGGTTCAATGGGCATTCGCGCGGACCGGCATGATCTGGGATGACGCGGAATTCGTCTCCGTCCACGGAAGAAGCGCCGAGGGGTTCGTCTCGCGCGTGCGGCGCGCATCGAAGGTTGCGGTGTTCACCGACGCGGAGAGCACCCCGGCCCGTCTGGCCGCGCGGTTGATCGAGCATGGCGATGTCGAATGGATCGCCTGGGTCTGCGAGCGCCTTTCCGGACCGAGCGAGCGGGTGCGCCGGTTCGAGCTACCGCGCCTCGCCGATACCCATGACATCGACCCGCTCAACGTGCTGTTGCTCGTGCGCCCGGGGCACTTTCGCGGCCCCCCGATCATTCCATTTTTGCACGAAGACGCCTTCGCGAAAAAAATGCCAAAAAATGGGCTCATCACGAAACGCGAGGTGAGGCTGCTGTCGCTCGCATCGCTTGCCCTGCGCGTCGACTCGGTCCTCTGGGACATCGGCGCGGGCTCTGGGTCGGTCTCGATCGAGGCCGCGATGCTCGCGCCGCGCGGACGGGCCTACGCCATCGAGGTGGACCCCGAGGGTGCGTCCATCTGCCGCGACAACGTGCGCACGTTCGGGGTGGACAACGTGCACGTCGTCGAGGGGCGCGCGCCCGAAGCGCTGTTGGGCCTCGAGGCGCCCGACGCCGTGTTCGTCGGCGGGAGCAAGGGAAGCATGGACGAGATCGTGCGGGCGGCGCTCGACGCCCTCCGCCCCGGCGGGCGGCTCGTCATCAATGCCGTGACGCTCGAGAACCTGGCCGAAGCCTATGGCGCGCTCCGCGGGCGCGATCTAGACCCCGAAGTGACACTCGTCCAGGTCTCACGCGGTGTGCCGCTCGCGCGCTACAAGCGCTACGAGGCGCTCAATCCGATTCAGATTCTGACGGTGGAGAAACCGTCATGAACGGGCTCGGCACGCTGTACGGGGTGGGGGTGGGGCCGGGCGCGTCGGACCTTCTGACGCTGCGCGCGGTGCGCGTGCTCGAGAGCGTCGAAGTTCTCGCGCTGCCGCGCAGCTCCGACTTCGGCGCATCGGTCGCCTGGGAAATCATCGCCCCCGTCGTGTCCGACCGCGCGACGAAAGAGCGGCTGCGCCTCACCTTTCCGATGACGAAGGACCCGGACGAAGTTCGACCGCGCGTTCACGCCGCCGTCGACGCCATCGGTGTCCACCTCACGTCGGGGCGATCGGTTGCTTTCGTGACCGAGGGAGACCCTTCGGTGTTCAGTACGTTCGGATACGTTCGGCAAGAGGCGCGCCGACGATGGCCCGAGCTGCGCGTCGAGGTCGTTCCCGGCGTGACCTCGATCACGGCGGTAGCGGCGATCGGACAGATCCCGCTTGCCGACGGCCACGAGCGGGTCGCGATCGTGCCGGCCACCTACGGAGTCGACGACCTCGTCGATCTCTTCGACCGATTCGACACGGTGGTGCTCATGAAGTTGGGGGAGGAAATGCCGACGATCCTCGACGCGCTCGAGCGTGCTGGACTGACCGACCGCGCCTTCTTCGTGTCGAAGGCCACGATGGCAGAAGAGCGTTTCGTCGGCGACGTCAGACAGCTTCGACAGGAGCGGGGGGGGTGCTTCTCGATGATGATCGTCAAGCGGTGCGATCGGAGTGGCCGTCTCATCGGCCACGGCGAACCGCAATGAGCCCCCGGCGATCGTGCGCGGTGTACGCGATCACCCGCCACGGCGTCGCCGTCGGGCGCAAGATCGTCGAGGCGTTGCCGGGAGCGGACCTCTTTGTATCCGAAAAGATGGCGGTCTCGGCGCCGCCGAGTGCCAGGCGCTTCACGCTGCCGATGGGGCCGCTCCTCGCCGAAGTGTTCACCGCTTACGATTGCCACGTCTTCGTCATCAGCGTCGGCGCCGTCGTGCGGATGGTCGCACCGCTGCTCCAAAACAAAAAAATCGATCCGGCCGTCGTCTGCGTGGACGATGCCGCGCGCTTCGCGATTTGCGTGCTCTCGGGGCACGTCGGTCGCGGCAACGCATTCACCGAGCGTGTCGCATCGATCCTCGAAGCGATGCCGGTCGTCACCACCGCCTCCGACGCGGTCGGGACGCTGACGGTCGACATTCTGGGTCGGGACCTCGGTTGGGTGCTCGACGATCCCGATCGCAACGTGACGCGCGGCTGCGCGGCGGTCGTGAACGCGGCGCCCGTCCTGCTCGTCCAGGAGGCTGGTGAGCCGTCGTTTTGGCCGGAAGACCGCGCCCTGCCCGAGGGGGTGAGCTACGCGGTCACCCTCGAGGATGTCGACCCGATGGCCTGGGGAATCCTTCTGGTCGTCACGGATCGCGATCTCGAAAAGGCGCACCCCGCTCACTTTGCGAACGCGGTCGTCTATCGGCCGAAATCCCTCGTCCTCGGCGTCGGGTGCGACCGCGGTACACCCGCCGATCTCGTCGAGCGGGGCGTCGACAAGCTCCTTTCCGATCACGGGCTGTCGAGCAAGTCGGTCAAGGAGCTCGCGACGATCGACCTCAAGGCCGACGAGCCGGCGTTGCTCGCGCTCTCGGAGAGGCGGCGGTGGCCCCTTCGCATCTTCAGCGCCGCGGAGCTCGACGCGCAGCCGGGCATCGAAAATCCGTCCGAGACGGTCAAGCGTCACGTCGGCGCCCGCGGGGTTGCAGAGCCGGCGGCGCTCCGGGCGGCCGGCGCAGAGCGTCT
Source organism: Polyangiaceae bacterium (assembly GCA_050013115.1). GTDB lineage: Bacteria > Myxococcota_A > Polyangia > Polyangiales > Polyangiaceae > Palsa-1150. The sequence continues at coordinate 39,038 of JBEKFX010000050.1, forward strand.
GCTCGTCGCGAAAAAGACCTATACGGAAGTCGGCGCGGGGCGATCGATGACGTTCGCGGTCGCACGAATCCCGTTCCCCAAGCGGCGCAAGGACGGACACGATGGTTAGTGCGAAGGGAGTCCTGTCGATCGTCGGCATCGGTCCGGGTGCCTCGCAGCACACGTCGCCGGCCGCGCTCGAGGCGATCGCCTCGAGTGATCTGGTCGTCGGTTACGTGACGTACATCAAGCTCGTTCGTCACCTCACCGAAGGCAAAGAGATCATCAAGACGGGCATGACCGAAGAGATTGGCCGCGCACGCGCCGCGGTCGAACGCGCACAAGCAGGGGCGAAGGTCGCGATCATTTCGTCGGGGGACGCGGGCGTCTATGGAATGGCTGGCCTCGTCTTCCAGGTGCTCAAGGAAATGGGCTGGACGCGCGGCGCGTCGCCGGAGCTGCGGATCGTCCCGGGCATGACCGCCCTCAACTCGTGCGCCTCGCTCGTCGGAGCGCCGCTTGGGCACGATTTCTGCGCCATTTCCCTGTCGGATTTGCTCACACCTTGGCCCGCGATTGAGCGCCGCATCGAGGCGGCGGCTGCGGCCGACTTCGTGATCGGCCTTTACAATCCCGCCAGCGGGCGTCGCACGCGTCAGATCGTCCTCGCGCACGACATCATCGCCAAGCACCGCGCCGGCGCGACGCCGGTGGCCCTCGTGAAGAGCGCGTACAGAAGGCTCGAGCAGCGCGTATTGACCGATCTCGACCATTTCCTCGAGTACGAGATCGGAATGCTCACGACCGTGCTCATCGGGTCGAGCAACACGTTCGTGTTCGAGGGATACATGGTCACGCCCCGCGGCTATACGAACAAGTACGACTGGGATGGCGAGGCGCTGCCCGGGCAGCGGCCCGGGCGGACGCTCGTCTTCGGCGATCGGGCCGAACCAGAGGATTCCGAGCGGCCCCTTGCTTTCGGCGAGCCGGCAGAGACGGAGGACGACTGATGGCGCGCGTCGGAAGGCTCGCGGGTGCGATTCTCGCCGAGACCGACGGAGAATACTACCTCGTCGGCAACACCAAAACGCCTTGCGATTGGCGTGCAGCCGGCTTCGAGCCGCCGACCGATGTCGACGCGACGGAGCGGCCGTTCGTCAAGCTCTCGCGATGCGGCGATCCGACGCTCGGCTCGCCCTGGCTCGCGCTCGACGTCGAGGGCGCAGCGCTCGCTCGTGCGCTGGCCGCGCGCTTCGTCATCGAGCGCAACGGCTCGGTGAGCGACCGCCTCTGGCGTCTCGTCGTCCACGGAGGCGACCCGGACGCCGACGACCCACCCGAGGGCGAGGTCGACGCTCGGTGGTTGGGGATGATTCCGGCCCCCGTCTGGCAGGTTGTCCGAGACGCGGTTCTTCGGTGCCTCTAGGAGTTATTCATGCGCGTATACATCGTCGGCGCGGGTCCGGGCGACCCCAAGCTCGTGACTTTGCGGGCGGCTGAGCTCATCGCCCATTGTCCCATCGTCTTTTATACCGGGTCGCTCGTACCGCGCGAAGTGCTCGCTGGGGCGCGGCCGGACGCCCGGGTGCTCGATTCGAGCTCGATGACGCTCGACGAAATCATGGACATCATCGTGCGCGCACACCAAGCCGGCGACGACGTCGCGAGGGTCCACACGGGCGATCCGCTCGTCTTCGGATCGACCGCCGAGCAGATGCGTCGCATGGACAAGCTCGGAATCGAGTACGAAATCATTCCCGGCGTTTCGTCGTTTTCCGCCGCCGCAGCCGCCATCGGCCGTGAGCTCACCCTCCCCGAGCTGTCGCAGACCGTCATCTTGACGCGCGCCGAGGGGCGGACGCCGGTCCCTCCCGGCGAGAAGCTCGAGGAGCTCGCGAAGCACGGCGCCACGATGTGCCTTTTCCTCAGCATCACCCTTTTGAAAGACGTCGTCGAAGCATTGACGCCCGCCTACGGTCCGGATTGCCCGTGCTGCGTCGTCCACAAGGCCAGCTGCGCCGATCAGAAAATCGTCTGGGGAACGCTGGCGGACATCCGCGAGACGGTGCGTCAGGCGGGCATCAAGTCGCAGTCGATGATCTTGGTCGGGCCCGTGCTGACCTCGACCGATTTCGCGGAATCGCGGCTCTATGCGGCCGACTTCAGCCATCGATACCGCAAAGCGCGCGGAGCGGTGTCGTGACGGTCGGGCTCGTGCAACTCGTCGGCGCAGGACCGGGAGACCCGAAGCTACTCACCGTGCGCGCGATGGAATGTCTCGAGCGTGCCGACGTCGTCGCGTACGACGAGCTCGTGACCCAGGCCATTCTTGCGCTCTGTCCGCCGGACTGTGAGCGACTCGCGGTCGGCCGGCGTCACCGCGCTTCGGTCGTCTCCTACCGGCTCCACCCGGACGTGCTCGCGCGCGCCCGGGCGGGAAAGCGTGTCGTGCGCCTGAAGGCCGGCGACCCGCTGGTCTTTGGCCGCGGTGGAGAAGAAGCAGAAGAGCTCGCCGCAGCCGGGATTCCGTTCGAGATCGTCCCCGGCGTCAGCGCGGCGCTCGGCGCGGCCGCTTCCGCCGGGATTCCGCTCACCCATCGCGAGCACGCGTCGCAGGTGACGTTCATGACCGGTCACCACGCGGCGGACTCGCTCGCTCGGTCGTCTCTTGCGCCGCCGATCGAAGGCACGCTCGTGCTTTTCATGGCCGCCCACAAGCTCGGGCCGAACCTCAAGCGGCTCCGTGACCAGGGCCGCGCGAAGGACACGCCCGCCGCCTACGTCGCGGCCGCGACGACCCCCCAAGAGCGGGTCGTCGTCGGTACCATCGGCGACCTCGCCGATCGCGTCGGCGACGTCGATCCCGCCCTGCCGGCCGTCGTCATCGTCGGCGACGTCGTTTCCGCCCGGCGCCCGCCGAGGAGAGCGCCGTGAGCGAGGCCGTTTCAAGG
>JBEKFX010000051.1:0-41791 GCA_050013115.1 Polyangiaceae bacterium
CGTTGTCTTACCGTGGCCCGCCTCGCCCAGCACGAGCAGTGCGCGCCCCGCCGGCAGCCTCACCGCGTTGCGCTGGGAAGGGTCGAGGTTTGCGTCGAGGACCGCCGGGGAGCGCTTGCGGGCGCCCCTCGGCCTCGGTACGAGCAAGGGGGCGGACGGCGAATCGGTCATCGCCGGGCCAGCAGCTATCGCGGCGTGCGCTTTTTCAGCAGATCGCCCAGGGTGCCGAGGGTCTGCGGTGCGGCGGCCTTTTGCTTCTGCTCGCGGAAGCCGTCGAATTGCGCCCGTTCTTCGTCGTCTTTCAGTGCGCGCACCGAAAGGCGCATCCGGCCTTCGGCGATTTCCACAACCTTCGCTTTGATCTTTGTCGCGATGGGAAACGCTTTGCGAAGGTCGGTGGCACGCGGCACGCCGAGCTCGACGGTTGGCACGAGCCCCCGTCCGCCACGGCCCCGCGTCCCGTCGATCTGGACGAAGATTCCATAGCTCTCGACCCGATCGACGCTCCCGGACACCACCTGGCCGAGCGCGATCTTCACGACGTCCGCCGCGGTCGCAGCCGCTGGGCTGCCCGCCTGCCCGATGCTTACGCTCGCTCCCGCGGCGACTGCGGCTTCGACCGTCGGGACGAGCTCGATGCCGTTCTCGGCGTCGACGCGCGAGACCCGCGCACGCAATCGGTCGCCCACGGCGACCTTCAACGTGCCGTCTTGGCCCCGCAAACTCCCCGCTTCGATGAAACCTTGCCGGTGCCCGTCCAATTCGACGAACACCGCATCTTTTCCGACGTGTACGACGTTGACCGACAGCGTCTCTCCGACCCGAGCCCCTCCGCGTCTCGGTACGGCGGAACCCGCCTTCTCGAACAGCGCGGCGAACGAGTCGTCCGGGAGATCGGTCGTCATGACAGGCCCCGGGGTTTTACCACGGCGCAATCCCGGTCCCGAGCGTGAACCTTTCGGCCCGTCAACAAAGCTCGCCTTCTGGCGCGGGAGTCGAGGCGGCGGAAGAGCCCGGCGAAAACGGCTGAGCTTTCGGCGGAACCGCGGCGTCTCGTCGTTCGCGAGACGCCGCGTGACGGGGTCCAATCGAAGGGCCGCTCGCAAAGCAAGGTGCTCTGCGAGAGGTCTATTGGTCTCCGCCCCCATCGCCATGGGCATCGGTGCCCGCGTCGGCGTCGGCCCCGGCATCGACGACTTCACTTGTGCCACCATCGGGCGTCCAGGGCTTCACGTTGCTCAGGGTGAACACCATGTCCTGGAAATCGCAATTCGTAGCCTCTTCCAAGGCGATGAGATACGCGTTTGCAACCGCGTTGCCTGCGCGGTCTTTGAGCGGCCAGGTGCGGTAACGATGCACCGGCGTCGTCAGGCCATAATTCGTGCCCGCTTCGCTGAGATCGGTCGGCAGCGGCGGGTTCCCGGTTTGGTTGACGATGTTCAGCGTGTCGTCGGAATAGTCGTAATCGCCGTTCGGTACGTTCGGATTGACGCTCCCGTCGTAGCCGACGGTCCCGTCGCTTCGCTGCGCGCCGAAACACCACAAGCCGAAGGGTCCGTCGGTCGTGAAGGTTCCCGCGGTATTGCCGTAAATGGGCGGCAGAGACATCTCGCTGTGGTCTGAGCTGTACGGGTCGCTGCCATTGACGCTCGACATCGTCGCGACGTATTGCAGGCCCGGCGGAAATAGCCCTCCGTCCGGAACCTCGAGCGGCGCCAGCGCGGCGGGCTGCGCCGTGGCGAAAGTCACCGCGCCGCGCGGATAGTACCCGAACGGGAAGTCCACCTTTGGCGCAAACCGGCCGACCGCGAGGAGCACGGCCGGTTGGGTCGGATCGGCTTGGATAAAGTAGGGAACGATGACCTCGTCGGACGGCGTATCCCCGATCGGGGGAGGCGCCAGTGCGGCGGCGCCGGCCACCTGGTTGACATTGAGGTAGGTCTCCAAGTTTTCGCCGACGTTGACTTGATAGCCGAGGGTCGCGATGATTTGTCCAAGGGTCGGTTCGAAGCGCGCGTAGTTCCCCGAAGGGACACCCGCTTCGCTGATGCTCTCGGAATCGTTCCAAAACGATATTCCGTAGAGCCCCGCCTGCACGCAACCGGCGTTGCTCGTCTCTGCGACCAGCCATGCCGCCACAGCGTCGTCGCCGAGGTTGTCGACGCGGGGTGGCGGGTTGGCCTGCGTCGAGAGAAACTTCACTTGGATATCGATGTACGCACCCGCGGCAATCGTGGCCGGCAGCGCCGCTCCCCCGTCGGCTGGCAAGGTGGCTTCGAAGGCCTGAGGCTCGCTGTGTTGCCGGAAGGTCACGGGGAAGACAGAGGCGTTGTCGGCAATTCCGATGCTCGTGACCGTGACCGCGGACGTGCCGGTGTTCGTCAGACGCATCGTCTGCACGTAGGGGTCGTCCGACGTGTTGAGCCCGGTAAAGATCGCTTCGGTCGGCCTCGCGCGCGGATCGCCCACATAATTTTGATTCGCGAACGACAACGTCGCCGCGCCGCCGTCTGCTGCGCAAGCCGCCACGATCTGGCTGGGCGTTGCCGAGGAGGAGCTCGAGGACGAACCCGACGAGGAGCTCGAGGACGAACCCGACGAGGAGCTCGAATTCGTGCTGCTGGTCGACTGCGCGCCCGATGCTCCATTCGAGTTGTTACTCGAGCAGCCCGCCACGAAACATCCGACGAGACCTGCAACAACGACGGATGAAAACGAACGGGCACGACCTTCGAGTCTGCTTCGGTCCCTGCCTCCACCCCGCACGGACGTCATGGATCGATTGGAGATCATTTGCAACAAAGCCTCCTCTTGCCTTGAGATCGGCGTGGGTCGGGACGCACTCCCATTCCTCGCTCGATCTCCCCTCACGAGACTCCCCATCGAGAGTGACCGGTACGGTACTTTTTCAAGGGTCGCAATGGCTTAACGGTTTATGCGCGCACACGCGCACGTGCCGCGACGGCCGACTTTTTCCCGCCTCTCCCGCCTCGGACCGATGACGTGCGCCGAAGGCCCATTCGCCCCAACCCAACCGCGTCCCATTCGGGCTCTCGGACGAACCGTCCGTAACGAGCCCGCGCGTGGCGCGTAGAATCGGTCGCACCCGAAGCGACCGGAGCAGACCATGAATTTTTTTATTTTGGGGGCAAGCGCCGTGCTCGTGGGCGTCTTTCTCGTCGTTCGACGCCATCGACCGATGCCTCCCGTCTGGGTGCGATCGACAGACCCCAACCGAACCCGCATCGTCATCGTCGGTGGTGGTTTCGCCGGCGTCTACGTGGCCGCTGCCCTCGAGGCGTTGCAGCGCGACGACTTCGACATCGTTCTCGTCAACAAGGACAACCACTTCGTCTTCCAGCCGCTCCTGCCCGAGGTCATCTCGGGCACCATCGGCCTCGTCGATGTCGTCAGCCCAATTCGGCGGCTGCTGCCCAAAACCGAGCTTCACGTGCGGGAGGTGGAGTCGATCGATCTCATGGCGAAGACGGTGTCGACGAGCACCGGCTTTCACCCGCACCCGCACGTGCTGCGCTACGACCACCTCGTCATCGCTCTCGGAACTGTGACCGACTTCCGGGGACTTCGCGGGTTGCCCGAGCACGCCTTTCCGTTCAAGAACTTGACGGACGCGCTCACGCTTCGCAATCACGTCATTCGCGCGCTCGAGGAGGCAGCCATCGAGCAACACGACGCCGCGCTCCGCAAACGGCTGCTCACGTTCGTCGTCGCCGGAGGGGGCTTTTCCGGCGTCGAGGTCTGCGCGGAACTCAATGATTTCGTGCGCGAAGTCGCGCGAAGCTACCGCGGGATCGATCCGAACGAAATTCGTGTCGTGCTCGTGCACTCCCAGGGCCGGTTGTTGCCCGAGATGAAAGAAAAGCTCGCGCTTTTCGCGCAGCGCATTCTGCAGCGGCGCGGAGTGGAGATCGCTCTCCACGCGCGACTGCAAGCGGCAACGGGCGATGCAGCGGTCCTCGCGGACGGATCGATCATCGAAACGAAGACGCTCGTCTCCACGGTTCCCGCGTCGCCCCATCCGCTCATCGAGGCGATGGCGCTGCCCAAATCGAAAAACGGTCGCATCGAGGTCGACGCCACGCTCAAGGCGAAGGGCCTCGATGGCGTCTGGGCGCTTGGCGACTGCGCTGTCGTTCCCGGACCTGACGGGAGCCCGGCGCCTCCGACGGCCCAGCATGCCATCCGTCAGGCGGAGACGCTTGCAGGAAACATCGTCGCCGCGCTTCGAGGGGGCACGCTGAAGCCGTTTTCGTTCGCCGGGCTCGGCAAAATGGGATCCCTTGGGCGAAAGTGTGCCGTCGCCGAAGTGTTCGGCATCCCGATCTCCGGTTTTCTCGCCTGGTTTCTATGGCGCACCATATACCTTTTGAAGATACCGGGCTGGGGCCGGCGTCTGAAAGTGGCCGCGTCTTGGACTCTCGATCTATTTCTTCCGCCCGAGATCGTGCAAGTGAAGCTCGCGGGTTCCGTCGGCGTCACCCAAGAACACTTCGAGCCCGGCGACGAAGTCTTCCACGAAGGCGACATGGGCGACCGGGTTTACATCGTGATCGGCGGTCGCGTCGAAGTGCTTCGAGACGGCCGACAGGTCGCGATCCTCGGGCGCGGAGACTTCTTCGGCGAGACAGCCATTCTCAAAGACAAGCGGCGCAATGCGACGATCCGCTGCCTCGATCCCCTCGACCTGCTCGCCCTGCCGAAGCGGGAGTTCGGCATACTTTCGGCCAATCTGCCGGAGCTTCGTCGCACGTTCGAGTCCAAGAGCGAAGAGCGCCTTTCCGGGGCTCTCCCGGGTCTCTGATGGCCGCGGCCCGCATCCCCGCCCCGATTTCCGTCGTGATCGCCGCGGTCGGGGAAAGGTCCGTCGGTCGGTGTGGACTCCGCTTGGCCGCCCCCCGGAAGCCAGAGGAAAACTGGACGAAAGGGAGTGCGCCGAGATGACCGTGGACGACCTCCGCTCGACCTTGCGAGACGCGGCTCCGCCTGCAGGTCTGCCGGCCTTGCTGAACGCGCTCTGGTTCGCCGGCCACGGTGACTGGAGCGGCGCTCACGCCATCGCGCAGGACGTCGACAATTCCGACGGCGCCTGGGTGCATGCGCACCTGCACCGGGTGGAGGGGGATGCGGATAACGCCGCTTACTGGTACCGCCGCGCATCGAAGCCCGTGTGCACGCTTTCGTACGACGACGAGTGGGCCGACATCGCTCGCGCGCTCCTCTCCACCGAGCGTATCGTCGCGCCCGGACCATGAGGACCGGCGGTCCGCTCTGCGCCATCGGCCGTCAAGACTCCGATGGGCTGCGAGTCCGTGCCGTTCGCGCGGCGGCTACTGGAGGGCGCATGAAGTGGGTCGGCGCGGTCTTCGTCGTTTGCGCGACCGCCGCCGCCGGTTGCTTCGGAGCGCAGGGCGAGAGCGCGGGGAACGACGCTGGGCTCTTCCAATCGATCGCCGTGACAAACGTGACCCTCTGCGCGCTCAAGCAGGGTCCCGTGAGTTCCTGCGACGCAGGCGCAGACTCGGGCCCCATCTTGCTGTGTCCATCGAACCTGCCGTTCTGCGTGGACATCGGTGCGGTTGAACCGCAGTGGGCCTGCTGTCCTCTTCCAGCGGACGCAGCGGCCAGCGAACCGTGCCAATCGGCGAGCCCCTACGTGACGGGCTGCTATTAGGCTTGTCTGCGAGCCGACCCGTGCAGGACGAAGCATTGGGCGCACGCCGGAAAGACGACCCCGCCCCGCCTGCCGGACTTTCCGAGCTTGCGCGCCTCTTTCTTCGGCTTGGTTTTACGGCGTTCGGCGGGCCAGCGGCCCACATCGCAATGATGGAAAATGAGATCGTTCGGCGGCGCCAATGGCTGTCGCCGGAACGCTTCCTCGATCTGCTGGGAGCCTCTAACCTCATCCCCGGCCCGAGCTCCACCGAGCTGGCCATCTTCATCGGCTACGAGCGAGCCGGGTGGCGGGGGCTGCTCGTCGGTGGGACGTGCTTCATCTTGCCTGCGGCGGGCATGGTGGCTCTGCTCGGCTTCGTTTACGTGAGGCTCGGCGCCCTTCCGCAAGTTGCCGGGGTCCTTTACGGCGTCAAGCCGGTCGTCATCGCCGTCGTCGTCCAGGCGCTTTGGAAACTCGGTCCGAAGGCGGTCAAGAAGTCCGTCGGGCTCGCCGCGCTCGCCGTCGCAGCCGGTCTCGTGTCTGCGCTCCGGGTCGACGCCTTTTCGGTGCTCATCGGCGCGGGGGTCACGTCGGCTCTGACGAATTGCCTTCGCAAGAGGGCGGCGCCGGCGCTCAGTCCGAGCATCCTCGGCTTGCTGAGCGCAAGCGGTGCTTCGGCCGCGGCGCCCTTCAGCATGCCCTTGCTCTTTGTCACCTTCCTGAAAATCGGCGCATCGGCTTTCGGCAGCGGATACGTTCTCCTGGCCTTCCTGCGAGCCGATCTCGTCGACCGCCTGCATTGGCTCACCGAGCCGCAACTTCTCGATGCCGTCGCCATCGGTCAGGTGACGCCGGGGCCCGTCTTCACGACCGCCACGTTCATCGGATATCTGCTCGGCGGGAGCCTGGGTGCAGTGGTCGCCACCGTCGGCATCTTCTTGCCCGGTTTCGTGCTCGTGGCGTTGATGCCCCCGCTCATCGTCCGCATTCGAAGTTCCCCCGTGGCCGGAGCCTTTCTCGATGGGGTGACCGTGGCGGCCCTCGCCCTGATGGCCGTCGTGACGGTGCAGCTGGGCAGGGCGGCGCTCGTGGACGTTCCGACGGTGGTCCTCGCGCTCGCCGGAGTGGTCGCGCTGGTCCGGTTCGAGGTGAATACCACCTGGCTCGTCGTCGGGGGCGCGGTCGTCGGGGCTGCGCTGAGGGCCGCACGATGATGCGCCCGTCGATGCGGGCACACACCGGGCTTCGCCGAAGGGCGCCGCTCGCGCCTTCCGCGGTGCCGCCTCTCGGCGACGTAAGGTGCTCGGCGGGCGCGGGGCAGGGTCAAGGTGCGCGGCGACGCGGCGGGGCAGGTCAGGGGGCTCGGCGGTGTGGCGGGGCAGGGTCAGGGGCTCGGCGGCGCCGCGCCGTGCCGCCTATCGAAAGGTGGCTTCGACCCCGAGGGCGGCGACCAAGATTGGTTCGCCCCAGGCGATCGCGTCGTCGGCGAAGCCGAAAGTCAGCCGAGGGATGGCGAATGCTGCTGCCAGGTCGGCCCGAAGGCCCAAGTTCGGTGTGATCGGAACCGCATATCCCATCCGCACGTAGGGCGTGGTCACCCAGGTGACCGCATCGTCACCGAAAAAACCCTGATTTGGACTTCCCTGCGTGTGCAAGGCGGCCGTTCCGACACCCGCGCTGACGTCGAGAACACACCAACGCGCGCCGATCGTCCGCGCCCGAATTCCTGCGGCGGCGAGCCACATGCTCAACGTGCCCGATCCGGCGCCGTTTGTCCGTCGGGCGCTCGTCAGTGGAGCGGCCCCGAATAGCTCGGCGCCCCACCGCGGCGACCACAGCCAGTACAGCGAGGCGAGCCCCTGCCACGATCCGCCCAAGTGCACCGCGCCCGCCGCAAAGGCGGGGCCGAGCGAAACCCCGACTCGCGGACCGCTGACCGTCGGCGATCGCACGCCGTCCTCGACGGGAATCGCAGGCGCCATCCGAACGGTCCCGACGGGTACGGGGACCACCGGCAGCACGGGCCCGACTGGCGCGACCGGCGGCGGTCGAACGACCTCGGGCTCGTTGATCGCTGCGCGCAGGACTTCGACCACCCGAAGTGCCGCGACGGCCGGGTCATCGTCGAGCCGAACGAGCGTTCGCAGCACGAGCTCTTGGGTCGACGGATCCAGCGTCCAGATGCGGGCCTGCCCCGCGCTCGTGTCGACGTCGACCGTCGCCACCGCGCCGGCCAATCGAGCCAGAGCCCGGATCTCGGAGTCGGTTCGTGTGAGCGGGGCGTCTTGGATCGTCGTCACGGCGAGTCCCGATGCACGGAGCTCGGCGGCAAGGCGGACCGAGGTTGGATCTCCGCCGATTTCGATCAAGAGAATCGTGACGGCCGGCCTCGGTTCTCGCTCGTCGGCACGCGCGGACGAAGCTTCGATGAGGAGCGTGCCGAAAGCCGCGACGCAGGCGATACGGAAGGCACACCCTGCCCACCAGGGCATCAGGGGTTTGTCGCGAGCCGCCGCGCCAGGGCAGCCTGCATTCCATTCGGGTACTGCCGGAGGTAATCGATCGCCGCCGCGCGCCCCCTCTCGGCGGCCCCGGCACGCTGCCAGGCCTCCATCGCACGTCCGGCCGCCTCTTGCCGGAGATCGCCCTCGGGCTGCTCCGCAAGATAGGTCTCGAACCATTGAGCGGCAGCGGTGAAGTCCTTTTCCTGGTCGAAGGCCGTCAAACCCAAGCCGTACGCGCTTCGGCCGCCCCCCGGCAATTTCGCGCGCGCAGCGCCGTAGGCCTCGCGGGCGCGCCTTCCGTCCCCGGCCAATCGAGCGACGTCCCCGAGCACGAGTAGGTCGGCGCCCGGCGCCGTGTGGCACTGTTCGTCGAAGCCGCTCCGTTCGACAAACTTGAGCGCTTCACGATAACGCCCGGTTGCAACGAGCCCCCGCCAGCTGTCGGATTGGAGTAGACCCGACAGCGGCGCGCGGCGCGGCAGGTCGATCCGCGCGCTGCCTTGGGCCGCTGGACCATCCGCCACCGTTGCATGGGTCGCCGTCGGCCCGATCGGAGGCTCCGCTGGTTTCGCTGGCTTCTCGGCCAAGTCGTCGGCGATCTCTCGGGTTTCGAGGATCTCTTCGTCCTTCGCCGCGCAAGCCAAGAGGAGCCGGTGCCCTCTCGCCACGGGCTTGGGCTCTTGCATACATCCACCCGACACGACGACGGAACCCTCGTGGAGGTCCAAACGAAAAACCTGCTTGTCAGAATCCCAGTTGACGTCGAAGCGGGTACCCACGACCACGACCTCGAACGGCCCAACGTCGAGGAGCCAGTGGCTCTTGGCGCGGTGAACGACCGAAGCACTCGCTCCTCCCTGTTCAAGCACGATGCGCGCGCCGTTCGCGTCGAGCGCGGCAACACGCGCGCGAGATCCCGCCGAGAGCAAAACGATCGAGCCATCGGAAAACCTCAGCGGTACGGGACCCTCTGGGGGCGCGGCGATCCAAACGCCGACGCGTCCCGCCTGGCCATCGGGCGCCGTAAACGCAAGGTCCTTTGCGCCGCTCGAACGCCACATGATCACCCAAAGCGCAGCCGCAGCGACCGGAAGCGCGGCGGCAAGGATCCACCATGGTCGCGTGCCGCGGAAGCGAGCCGCCCGGCCGGCCTGATCGCGTGCTTTTGCTGCGGCCAGATACCGTGCGCGATCGCGCGCTCGATCTTGCTCCGCACGGAGCCCGTCCCAGAACTGCCCGTACGTCCTCACGCTTCCTCCCCTTCCCAGTCGGCCGGCGCGTGGTCCCGTAAGATCGGATCTCGACGAGCGTGGTCCCAAAAGAGCTGTCGAGCACGGACGAGCCTTCGTTTGGTCGTCGCCAGCGAGACCCCGGCGACTTCGGCGACCTCGGCCAATGCCATCCCGTCGATGAAGCGCAGCGCGAACACGATCCGCTCGTCGGTTGGGAGCCTGTCGAGGACCGCATAGGTACGCGTCAGCATTTGCGCGATTTCGGGCGACGCGACGACCGCGGCGGCTTCGGGAATCTCGTCGAGCGGAAATACACTGAGCCACCGGCGCCGCGCCCGCCGACTCCGCAGAAAAGTGCGCGCCGTAAAGAGAGCAACGCTGCCGATCCACCCTTTGAGGGCCGCCGATGCGCGGAGCTTCCGAATGCCCGCGAGGGCTCGCGCGAACACTTCGTTGATGAGGTCGGGCACTTCAGGATCCAGCCCCACTGTCCGCACGACCAAGCGCTCGACGTAGGGCCCGTACCGGTCGAAGAGAAGCTCTGCGGCGCCTGGCTCTCGGGCTCTCAGCGACTTGACGAGCGCTGCATCGGTCATCGTAGGCCCAAGGAAGGACACGACGGCGTGCCTTGCCGGGTCGCTGGGCCTGCGCTGGGTGGCAACGGTCAAAGTGGAGTCAGCCTTTTCGCGTCGAACTGGATCGCGGCCTCAGTATCGGAAGAGCCTCCGAACGGCTCATCGTGGCTGGCGCCGGTGGGATCGCTTGTTTCTCAATGGTATCACGGTCCCACACCGCGTCCTGGGTGGGTCACGTCGTCCGGAGCGCGCACAAGCCGTCGTTCTGCGCCCCGCGAGGACCCCGCGCGCCGACCCGCGGCCCCAAGATGGCCGGATGCCTTCCTCGCGACCGACGACGCCGACTTGCCACGACGATGGCCGGCAGCCAGGCGCATAGGCCCCACGGACCTCGCTCGGCAGGCGGGACCCGACAGCCACATCCAGTCTGGGTACGAGCCGCGGCGGTCGAAGGGACAGCGCTCGCTGCCGCAGTCGCGGCGGATGCGCTCGACGAAAACGCGCCTTGCGATGCGGCAGACGATGTCGCGCGCGAGGACGTGGCCGCGCCGTCTGTGAACGAGGCGTCCGAAGGCCCGAGCGGAGGCGGCGTATCGATTGCCGAAACCGCACCGTCCTGAGGCAGGCTGGCGTCGGCTGTGGCGCTCCCGAACGATCCATCGGGCGCATCACCCGGGGGGTACAGGCTGACGAGTGAGAGGCCGAACCGTGGCAAATCGAAGGTGAGGCTGACGGTCCCTGCCGTGACAGGCAGCATTTGCTCTGGCTGCAAGGGCTGCGGCACCATCGCTTGCCCGAGTTCGAGCAGCTGAGCGGCCGATGGCGCTGCCGGGCTCCCTTGAGACACCCAGGTCGTATAAGCATCCCCGTGCGTCTCGTCGACGCGCAGATGATCGACGACAGCCACGGAACCGAAGCCGACTGGCACCTGAACGGTCAGTTGGATGGGCGACGCGGGCACCGCGATCAGGTCATCATGATAGTTCCAGACGAGCACCTGAATCTGTTGGCCGTTGAGAGTGGCCATGGCGTTGATGTCCGCCTGCCCCCGGACTCCATTTGCGAGAATGGCGTTGAGCGTGAGCGCACCGGTGCTCGTGACCGGGATCGTCATGCCTTGCAAGCCTCCCAGGAGCTTGTAGGCGTTAAGGACAGGCAGATCGATTCCATGGCTCGACAGCACGCGATAGCCCGAAAAATAGGGTTCGTTTTCGAAGAGGAAGGCCCACGCGAGGACGCCTCGGACATGGACCCCCAGGCTGGCTTCGAGCTCGAGCGTATGCTTCATCATCGCCACTTCGTAGGCCCCATAGGCGGGCGAAGTGCGGTATGCGTAGGCTGCGTCCTGGCTCTGAGGACACGCGGCGCACCCGTCGGGATCGGCCTCGCTGATGACGATGGGCGTCTGCTTGTATTGCGGAAACCCGGCCACGATCTCGAAGCCGTCGCTGTGGAGCTGGAGCTGATGCCCGAGGTTCATTTCAACGTTTCCGTCCAACATCCCCACGCCGCCCTTGGCGTGGAAGGTCACCATGTCGAGTCGCACGCCCTTCTCGCCGGTGACCGCGTCGGTGCCCGTCGCGCAGTGCTGGAGAAACTGGGTCAAAAACGCCCCCGCGCTCGACGTGGCTGGGCCTCCGAGCGGAGCGTTCGGAATGACTTGGTGCAGGGCGGACTCGGTGTAGTCGAAGAGCTCGTCGTACTCGGCGGAGGTACCTTGCCAATACCCGATATCCGGCTCGTTCCAGAGCTCCCACTGCCAAGTCGATGCGACCGCGGGATACCGCGTGTTCGAGTGCGTGGCCCACGCCTGGATGAGCCCGGCCCATCTCGTGTAATCGGTGGGGGGGTAGAAGCAGCCGCCGTCCAGCGTATAAATCCCTGAGTTCTGATAGGGAGTGGGGTGCGACGACAAGGCTTCGGGCATGAATCCGATTTCGGCGAACGGCGCGGCGCCGGCGTTCGTGACGGTATCCATGATGCCGTCCATCAACGTCCAATCGTAAACGGGATTGCCCGTGGCATCGACCGTGTACACATTGGTCGAGCCCCATTTCAACGAGGGGACCCCCGTCCCCGTGTTCAGCAAGAAGTGCGACCGAATGTGGGGCGCAACGGGCGGTATGAGCCCCAGTGTTTCGAGTAGCGCTTGGCCCTCGGCCGTCGTCGTGTAGTTCACTTCGTCGAATCCGTGGTAGGCCCAAATCGCCTCGAGCGGGGTCCCTGCCGCGGTGGCGTCCACCGCAATGTCGATGGGGGTTGCCGTCTGCGCGGCCGCAGGTGGGGCGCACACCACGAGGCAGCTTGCGATCCATGTCGACGTCCTCGTGCGCATGGATGGCGCCCGCCTGGCGACGTCCTGACCCGCTCCGATGAACAGTCTGTGAGACGTGCGGACGTTGGACCGCGCTCTCGGACGCTTGTCCCTTGCGGCCGCTCCATTTGCGAAGGCCCCCATTTGGCTCTACTTCAGTATCGACGGACGCGAAGAACGGCTCACGGTCATTGAATCGCCGACCGCCGAAGGCACGCCGGTGCCCGCGGGCGTTGCGAATCGCGGCTCGCCGCCGGCGGCGGGTCGTGCTGCCGCCGACTCCGACAAACGGATCGAGTCGCGTCGAGCGGCGGGTCACACGACTGGCGGACCGGGTCGAGCTGTGATCCCAGTGCGATCGGTGCAACCGCCTCGCCTTGGGGCCATGCCGCCGGGGTGGGGCCTGCGGCGCCGGCTGGGTTCGTCGAAGGCGCCGGCTCACGACGCCATCGACCGGCCCCATCGCTCACGGCGTTCTTGCGCAGCGTATCCCGATATTGGAGCCGCGCGCGGTGGGTGGATTGTAGGATCGCATCGATGCCTGCAGATCGGTCGTGGCCTGATGAAAGTCGCCGCCACGGCAACCCTTGTTCGCCGCGGGCGCAGACAGATTGGCGCAATCCGTACAGGGATTGACGTATGGAACGATATAGGTGTCGAGGTTCCAATCATAAATGTTGCCGACCATGTCGAGCTGACCCCACAGTCCGGCGCCGAGCGCCGCTGTTCCCACGGGGGCAATGTTTTCCGTGCCCGTGCACTTGCCCGATTCCTTGGGGTACAAGCAGCCATAGATCGCGAACGCATTGGTCGTTCCGGGCGCCAGGGCACCCCACGGGTACTCGCGCTGCTGGCTGCCTCCTGCCGCTGCATACTCCCACTCGGCCTCGCTCGGCAGGAAGCCTCCGTCCCAAATGCAAAAAGCGTATGCCTCGTACCAGTTCATGCAATTGATCGGCTGGTTCTCGTCGTCCGACGGCAAATCCGTCCATGTCGGATTCATCACGCACGCGAGGTTTGTGCTCGTGGGCATGACGTTCACGTCGTCCGATGCGACCCACCCCGGCTCGTAGGTGCCCGGACTTGCGCCATTCGCGAGTCCGAGGCCCCCGTTCAAGTGGATATGCTTGCCGGACCCCGCCGGCGGCGCGTAGCCCGCGTTCCACGCGCTCACGAACTGGCGGAATCGCCCCACCGTTACATCGTATTTGTCCAAGCGGAAGTCACCGACGGTGGCGGGATCCGTCAGGCCCTTCGGACCGCCATCCGCTTCGCTCGTGTACGTCCGCTCGAACGTCCCGCCCTCCACGTCCAAGCTCGCGCAGCAGCACTCGGTCGCGCTGCCCGCGCCGCAGTTGGTCGTGCCCATCGCACTGACTTGGCAACTCGGCGTGGACACGCAACTTCCCGCGTCGGCGCCGTCGGTTTCGCCGAACGTACCCGCGTCCCCGGCCGGGGCTCCTCCGCTGGTGCCGGTCGTCGCCTCGATGGCGATTTGCCCGAGGACCGGGACGGTCAAGTCGCTGCAGCCGACAAGGCCGATAAGCCCGATGGGACCCATGAGGCAGTCCCAGGGAATCGCGCCGCGCTCCCGTCGTAACTTCATCGATTCGCTGCTCATGATAGCAGGTGAGGAAGGGCGGGCTTTCATCGACCGCCCCGGGCGCCTTGCGCGCCGCCCCGGTCGCCGCGCTGGTGGACGACGAATCGCCCGTCCGTGCAAGACGACGCTGGCGAAACCCACCCGTGGCAGGCATGTGCCGAAGCTCGCGATAAGGGATCTTGAGCGGCCAAGCTCCCAGGCGAGGCGAGAGGTGAAATGGGTGAAGAGATACGAGATGGTCATTCGGCCACCCACACGCCCAACGCGGCCAATCGATGCAAAGCGAGTAAAAGTGGTCCGTTCGACTCGAGCCAGTCACGTTTTCGAAACATGAGCCAACCGTCGCGTGGAGTGGGAAGCGTACGGCCGAATCGTGAGCTGCTGCGCACTTGACGGCACTCCAAAATTCACGGAGAACTCGTCGTTCAGGCGTACTGGGCCCGAATCTATTTCATGTTTGCGGCCGTGGGGGGCCCGGAAGGGACAGGCGACTTCGTGGCGGAGCATGCCGAGCGGCTTGCCGGGATGCACAAGGGTCAAGTGCTCGCGGGAAGATACCGCGTCGAACGCGTCGTCGGTGTGGGCGGCATGGGGGTGGTCGTGGCTGCGCGCCACGTCGATCTCGACAGCCGGGTGGCGCTGAAGGTTCTTTTGCCGGCTCTTCTTTCGAACGCGGAGGCCGTCATGCGCTTTGCGCGGGAAGCGCGGGCTGCGGTCAAAATCCAGAACGAGCACGTGGCCCGGGTGCTGGACGTCGGCACCCTGGACAACGGCACCCCCTACATGGTGATGGAATTTCTGGAAGGCCGTGATCTCGCCACCTGGCTTCAAGAGAACGGGCCTCTGCCCGTCGAGCAGGCGGTGGATTTCGTTCTGCAAGCGTGCGTCGCCGTGGCGGATGCGCACGGGCTCGGCATCATCCACCGCGACCTCAAGCCGGCGAATCTCTTTTGCACGCGCCGGAGCGATGGCCGGCTCGTCATCAAGGTGGTCGACTTCGGCATCTCCAAGGTGACCGATTCCCCACATGCTTCGGAGCCGCCCGGTTTGTCGGTCACCGGCAGCGCGGCGGTCGTGGGGTCGCCGTTCTATATGTCGCCCGAGCAGGTGCAGAGCGCCAAGGACGTCGACGCACGGACCGATCTGTGGGCGCTTGGCGTCATCCTGTTCGAGCTCCTGACCGGCACGGTCCCCTTCCATGGCGAGGCCTTCGGCGAGCTGGCCGTCAAGATCGCCGTCCAACCACCTGCGTCGCTCCGCGCCCATCGGCCCGATGCGCCGCCAGCGCTCGACGCGGTCATTCGCAGGTGTCTCGAGAAGGATCGGGATCGTCGTTACGCCAACGTGGCGGAGCTCGCCGTTGCACTCATGCCGTTCGCGTCGAAGCGGGCGAGAGCGTTGGTGGAGCGCGTCGCTGACATCATCGGCGCGGTCGGTTTGTCGTCGAGCCCGATCGCCGTGCCGTCCACCATCCCGCCTCCCCCTCGAGCCTGGAAGGACGCGATCCCCGGTTCGGTTGCTCCTTGGGCTGGAACTCTCGGCGGCTCGACCAGCAAAACGACCATTCTGCTCGTCCTTCTGGCGCTCGGAACGCTCGGCGCCACGGCTGGGTTGGTCATCGCCCGCCGAGCGTCGGACGGAGCACGGTCGACGGCGGCGCCCATCGGCCCCCGAGCGTCGGACGGAGCACGGTCGACGGCGGCGCCCATCGGCCCCCGAGCGTCGGACGAAGCACGGTCGACGGCGGCGCCCATTGGCCCCCGAGCGTTGGACGGAGCAGGGGCGATGCCTACCGGCCTCATTGCACCACGTCGGCCAGCCGTCGCTTCCGAGGACGTGGCGCACGGGCCTGACCCTGCCGCTGGTCTCGAGCAGCGCGTGCCGCTCCCAGCCGTGCTCGCCCCGGCGACCGACGTTGCGCCCGCCGCGGCCCCTTCGCCGGCCGGACCCAAGACCGCTGCGGGCGGTGCCCGGCCCATGGGCGTTCTCGCGGACGCCGCGGGTCGTGTGGCCTCGAGCGAAGACGGATACCTGACGATTAACTCGATCCCGCCGTCCATCTGCTTTGTCGATGGTCGGCAGCTTGGCGCGACGCCCCGCACGAACGTGCCCGTTGCGCCCGGGACCCACATCGTGAAGTTCGTCGACCTCGACGGAGTGCGCAGCAAAGCCATCCCAGTGACGGTCGCCGCGGGGGAGACCAAGCTTGCCGTGACGATGTTCGGCGCGAAAGAGCCAAATGCACCGGTGAGCGCGACAACCCAGTTCGCGCCGTGACGTCGACGAGCCGAACCGCGATGCGCGACGGCGCCAGGCCGTAGCCGTGTGAGGTCGATCGAATTCCGCGAGGTTGCCGCCGGCGAGCGCAAGCGCCGCATCGTCCGTCAGCCGGGCGCGGCGGTCCCTGCAGCCGCCAAGCTCGCGATTCGCGTAGCCTCGTTCGAGGTTCGAGGTTCGTCGCCTCGCGAGACACAAAGAGGGCTTGGGATGGGTGCGGAACGAAGCGAGCATCGGATGGTCGACGTCGGAGAGGTCAGGCTGCACGTCGTCGAGGCGGGGAGAGCGAAGGAACGCCCCCTGGTCGTCCTGCTTCATGGGTTTCCTGAGTTCTGGTGGTCGTGGCGACATCAGATTCCCGCGTTGGCTGCGGCGGGCTTCCATGTCGTCGTGCCCGACATGCGCGGCTTTCACCTCTCGGATGCGCCTCGTCGTGTCAGCGCTTACCGGATGGATCGGCTCGAATCCGATGTGGCGGGGCTGATTGGAGCGATGGGCAAGAGCCGCGCGATGATCGTGGGGCACGATTGGGGTGCCATGGTCGCGTGGTCCTTCGCCCAGCATTTCCCAGAGATGGTCGCGCGCCTCGCCATCCTCAACGTGCCCCACCCGGAGCGAACGGCCGGTGCGTTGCGTTCGCTGAAACAGCTCCGAAAGAGCTCGTACATCTTGTTTTTTCAGCTCCCCTGGCTGCCCGAGTGGTGGCTTTCCAAGGGCGACTTCAAGAGCCTGCGCCGCCTCTTCGAGATCGACGGCATGGGGCGCGCCGAGGTCGACCGCTACGTCGAAGCGATCGAGAAGGGGGGTCTTCGCGGCCTGAACTACTACCGCGCGTGGATCCGGGGCCTTGCCCTCGGGCGGATCCCCAAGCCTGTCCGAATCGAGGCCCAAGCCCTCGTCATTTGGGGGAAAAAGGATCGCTTCATCGGCGAAGAGCTCGCCGCGCCGGACGCTCGATGGGTGCCGCACGCCCGGGTCGAGTACATCGAGCACGCGTCGCACTGGGTGCAGCACGACGCACCGGAGCGCGTGAACGAGCTCCTGCTTGCCTTTGCGACGGCCCCGGGCTGGCCGGCGGCTCCATAGCCGTCCGGGTGGTTGGGAATTCGAAGGAGGCCGTCCCCGTGCACGCTCCCCGATCGACCCCCGTCGTCTGGCGGGCCGTCAGGAACCAAGTCGTCGTTGCGGTCATCGCGAAGAGCAAGCCCGACGAGTATCGCGTCCCTTCATGGGATGAAGCGCGGCGAGATACCTCCGGCCTGCGTTCGACCCCGTCGTCCGGCCGGCCGTCGTATCGGCAAGGGGCGCTTTGCCACGAGCCCGAGATGGGCGACGCGACGTACACGAACTCTGCGTACGGCACGCCGCCCCTCCCGGCGTTGCCAAGGAAGCTTGCGGTCGAAGACTTGGAGCGGCCGTTTGAGCTCGGGAGGCGCATCGACGACCGGAAGAGAAGGAGGGGGAGCACCCGACAACGCGGGGACCCTGGCAGGGCCTCTGCTTCGCGCCCGACCGCGGCCGGTGGTCGAGAACCGCGCGCGCTCCGGGATCAGAGGGGCGGAAGGCCGGGGAAGGGCGCCTGCAACACGAAGAGCGCGGAACTGAGTCCGCCGTCGAATATCGACGCGTTCGTGCAAAAAAGCTGGTTGCCGACGAATACGAGCGAGGCCGGGTTGTCGAGCGGAAGCGTCGTACTCGCGTATTGCGCGGTCAACCGGCCGTCCGGCGAAATGACCTGCACCTGATTGGCTTGATTGCACATGACATAAAGGTTCCCGAGGATGTCGAACGCAATTCCGTCGGCGCCGGCGAGCGCGAGCGTCGTATTCTGCTTCTCGTCGATCGTCGCACCGTCCGCGAATACCTCTGCGGTGCCCGCGCTTCCGTCGGGGAGAACCGGAATGCGGATGATTTGATCGTTCGATGTGTTGGACACGTATACGTTGCGAAAAAAGAGATCGAACGCAATGCCGTTCGCGCCGAGGGGGGGGAAGCCCGTCCCCGGGGCCAAAAGGGAGCTCGTGGACCACGACGTTTTCCGGGATCCGTCAGCGGAAATCCGGGTGACCGACCCCTGGAGCGAGTCTGCAACGTAATAGTTGCCTTGGAGATCTTCGGCTATCCCGTTCGGAAACGTGAAACCGTCGGCGACGGTCGTCACGGCTTCGCTGTCGAGGTCGAGAGCGAGCACGCGCCCGTTATTGTATGTCGGGTGTCCGAAGTCGTCCGCGAAATCGAGAGCATAGAGCGTGTGCGGACCCTCGAAGAGCACACCGAGCAATGAGACGAAGCCCGATGGCCCGGCGGGGATTGAAAAGGTCTTTTTGAGCGTTCCTTCCGGGCTGAACTGGCAAACGGCGCCGGTGGGCTTCGTTTGCGACGAGCCCGTATAGAAATTTCCTTGAAAGTCGATCGCGAGCCCTTCGGGGCTGTCGCAGGCCGTCGCCGATATGTTGCCCGTAAACGGTGAAATGGTCCCGACCGGCGGCTGCGACGCCGCCGCCGGAGTGGTCACCGCGAAAATGCCGGCCGCCACAAGATGCATCGAAAATGCTCTTTTCATGAGAGTTCCTTTGGTTGTACGGCCCGACGACCGTCGCACGTGTCAGGAGCGTATTTCAACTCCTGATTGGCAACATCTCTGTTCCGCCGGAGCAGCCGCGTTGGCAAAGGAAGCTTCGTGGCCTTCCCCTGAGCGTTTCTTTGCTCCGCGCCTTTTCACAAGGCGCTCGCAGGCTTGTCCGCGCCTCGGGCCTCTCGTCGCGTCGCCCGCACTTCCCAGACTACCAATCGGTAGCCTGCCCATGCATCCGCAAACTGCCACCTAGGTGGCCGCCGGGGGCCGTAAACTCCAGGCGAATCGCGGGCGCATTGACGGCGACCGCGATTCGATGTTTGGAGTGGCTCCTACTGCACGCGAACGAGGGCTGCACTCGCAGGCGGAACAAGCACCGAAAAGCTGGTGCCCGATGGGGTCAGCGCATAAGGAGCGTTGCGTGCCCAGGTACCGGTCGGCGTGATGCCTGCCCCCGCGAGCGTGATTCCCGTCGTGGCGGTCAGCGATGCGGGGGTGGGCCCCTGCAAATAAATGACGCTCGCACTGGCCACCGACGTCCCGACATCGACCGTGGCCTGAACGGCGCTCGTCGTGTCCTTGTTCACGAGCACGACGCTCGTCCCGCCTCCGGAGAGTTCGATGGCATAGCCAGTGAAGACGAGGCTTCCGGCCGTCGCGGTCGTGGCGAGTGACGTGCCCGTCCCAGCGAGATTGAAAAGAAGCATTCCGTAGAACAGCGGCGCCGCGCCCGTCACGGCACCGCCGGCTTCGTCGATGGGCGCATATTCGAATGGCTTGGACCCGTCCATGCCGACTTGCCCGCCGTGAAAGTTGACCCCTGCGGCGCCGTACTTGGCGCCGGTAAACATGTAATCGAGCGACCAGAGCGCGGAGATGAGCGCGTTGCTGACTCCGGCCTCACCGTGACCGGCAAATGTGTTGCATTCGCCGACGCGGAAGCCGTCCGCGATCTTATTCGTCGTCGCTGCCGTGTTCATCACCTTCAGCATGTCGATGTACCCCTGGCCGGATGTCATCGGGAAGGGATCGGCAGTCATCAGCTGGGCCACCGTGGCCGTGGCTGTGCCCGCGGTGCCTTCGTAGAAATGTTGCGTCAAGAGGATGACCTTGCTTGCTTCGTCGGCGGCGAACGGCGTGCTGAGCGACGTTTGATCCCCACCGCCAGCCGCAGGCCCGATCAAGTGAGCGCCTGGCGAGGCCGCCATGATCGCAGCCGCGATGGACTCCCACTCCGGTTTCAGGGTGGTCCACGAGCCAAATCGATTGATCTCGTTGCCAATTTCGAAACCGAAGACGCTGTTGCCCAAGGTGGTCTGGACGTAAGTCGCTTCCGCCGCGGAGTTTGCCGGCATGTCGTGCTCGAAGTTGACGCCGTAAATGACTTTCGCTCCGGTGGCAGTCAGCATGGCGCCGAGGTCGTCGACCATCTTCGTCCCGACCGTCGCCGGGTACGGGCCGTCGCCGGGTCCCGGCAGGGTTGCTGCGTTCCACGTTTCCTTGTCGACGTCGTCGGCGCCGATTCGGATCACGGTCGGTCCGACGAGCTTGAAGAGCGCAATCAGCGCGGCATTCGTACCCGTGAAGGAGCCATTGGTCATGTGCGTCTTTTCGAAACTGAATCCGGCAAAGCCCGGCCCGATTGTCCCGGCCGTCGTCGTTCGATCGACCGTCACGGTGCCCATCACCGTCGGTCCGGTGAATGTCGGTCCGCCCGGGACGGGGGTGCCCCAATCCGTACCGGTCGTGTCCCCTGCGTCACCGAAAGGCGACGATGCGGTCGAGGCCGAAGACCCGGCGGACGACGTTCCGACCGATGATCCGGCCGAACTTGACGTGTCGAGCGACGCCGTGGAAGACGTTTCTGTGCCCGTGCTTGCCGCTCCGGAGTTGCTCGATGACGGAACTTGGGAGGCGACGGCGGAGGTGCCATTGGCTCCCGTGAAGCTGCCCGTCGAACTCGTTGTTGAATTGGCTGTTGAATTGGCTGTCGAGCTTCCGCAGCCGAGGCCCGTAGCGGCGATGGCCGAAGCGAAGAAGGCGTGAAATGGCCGGTGGCGGGTGCAAGTCATGTTGAATTTCATATGTCAATTGGTGAGTGTGACAGAGGTCAGTGCGCGCGGCGAGCCAAGTGCCCAAACGGGCATAGGGCCGGCGCGGGCGCTGGCGGCACGGGGCGGCCCTGGCGGTATTCGTGCAGCGTGACTGAGCGTGACTGTGGGCGGGTGCGGAAAGGTGCTACACGTCGGAATCCCGCCGCGTCTCGTCCATCCGTCCGCAGCGATCCTTCGCGGCCGGCGGCGGGTCATTCGAATGGCCCGCACGGTCCGCCGTTGCCTGCCGACATCGATCCGTGCCTGGCGCTGCGGCGCTCCGCAGGGCGTTGGTCGTGTCCAAGGCCTCGGGTCTTTGCGCCGGCGTCGTTGCGCGCAGCGGGCTGGGCGCACCCCCTTCATTGGGGAACCGAAGCGGATCGCCGACGAACAGGCAGAGCCCCTGAGCAAGACGCCCGGCGTGTGGTTACCTTGGAGGCGGTCTCTGGGCGTGTCTGGAGGAAAGGTTGGTACGCTCGATGTCGGCCCCGTTTAGCTATGTGCGCCAGGTCGCATCGAATCGTCAAAAGTCCGAGGATACGGCGGAGGTGTTCGAGCGAGGCGATGTCCTGGTCGTCGTGCTCGCCGATGGGGCCGGCGGCATCCGCGACGGCGCGAGGGCGAGCGGCGCTCTGGTGGCCGCGGTCCGGGCAGCGGTGGAGGATGCCGCATTCTCGATTGAAAGCGTGAGGCAGTGGGCGGAGCTATTTCGAATCACGGATAAAGCCCTCGCCGAAAACCGGGTGGGCGAAACCACCGGAGTGGTCGTCGTCGCATCGCCACGCCGGCTCATCGGCGTCAGCGCTGGCGACAGCGAAGCGTGGGTGGTGACCGCGACCCAGGTCGCCGATTTGACAAGGGCGCAACGCACCAAAGAGCGGGTTGGGAGCGGCCGGGCCGATCCCGTCGTCTTCGAGCGGCAACCGCTGTCCGGAGCCCTTCTCGTCGCAACCGACGGCCTCTTCGAGTTTGCGTCCGCCGATGTGATTGCCGGCCTCGTACGGGGGAGCGAAATTCGCGTCGCCGCCGAACGGCTCATCGAACTCGTTCGGCTCCCTTCAGGCAAGCTGGCCGATGACGTTGCGCTCGTCCTCGTCAGCGCCAAGCCGCCGGAACGGGCCGGGGAGGACAACGGGGCGGTCTGAACGACGACGGGGCGGTCTTGAACGACCACGGGCGGTTTGAACGACCACGGGGCGGTCTGAACGACCACGGGGCGGTCTGAACGACCGCGGGGCGGTCTGAACGACCACGAGGTTTTTCTCCGACCCCGGACTCGGCGAGGAACGTCGCGTGTGCAAGCTCGCCCCCGTTCGAAGTCACCGACAGGATAACGCGGCCATCGGCTCGCGGATGGCCCGATCGCCACCCTGTCGAGGCCGCTTGCACGCCTCGGAGCGGAGGCGGAGTGACCTTATCGGCACCCGCGGAACGTTCTTGGCGGGGCGGACCGGGGCTCTCTCACGCTGACGCGTCGTGCCGCGCGTACGGGCGATCGTTTCAATCGAGTCCACCAAGTGGAGCGACAGGTGCGCTAAAGTGAGCCAAGGCGCACCCATGCATTGGTTTGACATCGGCGCCCAGGCGCTTGCGTACCCGCTTCTCTACGGCGGCGCGACGTTCGTGGCGGACGTCGTTCACTACGCGCTGCACACCATGGCGCGAACCCGGTCGACCGTGCTCGCCCGAATCGGGGCTTTGCATGAAGTCCATCACCGATTTCTCGGTCCGGACCTCCTCATTCATCCCGAATATCGAAAGCGCAATTTGTTCTTTCATCGCGTGCCCGAATACGTGACATTGGTTCTTGCGACCTCGGTCGGTTTTTTGTTCCTCCCCGCACATGCCGTATTCGGCGTGCTCGCATTCGAGACGATCTTGGCCGTCGTCGGTACCTTGCGAGGAGGCCTCGACTCGAACCACATGAACCTGCCGCGGATCCGCTCGTCGAGCGCGGGCTTGCTCGTCGACCCGATGTACCATGCGCTCCATCACGTCTTTCCCGACAATTACATGGGGTCCGCAACGAGGTTGTTCGACGTCCTTTTCGCGAAGGGTTGTCAGATCGAGGGCCGTCGCTTCGCCATCACCGGGGCCAGTGGCGCCTTCGGACGCCCGCTTGCTCGGCTCATCGAAGAGGCGGGCGGCCGCGTCACGCCCATCAAGTACGGGCGCGACTACGACTACGGCGACTACGAACGGCTCGACGCCCTCATTTCCGATGCAGACGTCCTCGTTCTCTGTCACGGTAGCAAAGTTCAAAATGCGATGCAGGCGAATTGCGATTCGTTCGTCGCCATCATCGAACGCTTCCGCAGGGTCAGTCGAGACCGTCAGCTCCCCGTCGAGGTCTGGGCCCTGGGTTCCGAGATCGAGGCTCATCCCGCCTGGGGCAATCCAGATCTACAGATTTACCTTCGTTCGAAGCGCGCCTTTGCCAAGCATGCGCGGCGCTACTTTCACGATGACGAGATCGTTTATCGGCACATCGTGCCGTCCGCATACACGTCTCCGATGGGCAAGGGCCTGATCTCGGGCGCGACGGCGGCCGCCATCGCCATGTTCTTCATTCGGCGAGGCTTCCGCTATGTTCCTGTCACCTACACGGGCCTCGCGATCCTCAATTCGCTCCGCTTTCTCTGGCCATCGGGTAGAAGCCCCGGCGCCGCGTTGCCGCGCGCCTGACCGTGCATGGGCTGGACGACAGGCCGCTGCGCGAGCCGGTTTTGCCGCGCAGCTGCTCAGAGGCTCGCCACGAGGACACCGTTCGCCGCGATTCGGCGGACGGAGCCGTGTAGCTTGGGGCGGCAATGAGTGAGGCCGGGCACCCCCGCCTGGCCGGAGCGCGGACCGATGCGGGAGAGGGCAGCATGGAAACCGATTTTCTATCGATCTTGATGAAGGAACGTGCGGTCGACATGTCATTTCGTGACTATCTCGTCGCGCAAGCCTTGGGCGCGCTCTTGGCGCACGGTGACGCCCGCCATGACATGCAGGGTACCGCGCAGCGCGCGATTGCTTGTGCGGATGCCGTCCTGCTCGCGCTGGCCAACGGTTACAAAGAGGTCGCCAAGTGACCGGGACGACGCAGACGCGGCCCCCGCCATGACCGGGGCGGTCGATCCTCACGATTTCGCACGCCGGTCTGGCAGCTTGTGATCGAAAGCGTGCGCGCCGGGGCGACGACCGGTCGCGGCGTGTCCGCGCGCACACGGCCGGCGTGTGAGTTTCGCTCCACCCGGCCGTCGCGGACCGCGAAAACGTCGGATGTCTTGCGTGGCCTGCGCCTCGCAGTGAACCGGCGCCATGCGCTCTGCCCTCGCTGCCCTCATCGCCCTCTCGATCACTTTGTGCGCGATCGCCGAATCGCACGCCGCCCCGCGAGACCGATTGCCACGTTTTCTTTCCGTCGAGCTGCTCGACTCCGAGCCGAGCGAGGGTGTGCAAAGACCCACGACCGCCGACCTCGCCCGGCTCGGGCGCGACGTTGAAGAACATCCCGATGACCGAGCGAAGCGTCTCTTGCTCGTGCGGGGCCTTGTCGGCGCCAAGGACATGGACGGTGCTCTGGCGGCGGCCAAGGCTTGGCGGTCCAAAGATGCCTACAATCTCGTGGCCGTGCGTGCGCTTGGGGACGTCTACGTCGAGCGGGGAGCCAAGGAGGAGGCAGAGCGCGTCTACTCTTCGATCGTCGAGCTTCTCCCGCGAGACCCGGACGCCGAGCGCGCGCTGGCGACGCTGCTCAAGCAGCGGGGCGATCTCGACGCCGCACGGGGGAGGCTGCTCGTTGCCGTCGACGAACGACCGGGCGACTCTCGCCTCGTCTTCGAGCTCGCCGACGTCGAGCTGCGGCTCGGTCACGCCGAGTCCGCGATGCGCCGGCTCGAGGAGGTGATCGCCGCCGACGAGACACCCGAGCAGATCCGCTATCCGGCCAAACAGCGCCTCGGACAGATCCTCGGAGAAGCGCGGCGGAACGCCGAGGAGCGAGGGCAAAGTATCGAGGCGAACGAGCTGGCCCGCCGTATCGACGATCTCGACCTGCATGGCGGCTTGAAGAACGACGTCCACATCTTTCTCACCTGGGACACCGATCGCACCGATGTCGATCTCTGGGTCACGACGCCGCAAGGCGAGAAGATCTTTTACTCCCATCGTTTGGGCGCTGGCGGAGAGGCGCTCTTCGATGACGTGACGACCGGTTACGGTCCCGAGAGCTTCACCGCACGGAACGCCCAGCGCGGCAAGTACCTCGTGCAGGTGAATTACTTCAGCGCCCGCCGAGGTCCGTTCCCCGAGGCTCGGGGCGAGGTCGTCGTCGTGCTCAACGAAGGACGCAAAAGCGAAAGCAAGCACATCCTTCCGTATCGCCTTTTCGCCGAGCACCAGACGGTGAGTGTCGCCAAGATTTCCGTCGTAGGTGGCCCGTGAACGCCCGCACTTTGCTGGGATGGCTGCTCGGGTTCTCGATGGGCTGCACGCATCCTGCGGTCGAGGTCGGTCGAGGCACGCTCGATCGACACGCCGAGGCGCGGATCGCCGCAGAGATGCAAGCACCATCGCAGGCCATCCGTGTCGGCGAGGGCTCACTCGACGCGCAAGGCGAGAAAACCGGCAAAACGCGACTGGCCATCGAAGACCTCCGCATCACGGCCACCTCCGCGGGCGATGTCGCCGAAACGACCGTCGAGCACGTCTTTCGAAATAACAGCGACGAAGAGCTCGAGGGTACATTTCACTTCCCGCTCCCCGAGGGGGCGGTCGTCGTTGGTCTCTCGCTGGAGATGAACGGCCGGCTCGTCGATGGCCAACTCGTCGAGCGTGACAAGGCGCGCAAGGCGTACGAAGAAACCGTCGACAGGATGCGCGACCCCGCGCTTCTCGAATGGGAGGGCGGTCAGTCCTTCGAGCTTCGCGTCTTTCCCATCGAGGCGAGGAAGACAAAACGGGTCGTCTTGCGCTTTCTTGCGCCCCTTCACCGCGTGGACGACGGCCTTTACTTCGCGTACCGGAATCCGTCGCCCGAGGCTGGACTCCCGTCCGAACGACTGACCATCGTGCTCGACGGCAAGACCCTCGCCTCTGGTGCGGGTACGCCGACCGCGGCCGGCGATCTCCTCGTGAAGGTCGCCGCGAGAGCCCCGTCGGTCGTGGCCGAGCCGACGAAAGAGGGAACGTATGTTTACGCTCGACTCGACGCGCTTCCGAACGACCAGCCGTTGCCAGGGGGCGCTGGCCCGAAAGCACTTGTCCTCCTCTGCGACCGGTCGCGGAGCATGCTCGAGGCACGCGCCCTGCAAGCGAAGACGACGTCACTCTTGATCGAACGGCTCGATCCCGCCGATCGCTTCACGGTCGTGACCGGGGACGTCACCGTGAGCCCGCTGCCCGGTGGCCTGCGCCCCCCCACAGCGGATGAGGCGCGGCAAGCGGTCGACTTCGTAGACCGCACCGAGCCCGACGGGGCGAGCGACCTCGGAGGGCTTGTGGACGCGGGCGCGCGCGCTGCCGAGCAAACGCGGGCCGTGGGGCTGGCGCCCGTGCTCGTTTACATGGGCGACGCGACGGCGACCTGGGGGGAAACGAACGCGGTGGGGATCGAGCGCCTGGCCAAGGACCGCTTGCACGATGTGCCTCTTCACGTCCTTTTGCTCGGCAAGTCAACCGACGACGTCATGGCGAGCGCGCTCGCCGGGGCGACGCGCGGGCGCCTTCTCCGGCCGCGGACCGACGACGACGCGCGGCGAGCCGCGAGCCTCGTCGTGCGCGCGGACCGGGCCCGGCGGCTCGACGACGTGCACCTCGTCGGGGCCGAGGGCGTGGACGTCGCCTCCGTCCTTCCGCGGTCGATCTACGAGGGGGACGACGTCGGGCTGTCGTTCTTTGTGCCTGCGGGCGAGACTGCCGCGCATCTTGCCATCGCTGGCACGCTGCGGGGCAAGCCCTTCGAGCGGCGCATCGATCTCACCTCTGCAAAGGAAGTCGCCCACGTCGCGCAGCGCTGGGCGAGCGCGAAGATCGAGAACCTGCAGCGGGACGGAGACGCTCACAAGGTCGAAGTGATCAAGGCGAGCTTCGATCACGTGGTGATGAGCCGATATACGTCCTTCCTCGTTCTCGAAAGCGAGGAGGCTTACGCGCGCATGAACATCGCGCGTAGGACCGTGCAGACCGATTCGGAAACCCACGTGACCGGGCAGGATTTCGACAGCACCTCGGACCGCACGGCGAGCGTCACTCCGGATCATCTGCAGCCGGGCGACCCGGAGGTGCGGATCCCGGCGCCGGCCGATGCACAAAGCGTCGTGGCCGTCTTTCCCTTCGGAGAGACCAAGGCGGCGACGTTCGAGCCCGATGAGCACGGTGGCACGTGGATCGTGCGGTTTCTCGTCGACCGGCACACCGCCGACGGCAGGTATGCCATCCTCGTTCGCATCACCCACCACGATGGCGGGATCGAGATCGTGAAGATCCCTTATGTCGTCGACACGCGGGGACCGAACCTGACGGTGACGCTGCGCCCGTCCGCGACGGGCGTTTACGAAATCGTCGCGACGCAGGTCCTCACGGCCGCCGAGATCGATGCGCAAGCGCCGCCGTCGACGGGGACGCTCGCCGAGAGGCGCTCTCGCTTCGCGGCGATGCTGACGGACGCGAAGCGCGTCGAAGTGCGAACGACCGACGGGCAAATCCTGAACCTCAACCACGTGACGCTCGGGCGGTTCCAAGGGGTCTGGAGGCCCAAGGCGGCGGTGCCGCCGGGCAGCTTCATCCACGTGGTCGCCGTCGATCGTGCCCTGAACGAGACCGAAACGGACGCGAGGGTGCCATGAGGGCGGGGGCCTTCGTGGCCGTTCTCGCGGCGTGCTTCGTTCCGGCGCTCGCGTCGGCCGATCCGCCCCATGCGATCACCGACCTCGACGACGCGAGAGCGTGCCTGCCGCTGCAAGCGGGAGGCGTCGCCGTGGCGACCGGCGGGGGCCTCGCCGTCGTCAGCCCGGACGGACGAGTCCATACGTTGACGGCGCTCGAGGGCCTCCCCGACACGCGCGCGTACGCGATCGCGGCGGACGGCGACGCGCTGTGGATCGGCACCGAGGCCGGGGCTGCGCGGGTGACGCTGACGCCGGAACTCGCCGTCCGGCGCACGGTCGCTCTCGCCGGCGCCCCCGTGCACGCTGTCATCACGACCTCGACGGGCGTCTACTTCGGAACCTGGGGCGCCGGCCTCCTGCGCCTCCGCGCTGGCGACGATACCCCCGAGGTCGTTCCCGCCGTCGGCGGCGGAATGCGGATCTCCGCCCTCGCCCAATATGGAGGCTCTCTCTACGTCGCCTACGCCGATGCCGCGCTCGTCCGGATCGACGCTGGGCAGTTTCCTGCGACGCTCGACACGCCCGCTGCGGCCCAGGCCCTCTCGACCATCACGACAGCCGATGGGCAGACGGGCCTCTTGCTGGGCGATATCGAGGGCCTTTTTCGCGTTGCGGATGGCGTCACGCCGATTGCGCCCGTCGATGTCCGCGGCCTGGCGCAGGGCCCCGCAGGGACGCTCCTCGTCGCGACCTACGGCAGCGGCCTGCTTGCGGGGCCGTTGCACGGGGCGCTGAGACGAGAGGCAGGCGTGCCGGCGTTCGTCAACGGGGTCTCCTCGCGCGGGGCGGTCACGTGCGCGGCGACCCCCGAGGGCGTATTCGTCCAAGCGGGTGGCGGCGGGTACGAGAGGGTCGCACTCGGGGTCATCCCCTCGAACGACGTCACGGTCCTGGCCGACGACGGCGGCGGTCGCGTGGCCGTTGGAACTTTCGATCGTGGCGCGGTCCGCATCGAGGGAAACAGCGTATCGCCGGTGCCTGGACTCGAACCGGCGGAAGTGATCAACGCGGCAGCGTGGCAGGGTGCAGGCGCGTCGGCGACGCTCTGGCTCGGTTCGGCCCACGGCCTCATTCGTGTGCCGCCGAGTGGGCCCCCCCGCCGCTTTCGCGCGTCCGATGGCCTGCCATCATCCTTCGTGCGCTCGATCTTCGTTCAGTCCGACGGCCGCGTCCTCGTCGGGACCGACGAGGGCGCGGCGTGGGTTGAAGGCAATCGCGTCGTGCGCCTGACGCCGGCTCCGAAGGCTGGGCCGACGCCGCTCGCCTCCCCCGCGCACGCGACCTGGGCACTGGCGGAGAGCGAGGACGGCACGGTCTGGCTGGGTACGAACGTCGGCCTCTATTTCGGCAAAGGCGGCTCCTTTCGCCGCCTCTCCCTTTCGACCGGCGACCTCCGAGACGATTGGGTGACCGCGCTCGTCGTCCGAGGCGCGGACGTATTCGTTGGGACTTATGCCGGCGGAGTAACGCACCTCAGGGCGCCTCATCGAGGGGGCTTCACCCTGGAGCATGCGGACCTGGGCGGGGGTTGCATCAATCCCGGCGGCCTGACAATCGACGGCGACAATCTCCTCGCGGCGACGATGGAGGGGCTTCTGCTGCGCCCTGCGGGAGACGATCGAGCCGCGTGGGCCCCACGGACCCAAGCCGCGCCGGGTCGCGACGTCACGGCTGTACGGAGGGTGGGCGACATGCTGTGGGTCGGGAGCCGACGCGGCATTGGCGTCACGCGGCCCTGAGCTCCACGCGGCGTGGACGCGCACCGATCGGGCTGGATTGCGTCCGGGCCGGCGCATGCTTTGCGCCCGCGCTCTCAGGCGCATGCGCCGTGGTGGTCACGGCTTGGGTGGGGCGACGCCGTTGCCGACGGACGGTCGCTCTGCCAGCATGCGGCCGCAAGGAAGGAAACCATGTCCATCACCTATTATTATGCCCCCATGTCGACTGCGGTTCGTACCACCTGGGCCATCGAAGAGCTGGGGGTTCCCTGTGAGCGCTTGCGGCTCGACATCCAAAAGAAGGAGACCAAGACCGAGGCTTTCCTCAAGTTGAATCCCAACGGGCTCGTCCCCCTTCTCGTCGTCGATGGGACACCGATCTTCGAGTCGACCGCCATTCTCATCTATTTGGGTGAGACCTACGGAGTCGAAAAGGGACTTTATCCGCCGCCCGGCCTCAAGCGGGCCGAGGCCCTGAAATGGATTGTGTGGGCCAACGTCGGCTTTCTCGACCCCCTGAACCGCTGGGCGCGCAACACGGCCACCTTTGTCCCGGCCGACCAGCAAAACGCCAAAGCTGCAGAAATCGCAAAGACCGACCTCGGCGCCGTCATGCAGATTCTCGAAAGCGCCTTGGCCGGAAAGAGCTACCTCGTCGACGACAAGTTCTCGCTCGCCGATCTCGCCACGTCGAGTTACTTCGGCTGGCTGAAGTTTATGGGTTACGACCATTCGGCATTCAAGAACGTGAGCGCGTGGGCCGATCGCTGTCTCGGGCGCCCGGCTGCCGTCAGCACGAACTCTCCGGCCTGACCACTTGCGGGCTCGACGCCCACGATCGGGCGCTCGAGGACAAGCTGCCGGCGATCAGTGCTGCGACTGGCAGATGATGCATCCGTTACCTTCGCAAGGCCCGGCACGCTCGACACATAGGCCGAGCTTGCCGGGCGAGAAGAGGCAAGACTGACCGACGAGCGTGCAGGTCGTCACCGGTTCACTGGCCTTGGATCCGCCGGGTGCGCCCGGCGGACATCCGCACACAATCAGCGTCGCCGCGATCAAAAAAGCACGCATCGTAAATATGTACCATCGCGTAAGTCGAATCGCGCGAACAAGGCCGGGCGCGGCGCGGCGCGCCGGGTCGCCGAAGCAGCCGAGCCGGCCAACTGGGTGTTCTCACGGGATCGGACCCCGAGCCCGCAGGCGCTGCGCCGCATCGGGTCGCCACCAGCCGAGCGTCGCCATCACGGTGTCCTCGCGCACCGCAGCCCGAGGCCGTAAGCGCGGTACGTGGGATCATTAAAGTAGCGGAGCGAAGGGACCAAGTAGGCCTCGACGCTGTTGACGTTGCCGCCTCGGAAGACCCGCGAAGCCGTCGTGCCTGCAGCTTCGGCTTGCTCGGTGGAAGAGAGGTTCGCGCAATTGTCGCATGGATCGGCATAGGCAGCATACCAATCGAGATTCCACTCGTAGACTTCGCCGGCCATGTCGAGCTGACCCCATGCGGCCGCTCCGAGCGTCGCTGTGCCCACCGGCGCGATGTCCGTCGAATCGGCCGTATAGTACGCGTCGTAGATCGCATACTGGTTGGTCGAGCCGGGATCCGCCGAACCCCACGGATACTCGCGCTCCTGGCTCCCGCCGGCCGCGACGTACTCCCATTCTGCCTCGCTCGGCAAAAAGCCTCCGTCCCAAATGCAAAACGCGTACGCTTCATACCAATTGACGCAATTGATCGGCAGATTTTCCTGATTGCTCGGCTCGCTCGTCCACGTGTCATAGCCCGCTTCGCAGGCCAGGTTGGTGTTCCATGTGCCCGCTGCCGCCGGTCCAGTCGCAATGTTCGCGTTCCAATCGGTCGCGTCCCAGCCCGCCTCGTAGCGGCCGCCTCCCGCCGCACCGCTGGTGAGTCCCTGGCCCCCATTCAAGTGATTGTGTCGCCCGCTGCCATCTGCTGGCGGCGATCCTCCGTCGATGAGGTAGTTTACGTATTGCCGAAAACGGCCGACTGTTACATCGTATTTGTCCAGGCGAAACCGGTTCACCGTCGCTGGGTCCGCCTGGTCGACCGCCCCACCGTCCGCCTCCGACGTGTAGGTACGGTCATAAGTTCCGCCTTGCACTTCCAGGCTCGTGCAGCAGCTCTCCGTCCCGCTGCCTGCAGGGCCGCAATTGGTCAGGCCCGGGCCGGCGGCCACGCAGCTGGTCGGCGCGGGGCCGTCGGAGCCGCTGTCCCCTTCATTTACTTCGGGCCCCGAATCGCTGTCCAAAGTCGAATTGGTTGACGAGGGAGCGTCTTCCGCCGCGAAAGCGTCGGCGCGCGCCCCACCATCGACGAGGCCACCCTCTGGGCCGGCGGCCGCCCCACCCCCTCTCGAACCCGAAGCGCCGCTCCCGGATGTCGCGCCGAGCGAACCGTTCGAGGCTCCTCGACCCGTGTCCGAAGATGCCGATAGGGTGGCTGCACCCGCATCGGACGCCGATCCCGGGCTAACGCCGTTCGAGGTTGAACAGGCGACCCACGGCCCGACGGTGACGACAAGTGAGGCGATTCCCAGACCAATTTTTTCCATGGGGGATCCTCGTCGGTCTCTGCGCGCTGGAAGACGCGCCCGAGCAGGTGTAACTGCACTTCCAAGTCGCGAATGGCAATCGATTCGTACCGTGCAGCCCAAATCGCGTTCGCGCCAGACGCCGCGAATCCGTTGGTTCCACCTCCGTCGCCAACATGCGCGGGTACCGGAACGTCGGGCCTGCGCTCGGCCCGCTACGGTCGGTGCACTTCGTGTCGGGAGGCCTCATCCTGCAAGCGGCGAGTGGCCTGCGTACGGCTTCGGAGGGGTGAGCGAATACGGAATTACGGTCCGGGCAGCAGCGCCTTCGCCTTGCCCTTCCGGTGCCAACCGCCGACCGGGGAGCGAGGGTCACCCTTGCCACGCCTTGACGAGCGACCCGCAACGTGCCATCGGGGCCATCGTTTGATGGCCAACGAACGTTCGTCCTTGCGTGCGCTTTCCGAACTTGCGCCGCGGAGGAACGGTATGGCCATTCGGAGGGCCCTGGCCCCCCGCGTTGCAATCGGGTCAACGATCGCCAAGGGAGTAAACGGGGGACTCGACCGGCCATAGGAGATTGCACGGTCCGTGACGGTGTCGCGAATCAAGGCCGAAGCCTTCCGGGGTCGCACGCGCGTTTACGCCGACTCCGGACCGGGGCATGCGCACTGCGGCCCCGCGCCGGAGTCCATGAAGATTCCTCCTTCGAGGGTGGCACGCGCCACGGGTCGCGAACGCGGGGCCGAGCAGGCTCGAAACTTCAGCCGTCCGTCGACGGCCGAGCGCATGGAAGCGCATCCCCGCAGAGTCGTTGCGCGCATACTTCACTTTTCGCGCGGCCCACGCTGTTCTCAGTGCGGACTTTGCCGGTGAATGGCGATGATGTTCGCCAAGCGAACCGCCACGAACTCGCGGGGTGCGGCCATTTTGAGGACCACGACATCGGAACCGAAGCTTTCGACGATCCCGGTCGTCGGCGGGCCGTTCGACAGGACGATTGTGACGTTCGACCCCGCAGCCGCTCGAACGAGATCCTCGAAAGTGGTGTCGTCGTTCGCAACGCCCATAGGTCCTCCGCCCGGTCACCATCTCCCACTCGGGCACGCGCGGTCAACCGCCGAATCACTGCCCCCCTCTCCCGGCGAAGCGAAAAATACCACCCGGTTTGAGCACGCCTTCCACGAGAGTCCAATCGCACCCGTCCACGACTGGGTCGGATCAGCCGAACCGAGGCGGTCGTCGTTTGCAATCCGGGGGCCTTCACCGATCGGTCGAACCACAGATTGGCATAACCGAACGCGTCGGGCTGCGGTACGCATTCTCAACGCGATCCGCCAGACACATCGCAATCGGGACGTCCGCGCTGTGGACGCTCGACGGCGTCGCCGTGCGGAAGTGGCCAAAGCCCCGACAGTCGTCGCGGGTGCGCAAGGCGGCCGTCGTCGCGGTGCGCGAGGCGGCCGTCGTCGCGGTGCGCGAGGCGGCCGTCGTCGCTCTGCGCGAGGCCTCGGCCGTCGTCGCTCTGCGCGAGGCCTCGGCCGTCGTCGCTCTGCGCGAGGCTCCGACCCACAGTCGAACGCACAACCGATGGTGCCGCTCATCGCTCCAGGCCCTCGGCGAACTCGGCACCGTTGCGCCGCGGCTCGAGCCGCGACTCGCCGTTGAGGCGCTACTCAGTTGTGCTTCGCGGGGAGAACTTCCGAATACATGGCGAGCGCGCGGGCGAATCGAAAAGCCCGGGCCTCCGTCTCGGAGCTCTTTTGGCGGTGCCTGGGTACGTTGGATGCGCCGCGGGAGGCGAAGACGACAGATAATCCTGTTTTTTGAAACGACTGGTCGTTATGGTATGCAGCGGAATCCATGACTACATCACTCCAATCCGCACTGAACGACCTCGCCGAATCTTTTGCCCAGCGCGTTCTTGATGCCCTCCGCGGGGCCTCTTTGAACGAATTGTTCGAAACCAACGGTCAGGCCCGTCTGGACCTTGGCCGCTCCACACGGGCTTCGACGACAGCTGCGGCGCCCCAGCCAAAGAAGGTCGCGACAGGAAAGTCTCGCCTTCCGAGGCGCTCGCTGGAAGAAATCGCCGAGGCGCTCGGTCAAGTCGTTGCGCTTGTCAAGAAGCACAAGGAGGGCCTTCGTGCCGAGCAGATCCGCTCCGAACTCGGACTTCAGGCCAAAGAGCTCCCGCGCGTCTTGAAGGAAGGACTCGCAAAAAGGGCGCTCAAGAGCAAAGGCCAGAAGAGGGCGACGACATACTTCGCGGGCTGATGGGTTTGAGGGGGGGCGCTCCCGGCAGCGCCGTTCCCAGTTGCAACCGAGATCCATAATGGCGAGCGCTCGTCAAATCCGCGAGCGCCCGCCATCGCGCTTTGGAGCCGCGAGCGCCCGCCATCGCGCTTTGGAGCCGCGAGCGCCGTCGCGTTTTGGAGCCGCGAGCGCCGTCGCGTTTTGGAGCCGCGAGCGCCGTCGTCTCATCTCGCAGCATGACGTCGACACGGGGCGGACGAGAGGCGCCGAGCGCCCCCGCCCCTTCCAGCCTTGCGGCATGTTGCCGCATTCGCTGCACATCGCGCCGGGGTCGCGTGATCGGCTACCGAGAAGGCGACGGTCCCCTGAGCCTCCGCGCGATCGCCCGGTGAAGCGACGAGCCATCGCTTCGGATGCGCGTTTTTGGTTCGCCCATCGAAGATTCGCGCGCGTGTCCATGAGCCATTTTCGGCCCCATCCGCGTCTGAGCTCATGTTCCGTCGCCATTCTTCCGGCTGGCGGTCCATCGAGGTCCTACACTGTGAACGTTTTATTGCGCACCTTGGGCTTGGCCTTGGCTTCTTCGAGCTTGGTCAGCGGATGTTCGTCGAGCTCCGACACTTCTCATTCGAGCGATTCGAGCGCGAGTAGCAGCTCAGCCACAACGCCCGGCGCTGACTCCATGAGCTCCGCCGCCGCCGCTTCGAGCGCGAGTTCGAGCATGATTTCAAGCGCCACCACGGTCAACGGGTCGCCGAGCGCCAGCAGCAGCCCGTCGGGGACGACTTCCACGGTCGCCTCGACCTCGGCAAGCTCGTCAGCCCTTCGCGACTCCGGGCCGGAGGCTGCCGCCGACTCGTCAGTCCCGGCGGACTCCGGCCGCTCGCCGGAGGGCAGCACAGCATCTGCCGAGGGAGGAAGCGAAGCGGGGTCGGGCGACCACACCGGTGTCTGGCGGATCACGCCGATTGGCGATTCGATCACCGAGGACACGTGCGGTCCGCAGCTCTTATCTCAAGAGTTGATTGCGAATGGCCATAAGAACTTCATCTTCGTCGGCACCGAAACGAACAACCAGAGCTGCTCGGGCGCGCCCAATGTGGAGAGCGAAGGCCACGCCGGCTACTTGGTCACCGACCTCCTTCCGCCGCCTCACAAGCCGACACTGGCAGATCACTCGGCAGAGCTGCCGATGTGGGCATCGAACGACAAATCCGATGTCCTCTTGATGCAGTTTGGCACGAACGACGTGTGGAATGGCGTCGCGACGCAGACGATCCTGCAGGCGTATACCCTTGTTTTGACCGATTACCGGGCCGTCAACCCAAACGTCATTCTCTTCATCGCACAGATCACCCCGCTCAACCCGGCCGGCTGCGGAACCTGCGAAGCAAACGCAGAGGCGCTCAACGCGGCCATTCCGGGGTGGGCCACGAGCGAGAGCACCGCGGCCTCCCCGATTTACGTGGTCGACGTGTGGTCGGCGTTCACGGCCTCGACGTATCTCCCCAACTCTACCTACACCGTCGACGGCGTTCATCCGAACCCAGCGGGAGCGGCCCTGGTCGCCCAAAAATGGTACAATGCACTCGTTGCTCAGGCCATTCCCTGAGCGCCGTCGCCCCGGCAGGGACGCTGCCGGCGTCGCCGAAGAGACGCGACCGAGTCGAGGGGCAGTCAGGTCGCCGGCGAGAGCGTGAGCGACGTCGCTCCGGGGCGCGCCGTCGCGTCCTCCTTGCCACATTCGAGCCCTTCCGAACGACGGCTCGCCGCTTCCGTCATCGATTCGGCCGACCGTGGCAAAGAAGAGCTCGAATGCCTCCGATGGTCCTTGAAATCTCGTCCGCCCGAGGCGGGGGGTGCCGCTCGCCATCGCCAGCCGGGGCGTGCCTTCGGCCGAACGTCCTGGTCGCTACATCGTTCGTCTCGGAATGGCCTCTTTGCACTGATGAGTTTGTTGCGCGTCGCCTCGTAATCCATTCTTCGAATGGAGGCGCCATTGCACGAGGTCCGTCCGAAAATAATTGTTGAGCTTGCCAAGCGGATTGAGCGACGAGGAAGCGAGGAGGCGACATCCGGCCCACAGCAGCGCGTCGGCTCGCACAACTCATTCTCGAATTTCAGGAAAGACGACTTGGCATACTCGTCCGCACGTTGCGCCGCTGAGACGATTGGCGACCTCGGCGTTGACTAGACGAATGGGCCTACTAGGTTTGGCGCCCGATGGTCCCGCCCAGCCGAGCGTGGAGGAGAATACTGATGCTCGCCCAGCGGGTGCTAAAGGGCGACACGGGCGACGAGCTGATAAACGAACTCGTCGAGCTCATCTTGTCCGTCGACAAGCGGATGCAGTCCGGCGAAGAACGAGACGAAGAACCGCAGCCCAACTCGGGATCTCAAATCCGCAAGCGAACCCGCCCGAAGGGGGACAAGGGGTAGCTCGGCGGCATTCACGTGGACGGCCGTGTCTCACGACTGAACGCCGGCCAGAAATCCTTCGACCGCGGGGGCAACGCGGTCGGGCGCGTCGACGCCCATCGAATGGCCACCACCCGAGATGACGCACAGGCGGGCCTCCGGAATGCGACCGCACAGGAACTCGCCGACGCGGACCGGACTCAGGGGGTCGGCGTCGCCGCAAAGAACGAGCGTCGGGCTTTTGATGGTCGCGAGATGCTCGGTGAAGTCGCTCGCATCGTCAATGAACCAGGTGGGTGCTGAAGGCTGTTCGAGCCGAAGGGTCGCGCGCCACTCGGCTCCCCCGAGAGCGCGGACCGGGACGCCGCCCGTCACCGCGCAAAGAATGAGGCCTGCCACGCGATCGGGGTGCTCGATGGCCATGCGCATCGCGAGGACATTGCCCATCGACTGGGCAACGAGGTGGAAGCGAGGCGGAAGCGCGGCGAGCAGGGCCTCGTAGAGGTCCGAGAGGGTGCGCACAGAGTCGTCGGCCGGCGCATCGCCGAAGCCGGGATAACCGATGACGATCGGAGCGCCAAGGCGCCAAAGGCGATCGGCGACTGGCCGCCAGAAAGACGAACGCCCCCCTCCCCCGGGCAAGTACACGATGGGCAGCGGCGACCAATCGGGAGGCGACGAGACCGACATGAACCGTTAGGCGAGCGCGAACAATAGGCCATCGGTTCAGCAAAAAGGAGTCTCAGCTCTTGGCGGTCGGCGGTCCAGTCCGCCGGTACCCGCTGTCGCAACCCGTCCGAGCCGTGCGGCATCTGACACGCGCCGCGCCCATTTCGTCGCGAAGCGGATCTCGCGCGGCTACCCCAAAAGGCCGAATCGGAGACCTCCATGCGCTATCACATTCTTGGCAGAACAGGGCTCTTTGTATCCGAGCTGTGCCTCGGAACGATGACCTTCGGCGGCAAGGGCTTCTGGGAAGCCATTGGCAAGCTCGGCGCGACGGAGGTCGAACGGCTCGTCGCAATGTCGCTCGACGGCGGAGTCAATTTCATCGATACCGCGAACGTCTACTCGGAGGGCGAATCCGAGAAGCTCCTCGGCGGCGCTTTGAAGTCGCTCGGGCGCCCGCGCGATCAGATTGTGGTCGCCACAAAGGTGCGCGGACGCATGGGGTCAGGGGTCAATCAGGTCGGGCTCTCGCGGGGGCACATTCTCGCCAGCATCGACGCGAGTTTGAAGCGCCTCGGCCTCGATCACGTCGACCTTTACCAGATTCACGGGTTCGATCCCGCGACGCCCATCGACGAGACCGTGCGAGCGCTCGATGACCTCGTCCGCTCGGGCAAGGTGCGATACGTCGGCTTCAGCAATCTGCCGGCCTGGCTGGCCATGAAGGCGATTGACTTCGCGGGCTCGAACGGCCTCGCCCGCTTCCAAAGCGCGCAGGTCTACTATTCGCTCGCCGGCCGCGACATCGAGCGTGAGATCGTGCCGATGGCCCAAGCCGAAGGGGTGGCCATCTTACCGTGGAGCCCGCTCGCCGGCGGTCTGCTCTCCGGCAAGTTCGAGCCGGGCAAGACCGGCCCCGAGGGGGCGCGCCGCACGGCGTTCGATTTTCCTCCGGTGGACCCCGCTCGTTTCCCGCAGGTACTCGGGGCTCTTCGCACGGTGAGCGAGGCGACGGGGTTGTCGGTCGCTCGCCTCGCGCTCGCATGGCTCCTTACCCGTCCCTTCGTGACGAGCGTCATCATCGGCGCGAAGAACCGAGAGCAGCTCGCTGACAATCTCGCTGCGACCGACGTCAAGATTTCGCCGGAGCATCTCAAGCTGCTCGACGACGCGAGCTCCCTGCCGCGCGAATACCCCGGCTGGATGGTCGAGTTTCAGAACCGCGACCCGCGCGGGACCTGAGGAGAGTCCCCGCGTGCCGAGCAGGGATCTGCACGCACATCGACGAGTCCGTCGTCGACGATCGCCATCGGGTGCTTTACAGCTTCGGGGCGATCGGCCGATCCTTCGCCGATGCACACCGAAGCAATCGACTACACCCACGAAGACTGTGCGCTGCGGGGCTATCTTGCGTTCGACGAGGCGCGAAGGTCCCCTGCGCCCGGTGTCCTCGTCATCCACGATGCGGGTGGGCTGGGCGAGCACATCAAGGAGAAGGCACGCCGCCTCGCGGCGCTCGGGTACTGCGCGTTTGCGCTCGACCTATACGGCCGCGGTGAGACGGTGACCGACGGAATGCGTCGCGTGACGGAGATGGCCGCAGATCTGAAGCGGTGGCGTGGTCTCGCGACCGCCGGGCTCGATGTGCTTGCCGCGCGTGCCGAGTGCGACGCCGCTCGGATCGCCGCAATCGGCTATTGCTTCGGCGGAACGACGGCCTACGAGCTCGCACGGAGCGGCGCCCGTCTCAACGGTGTCGTGGGGTTTCACAGCGGGCTGACTCCGAGTTCCGGGCAGGCCAAGAACATCCGAGGCAAGGTGCTCACGTTGATCGGGGCCGACGATCCGTTGATTACGCCCGAAGCCCGACTCGCCTTCGAGCGCGAGATGGGCGAGGCAAAGGTCGACTGGCAAATGATCGTGTATGGGAATACGGGACACAGCTTCACGAATCCTGGTGCGGGATCCATGAACCGCCCTGGGTTCTTCTACCAGCCACAGAGCGATACGCGTTCGTGGGCGGCCATGCAGCTGTTCTTCGACGAGATATTCGGGTCGAAGTGACGATTTTTCCCACATCGTCCGCCGTCGCAAATGGCAGGGCAAACGAGGCGCGCGGGCGCTTGCCGGCCCTCGATGTCCCGTCCGGGGCGGGTGCAGAGAGGCCGGCGGTTGCCGGAATGTGTCCTCGTGCTGATCGGTTTTCGCGAGTCGCGATCACATGGTTCTAAGACGGAGGGCAGAGACATGCCGGACGCTGACTGGAGGAGAATCGTAGAGCTCGCCAAGCGCATCGAAGAATCGCACAAGGCTGGTTCAGCGGTCGATCCGGTCCTCGTCCGCCAGTTCGCTCGCCTGATCGTCGCGTTTCAGGAAGGACTCGTCGGCGGGTTCCTCCGTACGACACGCCGGTAGCGGACTTCTCCTGCGGATCAGGCCGATCGGCGTACCCTTGGACTCGCCGTCAAGGACGATTCGTTCTCGGCGCTGTGCACCGCTCGGATTATTTCGACGATGCGCGCGAGACTCGTTTGGGCATCCTCTGCAGCGGCTCTCCTTTCGCCATCGCCACACCGAAAGAGAAACTCCAAGTTCATGCTGACGATCGCCGTCTGATGAAGCAATTCGTCGCACATTTGCAGCGCGTCCTCTCGCGAAAGTCGAATCGCCGATTCCGTCAGCATCACGCCGCTTTCGTATGGTTCTCTCATGACCCCACCCTGCTCCTTGGATTCCGCGCAGCCTCGTCGACGACGGAGAACGGCAGGTCCCGTGCGCCCTTGAGGCAGCCGCCCGAGGCTTGGACGGACGGATACACCGGCGCAGAGTGCCCACCCGGCGGCCGATGGCGCGCCGGCCTGCGTTGGGAACGTACTTGACCACCGCCGCGCGCGAAGGTCGTGGAAATCGCAGCGTGCCCGGCCTCGTCCCGACCTCATCGCGGCCGGCCCGGACGGTTCGTAGGATGGACGCGGGTTTTACTTCGCCCGGTGCATTTCAGGAAACATGGTCCGGTGCCGTTCGAACATCATGCGCGCGGTACCCTCGAACTCGCTGCGCTCGGCCCTGTCTACGTCGAGAGCCAATTTGGAGAGCGCTGCGGTTCTCTCGGCGCCGTCGGCCGTCAGTGCAAGATTCCAGAAAATCATGGCGAAATGAAGCGCAGCGCGTGTTTCTTCGATGCTGCCGTCCGTGGCATCGATGAGGGGCTTCGCGTACTCGGTCATCCGGCTTGCCTGGGCACGGCCTACGACCGTGTCCGGGAAGTGCTGCGCGGCCAGATCCGCTTGCTCGCGCGGGACTTTGTGACCCTCGAAGCGTCGGTCGCCTCGGCCGTCCGTCGCCCGCGGCCGCGCTGCCTCGTCGGACGCGAGACAACATTTCTTGTACTTCTTGCCGCTGCCGCACGGGCAGGGCTTGTTGCGCCCGACCTTGACCCTGATTTGAGGCGCCAGATCGACGTCGAGGCCCATGGCCCTCGCGTTTACACGCCCACCGCGGGGCTCGCCAGCCCGCACGTTAGCGCCCGTTTGGCGCGGCGACCGCGCCCGCCTCGCCCGGACGCCCGCCTCGCCCGGACGCCCGCCTCGCCCGGACGCCCGCCTCGCCCGGACGCCCACCCGCCTCGCCCGGACGCCCTGGCTCCGGCGTTTCGTCGGTCGCCTCCGGCCGCGCAAAGCCGCGGAAGCGTTCCAGCGGCTGCGGACGATGCCGGGCGAGCAGGCGCAGGTCGACTGCCCGCGTCCCGCCAACGACACGCCCCGACTGATCATAGGAGGGCGCGGGAGGGGCGCATCCGCGCGACCCGCCTACGCGACACCAACGGCATTTCTTGGTGTCGTCGAACGGAGAGGAGGCGGGGCGAATCGCCCCGGCCTCCTGTTTCGTGCTGCCAGTTAACCGGCCTGCATCCGACGCACGGTCAGCGTCTAGCGTGCGGTCCACCGAGGCCCGGAAGGACCCGCGTGCCCTCAATCTGGACGGCCGT
This sequence comes from Polyangiaceae bacterium, assembly GCA_050013115.1. Lineage (GTDB taxonomy): Bacteria > Myxococcota_A > Polyangia > Polyangiales > Polyangiaceae > Palsa-1150. The sequence continues at coordinate 41,324 of JBEKFX010000051.1, forward strand.
CAGCGCGTTCGGGTTGAGCCCCAGGAGGGCGAGGATCGTCGGTGCGACCTGGGTGGTCTCGACGGAGGCGGACTCGACCTGAACCGGTATGCCCGGGCCACTGACAACCATCAGGACGTGTCGGTCGCCGGTGTTCATACCACCGTGCTCGGCGATCTTGGTCGGCCCCGAGTAGACGATGCCCACCTGGACCTCGCCGAAGACGTCCGGGTAGTGACCGTTGTCGACCGAGACGCCGAAGAAGTTGGCGGCTTCAGCGCCGGCCCAGATCCGGGCGAGGCCCGAGTGCTGGACGGTGACGGGGTTCTTGTTGATGTCGAAACCTGCAGCGGTGTGGTTCCACAGGTAGCTCTTGACGAAGTCGCAAGCGGCCTGCGAGTTGTCCGACAGGTAGGACTGCCACAGGTCGTCGTCGGTTCCGGCAACGATCAGGCTCGTGTTGCTCGGGTGCGTCTCCGCCCAGGCGGC
>JBEKFX010000052.1:0-40868 GCA_050013115.1 Polyangiaceae bacterium
AAATTCCGAAGGTCGGCGGCGTGTTCAATAGCGAGCGGGCTTGGGCGTGCGCCCGGTATTGGAGAATCGACGGGAGGTCCTTGCGCCCCCTTTCGATGAAGTCCCGGCGCGCCAGGACGACGGTGATACCGCTCGGCCCGATGTTCTTTTGAGCCCCCGCGTAGATGAGCTCGAACGCGTTCACGTCGAACCTGCGCGACAGAAAGTCGCTCGACATGTCGCAGATTGCCGGGGCCCGTCCGAACCGCGGAAGATCGGAATACTGCACGCCGTGAATCGTCTCGTTGCTGGCGAAGTGAACGTATGCGGCGCGCTCGTCGAGCCGAGCCTCTGCCGGGCCCGCGGTTCGGACGTACCCATCGCTTTGCGTCGACACCGCCACGGACGCGCGCGCACCGGCCAGAGAAGCCCACGCAAGGGCCTCGGCGTACGCTTTCTCGCTCCATGCACCTGTCACGACAAAGTCGGCGGAGCCTCCCGGAAGCAAAAAATTGGCCGGAACGAGGGCGAATTGCATGGATGCTCCCCCCTGTAGAAAGAGCACTTCGTACGACGGGGGAACCGCCAAGAGCTCGCGCAGCAGCCGCATGGCTTCGTCGTGGACGGCCTCGTATTCCTTGCCGCGATGGGAGTGTTCCATGACGGAAATTCCCGTTCCGGCGAAATCGAGGAACTCCTCGCGAGCGCGCTCGAGCGCGGCGAGCGGCAGGGTGGCAGGGCCCGGATTGAAATTCATCGGTCGGCGCATGGCGAGAGACCAATGTAGCGCGCTTCGGGCCATGGCCGAGTCGCGCCGGCGCCCCGGTCCCACGAAACGGTGGGGCCGACCGGGCGACGCGGCCGTCGTCCGGGTCGTGGCTTGCGTCAGGGCCAAAAGCCGTGAAATCCTCGATCCGCCGACCCCGTCGCGGCTCTGGCACCGGCCGTTGAGCGATTCATCCGCCCCGCACATGTTTCCCCTCGAGATCCCCCTCGGAACGACGATCGACGCTCTCATCGGCCGTGTGATGCCTGATCTGCACGACCGGCTCGTCCCTGACGACGCGCCGAACGATCTCGTGACTGTGGTCGTGCGAGTGCACGGCGCCGGCAGCTGGACAATCCGCATCCGGGGGCGAGAGATGCTCGTGAATGTCGGCGAGACTTCACGGCCGACGCTTTGGCTCGTGACGACGGCCCGCGTCGTCGATCGCCTGTTGGCCGACGCGACGGGAGAGCGAAGGGTCGTGCCGGAGCGGATCTCTTCGTCAGCCGTCGCCATGACGGACCCTCGGTTGATCAAGCGCGCGGCGTTGGCAGAGGGCCGGATCGAGCTCGCCGTTCCCGATTTCGAAGGCGAGCGACTTGCGATCGTACTCGGGTTCGGAAAGGCGGCGATCGCCCCGATCGATGCCGAGAGCCCCGACGCCATCGTGGAGGCGCCGATCGAGACCTTGCGCCGCGCTCTGGACGGAAGCCTCTCGCCGGAGGAGGCCCTTTCGGGCGGAACCTTGCAGATCCGTGGGAATCGCTTCTTACCGATGCAGTTGGCGTTGGCCGTCGCCCCGCTTTATCGGGCAAGGAAATGAGCGACGCCGAGTGATAGCGTGAGCGCCCATGAGATCGACTCCCGCCCTCGTGCTCGCGTCCCTCCCGTTTATTTTTGCCTGCGGTGCGAAAGGGCCCGCCGCAAAAAGCCCCGAGCCATCCGCGCAGAATTCATCGGCCGATTCCGACTCCGAGGCGGCGCCGGGCAAGACACCTGCGGCAGGCGACGACGCGAACAAGTGCACGGGCTTCGAGATTCCGGACCTGCTGGCGATTCTGTCGCAAACTTCGTGTGAGCTCCCGGACGGCAGCCCGCCACCGAAAGAGCGCGACTTGAAAGACGTGCTCGACGTCTCGGTGTCGGTCGACCCGCACGTCGCCCCCGGCGCAACGGCAAAAGTCCGCGTCGTTTACAAAAACAAGGGAAAGACGGACCTCCCGCTCGATTTCACCGTCGACCCCGAACCGCGATTCGCCTTCAAGCTCTACACGCTGAAAGGAAAGCGTGCCGACAAGCCGGCTGGCGACGAGCCCGCTCTGCCGCCTGAACTTGCCAACGCCACCGCCCCCGACCAAAAGGTTGCGCGCGTCATCATCGCGCCCAATGGAACGGCCACGACGACTTTGTCGTGGGACGCCGTCCGCTACAAGTGGGCGTCCAAGGAAAAGGCGAAGGGCGCTGCGCCCGGCCATGGCTACCCGCGGGAGCCGGCCGGCCCCCTCGCGAAGGGCAAGTACGTTCTTCGCGTCGTCACCTCGCTCGTCGGCGTCTTCGAGGGCGTCGATCACGAAATCAGCCAGCCGCGCACCGAGGTTCAGATCGGCGGCGGATGAGTTCATCGCCGCACGCGGTGCGACTTGCGGGCGACGGGAGCACCCTCTAACGATAGCGAACCGCATTGAGCGCGTCCTTCCGAGCTCTCTTCTTCGGCTCACCGGCCTTTGCCGTGCCGTCGCTCGAAGCCCTGGTATCGATGGCTGACGTGGCCGCCGTCGTTTGCCAGCCTGACAAGCCGGCAGGACGCGGGTTGGAAATCACTCCGCCCCCGGTCAAGCGGCGAGCCATCGAGCTCGGCCTCCCCATCGTACAACCGACGCGCCTCCGGACGGGAGAGTTCGCCGGGTGGGCGCGTGCGCAAGAAGTCGACGTGGCCCTCGTCGTTGCGTACGGGAGGATCCTGCCGAGGGACGTGCTCGATGCAGCGCGCCTCGGCTGTGTGAACGTGCACGGCTCGCTCTTGCCGAAGTACCGCGGTGCCGCGCCGGTCACCTGGGCCGTCGTCGAAGGGGAGACGACGACCGGCATCACCTTAATGAAGCTCGATGAAGGGATGGATACCGGCCCGACGTTCGCTCGGCTCTCCACGGCGATAGGTCCCGAGGAAACCGCGGGCGAGGTTGCCGAACGCCTGTCACGCTTGGGCGCGACGGCTGTCCACGACTGGCTGGGACGATACGTTTCTGGACAGTGTACGCTCGAGCCCCAAGACAGCTCGCGCGCATCGCTGGCGCCGATGCTCACGAAAGAGCATGGGCTCATCGATTGGGGCCAAACCGCCAAACGCGTTCACGACCACGTGCGCGGAATGCGACCTTGGCCCGGAGCGTACACCTCTGGCCGAGGCGGCATCGTTGGCGTGCACGCGACACGCGTGATCGACGGCGTACGACCCACTTCGCCGCCGGGAGCCGTCGTCGTGGCCGATAAAGCACGGGTCATCGTCGCGTGCGGGCATGAGAGCTTCCTCGAGCTCGTGACCGTCCAGCCGCGAGGACGCCGGGCCGTTCGCGCAACCGAGTGGGTCATGGGGCGTGGGGTCACGGAGGGCGACATCCTCGGCCTACCTCAGGCCACGGCCTCCGCCAGCCGATGACCGCAGAGTGCCCACCCCAACGGGGCCGGGTGACCGCCATGGGCCGCTCGGCGCTCAGCCGAACAAGTTCAAGCACCGAGTGCCCTTGTCGGCAAGAATCGTGCACCATACGAATGCGCCGGCGAGGGCCGTGAGAAGGAGCGTCTGGAGAATGATGAGTGCACGCGCAAATGCGAAGAGCATCCGGAGCGGCTGAACGGCCTCCATCAAGTGGCCCAGATCGCCTCCACGCGTCCGCGCGATCCCCGAGAGCGAGCGGCCCGCCGCGGCGGTCCACCATCCGGCCGGCGCGTATGCCGCGGCTATCGCGGCAAAGCCGAGGGCAGCGCCCGGAAACCCACCGTAGAGTGCTACGACCGCAAAGCCGGCCACGAGACCGCCGAACAGCATCAGGCATACTCCGACAAAGCTCATCGATCCGGCGAGCGATCGGAAGCTCTCCTTCTCGGCATCGGCGAAGTCGTAGCGGACCGGGGTCACGGTCGCGCGCGTTTCCGACGCGCTGGAGCTCGGCGGGCGAAGCGCGTCAGTCATCGACGGGGAAGGTAACGTGCCGACGAGAATCGCGAAACCGTTGATGCGAACCGACGTGCTCCGGTCAAGCTCGCGAGGTGGGCGACCGGCCCGATGTGCAGACGACGAATGAGAGCGACGCCCAGGCATGTGAACCCCGTGTGCGCCCTGGAGAAGAGGGCCCGGCGAATGGGGACGAGCGAGAGCGGCGCCCAGGCATGTGAACCCCGTGTGCGCCCTGGAGAAGAGGGCCCGGCGAATGGGGACGAGCGAGAGCGACGCCCAGGCGTGCGAACGCGCGATGCGCCCTTGAGAGGCGGGCCGACCCCCGTGCTAACGAAAATCGAAAGGAGCCCCGGGTGTCCGCGTCGCCGCTCGATTTGTTCCAAGCTTCCGTGGCGACTTGGTTTCGTGAATCCCTCGGTGAACCGACGCAAGCGCAATCGCGCGGGTGGCCACCGATTGCGCGCGGCGAATCCACCCTTCTGCTCGCGCCGACCGGGTCAGGTAAGACGTTGGCGGCTTTTCTCGTGGCCCTCGACAGGCTGATCGACCGCCCTCGTCTGCCCCACGCTCCACCCCGAACGCGCGTCGTCTACGTCTCACCGCTGAAGGCGCTCGCGGTGGACATCGAACGCAACCTGCGCGCTCCGCTCGCTGGCGTGGCTGAGCAAGCGAAACGCTCAGGCCTCGTGCTGTCTGCCCCTTCCGTCGACGTGCGAACCGGCGACACGCCAGCCAAGGAACGTGCCCGGATGCGAAGAGCTCCGGCCGACATCCTGGTCACGACGCCCGAGTCGCTTTATCTCCTGCTGACATCCGCTGCTCGCAAGACTCTCGAGGCCGTCGAAACGCTGATTGTCGACGAAATTCATGCGCTCGTGCCGACGAAGCGGGGAGCCCACCTCGCGCTATCCATCGAGCGCCTCGAAGGGCTGCGCCACGCGGGCGCGAGCCGGATGCAGCGCATCGGGCTTAGCGCGACACAGCGCCCTGTCGAAGAAGGGGCGAGATTACTCGGCGGCTTCGAGCACGGGCGGCCTCGGCCCGTTACGATTGTCGATGCTGGCGCTCGTAAGCCGCTTCGGCTCATGGTCGAGGCCGGGTCCGGGGGACGAACGGCCGATGCGCCGGAGGAGCCCACGGCGTCGACATCCGCACCGGCTTCGCGGCCGCGAACCATTTGGCCTGCGATGCACGTTCGCATCGTCGAACTCGTCCGGGCGCATCACTCGACCATCGTCTTCGTCAACAGTCGAAGGTTGGCCGAGCGCCTCGCCGCCGCCCTCAATGAGCTGGCCGGCGAGGAGATTGCCCTGGCCCACCATGGATCGCTCGCGCCCGAAAAGCGGGCGCTCGTCGAAGAGCGACTCAAAGGTGGAGGCCTGCGCGCGATCGTGGCCACGTCTTCCCTGGAGCTCGGGATCGATATGGGCGCCGTAGACCTCGTCATCCAGGTCGAGGCGCCCCCGAGCGTCGCTTCGGGGCTCCAGCGCATCGGCCGGGCATCCCATGGTGTCGGCGGCGTCCCGAGCGGAATCCTCCTGCCGAAACACCGACACGACCTTTTGGCCTGCGCGGCCGCCACGGCCAGCATGCGGACTGGAGAAATCGAAGAGACCTTTTATCCGCGCAATCCTCTCGACGTCCTGGCTCAGCAGATCGTCGCCATGGCGGCGATGGACCGTCTTCCGGTGGATGCGCTGTTCGAACGGTTGCGTGGCGCCGCCCCATTCGCGGACTTGCCGCGCGGAGCCTTCGAGGGCGTGCTGGACATGTTGAGCGGCCGCTATCCGTCGGATGACTTCGCGGAGCTCCGCCCGCGCGTCACCTGGGATCGACGAAGCGGGATGATCGATGCGCGCACCGGTTCGCACAGACTTGCCGTGACGAACGGTGGCACCATCCCAGATCGCGGACTTTACGGCGTCTTCACGGAGGGCGACCGATCCGGCGGCAAGGCCCAGGGACGCCGCGTCGGAGAGCTCGATGAAGAGATGGTTTTCGAACTCCGCGAAGGAGACGTGTTTCTGCTCGGAGCCTCGTCCTGGCGAGCGAACCGCATCACCCACGACCGGGTGCTCGTGTCCGCAGCGGCGGGCGAACCAGGAAAGATGCCTTTCTGGCACGGAGACCGTCCCGGCCGCGCACGCGCGTTCGGCGTACGAATCGGCGAGCTCGTCCGGCGAATCGCCAAGGGACAGATCGGCGTTCCCGACCTCAGGGACGCCCATGCGCTGAGCCTTGCCGCCGCCGAGGCACTCGTCTCGTACGTTCACGAGCAGCGCGAAGCCACCGGGGAGGTCCCGAGCGATCGCTCGATCATCGTCGAGCGGTTCGTCGACGAAATCGGCGATTGGCGCGTCGTCGTTCTTTGCCCGCTGGGGACACGGGTTCTCGCCCCCTGGGCGATCGCTCTCGGCGCCACGCTCCGCAGGTCCTACGTGGACGTCGACGTCCACTTTACCGACGACGGCATGGCGTTTCGGATTCCCGCATGCGATGAGGCGCCTCCCGTCGAGCTCTTTTTCCCGCGTGCAGACGCCGTCGAGTCGATGGTGACCCACGCGCTCGATGGCACCGCCCTTTTTGCGGCGCGCTTTCGCGAGTGTGCGACGCGCGCCCTGCTCTTGCCACGCCGCGACCCTCGGCGACGAACACCCCTCTGGGCCCAGCGAAAACGCGCTGCCGACCTGCTTGCAATCGCCCACCGGCACCCCGACTTTCCAATGGTCCTCGAGGCGTACCGCGAGTGTCTGCGCGACGCCTTCGACCTCGAGGGCCTCGTCCAACTCCTCGGCGACACGGCCTCTCGACGCGTCCGAGTCACCACCGTAGACGCTCGACGTCCGTCGCCTTTCGCCTCGAACGTGCTTTTCAATTTCGTCGCGAACTTCATCTATGAGGGCGATGCGCCCGCCGCGGAGCGCCAGGCCCAGGCGCTCGCGATCGACGTCGACAGGCTCCGCGAGCTCCTCGGCGACGCAGACCTGCGACAATTGCTCGACCCGAACGCCATCGACGAACACGAAAGGTGGATCCAACGCCTCAGCCGACCTGCGACGCATCCCGACGGCCTGCACGATCTGCTGATTGCGGTCGGCGACCTCTCGATCGAGGAGCTGAACGCTCGGACCAGCCCCTCCGACCGCGCGAGCGAGTGGGTACGGGAACTCGTCTTCGCAGGCCGTGCCCTCCGCGTTCGCGTGGCCGGTGAGGAGCGCTTCATTGCTGCCGAAGACGCCGCCAAGATCCGCGACGGGCTCGGCATCTCGTTGCCACCCGGGCTGCCGGCCGCACTCCTTTTGCCGGCCGCCCATCCTCTCCGCGACCTGGTCGGGCGCTTCGCGCGCACGCACGGCCCATTCTTGGCCCGGCATGCTGCCGCTCGCCTCGGTCTGGACGGTCGGACCGTCGAACACGCCGCAGAGGCCCTCGCCCTCGAGGGTCGGTTGGTCCGCGGCGCGTTTCTGCCGGGCGGCGCGGAGCCCGAGTGGTGCGATCGGGAGGTATTGGACGCGATCCGCCGCAAGTCGCTCGCCAAGGCGCGCCGCGCGGTCGAGCCCGTCGATGCGCACGCGTTGGCCCGCTTTCTGCCGAATTGGCAAGGGATTTTTGAGAAGCGGACAGGGCGCGAGGCCCTCCTCTCGGTCATCGGCGAGCTGCAAGGTTGTCCCGTCGTGGCGTCCGTTCTCGAGACTGAGATTTTACCGGCCCGTCTGGACGGGGTTCGCCCTTGGGACGTCGATGCGCTGTGTGCGTCCGGCCAGGTCGTCTGGTACGGCCTCGAGCCGATCGGCGCGAACGACGGGCGCATTGCGCTCTGCCTCGCTGAGAACGAAGCGCTCCTCGCTCGGCCCGTAAACCCCGTTCCGGGGCCGACGGCCGACGCGCTGCGATCGGTCCTGCGCCTTCGCGGCGCAGTTTTCTTTTCGGACCTTGCCCGCGAGGTCGGCGGCTTTCCGACCGATACCCTCGAAGTCGTCTGGCAAATGGTGTGGGCTGGCGAGGTGACGAATGACACGCTCGAACCACTGCGAAGCCGGGCGCGCGGCGCGGCAACGGAGTCCCATCGTCGCGCCCGCTTGCGCGATCCGCGGCCTTCTCGATCGGGGCCACCGGGCAGCGAGGGGCGCTGGTCGCTCGCGACGGCCCGGAGAAACCAGCAAGTGACCGACACGGACCGCCGAACCGCGCTCGGGCGTGCGCTCCTCGAGCGCTATGGCATCGTGACGCGCGAAGCGGCACGCAGCGAGGGGATCACCGGTGGCTTTTCAGCCGTTTACGACGTCTTCAAGGCCCTCGAGGATCAGGGGCAGGTCCGCCGCGGGTACTTCGTGGCCGGCCTGGGCGGAGCCCAGTTTGCGACCCCCGGCGCCGACGATCGCCTCCGGGCGTTGCGGGTCCCGCGCGAAGGCGCACAGCCGATCGTCCTCGCTGCCACCGACCCGGCCAATGCGTGGGGCGCACTGCTCGATTGGCCGGCCGCCCGAGGACCGGGACGACCGCAGCGTGCAGCGGGCGCTATCGTGGTCCTCCACGAAGGCGCCTTGCTTGGCTGGCTCGGTCGGGGCGAACACCCCCTGCTCACGTTTCTGCCGACCGAAGAGCCGGCGCGGGCGTACTCCTCTCGCCTTCTGACGGAGGCCCTCTCGGCCCTGGCTGACGGCGGGCGGCGCCGGGCCCTTCTCCTTGCCTCGATTGACGGCGCGGACGCGGCAAAGAGCGACCTCGCACCGGCGTTCGTTCGCGCCGGATTCGTCGCCACAGCGCACGGACTCTTGAAGCGCGCGCCGCCCACCCAAACGAAGGGCGAACCGTCGCACCCCGTGGCCCGTGGGTGACCCCGCGCCTCGTGCGAAGACCCCCCTTTGCGGATGCGTGCTGGAGGCGGCCTCGTGCTCTCGCGCACGTTTCTTCGCCATGGATGGTTGCTGGACCCAGAAGCGGATGGCAATCTCCCACCCACCACGACGCCCAACGCCTTTGGCCACCGCCACGAGCATTTGCTCGCCGAAATCGAGGGAGAGTTCAGCGACTTCGCCATCCTTCGAAAGCGAGACAGCATTCTCCAACGCGCGATCGCCATCGGACTCCGTATCGTCACGTTGGGCGCCATGCAAAGCTATCTGTCCGGCTACCACACCGTGCTCTTCGGCAAGCTCTATGTGCCGGACGCCTGGGACCGGATGGATGACGACGCGCGCTATGTCCTGCTCCGCCACGAGCGCGTTCACTTGCGACAGCGGCGGCGGATGGGCGATGTTCTCATGGCGCTCGTTTACATTTTTCCCCTCTGGCCGGTCGGACTTGCCTGGGGTCGAGCCCGAATCGAGTGGGAAGCCTACGTCGAAACGATTCGTGCGACGGCGGAGGTGTACGGCCTTCCGCGGGCTCGAGCGCTCGAGCGCCAAATCGTGAGCCGTTACACGGGACCAGACTATGGCTGGATGTGGCCCTTTCCGAACGCCGTGCGCCGATGGTTCCGCGACGCCATCGAAGACTTGGAAGCCGAAGCCGCGTCGCCCGATTGACGATCGCTGAAAGCGAGTCAGCGGTTTCGCGTCGACCCTGCATCGCCGTGACCGGCGAAAACGCGGTCCAAACGCGGTGTGCCAAGGCGCCATGATTCCGAGGATGCGCGCGGATGTGGTAACGATTGGCGATGGCGGTCGTCGGCATCGACCTGGGCACTACGAACACCGTCGTCGCTTCCGTGCGTGCGGGCCGCGTGCACGTGCTTGCCGATGAGCATGGACACCGCCTGCTCCCAAGCGTCGTTTCGTTTCATCCGAACGGCGAGGTTCTCGTCGGACATCCCGCGAGAGAACGGCGTGCAATCGACGCACGAAATACGGTCTCGAGCGTCAAGCGATTCATCGGGCGTGCCTGGGACAGTGAAGAGCTGAAGCGCGCACGAAGGCGGTTTTCCTTCGAGCTCAAGGAAGGCGTGGGCCAAGGCCCGCTCGTCGTTGCACGCGGACACGAGTACACCCTGCCGGAAGTCAGCGCATTCGTCCTCCGCCGCGCGCGGCAGATCGCCGAGCGATCGCTCGGGGAGACCGTCGATCGCGCCGTCATCACGGTCCCCGCAAACTTCAACGAGCTCCAGCGTGCCGCCACCAAGGTCGCCGCCCGCATCGCCGGGCTCGAGGTTCTTCGCATCATCAACGAGCCGACGGCCGCAGCCCTGGCGTACGGGCTCGGTCGCGCGACGAAAGAGCGTATCTCAGTTTACGATTTCGGGGGAGGGACCTTCGACTGCACGCTCCTCGAACTCTCGGGCAACGTCTTTGAGGTCCTCGCCACGGCGGGCGATACGTTTCTCGGGGGCGACGACCTCGACGCGGCGATCGCCGAGCGCATGGCCGATGCCTTTCTTCGGGCGCACCGCTACGAACCGCGGGACGATCCCCAGGCGTTCGAGCGGCTCCGCCTCGCCGCCGAAATCGTCAAGATTCAGCTTTCGGCCCACGGACGCGCGCAAATCAAGTTGCACGAGATTGCGTTCGGCGTCGGTGGCACTCCGTTGGAGCTCGACTTCGCGATGACGCGCGATGAGTTCGACGCGCTCGCTGGACCGTTCGTCGAGCGCACATTGGCCGTGTGCCAAGAGGCACTTGCGATTGCACGAATGGCCGTCAGTGCCTTCGACAAGATCATTCTCGTCGGCGGTTCGACGCGCGTTGCGCTCGTGCGGCACCGCGTCGAACAATTCTTCGATGCACGACCGCTCGATCGGGTGAATCCCGAAGAGGTGGTCGCCATCGGCGCGGCCATTCAAGCCACCGCCCTGAGCGAAGCCGCCCGCCGGCGCAGCATTCCCCCGCCACCGGTCCCAACGATCCGCAAGTCGACGACCTCACTCGCGCCGGCGCCGGCCCGCGGCGAGGATGACATCACGGTGTCGACGCAATTGCCCGCACAAATTGCCGCGATCCAGAGGGCCCGGCAGGCGTTGGGCAGCGCGCCCGACGTTCGTCCGGCGACCGGTCCAGCGTCCCAGGCAAGCGCGGAGCCGGCCCCGATCGCCCGGCAGGCGTTGGGCAGCGCGCCCGACGTTCGTCCGGCGACCGGCCCCGCGTCCCAGGCAAGCGCGGAGCCGGCCTCGATCGCCCGGCAGGCGTTGGGCAGCGCGCCCGACGTTCGTCCGGCGACCGGCCCCGCGTCCCAGGCAAGCGCGGAGCCGGCCTCGATCGCCCGACACGCGTCGCCGCGCCCTCCTTTCCCCTCGAGCCCATCCTCGGCTTCTTTCAACCTGACGCCGGCTTCGACCAGCGGGCGGCAAGGGTCGGCGAGCCCATCTTCGCCGGGTCGCTCCGACCTGCCGACGGCTCTCATGAACCCGCCGGCATCCACCGGGTTGTCGCCGGCTCTCGCGAACCTGCCACCGGCGTCGGCCAACCTGCCGTCGAGTTTGGCGAGTCCCTCGCCGGTGAAATCCATTCTTTCGCCGACGTTTGCGAGCCCGCCAACGCCGGCGATCGCGGAGATCGCCCTTTCGCTTGACGAACGGCGCGAAGCAACCTCGCGCTCAGCGAACGCACCCGTGCTGATTGACGTCACCCCCCACGCCCTCGTCGTCGAAACCGTAGGTGGCTGGTGCGATGTCGTCGTTCAGCGAAATGCAAAAATTCCGTGCGAGCGGGCGCGAGCGTTCGCCACGTCGAGCGATGGCCAGACCGTCGTGCGAGTGCGCGTTGCACAAGGGGGCGATCCGGTGTTTCGAAACAATACGTACCTTGGCGAGGTGGAACTGACCGACCTGCGCGCCGCGGCGCGCGGGGCCGTCACCATCCAAGTCCGGTTCGAAATCGACGAGAGCGGCACGCTGCAAGTGTTTGCGATGGATGTCGCCTCGGGGCGGGAAGCGCACGCGGTTCTCCAGCTCGTCGGCATTGCCGGACCGCAGAGCGTCGCGTCGATGAAAGTGCGTCATGCGGAAGCGGTCGTGCGCTAAACCGGGGAGGGCCGAAGGACGATGACGACGTCGAACGAATCACGCGAATTTATCTTCGCTTGGCTGCATGTGTTGGACGAGCTTACGTACTACGACCTTTTCGACATACCGGCCGACGCCACCGAAGACGATGTTCGCAACGCGTTCCATCGATTTTGCGACACGTTTCATCCGGACCGGCATTTGTCGCGCGCACCGGACGAGCGAGCGGCTCTGCTCGTCGTATTCAAACGGGGTACCGAGGCTTACCTGGCGCTTTCGGACCGCGGCCTCCGAGCGCAGTACGATGCGCAGCTCATGGTCGAGACCAACCAGGCGCCTCGACGCATCAGCCATGGTGCCCGCACGACGCCCGCGCCTGGCCGAGATTCGTCGAGCCCAGCCTTCGAAGAGGCCGCGCGGTCGCCGTCGTCGCGTCCTTTCGCCCGGCGCGCCGAAGAGCTTCTCGCAGCGGGCGACCTGCGCCAGGCGAGATTGCAGCTCGTGATGGCCAATCACCTCGATCCCGATAACCAGACGCTCGAAGCCGCACTCAAGCAAATCGAAGCGCGGCTGGCTGGACCGAAATAGACGCGCTAGCACTTTGCTCCGAATCCATGGTCGACCGCGCGACTTCGCGCGCAGCATGACATCTTGGCCCCCTTCGAAAAGGAGACTCGCCATGGCGCTCTCGCTTCCGCCCCTCCCCTACGACAAGAAGGCCGTGGCGCCGCAACTCGGCGCAGACCGCCGTCGATTGGGTCGAACGAGGCGTCGCGCGCTCGACATGGCCTTCTACTCACTCGTCACACTGACGGCCGTGACCTTCGTCGGCGAGATTTTCTTTATTTTCCTGAAAGCGCCGGTCGAAGCCCGTATGGGCATCGTTCAGAAAATATTCTACTTTCACGTACCGAGCGCGTACGCGATGTACATCGGCGCGGCCGCCTGCTTTTCGGGATCCATCGCCTACCTCGTCCGCCCAACCCGGGCGGCCGATGCCTTTGCACGCGCGGGGGCAGAAGCGGCGGTGGTCTTCGGATCGATCGTCTTGACGACGGGCCCGTTATGGGGAGCCAAAGCTTGGGGCGCCCTTTGGACTTGGGATCCCCGGCTGACGACTGAGCTTCTGGGAGTCCTCATTTACGTCGCCTACCTCGTTTTGCGATCGTTTGCAGGCGATGGCGACGGGGAGCGCAGATTCTCAGCAGCGCTCGGCATACTTGGAGCAGCCAACCTGCCCATCATTCATTTCAGCGTACAGAAGTGGGGCGGACAGCACCCGACCGTGATTACGGGCAGCGGGGGCGGCCTGCAGCATCCCGATATGAAGACAGGACTGGCGCTCGGCTTTTTCGCGTTTACGTTGCTGGCCGCGCTCTTGCTCTGGGCACGCACGCGCATCGAAATTGCCAACAGCCGACTGCGCCAAGCCGAGGAAGACGCCGTCGATCTCGGGCTGGACACAAGGACCGAAGGATGAACGACCCGAGAGGGAGCCTGCAGTCGCCGAACGACAGGGCCACGACGTTTCAGGCCGTCGAGGGGCCGCAGGCGGAACACTATAGCGGCGAGGTTCTGCTCGTTACTGCGTACGCCATCGTGTGGACCGTGCTGCTCCTGTGGGTTGCGCTCGTATGGCGCAAGCAGAGCCGCCTGAACACCCGATTGGACGAACTCGAACGCGTCCTCGACGAAGCAGCCGCCGCACGGGATCGCCCATAACGCAGATGAACACGCCGGGCCCGGAGCATTTCATCTTCATTCCAGGCGTCCTGCTCATCGGCATCGTCGTCGGGTACATCATGGGAATGCGCGCGGCAAAGGCCGAGATCGAACGACGACGGCGCCGGGCGCGACAATGACTCGGACTGCCGTGTGCAGGAAAGAGCGACGGGTGCGAACATGTTCGACTTCGAACCGACCGACGAGCAGCGGGCCCTCATCGAAACCTCGCGGCGGTTCGCGCGCGAGCGCGTTCTGCCGATTGCCGCGGAGTGCGATCGCGAGGCCCGATTTCCACGGCAGGTCTTCGAGGAGGCGCACTCGATCGGGTTGATCAACGCCACCTTACCCACCGACTACGGAGGAGCGGGATTGGGCGACGTGGAGGAAACGCTCATCACGGAGGAAATCGCGTACGGATGCACCGGCATCCAAACGAGCTTCACGGCCAACACGCTCGGCCTGACTCCCATCAAGCTCGCCGGGACCGAAGAGCAGAAGAAGAAGTATTTCGGGTGGCTCATCGCGGAGCCTGTCATGGTTTCCTACGCGACCAGTGAGCCGTCGATGGGCAGTGACGTGGCTGGCATGCAATGCCGGGCCACCAAAGACTCTGGCGGCGGCTACGTTCTCAACGGCACCAAGCAATGGATCACGAACGCGTCGTTCGCGAGTTTCTACGTCGTCTTTGCGACTGAAGATCCAGCGCTACGCCACAAGGGCATCGGCGCATTCATCGTCGAGCGTTCACAGGCCGGCGTACGACCGGGACGACACGAAGACAAGCTCGGGCAGCGCGCGAGCGACACGGCACCACTCGTGCTCGAAGATGTCCGGGTCCCCGCGGCGCAGGTGCTTGCCCCGCCGGGGCACGGTTTCAAACTGGCGATGGAGACCTTCAACGAGACCCGACCCGACATCGGAGCCGGCGCCGTCGGACTGATGCGACGTTGCCTCGACGAATGTGTCGCTTACGCGCGGGAGCGCAAGGCGTTCGGCGTCGCCATCGCGGAGCATCAGCTCGTCGCAGCCATGCTGGCTGAAATGAAGATTCGCATCGAGGCAACGACGCTCCTCGTCCGGAAGGCCGCATGGACCCTCGACCGGGGCGTGCGCGACCCGGTGATATCCTCGTGCGCAAAGGCCTACGGCGCCGACGCGGCCATGCAAACGGCGGTCGATGCCGTTCAGGTGTTCGGCGGCTACGGCTACGTCAAGGACTATCCCGTCGAAAAGCTGATGCGAGACGCCAAGATCTTGCAGATTTACGAGGGCACGGCGCAGGTCCAGCGCCTGGTCATCGCCCGTCATGTGCTCGGGCACTGAAGCGCCGTGAGGCGAACCCGCGCGAGCCCCGCACTCGTCCTCGCCGTCGGTTGCTCGGGCGGCGCACGCGACGTGATTCCGGTCTCGCACGACGTCGTCATCGACGCCGGAGCATCGACGAGTGCGGCCGGAGACTACGAGTACGTGGCGCGGAGACCCTGGGCGGTCGTCGGTCTCGCAGAATCGCGAGGAATTGCTCGAGACGCGGCCCGTGCGGCGACCGATCGCGTCGCCGATGCCTTGGAAGCCTGTGTCACCGAGCGGAGCCAGCACGGAACGGTCGACCGCGGAGCAGCCCGCATCGTGGCCCAGATTGCCGACGACGGCGTGGTGGGCCAGACCGCGATCCGGGTCGATCCTGGCATCGGGACCGCCACAACGACCGTCCTCTGCTTTCTCGGTCCCGTTCGGATGCTTGAATTTCCCCCTGCAGACGCTGGAGCACGCGGCTTGGCGATCGAGGCCCTTTGGGGCCACCCCGTCGCGGCGACGAAGCCGGGCCATGAACCCGCGACACCGTGAGCCGCACATCCGCTCGTTTCGCTCGACGACCTGATGAAGGAGACGATGCTGCAAAGGCGGCCGCCGCAGACCATGGGCCGCGCCGGTCACGCGCTGCCGACGAGTTGCCCGCAGGCCGCTGCGACGTCCGCACCACCGCTGTAGCGGATGTGTGGATGCACTCCACATGCAATCAGGTGCGCGGCGAAGGCGGCAACGTCGCCTCGCTTGAATGGGTCTCTCGATGGGTCGTCGATCGCATTGTAGGGGACCAAGCTCAGGCGCGGCCGCACACCGGCGCGTGCTTCGAACCGCCGAATCAGCGCCACCAGGGCTCTTGCGTCTTCCTCCGTGTCGTTGATTCCCAAAAGCGGGGTAACGGCCCACATCGGTGACAGCCCCGTGGTTTGCGCATGCTCCTCGGCCGCGCAGACGACCTCGTCGAGCGGATGGACGTCGTCGATCGGCATCAGACGGCGCCTGACGTCGGGCCGCGCACTGGAAATTGACAAGCCAAGCCGAACTTTCGGAAGTTCGCGGGCAAGCCGACGTATTCCGCTCGGCAGGCCCGCGGTGCACACCGTGATGGCTCGTGCATCGATGGCAAGCGCGCACGGCTCACACATGACTCGGACTGCGTCGATGACTCGGTCGACGTTCGCCAGCGGCTCTCCCATGCCCTGGAATACGACGCCGTGCACCCGCTGGCCGGGGCCTAGGGTGCTTCGCACGACGCGCACTTGTTCGACGATTTCCCAGGTTGCAAGGTTTCGCGAAAGCCCCAGTCCGCCGGTCGCGCAAAAGGCGCAGGCGAGTGCACATCCGGCTTGCGAGCTGACGCACGCGCTGAAACGGCCAGCCCGCTCGAGCGGAATGCGAACGGCTTCGAACCGCCGACCATCTGGAGCAGCGAGTGCGAACTTGATGAAGGGGTCGAGTGCGCTGCGCCGGACCGACTGGAGCGTGAGAGCCGGCACGTGCCCGTTCACTTTCGCCGCATCGAGCGCGACGCGACGAACGCCGCGGCAAGCGAGAGGCCCGAGGCCCCAATCGCCGCGATGCACCGCAGCGACGATTTTGCGCGCTTCACCCGGGAGAATGCCGAGGGCAGATTCGAGAGCCGCCGGAGTGATGGCCTGAAGGGCAAGCACCGCCTCCCGTTACCACGCGGCGTGCTACCTTTGCAGTCGTGTTCGGCCTTAGCTTCAGCGAGCTCGTCCTTGTCCTGATCGTTGCCATGGTCGTTATCGGGCCCAAAGAGCTGCCGCGCTACTTGCGCAAGGCCGGCCAGTTTTCTGGGCGCCTTCGGCGCCTGGCAACTGAAATGCGGGAAAAAAGCGGCATCGACGAAGTGCTTCGCTCCGAGGGGCTCGATCGGGACATCGCTGAAATTCGCCGAATCACCCGCGGCGAGCTGGCCGGCGTCGCGACGGCCCTGCGCACGACGAAAAACCTGGCCCGGATCGACAACGTGCCCGCGAACCCCTACCCGGCCACCCCGTACGCCGGCCAACCGCCGGCCCTCGTCCAGGCGCCCCCGGCGATTGAGATCAACCGCGAGCGAGAATACCCGACCATCTGCGCCGACTCGTATGGGGCCCTTCCGGCCGATACGCCAGGAAACGACGCGGTGTTCTTGGCATCGCCGCTGGCGGACGATCCGCTCTATGCCCGCGGCGAAGACCCGTCCTCGGCCGCCCCCGTGGCCCGCGAGACCACGAGCGAACCTTTGGAAGCCGGCGAGGCTCGCTCGTGAGTGCCGCCGCGCCCGCACCCAATCCCGCGCCCGACCCGACGACGCCGACGGGTGCGGAGTCCGGAGAGCCATCCGCCGAAGAAGTGCGGATGACCATCTGGGAGCACCTCGACGAGCTCCGACGACGCCTCATCAAGTGCGCGGTGGCTGTCGGGGTCACGACGGTCGCTGGATGGACCTTTCGCGAACGGCTCCTCGGCTGGCTCGTTCTACCGTACGAGCGCACGTGGATGGCGCGATTTCACCGGCCGCTCGTGCTGCAGACGCTTGCGCCGGCCGATGCGTTCCTCGGCTATCTCGAGCTGTCGATTACGGCAGGCATCGTCGCGTGCGCGCCCGTCATCTTCTACCAGCTCTGGGCGTTCGTTTCGCCGGGCCTCTATCACAAGGAAAAGCGACTCATCGTTCCATTTGTCGCTTCGTCGACGATTCTTTTTCTTTCCGGCGTGGCCTTCGCCTACTACGTCGCGTTCCCGTTCACCTTCAACTATTTCCTTTCCTTGCTCGGCCCGATCACCGAGGGCGTCGAGCTCACCCAAATCGTGACGCTCGGGCTCCTGCTCGATTTCACGAGCCGTTTCCTCCTTGCGTTCGGGGCTGTTTTCGAGCTCCCGCTGTTCATCGCGTTCCTCGTGCTGGCCAATATCGTGACCCCGGCCCAGCTCTTGAAATTTGGGCGTTGGGCGGCCGTACTCGCCTTCGTGGTCGGCGCGGTCGTCACCCCGGGCCCTGAAGTCACGAGCCAGCTTGCCGTGAGCCTTGCCCTGATCGGCTTGTACTTCCTGTCGATTCCGATTGCTTACATGTTGAAGCCCCGCGCCGAGCCCGAAGCTCCTCCGCCGACGACGTGACACGACGTCAGCCGAGGTCTGCGCATTCATCGCGTCTTCGTCGCCGGCCAGGAAGCAGGCTTTTCAAAGCGCGCGGTATCCGGCTCAGTCGATCGAGGCGGAAGCCGGCATCGGCAAACGCCGGGCGTCAAGCCAGAGCCCTTCGATATCGTAGAGCTGGCGGGCCTCCTGCTGGAAGACGTGCACGACGACGTCGCCGTAGTCCATGAGGACCCAATTCCCGTGCGGGAGCCCTTCAATGGCCACCGGACGAATCCCCGTCTTCTTGAGCGCGTCCTCGATCCCGAGTGCGAGCGACTGGGCGTGACGGTCACTGCGGCCCGTCATGATGACCAGAAAGTCCGCGTAGTCGACCCTGCCCGCCACGTCGAGAACTTCGACGCCCACCGCTTTCTTGTCGATGGCCGCCATGGCGATGGCGCCTGCCGTCTCACGCGCCGAGTCGCTGGCCACGCTCCAGGAACCTCGCGCATCGGCGACCGCGCCTTCCGGCGTCGAAGCCCTTCTTTGTGCCTTGGCTGGCCGAGCACGAAGCGCCACGCCGCCGGCGCGCCGAGGCCCCCGCGGCGCCTTAACCTTTTCGTGAGAGCTCTTGATGCGCGGGCGTTGTCCTTCGCCCGACTCCCCCCCGCCATTTCGTCGCGTCGCCAAGCCGCCTCTCTTCTCCCTCGGCAAAGACTATCGCATCCGACAATGATCGCCAGGCTCGGAGAGCAGACCGTCGGCCGATTCAACCACGAACCTGTCCCTCGCCATCGAGAATCCACTGGAATGTCGTCAACCCCTGCAGCCCCATGGCGCCTCGCCAATGGAGCTTCGTCGTCGCGGTCCCCATTTCGGCCCCGAGCCCGAGTTCGCCTCCGTCATGCAGCCTCGTGCTCGCATTGATGGCCACGCACGCTGCGTCGATTTCTCGACGCCAGCGGGCCGCATGAGCCACATCGCGCGTGCAAATGGCCTCCGTGTGCCCCGACCCGTAGCGCGCGATGTGATCGAGGGCCCCGTCGATCCCGTCGACGACACGGACGGCCAAAATGCGGTCAACGTACTCGTGACCCCAGTCGTCATCGCTCGCCGGGGTGGCCTCAGGCACGAGCTCTCGGGCGCGCTCACAGCCTCGTAGTTCGCAGCCGCCGTCGATAAGGGCGCGCGCAACCGGGGGCAGAAGCCGCTCGACGTCCGCAGCATCGACCAACAAGCACTCGATCGAGTTGCACGTTCCCGGCCGCTGCAGCTTCCCGTTGACGGCGAGCCGGATGGCCATGTCGACGTCAGCGCCGCGATCGACGAAGAGATGACACACGCCGCTCGCGTGGGCGATGACTGGAATGCGCGCATTCTCACGGACAAACCGGACGAGTCCCTCGCCACCGCGCGGGATAACGAGGTCGACCGTGCTCGATTGGTGCAGCAAATCGCGCATCGCCTCCCGATCGCCGGGCGGCAGCATCTGGACCGCATCTGCGGGCAGACCGGTACGCTCGATCGCATCGCGGACGACCGTGAGAATGGCGGCATTCGACCGCGCCGCGTCCGAGCCGCCGCGAAGGACCACCGCGTTGCCGGCCTTCAGGCACAGCGCGCTCGCGTCGGTCGTCACGTTGGGGCGAGACTCGTAGATGATGGCAATCACTCCGATCGGCACGCTCATGCGTCGAACCAAGAGACCATTCGGGCGCGTCGACTCGAAGAGCACCTGGCCCACCGGGTCGTCGAGCGCGGCGATTTCTTCCACGGCGTCGGCCATCTGGAGTACGCGACGCTCATCGAGTGCGAGGCGATCGATCAAGGCTTCGGTCGTTCCTCGCGCGCGCGCATCGACCACGTCTCTCGCGTTCGCGCCGACGACCTGGCCCTTGCCCGCCCGCAGCCCGTCGGCCATCGCACGCAATGCGGTGTCTTTTGCAGTCCGATCGAGCGGGGCGAGCTTGCGCGCAGCGGCACGCGCCCGACGGCACATGGCGACGATTTCGGACATCTTGCGCAGGCCTAGCACGGCCCTCGCGGATTCCCAGAAGAGACGGGGGCGACGCCCGCCGTAGGCGACTGGGCTATGCTCGGTCCGATGGCTCGCTATCGCGCGGTCTTCCGCTGCTTCGCAGGGTGTCCCGGAGAATATCCACTCACTCGAGCCCTCTACCGCTGCCCGACCTGCGACGGCTTGCTCGAAGTCGCCCATGACATGGAAGCGCTCCGCGATCGGAGCGCCGCCGCCTGGATGAAGCTCTTCGAAGACCGCTGGATGCGCACGGAGTGGCCTTACGGATCGGGCGTCTGGGGCAAGCGCGAATGGGTCGCGCCCGAGGTACCCGACGAGTGCATCGTGTCGACCGGCGAGGGCGGGACGAACGTGTTTTGGGCCGACCGGCTGGGGCGCGAAATCGGGGTGCCCGACCTCTGGATCAAACTCTGCGGAAACTCCCATACCGGCAGCTTCAAAGACCTCGGGATGACCGTCCTCGTGAGCGTCGTTCGTCAGGCCGTGCTCGAAGGCAAGCTCAGCACCCGCGTTCTGTGTTGCGCCAGCACCGGCGACACGAGCGCGTCGCTCGCCGCGTACGGGGCGGCGGCAGGCCTCCCCGTGGCCGTACTCCTTCCGCGCGGGCGCGTGTCGACCGCCCAGCTCGTCCAGCCGCTCGCACACGGAGCTCGTGTGTTCGCGCTCGAGACGGATTTCGACGGTTGCATGGCGGTCGTCAAAGAGCTCGCGCGCCGGGGCCTCGTCTACCTCGCGAACTCGATGAACCCCTTGCGCATCGAAGGCCAAAAGACGGTCTCGTTCGAGATTGTCCAGCAATTCGACTGGGAGTCGCCGGACTGGATCATCTTGCCCAGCGGAAATCTCGGGAACGCGGCGGCCCTCTACGCCGGCTTCAAACTGATGTCGGACCTGGGCCTCGTCGCGCGAATGCCACGTCTCTGCGTGGCCCAAGCCGAGCGCGCCAATCCCATGTATCGGGCCTTCAAGGCCAAGTCGAAGGTCGTTGAACCGATCTCGGCCGGCGAGACATTGGCAAGCGCCATCCAGATCGGAAACCCCGTCAGCGCCCCGCGAGCGATGGCTGCGCTCAAGGCCATGAACGGCGTCGTCGAACAGGCGACCGAGGAGGAGCTGGCCGACGCGTGCGCTCGAGCCGATCGAACGGGGCTTTACACGTGCCCCCACACCGGTGTGGCCCTCGCGTGCCTCTTCAAGCTTCGCGCGCAGGGGCTCATCGAGCGCGACCACCGCGTCATCGTGGTTTCGACGGCGAACGGGCTCAAGTTCACGGAGTTCAAGCTCGCGTACCACGAACGGCGAATTCCGAACATCGACGCGAGGCGCGCCAACGACCCGATTTTCATGCAGCCCGACGTCGAATCCGTCGCCAGCGCCATCGCCGCGATGGGCTGATCTCGCCACGATGCAGCAGGGCTAGACGGGAGCGACGCGGCTTGCCATGCACGGCATGACAAAGGGGGGAACTTCAGGCTCGAGCTTGCCCTCGAGCGCCCCGCCTACGCGCCTACTCTCCGCCGGCCCCATCGGCGCCGGCGTCGCTCGCGTCCGCGCCGGGCGCTGGTGCGGCCGTATCGAACGCGGCGTCGCTCGAATTCACGCCCGGCGCATCGGTCGCCGCGTCGGCCAAGGTGGCATCCGCAGCGTCAGAGCCCACGACCGACGACGCCGCGTCGGCTCCGTCCCCTCCGTCAGCGACGTCCAGGCCGGCATCCATCGCTGCATCGCCGCCGTCGGCGGCGATCGGCGGCGCCCCGTCTATGGCGGAGTCGGGCTCGAAGGACGCGTCGGTGCCCTGCTCGGGGATCTTGCTTCGATCAAAGTCGACCAGCAGCTCACATCCTGCAATCGCTCTCGTCATGCCGAGCGCGCCTATCGCGACGATCCACCACCCATTTCGCCAACGCTTCGCGCTCATCGCGTCCCCTTCATGATCATCGGTTGCGGCAGATCGAGGGCCGTCCGGAGAAGGCGGCCCACCGTTTATGGCCCTCGTCGCGGGCCGTCCAGACGCCCGTTCGCCGTGACGTCGGCAACGGACGGCGCTCAGAATGTCACCGAGATCCCAGCCCCGCCGTAGTGCAGACCGACGAGCGGCGTGGGCGTGACGACGATTGCCCGTTGATTCGTCGCGACCCGACGCCTGGCGAGCGCCTGCTTTTGGTCCTTCAAAGTGGAAGAAGACGTCGTGACAGGCTCGTCGCGGGTGAGAAGGAGGACAGCGCTCGTTACGCCGAATGTGATGGCCACCCCGAACGCCATGTCGGCGATGAGCGAGTGCGTCTCTCCGTTGTCGGCCGTTTGGGTGGTCGGGGTCCTGTTGAAGCTACTCTTGTCATTCAGGGCAAGGACACCGAACACCGTTCCCACGCCGGCCGCGGCGATGGCGAGGCCTCCCGTGATGAAGGCCGGGAGTCGGCTGGGCGGCTCCTGCGGAACGTTGGAGGCCGGTGGCGGTTGCACGGGCACCTTCACTGCGACGGCCGGAGGGGGTGGCTGTGGCCCGAGCTCCGCCGTGACCGTCTGGTTCGATGCGAAGGCGACGTCCACAATCTTTTCGACGCCGACCCGATCCGGGGCGCTGAACGTCACCTTGTGCGTTCCGGCCGGCAGATCGACGTCGAGGGGGGCGCGCATCGGCTGCGGCTTGTCGTCGACCGTGACGTCCGCCCCTACAGGGTCCGAAACGATGTGGACCTTACCCGGCATCGCCTTGATCGCGGCTTCACGCCCCCTCGCCTCCGCGGCCTCGGCGGCGAGGTTCTCCGGCACGTGAGCCAGAAACTTATCGTACCCATCGACGGCGGCGGCATAGTGCGCAAGCCTGTCTTCGCAGAGCCCGATGTAGCGTTCCGCCTGCGCTGTGGGCTTGATTGCTTCGGCGGACTGAAATGCGGTCAGCGCACCCGCAAAGTCTCCTGCCTTGAACCTGTCTTCGCCCTGCGCGTACTGCCTTCTCGCGCTATCGAGGTCGGCGGCCGGCGCGCCGGCCGCGGCCGGCGCGGCTTGGGCGCCGACGTCGGGCGAGTGAAATAGAGCGGCCACGACCATGACGCCGGCCGTGAACACCCTGGACTTTGCAGCGATTCCACCTGCGTTTCGAAGGTAGCTCAAGACGCGGCCTCCTCGATTCGAGCCGTGCGGCGCTGGCAGAATACTTGGACCCGAGTCTTCACGCTACAGCCCGGCGTCGTCCGCCGTCGGTTCGACGAGCTCGACGAGGACTCCGCCCGTCGCTTTGGGGTGCACGAACGCGACGCGATGTCCGCGCGCCCCCGGCCGGGCCGACGCGTCGATCATGGGCACGCCGAGCCCCTTCAGGAACGAAATGGCCTCATCGATCCCCTCGACTTCGATGGCGACGTGGTGCAGGCCGGGCCCGCGCTTTTCGAGAAAGCGTACGAGTCCTTCGTTTCCTCGGGGAGCGATGAGCTCGAGACTGGTCGCCCCGATGGGCAGAAGCGTCACGTCCGTCTTCTGGGAGGCTACCCATTCGCGCTCGCTCGACGCGAGGCCGAATAGATCCCGCCATCGAGCCGTCGCCTCCTCGATGTCCGCCACGCAGATGGCGACGTGGTCGATCTTCTTGATTCGGAAAGGAGCCATGATGAGCGGATCGTTCGTCGAACCGGAGGGCGGGAGCGCCCTGAACCGCTCGGGTGCCGCCCGTGCCGACTGCATGAGATATAGTGATTTCTTCGTCCACCTGCCGGAGGTTTCGTTGATCAACTGGTCGCGCGTTCCCATGCTGCTTGGCCACTCCGCGGGCGCCGTCGTCTTCGCCATGAGCTCCGGTTGCAGCACGCTGTCGCCTCCGTTCGACAAGATGAAGGACCAGCCCATGACGGTCTATCGGCTGCAGAACTACGAGCCGCCCGCACCGACGCAGATACCGAGCACGACCGGCGGGTTTCAACTACCACCCCAGATCCAACAGTGGATTCAGGCGGGCGCATCGCTCCTGCCCCCGGGCCTCCTGCCCCCGGGCCTGCTCCCCGGCACGGCCCCGCCGGGGCCGACGCCGGGTGCAGACGTTCAACGCTTTCACAACTTTCGCATCCTCGACTATCAACCTGTCACGGATGCGAGCATCGACCACGACATCGTCGACGTTTTCGGGCACGCCGCGAACTTCGAGACGGCGACGTCGAATTGCTTGTTTGCGGAGTTCGGATTCGCCATGGCGCAGCCGAACGGTCCGACGGCCGATGTGCTCGTCTCGCTCTCGTGCGAGCAGGTCGCGGCTTTCAACATCACGTGGCCCTACGCTAGGACCGGCCTCACTCCGGAAGGCTCGAAGAAGGTTGCCTCCATCGCACAACGGGTTTTCCAAGGGCGCTGACACCGTCGGTGCGGCGACTCGATGAGCGACCGGCGCCCTGCCCTACTCAGCTACGATCCGAACCCGCTTCTCGCGCGCCTTTACCGTGGACTGTTCGACAACATCGAAGTCGACGAGGCATGGCTGCGCGCCGTCCGGGACGCGCAGTCCCGAGGCACGGTCGTCTACGTCCTTCGCAGCCTGTCGGTCGTCGACTTTCTCGCGCTCGACTACCTGACCAAGCGTCATGAGCTCCCTCGAATTCGATTTGCGAACGATCTCGGCTTGGGGATTCTCGAACCGCTGCGACACGGATGGTTGAATGCCCTGCGTCCGCGCACGGCCGACGGCGGCATGCAGGACCTCGTACATGCCGTCGCCGCCGGCGCGAGCGCCGCGCTCTTTCTGAAGAGGCCCCCTCATGTGCTCGAAGGAGTCTCGCGCGGTCGAATCGAAGGCGATCATCTGATCCGTGCGCTTTTCGACGTCCAGCGAAGCGGCCGTTCCCGCGTCCTTCTCGTGCCCCAGGTATTCGTCTGGTCGCGCAGCGCCGGCACCCGCGGGGGCACGGTGCTCGATGCCATCTTCGGGCCCAGCGAATGGCCCGGAACCCTCAGGTCGACGGCTCAGTTTCTTGCCAACTGGCGCCACGCCACGCTTCGCGCGGGGGAGCCGGTGGACCTCCAGGATTTCCTCGAGCGTGAGGGCCAGAACGCCGATGACGGGCTTCTCGTACGGCGGCTCACCTACACGCTACTTCGTCGACTCGAACGCGAGCGGCGGGCGATTCTCGGCCCTACCCGCAAGCCTGCCGACCGCCTTCGCTTCGAAGTGATTCGGAGCCCCAAACTGCAAAAGGTGATCGCCGATATGGCCGGCGAAGGGGCCAAAGAGCGCGCCGTCATTGCCTCTCGCGCGATGGCGATGCTCCGCGAGCTTCAGGCGGAGCTCGACATGAACGCCATCGCCGCCCTCGATCAAGTCGTCGCGCGTGCGGCTGCACGCATGTTCTCGGCGGTCGAGGTCGACGAAGCTGGGATCGAACGCCTGCGCGAACACGCCAAAGAAGGCACCCTCGTCATCCTTCCGTCTCACAAATCGCACATGGATTACGTGGTGCTCGCGTGGATCTTTTATCGCCACCGGCTGCCTTTACCCATCATCGCCGCGGGCGACAACCTGAACTTCTTCCCGATGGGCGCTCTCTTTCGACGGGCTGGCGCGTTCTTCATCCGCCGGACGTTCGCCGGTGACCGGCTCTACGCGGCGGTCGTCGACGCCTATGTCCGTCGTTTGATTCGTGACGGTTCTCCGCTCGAATTTTTCCTCGAAGGCGGCCGATCACGGACGGGCAAGCTCTTGCCCCCCAAGCTCGGCCTGCTTTCCCTCGTCGTCGACGCGGCTTTGGCCGTACCGACCCGCACGACTTGGTTTTGCCCCGTCAGTATCGGCTATGAGCGCTTCGTCGAAGAAAAGGCGTTCGTGCACGAGCTCACCGGCGGCGAAAAGCGCAAGGAAAACGTGCGCGGTCTCGTGCGATCGATCGATGTGATGGTCGGGCGATACGGGCGCCTGAGCGTGCAGTTCGGTCGACCGCTCGTCCTCGGCGACGTACTGCTCGAGCTCGACGAACGCTCCCGCCCGCAGGACCTCGCGACCATGACGCCGCCCCGGCGTCGCGCGGTCATCACCCGGCTCGCCTATCGGGTGATGAACGAGATCAACTCGGTCACGGCGGTCACCCCGGGTTCCCTCGTCGCCACGGCGCTCCTCTCGCACGACCGCCGCGGCTTGCCTCTCGATGATCTCGTCGCGACGTGCGAGCGATTGGCGCGAACCCTGCGCTCGAAGGGAGCTCGCTTCAGTCCGTCGCTCGCGGATTCGAGCCGGCCGGGTGGAATCCGCGCCGCAGCGCTGCGCGAAGCGGTCGACCTCTTCGTTCGGGCCGAGAACGTCGAGGACCATCCGGTCGGCGACGACATCATCTACGTCGTGCCGCCCGAAGCGCGTTTGTCGCTCGATCTGGCCAAGAACGGGATCATTCATTTTTTTGCCCCCCGGGCGCTCGTCGCCACGGCCGTCCTCGCGCAGCCGGGTCCGCCGCTCGCCTTCGGCATCGTGCGCGAGCGGGTTCTCGCCCTTTCGCGCCTCTTCAAATACGAGTTCACGTTTCGAGCCGATGCCCCCTTCGAGCGAATCTTCGACGAAGAGGTGGCCGCGATGGAGGCGGAGGGTGAACTCGCACGGATTCATCACAAGCCTGGCGACAACGTCGGCAGCATCGCTCCACGCGACACCGAAGGTCACGCGCAAATCGAGCTCTATGCAGGCCTGCTCGAGAATTTCACGGAAGGCTACCGAGTCGCAGCGCGGGGGCTCACCGCCCTGCTGCGGGGACCGCTCGCATCGCGCGACGTCGTCAAACGCGCGATCACCTCCGGCGAGCGGATGTTCCTGTCCGGAGAGCTCGCACGACGCGAAGCGGTCAGCCGGCCGATCATCGAAAATGCATATTCGAGCTTCGCCGATCAGGGTTACATCGCACGAATCGACGGCAAGCTCGCGCTCACCGACTCGTACGCCACGCCGAGCGCCGTGGCGACGATCGAATCGCGGATCGCCGCCATGGGTCGGCTGTCGCGCAGCCCAGCGCCCTGAGCCATGCGACGTACCGCCCTCGTCGCTTCTTGTCTTGGCGGGAGCGCTTGTCTTGGCGGCCGTGCCGGCCCGGACTTGTCGCAAAGCCACTGCCCATGCCCCCGGCTTGGCTGGCGCCACCTCGATACGGGCAGAATGAGGCGCCTTGATTCTCGCGGCAGCGTCTTTACGTTGCGGAACGTGAGTCAAAGGATTTCGGATCGAGCGGGCTCGGTCCGCATTCGGACGAATGCGCCTGTTTCGGCCGCGAAGCCGCAGCTGGCGCTGCTCGACGCCGGGGCAACGGCCGAGTCGACGCGGGCTCTTCGGGCATTCGGCGAGGACGCGCCGCGCGACCGCGTCCTGCTCACGCGGAAGGAATGACACGGTCATGGATCGCTGCTCGCATTTCAATCAGATGAAAAAGGTCGAGGCGAAGACGCACGGCTGCGAGGAGTGCCTCCGAACCGGCGATTCGTGGGTGCACTTGCGCCTCTGCATGAGCTGCGGACATGTCGGCTGCTGCGACTCTTCGAAGAACAAGCACGCGACCAAGCACTTCCATGCGACGAGACACCCGATCATGCGATCGCTCGAGCCTGGCGAAACGTGGGGCTGGTGCTTCGTCGACGAGGAAGGTTTCGATCCACTCGTTTTCCCGTGAGGCGGCGCGCGCCGGGACACGTTGCGCGGCAGGCCGCGCGATTCAAGGCCCTGCCGCCGTGACGCGAACGGCTCTTTCCGGCGCCGCATCGACACTGCGGTTTTTGGCGGCTAGCGTCTTTGCCTCCGCTCGATGTCGGTTCCCGCGTCGTTTCACCCCTTCGTGCGCTCTTGGTTCGAGTGCACGTTCGCCGGGCCCACACTTGCGCAGGTCGGCGGGTGGGCCGAAATCGCAGCGGGCCGCGACACGCTCATCGCTGCGCCGACGGGATCGGGCAAGACACTCGCAGCCTTCCTCGCGGCCATCGACTCGCTCGTGCGCAACGCGACAACAGGCGGACTCGGAGAAGGCATCGACGTCATCTACGTGTCGCCGCTCAAAGCGCTGAGCCATGACGTGCAGCGGAACCTCGACGCTCCGCTCGCGGGCATCCGCGCGGCGGCCGCTGAGGCGGGCGTGCAACTGCCCGTCATCCGGAGCGCGCTGAGGACCGGCGATAGCACGCCGGCCGCGAGAGCGGCCATCGTGCGCAAGCCGCCCCACATCCTCGTCACGACGCCCGAGTCGCTCTACCTCATGCTGACGTCGGAGCGAACGCGCACTCATTTGCGGAAAGTGGGGACGGTCATCGTCGACGAGCTGCACGCGCTCATGCGTGACAAGCGGGGGAGCCACCTCGCGTTGTCGCTGGCCAGGCTCGACGCCCTGACCCCGAGGCGACCGCAGCGAATCGGCCTGTCTGCGACCGTCCACCCCATCGACGAGGCGACCCGGTTTCTGGCGGGAAGCGGACGCCCCTGCGCCGTCGTCGACGTCGGTCACCGTCGGGACCTCGATCTCGGTGTGGAACTTCCGCCGACCGACCTCGGCGCGGTGCCGACCCATGAGCAATGGGCAGAGATTTACGACCGGATCGCGGATCTCGTCTTAGCCCACCGAACCACGATCGTCTTCGTCAATACCCGCCGGACGGCCGAGCGAGCCGCCCAGGAGCTCGCCCGAAGGCTCGGCGAAGGCTCGGTCGAAGCCCACCATGGCAGCTTGGCCAAGGAACGCCGTCTTCGCGTCGAGCGACGCCTCAAAGCCGGCGAAATGCGCGCCATCGTCGCGACCGCTTCACTCGAACTCGGCATCGACATCGGTTCGGTGGATCTCGTCTGCCAGATCGGATCGCCTCGAACCATCACGACTTTTTTGCAACGGATTGGACGCTCTGGACACGCTCTCGGGCGCGTGTCTCGCGGACGCCTCTTCGCGACGTCGCGCGACGAGCTCGTCGAGTGCGCGGCACTCGTTCGCGCTGTCGTTTCAGGGCGACTCGACCCCATCGAGCCGCCGGTCGCTCCGCTCGACGTTCTGGCCCAACAAATCGTAGCCGAATGCGCCGCCCGAGAGTGGACAGAGGATGGCCTCTACGACCTCGTCCGACAGGCCGCTCCGTTCGCGGCGCTCGCCCGAGCGGACTTCGACGACACGCTCGCATTTCTCGCCGATGGTGCGTCGGAAAGGCTGGGACGCCGCGGCGCCCTCCTTCACCGCGAGCGCGCCGCGGGGCTCGTGCGCGGGCGGCGGGCCGCTCGGCTCGTCGCCCTAACGAGCGGAGGAGCGATCCCGGACGCGGCCGACTATCGCGTCGTTCTCGACCCGGATGAAACGCTCGTCGGCACCGTGAACGAAGACTGGGCCATCGAAAGCATGGCCGGCGACGTCTTCGTCCTCGGTTCCCACTCGTGGCGGATCCGCCGGGTCGAATCTCGCGCCGGCGTCGTGAGGGTGGAGGACGCGACCGGCCGGTCCCCCACGGTTCCCTTCTGGTTGGGCGAAGCGCCCGCCCGAACGTGGGAGCTATCCCAGGAGGTGAGTCGTCTTCGGTCGGACACAGTGGCCAGGATGGACGCCGGAGTCGATGTGCGCGCGTCGATTGCGTCCGAGTGCGCGATCGGGCCGGCCGGGGCCGCCCAGATCGTGGATTACATCGCCGCCCAACGCAGCGCCATGGGCGTCGTGCCGACGTTCGACGACATCGTCTTCGAGCGGTTCTTCGACGAGGCGGGCGGGACACAGATCGTCGTGCACGCGCCGTTCGGGGCTCGTGTCAATCGGGCCCTCGGACTCGCGCTCCGCAAACGCTTTTGCGTCACCTTCGATTTCGAGCTCCAAGCCGCCGCCAACGACGACGCCATCGTCCTTTCAATCGGCGCCGGACAGAGCTTTCCGCTCGCGGACGCAGCTCGTTTCGTTCGCTCGGACGATTTGAGGGCTACGCTCGAGCAAGCCATTCTTGGCGCGCCGATGTTCGCGGCGCGCTGGCGGTGGAACGCATCGCGAGCCCTCGCCATCCCGAGGTGTGAACGAGGCCAGAAGGTTCCCCTATTTCTTCAGCGAATGCGCGCCGAAGACTTGCTGGCTGCGGTCTTTCCGGCGCAGGTCGCCTGCCAAGAAAACGTGACGGGCCCGATCGAGATCCCCGATCATCCACTCGTTCGTCAAACGGTCGACGATTGCCTCTTCGAAGCGATGGATTTCAATCGCCTGCGTGCCCTCCTCGAGCGACTCGAGAAGGGCGAAGTCCACGCTCACGCTCGCGACACGACCGAGCCGTCGCCCTTTTCGCACGAAGTCCTCAACGCCAAGCCCTACGCGTTTCTCGATGACGCGCCGCTCGAGGAACGACGCGCTCGCGCGCTCTCGCTCCGCCGCACGTTGCCCGAACACCAGCGGGACCTCGCCGTGCTCGACCGCGACGCCATCGAACGGGTCGTCGCGGACGCGCGCCTCGAACCCCGCACTGCGAGCGAACTGCATGACGGCTTGCTCTGCCTCGTCGCGGCGCCGGTAGAAGAGGCATGGCGCGGCTTGCTTGACGACTTGATGCGCGATGGGCGTGCGGGAGTGGTGAAGACGGGCGCCGGGCCCTTGGCATTCGCGACCGAACTCGGCCTTCATGTCGCGACGCTCTATCCCGGACCGCTCGTCGCGCCCGCATGGCGAGTCGCTCCCGGGGTGGGCGACGTTCCTCCAACCCGAGAGCGGGCTCTTCTCGCCCTCGTGCGAGGCCACGCCGAAACGGCAGGCCCCTTCACCTGCGACGCACTCGCGAAGCGGCTGGCGCTCGATCCGTCGGACGTGGCGATCGCGCTGGGCCGTCTCGAAGCCGACGGTCAGCTGCTCCGCGGCCGGTTCACGCCCGGTTGCCTCGTCGAAGAGGCCTGCGATCGGCGCATGCTCGCCCGCATCCATCGCCTCACGGTCGACCGGCTGAAGTCCGAGATCGCACCGGTAAGTGCGCAAGACTTTCTTCGGTGCCTCTTCGACCGACACCACCTTGTCCCCCGCTCCCGCGCAGGTGGGCGATCGGCTCTGCGCGACGCCATCCGGATGCTCCAAGGCTTCGAAATCGCCGCAGCCGCTTGGGAAAAGCACGTTCTTGTCCCGCGCGTTGCGGGCTACCGGGGCGAATGGCTCGACGAGATGTGCTTGTCCGGAGAGGTCGCGTGGTCGCGCCTTTCTCTGCGACGGTCGCCTTCGGCGACTGCCGCCTCGACCTCGCGCGTCACCCCGGTGACCCTCGCGTTCCGCCGCGACCTCGCTTGGCTGCTCGAAGCCGTACGCGGCACCGTTCAGCCCGAATCGCTCCCGTCACCGTCGGCGGCCTGCGTCGTTGTCGACGCGCTGCGCCGCCGCGGCGCGCTATTTGTCGACGACCTGGCCACCGCAACCGGCTTGGGTGCAGTTGAACTCGTCGAGGCGATTTGGGATCTGGTCGGTCGAGGGCTGGTGGCCGGCGACGGATTCCGGCCGCTGCGCGACTTAATGGCTGCCCGCACCGCAGGGCAGCGACGTCCACGCTCGGTGACGGGCCGATGGGCGCTCGTCGAGCCGTCGTGCTCCGAACCGACGCCGAACCATGACCTTGCCGACCGGGTTGCCGAGCAAATGCTGCGCCGATACGGCGTCGTCTTTCGCGAGTTGTCGGGTCGAGAAAGCTTCTCTTTGCCCTGGCGCGACGTGCTGCGAGCCCTTCGGCGCCAAGAAGCGCGGGGGACCGTTCAGGGGGGCCGGTTCGTGCTGGGCTTTGTCGGTGAGCAGTTCGCGCTGCCGGAGGCGGTCGAGTCCCTGCGCCGCGTGCGCGCCGAAGAGCGCCAGGGCGTGACGGTGCGGCTTCGGGCCGCCGACCCATGCAACCTCGTCGGCCTCGTCTTGCCAGCCGCCCACCCCCCGGTCCCATCGCGATCGTGTCTCGTCTTTCGAGACGGTGCGCTCGTCACGACCGAGGAGCCGGCGCAAGAGCCGCCGGGACAAGAGCAAGAGAGAGTCGCCTCTTGAGCTATGGGCTCCGAAAGCTTGCGTGATAGCCGCCGTCTTCGCACGCAAGCGCGTCCCGCGTCGGCTCCAAGGGAGCCGTGCAATCGAGCATCACGGCGAGCTCCTCGGTCCTCTCGTGCCCGGGAGCGCTCTCGTAGGCGCCCGGATGGGGGCCGTGCGCGATTCCCGCCGGGTGAAGCGACAGGCTCCCTTCGCCGATGCCTCGCCGAGACCCAAACGCCGAGTTTGCATAAAAGAGCACTTCGTCCACGTCGACCGACGAATGCGGATACGGGCAAGGATTCGCGTTCGGATGAAAGTCGAGCGGACGCGGAACGAAGCTACAGATGACGACGCCTGGGGCGACAAACGTCGTGTGCACTGAAGGAGGCAGATGGACGAGCCCCACCCGGGCCTGAAAAGCGAGGATGGGAAAAGCAAAGGGGTAGAGGGCCCCATCCCAACCGACGACGTCCAGAGGCGAGTGACGGTTCTCGAATCCGAAGAATCGGTCACCCCGCTTTACAGAAAGCGTTCGTATACCCTCGTCAAGAGGGCCGCTGAAATCGGGACGGCGAAAGTCCCGATGCGAATAGGGAGCGTCCATTTTGAGTTGCCCAACAGCATTTCGATATGTGGCGGGAAGCGCGAGCCCACCCCGACACTCGACGGACAACCAAGCCTGCTCGACGCCGGCGTCGGGCACGAAGCGATGGATCGTGCCCTTGGGGACGCAAACGTAGTCCCCTCGCCCGAACCGCAAATCTCCGTACACGGACCGCAAAGTGCCGGAGCCGCGGAGGACGAAGAACAGCTCGTCGCCATCGGCGTCGACGAAGTAGGTCGTGTCCTGGCGGTCCGGGCGCAAGAAGCCGATGACGACGTCCGTATTGAAAAGAAGGGCGTGACGGCTCTCGAGGGGGGAGCCCCCCGCCGGCAATGACAAGCATCGATAGTGGGCGCGAACGAGCCGGGGCGAACTCGCAGCGAGAGGACGCTCGAAGCCCAAGGTCTCTCCCACCGGCTCGGCCTCGTGAGGGCGATGCTCGTGGTAGAGGATAGTGTACGGGCCGTCGAACCCGTGGCGGGTGATGCATTCCTCGTAAAGAAGACCACCAGCCCCCGTCTGGCCGAAAGCCAGGTGTGGTTTCGCCGAGATTCGACCTGCGAAGAATCGATCGAGCATCAGCGCCTTTCCTCGGCGCGCTGTGGTTTCGCCGAGATTCGACCTGCGAAGAATCGATCGAGCATCAGCGCCTTTCCTCGGCGCGCTGCTGCCGCTCGATGCTCTCGAAGAGCGCTCGGAAGTTGCCCGCCCCGAAGCCTTGGTCTCCGCGGCGCTCGATGACCTCGAAGAAGAACGGGCCGCAATCCGCACACCCGTGAACGCCGGCCGAGTCTTTGAGGAAAATCTGCAGCAGATAGCGTCCAGGACCGTCGCCGTCGACGAGGAGTTCGAGTTGCCTCAGATCGTCGAGCGACTCGGCCAAGGCGCCGATTCCCGCTCCCGACAGACGCTCCGGGAGCGCATCGTAATAGGCGGCCGGGGTCGCGACGAAGGCAACCCCCCGCTGCCGCATTTTTCGAACGGCCGATACGATGTCGCCCGTCGAGAGGGCGGCGTGCTGGACCCCGTCGCCCCGGTGCTGCTCGTGGAAGAGGTTGACCTGAGACACCTTGAAGTTGGGGCGACGGGGCTCATTGTTCGCGAACTTCACGCCGCTCGCCGGGTCCCACATGACGACCGATCGCAAGCCGGAGCCCGCGTCGCCCATTGTCTCTCGAACGTCGTTCGTATGAAATTCGACGTTCCAGAACCGTTCGAAGCCGAGCACGTGCTCCATCCAGAGAAGCGCAGGCGACATCGTTTCGAAGTTACTGGTCACGTGATCGAACGACAGAAAGCCGAACGCGTTGGAGCCTCCGCGGGGTACGTCGTACGTACGGAACCATGGGTAAAGACCGAACGCACAGCCACGCTCGACGAACCGAAATGTCGTGTCGCCAAAGGGCGTCGTCATGACAAACGTCTTGAACGACCGATCGGCGGCGCCCACGGTCCGAATGTCGTCGACCATGGTGCCACCGCGCACGTCGAGCAGAGCGAAGGCACGCTCGACGTTCTCGACTTCGAAGACGATGCTGCCCACCCCGTCGGGATGCTTTTCCAGGTACCGCCCGGCGCGGCCACCGCTGCCCTCCGGCGTCGAGCAAACGACTCGGCAGCCACCCGCCTCGAAGACGAGCGAGCGCTGCCGACCTTGCTCGACGAGCCCGTCATCGCTGCAGGCGATCTCAGTGAAGTCCAGCCGCTCGGTGTAGAACCGGCGGCTCCGCTCGAGATCGCGCACGTAGTAATGAATCGCCTCGATCCGGCGAATGCCTAGTGAGGGCAGCTTGCCCATTTTACCATAGCTTAATCTGCAATAAGGGCGCGACAAGACCTCTTTACGCGTCTTTAGGGTTGCACGCGTCTTTCGGGGGCCCCTCGGGCTTGAGCCCGCGGCCCGTCAACCGGCGGCGACGGTCTCTTCGATGGCGCCGAAGACGCTCCAGCCGTCGGCGTCGAAAGCCTCGATGCGCAAACGGTCTCCCGGGCACAAAAATGGCGTCGAAGGTGAACCGGTGGCGAGGATCTCGCGACTTCGCAGCTCGGCCAGACACGCGACGCCGCGCGTCGCGTCACCATTGGATACCGTTCCACCACCCACAATCGTCCCCGCCGTAAGCGAACGAGTTTGGGCGATATGGGCCAGCAGATCACAGAACGAAAAATGCATTTCCGGTCCAGTCTCGAGGTCGCCTATCAAGATCCCGTTGCGCGTGCACTGGAGGCGAAGGTGCGCTCTGCCGTTCCGGAAATGGGTCCCGAACTCGTCCGGTGTCACCGCGAACGGCGCAAAGGCGGTCGCGGGCTTGGACACGAAAAAGCCGAAGCCCTTTTTTAGCTCGTCGGCGACGAGCCCGCGATAGGTGACGTCGTTCGCGAGCACCAGCAGGCGCAAGTGGCCGGCCGCCCGACCGGCGCGGACGCCCCGCGGCACGTCGCCCAGCACGACCGCCATTTCGGCTTCGAAGTCGAGCCCCGCCGCCGCGCCGGGCCAAATGAGCGGCTCGGTGGGCCCGAGAAGCACGCCCGAGCCGCCCTGGTAGACGAGGGGATCCGTCTCGAGGTCGGGGGGAAGATCCGCTCCGCGCGCCCCTCGGACAAGTCGGATATGGTTCAGGTAGCCCGATCCGTCGATCCACTCGTAGGCGCGCGGAAGCGGAGCCGCGAGTTTCTTCGGATCATCGAGGCGTTCGGAGGTCACCGCGGAGCGCTCGAGCGCCGAGGCCATCTCGGCGAGCCTTGGCTCGCAGCGGTCCCAATCGTCGAGAGCCTGCTGGAGGGTCGCTGCGACTCCCGTCGGTCTGGCAAATCGAACCCCACTCCGGTCGACGACGATCAGCGCTCCGTCGCGAGATCCATCTCGAAGCGTCGCGAGCCGCATTGCGCCTCAGCGTAGTCCTTACCTCGACGCGACGCGACGCGTGCCCCGACCAGCGGCAGAGCCAGATTCGAGCTCGGCTCTTGGCGCGTCGCGTCGAGTGGCGCCGATGCCGAAAGGCAAAATGGAAATCGGAAAGGCGGGGCGCCGTTGCGAAACGCTATACTTCGGGATGGGCCAATCGGGCGTCGAGGTCCCCGCTCACTTGCAGCCATTCGTCGTGGAACAAGACTATGGCCGGTATACGGTCGTGGACCAAGCCGTGTGGCGCTTCGTCCTCTTGCAGCTGCAGTCTCGTTTGCGCGACACGGCCCATCCCGCCTATCGCGGCGGACTTGCCGCGGCGGGAATCTCGGTCGATCGCATTCCGAGAATCGACGACGTGAACGAGGCGCTCTCCCGAATCGGGTGGGCGGCCGTCTGCGTCGACGGCTTCATTCCCCCCCGAGCCTTTCAGGAGTTTCAAGCTGCATCGATCCTGCCGATCGCAGCGGAGATCCGCTCGTTCGAGCACCTGGCCTACACGCCTGCGCCCGACGTCATCCACGAGGCTGCGGGGCACGCGCCCATCCTCTCGGACCCGGCGTTTTCGGCGTACCTTCGCCGCATGGGAGAGATCGGGCGGTGCGCTTTCACCTTCCCCGAGGAGCACCGCGTCTACCAGGCGATCCACGACCTCAGCGAGCTCAAGGAAGATCCGGCCGCTTCAAAGGACGAGGTCGCGCGGGGAGAGGCCGCACTCGACGCAGCGCTCGCCGCTGCGCCTGGTCCGAGCGAGGCGACGCTGCTGTCGCGCCTCTATTGGTGGACGGCCGAATACGGACTGGTCGGCACCATCGACGATTACAAACTCTATGGGGCAGGCCTCCTTTCGTCGCTCGGCGAGAGTCATAGCTGCCGCGGAGCGGATGTTCGCAAGGTGCCGCTCGACGAGCGATGCGTCGATATGGCCTACGACATCACGCGGCCACAACCGGTGCTGTTCGTCGTCCGCCATTTCGAGCAGTTGCACGACGTGCTCGACCGCGTCGAGCGAACGCTCGCTTGGTCCGTAGGCGGCGCCGTCGCGTTGAATCGCGCCGTGGCCAGCCGCGAGCTCTCGAGCGTCCAGTTCGCATGCGGAGCATGGGCGGTCGGTCAGCTCCGCGAGGTGGGCGCCCAGGGCTTCGAGCCGGCGTGGCTCGATTTCGAGGGTGCGGCCGTCATCACCTGGGACGGCGACGCGAAGGAGCAAGGTCCGGCCCCGCTGGCGGTCTCCGAGCTTTGTGTGCTGACGGGTCGCCTTTCCGATGGCGCTTCCTGGCATCAAGCGTCCGTTCAAGGACTCGAGCCTTGGATTGTCCCGGCCACCGGGCGGCACTGCTTCCGATTTGCGACGGGCGCCTGCCTCGAAGGCCGCCTCGATCGCATGGCTCGACAGACCGACGGTCGGCTCCTTTACGCGGACATGAGCGACGTACGCATCACCCTTCCGAGCGGCGTCGTACGCAACGTCGCGCACCACGTGCTGCTTCCCGCCGGTGACGTCAGGACGGCCCGCGCAGGATCCATCGACCCGCGGTGTTCCGGTGGCGCGCGTCGCGCCGTTCGGTCTCCGAAACCGCGCCTGCTGCCCGCGCGGTCGCGCGAGCTTCTCGGCTGCTACGAGTCCGCGTTGCACGCCCACGCTGCCGGCGGCCCCATCATGAGAGAAGCCTTCGCGGACATTCATCGCGTCCTGCGGAGAGATTTTCCGGACGAATGGCTGCTCCGGTGGAACTTGCTCGAGAGCCTGATGAAGGCGGGCGACGCCGGTGTACTCGCGAGCCTCCTTCGAGAGGAGCTCGAAGAGCTCGAAGTCCGCTTCGGGCATCGCGAGCCCATCGCCTCGGGCCTCCGCTACTTGATGGACCGTGCGGCCTGAACCGCGATGATTTCAGGTCGATGGCGACGGGCACACCCCACGGAGAGCAGCGGGGTCCCATGGGCTTCGCCTACGTGATGGACCGGATGGCGGCGTGATTGGCCACGTCCGTCGGTGGCTCCGGGGCGCCGGGCAGCGCCCACCGCATCGGGCCGTTCACGCCATTCACAGCCCACGGGCGACGCGACGCGCCGACGCCACACCCATCGTGCGCTGTGGCGAAAAGGGGCACGAAAGAAACGTCCCCCAGCCGCATTCCTCTCATCCGGTCAGCCGGCGTTCGGCCGCTTTCAAGCCACGAGAAAACGGGCATCGGCATTGCTTGCTGGCGCCCACCCGCCATGAGAACGACTTCGTTGTGCTTGCTCCCATCGATCCTGGCCGCCCTTCTTGCAGGCTGCGGTACCGCCCAGCCTGCGAAGTCTGCGCAAGCCACCCCGTCTCCGGCCGCCGAACCGCCCGCATCCAGCGGACCCAAGGCGGCCAAGGCAGCGACGAGCCCGATGAGCAGCGGTGCGCTGGCCAGCATGTCGCCTACCGACACAGGAGGAGCCACGGAGAGCGATTCGCCAGCTCTCAGCGATGACCAAATCGTGGATGTCACGCATACGGCCAACCTCGGAGAGATCGAGCAGGCCAAGCTCGCGCTGTCGAAAGCTCACGATTCTCGTGTGAGAAAGTTGGCTGCGATGATGATGAAAGATCACTTGGCCGCAGATGCCAAGGGCGCGGCGCTTGCCAAGAAGGACAACCTGAGTCCAGCGCCGAGCTCGACGAGCATCGCGCTCGAAGGTGACGCCAAGGCCGTGACGAGCGCTCTCAAAGCCGATACCGGGGACGCATTCGACAAAGATTACGTCGACAGCCAGGTCAAGGAGCATCAGGCCGTCCTCGAGATGATCGACGACAAGCTTCTCCCCGGGGCGAAGAGCCCTGGCGTAAAGGCCTATCTTGCCGACGTTCGGCCGACGATCGTGATGCACTTGCAACATGCAAAGGATCTGCAAAAGGACATGGCGAAGTAAACGACCATTTTCCTCGGAGCGCTCCGCATCTCGTCAATCCACGAGGGAATGCAAACAGCGCCCGCCCGCCTTCTGCCTGCGGGCGGGTCCCGCGACGACGTCGCATCGAGCCGGAGCGCGGCGCAACGTCGTCGCCCTCGTGGCAAGCGTGACGACGCGAGACCGACGACATTCGCGTCGGCCGGGGCGCGGCCCAACGTCGTCGCCCTCATGGCAAGCGTCACGGCGCGGGACCAACGACGTTCGCGTCGGCCGGGGGCGCGGCCCAACGTCGTCGCCCTCATGGCAAGCGTCACGGCGCGGGACCAACGACGTTCGCGTCGGCCGGGGCGCGGCCCAACGTCGTTTCCTTGCCGGCAAGCGTCACGGGCGTGAGAGCGTCGACGTTCGCGTCGGCCGGGGCGCGTCAGAGCGCGCCGCTAAAGGCGCTCCCAGTGCCAGCAGGCCTCAGGATCCTCGAGAAGCAGACGGAAGACGCGATCCTCCTCCGGCTCGTCGCGATTCACTGGCTTTGAGGGTACGGGCCTAGCCCTTGCGGAAGGTTTGTCGAAGCGACTCTCTTCGAATGGCCGGCGCTGGCGAATGCCCATGAAAGGACCTTTCTCTTCCGTCGTGCGATGACACCTCATCCAAAATGCATTCCAAAGCGCACAACCGGCGCGGGCCGGGCTTGCGTGCTTCAGGCCCTCAGGCGTCGAATGACGGCCGTCGACAGAAGCTCCGGACATCGGCCACTGCAGCCCGCCTTTACCGCGGGAGGGGTGACCTCACACGCGCTGTGAGAGGCCCGGTGACGCCGCGCGGAAGCCCAAGGCGAGTTCTCGTTCGGAGCCGCAGAAACGCATCGAGGACGCGCGGCGGGGCCTCCTCGTGAGGCCCGGTGACGCCGCGCGGAAGCAAGGCGAAGTCTCGTTCGGAGCCGCAGAACGCATCCAGGACGCGCGGCGGGGCTTCCTCGTTTCCAGGCCGCCCAACCATTCCAGGGCGCCCAACCATGCAGCGACACATGCGTTCCACCCCCGGACGCTCGTCCCAATCGTTGCGGCGCCTCAGTCGCTCGTCGCGTCACCGCCGTCCGCGGACGCATCGAGCACGGGCGCGTCGCTGCCCGCGTCGCCGGATCCATCCGATGTCGCGTCAGCCGGAGCGTCCAGCTCGGAAGCTTCGGGCGCCGCATCAACGGCCGTCGCGTCGCCACCGTCCGCGGATGCATCGACCACGACGGCATCGCCGCCCGCGTCGCTGGGCGCATCGGATGTCGCCTCGGTGGGCGCGTCTTCGTTGGACGCTTCGACCGCGCCGTCTGCGCCGGCATCCGAGCCACCGTCCGTGCCGACGTGGCCACCCTCGCCTCCCGCTTCACTCGCTGATCCGTCCAAAGACGCGTCCGGAGAGCTCTGAACGGCCTCGTCATCGCCACTGCATGCGACGAGAAACGTCCCCAGCGCAATCCAAGTTGTTACAAGCCATCGGTTCATCGCTATTTCGAGCCTTTCGAGAGTCACCGGCCGCACGCTAGTAGAAGGCGGACGGGGTCGGCAAGATTTGGCTCTTCGACCGCGCCGACGGCCGGAAGCCCATCGAGGGGTCGCCCCTTCGCAGTCCAAGTCGACGCACCACCGTCCGGTCCGTCGGTTACCGGCGCCGAAGACCCGTTGGCGTTGCACGGCAAGGGCTCACCACCGGTCGGCCGAACGCCGTTTGCGATGGACCGAACGGAGAACATCCAGAAGTCGGATGGGGGACGTCGGCCCAGCGGCCACGGGCGGCCGTCCCGCTGACCCCCCGCGGTCACCGACTTCTGTCGGCGGTCGGGGTCTCCCTTTCCTGAATCCCCGAACTCCTGAGCCACCCTCGGGATTTGAACCCGAGACCTACGGTTTACGAAACCGTTGCTCTACCCCTGAGCTAG
Source organism: Polyangiaceae bacterium (assembly GCA_050013115.1). Taxonomy (GTDB): domain Bacteria; phylum Myxococcota_A; class Polyangia; order Polyangiales; family Polyangiaceae; genus Palsa-1150. The sequence goes on from JBEKFX010000052.1 coordinate 40,267, forward strand.
GGTGGCCAACTGCCAGTAACTGTTGCTGTTTTTATGCGTACTGCTGTTCCGCCCAGCGCTCCAGGACAATTGGGGGGGACGATTTTGCGGCGCCGGGGGAGGGAACGTATGCCACACCGGGCCGGTCCGGCAAAGCTCGTTCGAGAGTCCGCATCGCGGCAGCCAGTGGGACGAGGCTCGGCGGCTGCTTGTGCCGGCCTCGGACCAACCGCAGCGGTTGAACGAGCAGATGGCCACGAGCTCGCCGTCGTGTGGTGAGGCAAGCCGTCATGTCCGCAGGTCGCTACGCGCAGCAGCGGCGGGCGCAGCGGACGGGGCGACCGCTGCTGGTCGTCGTGCGGAGAGGCCCCGTCTAGAGCCGTGGAAGCGATCGTCAAGCGTGTCGCGAGCCCAGGCATCAGAATGTCGCTGAGACATCAGAAACCCGAGACCGGCACCGCGATCGAGCTATTGGCTAACGAGGTGTTCCCCAGCTCGCCAAACATGTTCTGGCCCCAACACTCCACGCCGCCGCCCGCCTGGAGCGCGCAGGCGAAATTCCCCCCGACTGCCAAAGCGGTTATGCCACTCGTGAGTCCCGAGGCTGGCACCGGAATCAGGCT
>JBEKFX010000053.1:0-39474 GCA_050013115.1 Polyangiaceae bacterium
CTGGGTCGAGTTTGGGGACGAAATCAACCCGGTGACCGGCAAGCCCCTGCCGCTGCGGAAGTTTTGGATCACCGAACCGGAAAAGTGAGCACGGCCACCGTCATGGGAGCCCCCGGCGACGGCGCTCCCCTTCGCCCTTCCGCTCCGCAGGAGCGCAGTCGCCATTGCCCGCGCGGCACGGTTTCCGTGGAGAGGTTCACCCATGAAGTCCCGACTGCATGTTCCGGCGCGAATCGATGCCCCCTGCCCTCCCTCGCCGGAAGACGGGCCGCAAGAGTGCGGCGAAGTCATGCGCGCGGGGGACGCCGAAGCGTTTCCTGCGCCCGCCTCCGGGGTGAACATCAGCGATGCGCCCCGAACCGAGCCGCTGCCGCAAGTCCTGACCGCCGACGAACTCGCCTGCCTGCTGCGCATCAACCGCAAGACCGTCTATGTCGGCTTCCGGGCGGGCCAGATTCCCGGAGGCAAGCGCATCGGCGGCACGATCCGGTTCTCGCGCGACGCGGTGCTAAAGTGGCTGGCTGAAGGTCAGGTTCCGCGTTCATCACGAGGTTCACGATGAGCGTGCGACGCATGAAGCGCCGCGACCCGGCGACGGGCGCGACGCGGGAGTTTCTGTTGGTGGACATTGTCTTTGAACACGCAGACGGAAGGGTGGAGCGCGTGCGCAAGGTCCCGCCGGTGCAGACCCGGCGCGGCGCAGAGGAGTACGAGCGCCAGCTTCGCGCCGAACTCCTGCACCCGTCCCCGAAAAAAAAGGAGGTACCGACACTCGCGGAATTCGCCCCGCGTTTCATCGAAGGCCACGCGAAGGCCAACCGCCACAAGGCAAGCGGCGTGCAGACGAAGGAGAGCATCCTCCGGACGCACCTGCTTCCCCTGTTCGGGGCGCTGCCGCTCGATCAGATCACCGACGAGCGCATCGCCCGGCTCAAAGGCAGGCTGCGCGACCGCAGCCGCAAGACGACGAACAACGTGCTGACCGTCCTCAATAAGCTTCTCAAAGTGGCGGTCAAATGGAAGCGGCTCGACGCGATGCCGTGCGCGATCGAGCTCGTGAAGGTGTCGAACGCCAGCCCCGAGTTCTACGAGTTCGAGGACTACGCCCGGCTGGTCGAAGGGGCCGCGAAGATCGGCACGCGGGAGCTTCTTGTCGTCCTTCTCGGAGGCGACGCGGGGCTCCGGCGTGGCGAAATGATGGCCCTGCCCTGGAGCGACGTGGATTTTCGGAGGAGGCAACTGCGCATCGAGCAGGGCGCTTTCCGCCGAAGCCGCCGCGCGGCTCTCGAGGCCAAAGAGCCGCAATGGACGGTCGACACGCCCAAGAGCGGCAAGGGGCGCATCGTGCCGATGACGACGGCACTCTGCGACGCGCTCCAGAACCACCGTCATCTTCGGGGGCCCAACGTGCTCACGCTCGAAGACGGATCACCCGCGCCGGGCCATGCCTTGCGCGACTGGCTGGAGGCGGCCCAGAGACGCGCGGGGCTTCGCGTCATGGGCAGCCTGCACAAGCTCCGCCACACCTTCTGCTCCCACCTGGCGATGCGCGGCGCGCCGGTGAAGGCGATCCAGGAGCTGGCGGGACACGAGAGCCTGACGACGACGCTCCGCTACATGCACCTGTCGCCGAGCGCCCGCGATCAGGCCATCGCGCTGCTCAACGCGCGGGAGGTTTACGGCAACCTGACGGCAACGGAGGGGGGTCCCAGTCGTAACTAGGCGGATTCGTTATAGAAAAGTCGTGGAGCTGACGGGAATCGAACCCGTGACCTCTTGCATGCCATGCAAGCGCTCTCCCATCTGAGCTACAGCCCCGAAGTCGCGCGAATGTGATCACCTGAGACGAAGGTACGGGTGTCTAATAAAGGACGGCGCGGCTCGCAACCCCCAGTGTCGACGGGCGCAGCTTTTTGGCTAAGCGAGATGAGCGGTCTGGACGGGCGGCGGAGGCGGCGAGACCCCCTTGGCCCCCCTTGGCCCCTTTTTTTGGTCAGAAGTCAGAAATAAGGTGCGGCGGCCCTCGTAGGCCCTTTCCAGACTCGCCCGCCCCGACGCGCGGGTTCAGGCCATAGCTTCCGTGGTACGCTCGTCCGCCATGAAGGCGGTGATCCTTGCGGGGGGCTTCGGGACACGCATCAGCGAAGAGACGCACCTCAAACCGAAGCCGATGATCGAGATCGGAGGCAAGCCGATCCTCTGGCACATCATGAAGATTTACTCCCGCTTCGGGGTAAACGACTTCATCGTGTGCCTCGGCTACAAGGGCTACGTCGTCAAAGAATATTTTGCGAATTATTTTCTCCACACCTCCGACGTGACGTTCGATCTAGCGGCCAATCGGGTCGAGACCCACCGTCATTCGTCCGAACCTTGGAGAGTGACGCTGGTCGACACAGGTGAGAAGACCCAGACCGGTGGACGCATCAAACGCATTCGAGGGTATCTGGGCGACGAGGACTTTTGCTTGACCTATGGGGACGGTCTGGCGGACGTCGATATCGGGAAGCTCGTCGACTGGCACCGAGCGGCGGGAACGCTGGCGACGGTGACGGCCGTGCAGCCACCCGGCCGATGGGGAATGCTTGCCGTCAGTGAGCAGCGGGTCGTTGGCTTTCGCGAGAAACCGGAGGGCGATGGCGGTTGGGTGAACGGTGGGTTCTTTGTCCTGTCGCCCAAGGTCACCGACTACATCAAGTCTGACGACACCGCCTGGGAAGGTGCGCCGCTCGAGCGGCTGACGGAGTCGCGCCAGCTCGCGGCCTATCGTCATCAGGGCTTCTGGCAGCCCATGGACCACCTTCGCGACAAGCAGTACTTGGAGAGCTTATGGGCGGCGGGCAACGCACCGTGGAAGACCTGGGAGTGACGGCGCCGTTTTGGCGCGGCCGTCGTGTCCTCCTGACGGGGATAACCGGCTTCAAGGGAGGGTGGCTCGCGCTCTGGCTTCGCCAACTGGGCGCAACCGTGACGGGCATTTCTCTGCCTCCGCCGACGTCACCGAGCTTGTTCGAGGTCGCGCGGGTCGGCGCTGCCGCCGAGTGGAACGACCTCGACGTGCGCGACGGCGTGGCAGTGAGTGACCGCGTCGCGGCGTGCGAACCCGAGGTTGCGTTTCACCTGGCGGCACAGCCGCTCGTCCGTGCTTCGTACGAGATGCCGGTTGCGACGTTCGATACGAACGTTCTCGGAACGGTCCACGTCCTCGAGGCACTGCGCTCGGCCGCTTCGCTTCGCTGCGTCGTCGTCGTCACGACTGACAAATGTTACGAAAATCGTGAGTGGCCATGGCCGTACCGGGAAAGCGATGCGCTCGGCGGCCACGACCCCTATTCCAGTAGCAAGGCCTGCGCGGAACTCGTGACCTCCGCCTATTACCGATCGTTTTTCAAGCATCGACGGGTGGGAGTGGCCACCGCGCGCGCCGGCAACGTCATCGGCGGCGGCGACTGGGCTCGCGATCGTCTGGTGCCGGACATGGTCGCAGCCATGGTGGCCCGTCAGCCTGTCGTTGTTCGCAACCCGGAAAGCTCGAGGCCTTGGCAGCACGTGCTCGAACCGCTGTCGGGCTACCTGCAACTCGCAGAGCGAGCCGCAACTGAGCCCGACGCATACAGCGACGCTTGGAATTTTGGCCCCAATGCCGATGCCGTCCGGCCCGTGGCCGAGCTCGTCGATCGAATATGCTCGTTATGGGGAGACGGCGCTCGGTGGCACTCAACGGACGCAGCGCAGCCTCACGAGGCCAAGCTGCTGGCGCTCGATGCCTCGAAAGCGCACGCTCGGCTCGGGTGGCGTCCCCGTCTCTCGCTGCCCGAGACCCTCGCCTGGACGGTCGCTTGGTACAAAGCGTTTCGAGCGGGAGAGGACATGAGCGCCTTCACACTCCACCAGATTCGTCGCTACGAGGAGATCCGATTGTGAACTGTCGCTTTTGTGACGCGCCCCTGACGACGACGTTCGTCGATCTGGGTATGCAGCCACTGTCCAACGCCTATGTCGCGGCCGACGATGCGGATGGGATGGAACCATTCTACCCGCTGCACGCTCGCGTGTGCGATCATTGCCTGCTCGTCCAAGTCCCGGAGTTTCAATCACCACAGACCATATTCGGCGAGTATGCCTACCTCTCGTCCGTGTCGGAGTCGTGGCTCGACCATTGTCGTCGCTACGCCCAAGCGGTCATCGAACGATTCGGCCTTGGCGCGCAAAGCACGGTCGTCGAAGTCGCGAGCAACGACGGGTATCTCTTGCGCTTCTTTCTGGAAAACCGCATTCCGGTCCTCGGCATCGAACCGGCGGCCAATGTCGCAGCGATCGCGAACGCCGCGGGCGTCCCGTCGATTTCGCGCTTTTTTGGGAGCGCCCTCGCAGCCGAACTCGTTGCGCAGGGCAAGCGCGCCGACTTGCTCGTCGGCAACAATGTCTTGGCTCACGTCCCCGACCTCAACGATTTTGTGCGAGGCCTCGCCCTTCTGCTCGGTCCCGACGGCGTGCTCTCGATGGAGTTCCCCCATGTCGGCCGACTGATCGAGCACAATCAATTCGATACCATCTATCATGAGCACTTTTCGTATTTTTCCTTCTCGACGGCGGAGCGGATCTTTGCCGCGCACGGGATCGTGCTCTTCGACGTCGAGGAATTGCGGACGCACGGTGGCTCGCTTCGCATCTACGGCTGCTTGTCGGCCCGGCCCCGGCCCCGGACGCCGCGCGTCGCAGCACTGCTCGCGCAGGAGGAGCGGCAAGGCCTCTGCACGCTCGAGACGTACACGAAATTCGCCGAAAAGGCGCGGGAGGCAAAGCGCAAACTACTCGACTTCATGATCGCTCGTCGACGGCAGCGGAAGCAGGTCATTGGCTACGGAGCGGCCGCCAAGGGGAATACCTTGCTCAATTATTGCGGGATGCGAACGGACTTTCTCGACTACGTCGTCGATAGAAATCCGCTCAAGCAGGGCAAGCTCCTGCCGGGCACGCACATCCCGATTCTCGCGCCTGAACGCATCAGGGAGACGCGTCCGGACTACGTCCTCGTACTGCCGTGGAACATTAAGGACGAGATTGCCCAGCAGCTCGCGTTCATCAAAGAATGGGGAGGGAGGCTCGTCGTACCAATCCCGGAGGTCGAAGTCCTGTCATGATTTTTCGCGAAACCCCGATTGAAGGGGTGTTCCTCATCGAACCGGAGCGTCACGTCGACGAACGCGGCTCCTTCGCTCGCGTCTTCTGCGCTCGGGAATTCGGTTCGCGCGGACTGAGCCCTCGCCTCGTGCAGGCGAGCATCTCGGTCAATAGCATTTGCGGAACATTGCGGGGTATGCATTATTCCGTTCCTCCCCACGCAGAGGCTAAAATCGTGCGGTGTGTGCGGGGCTCTATTTGGGATGCGCTCGTCGACCTCCGCGCCGGCGCGCGCACGTTTCTGCAATCGTTTGGAGAGAGACTGACTGCCGACAATGGGCTCGCATTCTATATACCGGAAGGTGTAGCTCACGGCTTTCTGACGCTGGAGGACGCGTCGGACGTCCTTTATCAAATGTCGGAGTTTTACGATCCAACGTGCGCGCGCGGCGCTCGATGGAATGATCCGGCGTTCGGCATTCCCTGGCCATGTATGCCCGTCGTCGTTTCGGACCGCGATCGCGGCTATCCCGACTTCGGAGAACGGGGCCAGCGTTGAGGGTCGCCGTCACGGGGGCCAACGGGTTCGTCGGCGCGCACGTCGTTCGTGAGCTATTGAAGCGTGGCGACGACGTTGTGGCAGTCGTCCGGAAGAGCAGCCGTCGGCATCGGCTTGCCGACCTTGTCGGGCTAGAGGTCGTCGAGACCGATATCCTTGATGAGACGGGACGTCAACGGGTCGCGCCCCTGCGCGTCGATGCCTGTGTGCACACAGCCTGGTACACGGAAGCAGGCAAGTACCTTTCCTCGCCCGCGAACGTCGATCTGATCGGGGCGACTCTTCACCTTGCAACGGCACTCGCACAAGCTGGCTGCCGGCGATTCGTCGGAGTGGGCACCTGCTTTGAGTACGATACGGAGCGGGGATGGCTGTCGGAGGAGACGCCACTCGCGCCGGCACATCTCTACTCTGCGGCCAAGGCCGGGACGTATCTGGCACTCAGAGAGCTCTCGAGTCTGACGGGAATCCAAGTCGCTTGGGCGCGACTATTTTACCTTTACGGTCCCGACGAATACCCATCGCGCCTCGTGCCGGCCGTATCGGTCGCGTTGCTCCGCGGCGAGGAAGCCAGAAGCACGCCTGGAATGCAGGTGCGCGATTTCTTGCACGTGGAGGACGTGGCGTCGGCGCTGGCGGCCATCACCCACAGTGACGTCACCGATGCGATCAACGTGGGTTCCGGGCAACCCGTGACAGTCGCCGCGATCGTCGAGCGAATCGCTGCCATTTGCGGTCGCCCGGATCTCGTCCGCTTAGGCGCCATTCCATATGGCTCGCGCGACCCCATGTTCGTCTGCGCCGACGTTCGCAAGCTCGTCCGGGCAACCGGGTGGACCCAGCGCTGGTCGCTGCACGACGGCTTGTCGTCCACGGTCGATTGGTGGCGGAATCACGTTGCGTCGAGTCATCCCCGGTGACGGACATCATTCCAACGGCGCGTCGGGTCTCCTTCTGCCGGTCGCAGCCCCGTTGGCCAGCAGGTCGTCGGGCAGGCCGGCGGCTCCTGCGTCCTGGACTTGCTTGTCGTTTGTCCGTCGTCGGACGGGAGCTTCGGCCTCCTTGCTGGAGCGGAGCACGAAATCGACATTCGGTGTCGACTCTGCGACGACCATGATTTGATATGAAAAGAGAGTTTTTGACAAGCCGATCAGCGCGGTGTTGGCGCCAATGGCGACTCGCCCGAGCAGGCCACGGCCGAGCACCATGGGGAGAGGGGCAGGGATCCCTCGAATCTCCTTGATGCGAAAGCCGGCATCGACGAGGAGTCGCTTGAGCGACCGAAACGTAAACAGGCGAGTGTGGGTTCGGTCGAGGATCCCCACCTTGCCGTAATTGAACTGTCCGAACAGAAGCATCAGCCGCTCCGCCACGAACGCCACGTTGGGTGTCGTGAGGATCAGGGTTTTCGTCGACCAGTCGAACTTGGCGCGCATCCGGTCCAAGAACTGTTCGGGATCCTTGATGTGCTCGATGACGTCGAGCAGCAGCAGATAGTCGAACTCGTTCGGTTCAAACAGGGGCGGATCGTCGAGGTTTTGGCGCACGACGGGAACGCTCGGGTTGGACGCGACCGGGGAGTGCTGATCGACGACGGTGACGCGGCAGCCTTTCGCGAGGAGCTCACGCGCGAGCCCGCCCGGCCCGGCACCGATGTCGAGCACGCGCGCCCCCGCCGGCACGGCGTCGATGGCGTACGTGTGGCTGCTCGGATACCCAAGCTTCAGATCGTAGTGCGCGTTGGCCGCTCCAGGGCCGACGGGGTCATAGCGTCGTTGGTACAGAATGCCCGAGCGGTGCGCCACGCTCTGCAGCGTCGAGACGAGGACGTTCCTCGCGTAGCGCATCCCGTTCACGCGAGAAATTTCGTCGCCGTAGTACGTGGGAATGGGTAGCTCTACGATGCGCTGCTTGGCATGGATGAGCTGGATGATGATTTCCGTGTCGAAATGAAAATCGTTGGAGTTGATGAGAAACGCGATTCTCTGCAGCGCAGCAGTCGAATAAACGCGGTAGCCTGAATGAAACTCGGAGAGATGCACGCCGAGCAGCGCGTTCTGCGCGAGCGTCAAGATCTTGTTGCCGACGAACTTGTAGAGCGGCATGCCTCCGCGGAGCGCACCAAAACGCGTCATCATCCGGCTACCGAATACGGCGTCGGCTCTTCCGTCGCGCAGCGGTTCGACGAGGCGGGGCAACTCTTCAGGAGCGTATTGTCCGTCGCCGTGCACCATGGCCACGAAGTCGAAGCCCTCCTGGAGCGCGTAGAGGTAGCCGACCTTCTGGTTGCCGCCGTAGCCTTGGTTGTGCTCGTTGCGCCGCACCGTCATGCGAATTTCGGGCAGGTGCGCCTGGCATTCGCGGCCAATTTCGAATGTTCGATCGTCGGACGCGTCGTCGACGACGAGCACTTCGCAGTCGTAGTCGGCGAAAATCGAACGGGGAATGCGCTCCACCACCGATCGCAGGGTGTCTTCCGCGTAGTAAGCGATGACGAAGACGAGCAGGCGCTTCTTCTTGGTTGACATGTTCGCGGCTCCGCTTGCTGGCTCGAAGCGCAAACGTACCGCAATAAGCCGCTCCAGACCAGGTACGGTATGCCTAACGCTCAGCCAGGTGACAGCGACAGGCGCCTTTGTCGAGCGTACTCGGTCATGGTCTCGGCGAGTGCGATCTCGACGGGGCGCATGGTGATGCCGAGGGCCGCCAAGCGCGGGCTGGCCAGAATGCAGTTCGAGCGTGCATGGGTGGCGAGACCGCGGCCGACCAGGTCCTCCTCGCGGATGAGGGTGTATTTGTGCGATGGATCAACGACCTCGCCGTATAGGCGGAGGAGATCGCGGTGGCGCATCGTGCCCGGATTGGTCACATGAAAAATGCCCGTTGCTCGGCGATCGAGGAGGGCACGGACCACCTCGACCAAGTCGTCTACGAATGTGACCGAGTTTTCTACGTCAACGACCTCCCGGTAGCTCGCTAGTTTCGTGATCAAATTGCGGCGCTCGGGTCGTCCGTCGATCGGCATGCGGAGGCGCGCCACGGCGACGTTCGGCAGCTTGGCAAGCAGCAGATCAGCCGCATACTTGGTGCGCGAATAAAAGGAAGAAGGATTCGCAAAATCATCTTCGCGCCACCCGCCCGATGTGGGAGACGGGCCATAAAAAATGCATCCGGAGCCAAGATGCAAGAGGTACGCGCCTGCAGCGGCGCAGACTTCCGACAAAACGATCGGGCCTTCCACGTTGGCGCGCTGCGTCTCGAACGGGTGAACCTCGCACCAATCGACGTTGGGCCGACCTGTCTTGCCGGCGCAATTGAGCACTGCGCGCGCGGAGTGCAGGCGCAGCTCGCTCGCAACCTGCGCTCGGTCGGTCACGTCCGCCCTCGAAAGAACGGCGTCGGGAATTCGCTCGGCGAACCGCTGTCCGAGAAAGCCTGCGCCGAATACGACGATGGTCATGTGGCATTTCCTCCGCGCAAGCCGCCGATCGGAGAACGCCCGAGCTCAACGCGGGAGTCGTCGCCCACCAACAAGTTCAACGCGCCCTGCCGAGTATTGCCGGGTTGTATGACGACACGTCGTCCAATGAGCGAGTCCTCGAGTCGGTCGATGTCGCGGATTTGGCTCCCGCTCAAGATGATCGAGTGGTCGACACTCGTCCGCTCGATGACCACGTCATCGCCCACGCTTGTGAACGGCCCGATGTGGGCGTCCACGACGCGGGTGCGCGCGCCGAGAACGATGGGGCCCCGAAGCGATGAGCGGACGACTTGCGCGCCCGGCTCGATGCGAATGCGGCCCGCAAGCCGGCTTTCGTCGTCCACCGAGCCCTGGATGTCGTGGACCAGCCAATCGTCCAAAACCGTGTCGTTGGCCAGGAGCAGGTCGTCCTTCTTTCCGGTATCGAGCCACCAGGATTGCACGCGGTCGAAACGCACGGGATAGCCCGAATCGATCAGCATGGTGAGGGCGTCGGTGATCTCGAGCTCGCCCCTTGCCGAAGGACGGATGCGTTCGATCGCAGCAAAGATCGAAGCTCGGAAGAGATAGATTCCGACGAGCGCGAGGTTGCTCTTCGGCTGCTTGGGCTTCTCGACGAGCCTGAGTACGTTGCCCGCGGCGTCGACCTCCGCAACCCCGAACTGAGATGGGTTGGGCACCTCCTTGAGCATGACGGAGGCGGCAATGGTCGGGGAGCCACAAAATGCCTCCACCGCAGAACGGATCTTCGTACCAATGAGATTGTCCCCGAGGAACATGCAAAAGTCGCTGTTTCCCAGATAGGCGTGAGCCACCTTGACGGCGTGAGCAAGTCCGAGGGGCCGATCTTGAACGATGTAGGTGATTTTGGCCGCCCACCGCGAACCGTCACCAACCGCCTCCCGGACCTCTCCCCCGGTCTCGGGAGAGATGACGATTGCAATCTCTCGGATGCCTGCATCGACCAAATTATCAAGGACATAAAATAGGATTGGCCGATTCGCGACGGGAACGAGCTGCTTTGCCCCGGTGTGAGTGAGCGGACGAAGCCGCGTCCCAGACCCTCCGGCGAGCACGAGACCTTTCATCCTGCGTCTCCCAACCCGAGCCGTTCGCGTCGGTAGGCGCCCGAGGACACCCGCTCGCACCACGCTCGATTTTCGAGATACCAGCTGACGGTCTCACGCATTGCTGCCTCGAAAGAGCGAGTAGGCCCCCAGCCGAGGGCGCGCTCGATCGCGCCGGGATCCACGGCATACCGGCGATCGTGCCCAGGGCGATCCGTGACGAACTGAATCAGCCCCGCATATGAACTGAGCGAACTGGCCCGCGATGCGAGATGTGGGTTCGAAGCGGGTGGTACGAGTTGGTCGAGCAATGCACAAAGGCACTTCACGACGTCGAGATTCGACCGCTCGCTCCTTCCGCCTATGGTGAATGTCACTCCCGGGTCCGCGCGCGTGAGCACCTCGAGTAGCGCGCGGCAATGGTCCTCGACGTAGAGCCAATCGCGCACGTTCAGTCCATCGCCGTAGACCGGGAGCGGCTTGCCCTCGAGCGCGTTCAAGATCATGAGCGGCACGAGCTTCTCCGGAAACTGGTACGGCCCAAAGTTGTTCGAGCAGTTCGTCGTGAGGGTGGGCAGGCCGAAGGTGGCATGCATGGCCCGGACGAAATGATCCGCTGCGGCCTTTGACGCCGCGTATGGCGAATTGGGCGCGTAAGCCGTCCCTTCGGAAAAGAGCCCGGTACTCCCGAGTGACCCGAATACCTCGTCGGTGGAGACCTGTAGAAAGCGGAATTCACGGGCACGAGCGAGTTCGAGCTTCTTCCAATAGGCGAGGGCAGCTTGGAGGAGCTCGAACGTTCCGAGGACATTCGTTCGGACGAAGTCGTCCGGACTGTCAATCGAGCGATCGACATGCGATTCGGCGGCGAAATTGACGATCCAACTCGGTCGATGGGCGGCCAGAATGCTCGAGACAAGCGCTCGATTCGCAATGTCGCCGCGCACGAGCTCATACGCGCCCGTTTCGACGAGAGCGGCAAGGTTCTCTGGATTGGCCGCGTAAGTCAGTTTATCAAGATTGATGACACGGAACCCGCGTCCGACGGCGTGGTGAATAAAATTCGATCCGATGAAACCGGCGCCGCCGGTCACGAGCACGGTTTCCATGACGAGAAGATGAGGACGGTACCATACGAGGATGCCCCGCGCGAGCGCTCGAAACGGCGGAGGCGCGCCGCAGCGAGCGGGCCGGTTCGCCGGTTTCCGGTCCTTGGCGTGCCGCCGCTCGAGGCGGAACGTCAGGCGCCGCGAGTCGGGGTCACGGCTGACCGCGCCAAGGCCGCGAACGCGAGCGGCCGCGTGCAAGGAGGTCGTCACCCGCGCGCGCTCAGCCCGGATTGCAATTTGCCGCGCGGAACATTTGACACCGGCGGGACGCTCGACTGGCGGAGCGCGTCGCTGCCGTCAGGCGCCAGGCACAAAGCCCGCGGCTTCAAAGCCTCGCCCGGTGTCGGGGTGAGTCAGGCCGTGCGACGGGAGGCCGTGTCCGCGGCGCTCGGCGGCTCGATGAGAGCCGTAGCGGTGGCGATGCAGAGAAGACCGATGACGAGCATGTAGTAGTTGCAGAATGCCTGTTTCGCGAAGGCGACGAAGACGATGAGTCCGAGAGCGCAGGCACCCGAAAAGCCCGCGGGCGTTCGCGCTGCCCGGACGAGCGCTGCCGCCGCGGTGGGGACGAACACGAGGAGATTCATGGACAGGGGAAGTGTGGGGGCCCCGTTGGCCGCGCGCCAGGCGAGATAGCTCAGCGCATCGGGCCGGAATGGCTGTTTGAACTGCAACGCGATGACCGCGCCGAAGAACGCGCGCCAATTCCAGAGCGCCCAAGGCAGCGTGATGGCGGTCGCGATGGCCGCGGCCTCGACGACGAGCACGGCGTAGCCGCGCAACGTGGGACGCGGCAGCAAGAGGAACGCGAAGGGCGCAAATAGAATCGTGTACTGTTTTGCCGCGAAGAGGAACCCGAGCGCGAGCGGGAGCAGCCGAGGGGACCGGCAGGCGGCGAACACCGTGGCCGCGAAAAGGAAGATGACTTGAGGTTCTGTCCAGCCTTGCTCGATCACGAAGAGCAGTCGAGGGGAAAACCAGAAGACGGCGGCAGCCGTCGTAGCGAGTCGGCTCGGTCGCGAGTACGCCATCAGCGCCCCGGCGAGCGTGGTCGCTACCGCATTGGCATATCGGTAGTCTCCAAAGCGGGCGCCGAGCCACCCCACCATGATCCTCAATGGAGGGTAGGGATACCCGAAGAGCACCCTGTCCGCCGTCGCCGCGCCCGGGGCGTACCATCGTGTCGAACCGTAAATGTTCGGGTTCGTGACCACGTATGGATTCCGGTGTGTGGCCAATGCGTGAAATGCCGTGGTGTGCCAGACGTACACATCGATGTGCGGCTGCGGAGAGGCGTCGATCATCCAGATCGCCAAAAGAAAGTGAATTCCGCAAAGCAACGGAACGACGAGGTGCGTCGTCTGGCGCCCTCCCGCCACCGCAACACCGGCCAGAAACGCGCCGAAGACGAGCGCGAAGCGAACTTTGATGTCGCCCCAGAATGGGGTCCGCATGTAAATGCCGGGCAATGAAACCAACATGAGGGCAATCTGAAGCACGGTCCCGACCCCGAGCGCGCCAACCGCGACTGCGACCGTGCGCGACCTCGACGGTGCCATGCGGGGAGCCAAGACTGCGAGCGCCGAAGCGATCAGGCCCGCTGTAACGAAGGCGAGGGCTTCGAGAGAATACGCTCCATTGTTGAGCTCGACGGCGTAGCCGAAGCAGAGCGCCGCAAAGCCGAACAGGACCGGCGTCAGGAGGCCGTCGAACCGGTCCGATGCGAAGCAGGCCGCATGCGCCGTTTGCAGCCACCGAAGGACCGAGCCGCCGGCATGCGGGGCTCGTTGGGGTCTGGCGGTTGCCATGAAAGCGCGCACTCTATCATGTGACTGCGCTCGGACGCGCCACGGCCGGCCCCGCCGGGCCAAAACGGGCAATCACATAATAGCGGCCCGGGCCCCAGCGCAAGTCGAAGGCTTCGGCCAGGGTCGCCCCGTCTAGCGGCTGCACGTGAAAGGCACGAAGGTACGCGCGAAACCTGTCGACGAGCGGGCGCGGGAAGCCCCCGAGATCCGCGAAGTCGACGACGACCACCTCGCCGTCCGCTGCCAAGGCGCCTCGTGCGTTGTCGAGTGCAGCTCTCGGATCGCTGACCATCGAAAGGCAATATGAAAAGAGGATTCGATCGGGCGGACGGCCGAGTACGCGGCCCATCTCTGCGTTCTCAGCGAATCCGTGCACGAGGTGCGCCCAGGGGCACCGAGACCGCGCAAAAGACAACATGGCATCGGATGCCTCGAGACCTCCGAGTTCGACGTCAGGGCGGGCGCGTCGCAAGCGGCGAAGGTTGCGGCCGGTGCCGGGGCCGACTTCGACGAGGCCTCGCCAGCGCACGTCGCCTGCGAGCTCGCGCAGCACGACGTCTCGTCCGAAGAGATAGTATTTTCTGGTGATATCGTAAATGGATCGCGAAGCGCCGTAGTAGCGATTGAGAAAGGCTCGATGGGCTGTGTGCGCGTCGCTCAATGCTCGACCCGATAAAAGCTGACGCGGCGAAACTGCCTCGTGCGATCAAGGCGGGTTGCCAGCTCGGTCGCTTCGGACATAGGCCGAAAGTGTCGATCCATACCGTGCCTCTCGGGCAGGCAGGCCTCTTCGACGGAACGATGAAGCATGACAGCTCCGTCCGCGCTCGTTCGGACGATTTCGTCGAGGAGCTTGCGCTGGACGTCGTTCGGCATCCAGTCGGGCGCATCGAGGAGCGTATAGTGCGTCCAGGACTTGGGGCCGGCCGCGCCGAGGACGTCGAAGATGTTGCGGTGGTGAAACCGCACGTCCGTCTTCGCACCCACCGCGGCCTCGTGATGGTCCCGCCGCAGAAAAGGAGGCACGGCATCCGGCCGGGCGTGATTGAAGTGCCCGGCGACGGCAAACCAGGCGAACCAGTTTCGCTCGAGATCGGTCTCAGCCACGCGACCAAGGTGCATGATCAAGAAGTCGACGATGTCATTGAGGCCCTCGGCGCGGAGCATGCGTTCGCATTGCGCGTGATTGACGCCAATTGCGACGAGGTGCACGGGCGACCGCAGGACCGCCGAAACCCACGGAGTTCGAAGGATCGGTCCGAAGCGCTCGGATACCTGCCGCTGCCGTTCGGCCACCGGCGATGCGATCAGCGAACGTAGCCAGCTCGCATCGACTTTGGCCAACTTACGCAATGCGGCGAAGAACTGGGCGGTGAGGCCGCGACGGTGAAACGAGTGCTCGAACATGCGGTAGTTGGCGCGCCAATATCGGTGGATCCAGCGCGGTAAGCGTTCGGTGAGCCGGGCGACCATTTTTTCAGGGGTGGCATGCGAACCATGGCCCCAAAGACCATAGAATTCCTCGTAGTTCTCGAGCTCCCGCGAGGCGCTGACCTTGAGCGCCGTGATCGCCAGGTGGCGGGAATTGATGTCAACCGCGTCGATGCTCCTCGGATGACGGCTCAGATGGTTCGCGATGCCGCAGCCCGCTCCGGAAATTCCGAGGATACGAGATTCGGGGCCGACCCCGAGGAACCGTTCGTCTACCTCCGTGTCTTCAAACAGCATGTTGTAGACGAACAGGTGGCGGAAGAGCTGCTGGAAGGCCCGGTCGGCGACTCGCATCAGCACGGCAGTCGATGCGAGTCGTGTGTCAGTTACGTGACGTTACTGGGCCTCGACTGTGAACGGTTGGGCTGATGCCGACCCCGAGGACGGTCTCTGCCCATGCACCGGCCGAAAGGACGTGTCCAAACGTGCCCAAGCGGGTTGCAACGGCCCGCGGAGCGGGCGCGGGCGGCCGCGCGCCCCGTTTCCTTGGCACGGGCGGCCGCGCGCCCCGTTTCCTTGGCGCGGGCGGCCGCGCCCCACTTAAGGATTAAAGACTGCTGGCCGAAAAGGTGTCGCACGCGGGAATCGAACCGGTGTCGAAGCCTCTCCGAAACCATCGCACCCGTTCGGTGGACGAGCCGTGGGTCCAGGATTCCGGGCTGACGGTACCCGTGGCCATCCGCTGCAGCCGATCGTCGCCCACCGCCGCGGCAGCACCGACGGCCGAATCGATGTCTCCGGCCTCGAGAAGATCGCGCTGCGCGGTTGATTTGGCCCAGATGCCCGCGAAGCAGTCGGCTTGCAGTTCGAGACGGACCGAGGCGCCCGTGGCGCCACTCGTTCGCCGCATCGAGTCGACGCGTTGGCTGATGCCGAGAAGCTTCTGAACATGGTGGCCCATTTCGTGAGCCACGACGTACGCCTGGGCAAACTGCCCTCGGGCTCCAAGCTTGGCCGACAAGGCGTGGAAAAAACCGAGGTCGATGTAAACTCGTTCGTCCGCTGGACAATAGAAGGGTCCGGTGGCGGCCTCGCCAAAGCCGCAGCCGGTTTGTGTCGCATCGGTGTAGAGGACGAGCTTTGCGTGACGGTAGGGTTTACCCAGCTCGGCGAATTGGCGCTGCCAGCTGGCCTGGACGTCGTCGAGAACGAACGAGACGAAATGAACGGCGGGTGTTTCGACGGGTGCACCGGACATCGGCAAGTCCCCACCGTGCGCGTGAGGGGCATCGAGCCCCCCGCCGACCAGGCCGCGCCCCAAGTAAAACAAGACGCCGACGACGATCACGAGCCACCCAAAGGGGGTGCGCATGAGCCAAGGCAGCAGAAAAAGCAGTCCTTCTCCGTCACCGCCCCCGCGAATCGGCTCTTCGCCGCGGCGGTCGATGACGTCGGGGCTCTCGTGCGACTCGTCCCAGCGCATGTCCAGGACAGTAAGATTGTACTCGACGGTGCGCCAGCGCCGCCCGAGCGCCTTGCGCCCTCCATGTTGGTCTCTGCCGCGGCCCAGGTGGCCGGCGCGGAGCCCGAGAACGACATGCCCGGGACGCCCCGCCCCAAGTCAGCGCGGCTGGAGACTGTCGATCAGAGCGTCGAACGCAGAATGTGCCTCGCGGACGCGCTCCGTGGGTCCGACGAGCTTGAAGAAATAAGACGAGCCTGCTCCGGTCGGCACGACGGCGCCGAGGAGGGACCAGCCTTCGTGATTGCCCGCGGTTGGGCCCGGCATCATCATGCCGCTCTTATACGTTCCGCTGACTTCCACCAACGATACTTCCAGCCCGTGGACGGTCCGTTCGGTGCGTTTGGGCGACGAGGCACCCTCGAATTGCCCGATCCATCGTTCGATGTTGGCGTCCGGCGTTCCCCCCGCGCGCGCCACGCTGACCTCCGCAATGTCAGTCGCGTAGCCCGTGGCGCTCGTTCGATACGTGGCGATTCGCATCGCATTGGGGTTGGCTACGGCGTGCCATGCGGACGGCACACTCCAGGTCAGGGTAGGTGCCTCCTGGTTGCTGTTCCCCAAGGACGAGCCCGATCCGCCGACCGGGGAATGGCTCGGGGCAGCCGCGCCGGGCGAGGCCGACACCGCGGGCGCGCCGGACGAAGGCTCCGCCACGCGCGGCGCTCCGCCGCGGAAGAAAGCGAACGCCGCTGCGCCGAGAATGGCGGCGGCACCCAGAATTGGAACGATTCGTGTCGCCATCGTGCTTCCCAAGGAAGGGCCCATCGGGGCAGTGCGACGCAGGGTTGCACAGCCCGCATCGCCGTGCACGTTCCCCGTTCACGTCGATCCGGTTTCGCCGGGTTCTTTCGTGCGTCCCGTCGCTCGACTCGTCGTGGAGCCCGCTCCGAGGCCGAACGGAAACAGAATGGTCCGCGAGCCGCGGGCCGACATCGAGCCGGTCGGTTTCGATCGTTCCATGGACAAAGTTGGGTCGAGGGGTACTAGTCTCACATCCCGACATGTCGGACGAAACGCGCGTCGAGGAGTCCAAGTTTGCCCTGGCGGTCACCCCATCAGCGCTTACCTCGGGTGAGCTGCCGTGGGGATACGGAGAAAATCGCATCACTGCGATCGTTCGCGACCCCGACTCGGCCTACCTGTATTGGGAGATCACCGATGACGGGATCGCGGACGCGCGAAGGCGTCTCGGTCCTCGGGGCGACGAGGGTTGGTGCAACCTTCGCGTCTACGACACGACGGGGCGTGACTTCGACGGAACGAACGCAAACGATTACTTCGACATCCGGGTCGAGCGTTCGGACCGCGAGTACTTCTTGATGATTCGTCGGCCGACGTCGACCATGCATGCCGAGATCGGGGTGAAGACGCACGAAGGCTTTTTCCAATCCGTTGCGCGCTCCGGTCGCGCGGACTTTCCGCGCAACGCTCCCTCCTCGAATACGGAGCTCGAATGGATGACCGTGACGTCGGACGATGCGCCACCAGCCGTGGCGCCGTATCCGTCTCGTTACGCTGGTCCCGACCCGACTCTGCCGAGTCGGGCGGGTGCTGGATACGTCGATGTCTGGCGGGCGGCGTATGCGCCATCGATGCCGCAGGAGCACCGTGCGCACGAGAACGCCTCGTCGAGCGGTGCCGGGGTGCACCGAACGTACGACCGGAGCGCGCACATCGAGCGCTGGTGGCACCTCGATGAATGGCGATCGGAGTGGCGAGGAGGCCTGAGGTTCACGCGTCGGCTTGGATCGCTAGAAGAAGTCAACGTGCACTGGCGCGAGGGGCCATTCCCGACGGATTTCTTTTCGGAGCGCGTCGCGATCGAACTGCTGGGCGAGCCTCCCGTTCACCTTCTGTCGAACGGCGTCGAGTTCACCGTGTATGGTCCCTGGCGCGTGACGATTCGAAACTTCGATATCGAGCCCCAGCGTCGCGTGCTGTCGACGTGGTCGATGCGATGGGTCCGAGCGATGACCCCCATGATCGAACGATGGGGGTTCGCGCTCGAACGGCGCACCACGAGTGGTTTCGAGCGCCAACAAGTCATCGCCGGAGCTTCAGAGCAGCAGATGTTGCTTGAACGGGGCGCGAGCGAACAGTGGCGCATGGGCGCATCCGAACGCATGTGGCTCGGGGCCAGCGAATGGATGGCGGCCGGGGGCTCGGAGACGCTCTTTGCAGGTGGCTCGCAGTGGGGCTTTGCGGGGGCGAGCGCATTTGCCTTCGTCGGCGCCAGCGAGCGATACGGTGCGAGCGAGCGTCTCGGCGCCAGCGAGTGGATGCGGGCCGGGGAACGCCGCGGTGCCAGCGAGTGGTTCGGGGCCAGCGAGTGGTTGGGGGGCAGCGAGCGTTTGGCGGGCAGCGAAGGGCTTGGCGCAAGTGAAAGGCTCGTTGCGAGCGGCCTAGGTGGCTCGAGCGAGTCTTCGGGTGGCGCGGCGGCTGCGCATCGCTACGCAACGGGCGAAAAATGGGGCGGGCGGCTGGAGGAGGTTTGACGATGGCCCACGGATATCTGGCGCTCGTTCTGCATGCTCACTTGCCTTTCGTGCGCCATCCCGAGGCGCCCTCTTACATGGAGGAGGAGTGGTTTTTCGAGGCCATCACGGAAACCTACGTCCCGCTTCTCATGGCCTTCGAGCACCTCCGACGCGATGACGTGGACTTTCGCATCACCATGTCTTTTAGCCCTTCGCTCTTGTCGATGATGGCCGACGATCTCCTGAAGGAGCGTTACGCGAAGAAAATCGACAAACTCATCGAACTCGCCGAGAAAGAAGTCGAGCGTACCTGGCGCGAGGATCGCGCCTTCCACGAGCTCGCGAAGATGTACCGGCATCGGTTCCACGAAACGCGCGACTGCTGGCGCCGCCACGACGGCGACCTCATTCGCGCCTATCGAGGCATCCAGGACGGCGGGGGGCTCGAGATCATCACCTGCACCGCGACGCATCCGTTCTTCCCGCTCCTCGACCGCAATTGGGCCGCCTTCCGCGCTCAGGTGCATACGGCGGCGAGCGTCTACGAGAAGATGTTCGGGCGCCGCTCGCAAGGCATGTGGCTGGGCGAGTGTGGCTATGTCCCAGGAGTCGACGAGCTGATGAGAGAGGAGGGCATTCGATTCTTTTTCGTCGACACACACGGACTGCTCTTCGCCGATCCGCGCCCCCTCTACGGTGTTCACGCGCCGGTGTATTGTCGATCGGGGGTGGCGGCTTTCGGGCGCGATATCGAGAGCTCGAAGCAGGTTTGGAGCGCGCAGGAGGGGTATCCAGGCGACCCCAACTATCGGGACTTCTACCGCGACGTGGGTTTCGATTTACCGCACGACTACATTCTACCGTACATCCATCCCGAAGGGATCCGGACGTTCACGGGGATCAAGTACTACGCGGTCACCCACCGCTCGATGGATAACAAGCGTCCATACGATCCGCACCAGGCGTACCTGCGCGCAGTCGACCACGCGGGAAACTTCATGTTCAACCGCGAGCGCCAGGTCGAGCATCTGCGCGCGAACATGGATCGCCGACCGATCGTAGTCGCGCCATACGACGCGGAGCTTTTCGGGCACTGGTGGTACGAGGGGCCCATGTTTCTTGAACTTCTCTTTCGTAAGTTGCAATACGATCAGGGAACGGTGGCTCCCATCACGCCGAGCGGATATCTGCGGGAATATCCGACCAATCAAGTCTCGACCCCGTGCTGGTCGTCGTGGGGCGAAAAAGGATATGGTGACTACTGGTGTAACGGGACGAACGCCTGGGTCTATCGTCATTTGCACAAGATGGCGGAGCGTATGGTGGATCTCGCGCGCAAGTTCCCGAACGCCCACGGTGTGGTCCGCAAAGCGCTCGATCAGGCCGCGCGGGAGGTCATGCTCGCGCAAGCAAGCGATTGGGCCTTCATCATGAAGACCGGCACGACGGTGCAGTACGCGACCAAGCGTACGGTCGACCACGTGACGCGGTTCACGCGGATCTACGAGGCGTTGACGAACGGATCGATTCAAGAAGCCTGGCTCGCGGAGGTCGCCCGGCGAGACAACCTCTTTCCTGAGGTGGACTACCGCGTTTACGGAACGTAAGGAGCGGCAAAGGCGGAGCCCCGTGAACCAGAATCATTCCGACGGCCCGCCCTACCGGGCTCCCGTTCCCCCAGAATTGGCCGAGCCGCAGGCGTGGACATCGAGTGAGGCCCTCTCGGTCGCGTGGTCACGGTTCCGAGAAGTTTGGCCCGTGTTGGTCTTGTCGTATGCGCTCGTCGCCCTCGTCACGCAGCTGTCCGCGCAGCCGCCTGCCCTGCTCGAGCTCGCCCATGTCCTCGAGCCCAGGTCTCACGCCGATTTCGCCGTGACCGGTGTGACCGCACTGCTCGTCCTGGCGGTCTCGGCCTTCTTCCACGTGGGGTTGATTCGAATGTGGCTACAAATCGCGCGAGGCGAAGAGGCGCGATTCAATGTGCTCTTTACCGGCAGAGATCGGTTCCTACCGATGCTGGGTTGCACCGTCCTCATGGGACTGGCGATTGGGTTGGGACTTCTTCTGTTCGTCGTTCCAGGTGTGATCGTGCTGGTCGGGTGCTGCCTCGCGCCGCTCTACGTCGTCGACCGCGGTCTAGGCCCCGTCGAAGCATTGAGTGCGAGTTGGCGCGTTACGAGAGGGCATTGGGCGGAGCTATTCTTGCTTTTCCTCGTGATGTTCGGGCTTGCCTTACTCGGGCTGTGCATGTGCTGCGTCGGCGCGCTGGCGACGTACCCGCTCGCGGCACTTGCCTTTGCCGTTGCATTCACTCGAATCACCGGCACTGCACCGGTCGCGCAGTACTCGGCTCCCGATTATTGGCCGCGCTGAGCGGGCCCGGCAGGAGCGGCCGCTGGCGACAGAGGACCGCGCCGCGCTTCGAGAGCGTATCCGTACACTTCAGCGTGCCGCTGTGCGGCGATGTTCCAGCCGAAGCGCTTTCGCATGGCCCGGCGCTGCATGCCGCGGAAGTCGAGCGGTTTCTGACGATACGTGTCGGCTGCCCATGCGACTGTCGCAACGAGTGACTCGACGTTCAAGTCCCAAAATTTGAAGCCCGTGCCTTCCCCCGTGGACGGATTGTAGTTGTCGACAGTGTCGTCGAGGCCGCCCGTGGCTCGCACGATGGGAAGCGTTCCGTACCGCTGGCTGTACATTTGGTTGAGCCCGCAGGGCTCGAAGCGCGAAGGCATGAGAAAAAGATCCGCGCCCGCCTCAATGCGATGGGCGAGCGTTTCGCGGAAGCCGACCCAGGCTCGAAAGCGATCACCGCCGTGGTGCGATCGCATGAGGAGATAGCCCTCGGCCGCGGGATCACCGGCCCCGAGTATGACAACCTGGGTGTCGAGATCGAGGATTCGGTTGAGTGCGGCCAGTATGACGTCGGTCCCCTTCTGCCCGCTCAGTCGAGACACGACGCCGATGAGCGGCACCTCGGGGCGCTCGGCGAGGCCCATTTCGCGCTGCAACGCCCGCTTGCACGCAGCCTTGCCGGAGAGATCATCGTCGTCGAATGGCGCGGTCAGGTTCCGATCGGTCCGCGGATTCCAGTCTTGTTCATCGATCCCGTTGAGGATTCCAACGAGGTCGGCGGCCCGAAATCGGATCACTTGGTCGAGCCCCGCGCCGCCCTCGCGCGTGCGAATCTCTTGTGCGTACCGCGGAGAGACAGCCGTCAGCTTCGTAGCCTGGTACAGGCCGCCCTTCAGGGGATTGACGGCCCCGAAGTCCTCGAGGCCATCGGTGCGAAACTCGCTCCACGGAATATGGGTCGCAGCGAGATCACGCGCGGGAAACTTCGCCTGATGTGCGAGGTTGTGAATGGTGAGCACGGATGCCGAGCGGCCCAGGATGCCGTCGGCTTCGACCGTATTCAGGTAAATGGGCAAGAGCGCACTCGGCCAGTCGTGGACATGGAAGACGTCCGGTATCCAACCGAGGTGTTTGCAGAGTTGGAGGGATCCCCGACAAAGAAACGCGTATCGAATCAGATTGTCCCAGGCCATCGACCCCGGCGGATCGTAGAGGTAGCCTCGGCCGAAGAGAGCTTCATGATCGAGGAGGTACACGGGGACGTCCGTGCCGGGAATGCGCGTTTCGAGCACCGAGGCCCACGCCTCGCCGCGTCCGAGAGGGACTCCGAGTGGAGCGCGGTGACGAACGAGCTCGCTCGCGGGGATCGCGTCGTAACGAGGGATGACCACGCGGGCGTCGTGCCCGAGGGAGCGGAGCGCAACCGGCAGGGCGCCGACGACATCGCCGAGCCCGCCGGCTTTGACGAAGTGTGCGCACTCGGAAGCAACAAAGAGGACCGAAACGGGTTTGGGCATGGGATTGGGGGGGGTAACCTCGACGGTGGTGGTCCGGGACGAGGCGGGATGCGAAGCACCATATATACAAGGCGCTCTCCCCGAGCATCCAACCTTCGGGCGACGGCGCCGAAAGCCGACGCGTCGCCGTTGGCATCGCCATCGCGACAGCGGCGCTCACCGTGGGCGAAGTCGGCAACGCGCGCAGTTCATCGTGCGCCGAGCGCGGGTACAAACCCGGTCGGCAATCGGTCACGACGGGGTCAGGCGGTCAGAGCTGGTCGGGCAGGGGAGCCGGCAAGGGAGCGTGATAGAGGTCCGCGATTTCGGTGGCCTGCAGCGCGCGCTGGTAGATGGTGACGTCGTCCAAGTCGCCGACCAAAAACCGCCCCATTTGTGACCAGCGCCCCATCAGCAAGTTCGGCGTTCCGTGCCTGATGGGATTCGGCGCCGAAGTCGAAGTCAGGCGGTTGCCATTGAGGTAGATCGTCAGGGTTGGCGGCGGTGTTTCGTCGACGACGAACGCGAAGTGGGTCCAGGCACCTGCTTCGGGCAACGGTGCGTTCAGAAAGCGGTAGTCATCGCCGAGCGACGCGTCCGCGAGGGCCGGGTCGGCGAAGGCGGCTTGCATTTCGAAGCCCGAATCGTTGATCTCCTGGGCGTTTATTTGCCACCCTCCGTCAAAGACGACCTCGGTGCTGAGCACCGTCTGGACGGCATCCATCGCTCCATTCCAGCGCAGCCAAGTCGAGACTGTAAAGTTTGGGACGGCCCACGGGAAACTGTCGACCGAAACATAGCTTTCGCCGTCGAAGTGAAGCGCCCCACCGAACCGACCTCCGTCCGGCAGCCAAAGGCTCGTGCCCGAGTCGCTGACCAAGGCGCCGACGAGGTTGCCGCCGGGCGAGTAATCGTGCACCACCGTCCCGCCGTCTTCATCGAACGTGTAGTGCGCAATGAGGTCGCTCGTCAGGTCGCCGGGCTCGATGGCGTCGAGGTTGGCGGGTGCGCAAGCCGCCAAGACGGCCGGTGCGATGGCGTAGGACGCCCCCCAGCCATTTGGCAGCATCGCAGCGCATTTCCTCGCACGCGCCATCAGAGCCACCCCACGAGTGACGCCGAGCCGACGAGCGACGGAATGCCGCTGTGCGCTTGGGGCGTGCCGAGGAACTCGACGACGGGATAGGGGCTCGCGAGAAATGCATGGCCCTCGAACGAGATCCCGAGCTGTCTGACGAGGCGAACCTCCACGCCCGCGCCGCCGTCCGCTGCGACGGAGAGCTGGTGGGAGCTGTTCGGAGCGTAGGCCGGGTCACCCGGGCTGCCGTTGACACTGAAGTACATCGCGCCGATGCCAAGCGAAGCCATCGGGTGAACTGGACTTTTCTTCCAGATCGTCAACACCGCTTCGAACAGGGCCAAGTCGCTGGACATGCTCGCACTTCCGACGCGCTGCTGGTTTACCTCCGGTTCGGTGCCAAGGCCGGCCACCGTCACGCGGATGGCAAGGGGACCCAAAAGCGTGCGCCGGAGGCGCGCGATGGCAAGGAGCGACGCCGGAATCTCGCGCTCCGCGGAGGGTCCGCCGACATTGGCCAGGACAGCCATGCCGATCTCGATGCCCCATGCCGGCTCTTCTCCCGGTGGCAATCCCCGAGCGGCCCAGGTCGTCGCGTGCAGCTTGTCGACAACCGGGGCAGGGGTCGGAGTCATCGGTGCGGGGCGCGCCTCGATGAGCAGTTCCATGAGGCTTGCGCGCAGCAACTCGACCGCGCGCACGGCCAGCACCTCCGCCTCTCGCGACGGGGCCACCTCGTCGATGGGCGCGCGCCGAGTCACGACCTTGTTCGTGAGTCGGTCGACGACGCGGAGCTCGGCGACGTGTGCACCCTCGTCCACCGTCAGATCGATGGTGGCGATGACGCCAGGTTCGGTGCTGTCAGGTACGAGCAGCGGTGCGGCGCCGGCCGGCGATGGAGGTAGGTCGACCATCTCGACCTCGAACCCGTCCGCGACGAGCTCACCACCGATCCGGTGAAGTGCCTCCGCAATGGTGGGGTCGGCGGCCGACGGCCGGAAGAGAACGACTCGCCCCGACGCCGCGATCGCAGCCAAGGATGTGCTGCACGCGGCGATAAAGGTGGTCACGGCGAGCGCCCGCCGCCAAAGCAGACTCACGGCGTGGCGGTGAGCGCGCGCGCTGCTTCGGCGTAGACCCCGCCCGGGAACTTGTGCAAGTAGGTCTCAGCCAAGGAGCGCGCCGCTGGAGTGCCTTCGAGACTCTGCACGAGCCTCATCTTATGCCCCAACGCGTCCGACGCATATATGCCATCCGGCGATTCGGCGAGGTAGACGTCAAACCACGAAAGCGCACCTTGGGCGTTTCCATCGTTTTCGGCCATGCGCGCGAGATGGAAAGCCGCCGTCCGGGCTCGCTCGGAGCCGGCAAAACGCCGGCGCTCCATCGATAGCGCGCCACGTGCAATGTCTTCGCGCCGCGTGTACCGCGCCGCGTCAGCAAGCGCGGCCAAATCCTCGCTCGTACTCTCCGCGTAGGCCGCTTCGAGACCGCTCGTCACCGCTTGATCGACGATGGCATCGAAGCGACCGTGAGCGAGATCCACCGCCCAATGGTGCCGGTGGGCGTCTCGCTCGGCGGAACGGTGTCCCAGGACGGCCGTCGCCGAGGTGGAAGGCGCGAACGCGATATTCGGCGCCGCCGTCGACGTATGGCCGGTCAGGGGCGTCGAGGGTTCATCGTTGGCCGACTCGCCACCGTCGCCCGAAGCGAGGCCGCGGATGAGCACTTCGTTGCCTCGAACGGTCAGCCACTGGCCGGCGCGGAGCGACAGAGGCGTGTCGGACGCCGGTCCGCTTACCGTCACCGACCCATTCTCGAGGCGAACATCGAGGCGCTGGGCGCTTTCACTCCAAGAAAGGCCGAAGGCTGTTCCTGTCACGGCCACGACGTACGGACCGGCGTCGAACGACCAGTGCGTTTCTCGTGCGTGCACGACGTAGACCTTGGCGTCGCCCTCGTCCAACGTGACATGCGCGCCGTGATCTTCCAGCGATCGGACGTGGAGCTTGGCCCCCGTCGCCAGTGTGATCTCGCTCCCGTCGGAAAAGTGGATGACCGGCCGATCGGTCCTTGCCTCGACCGCACCGCCGGCACGGAGCTCGGCTCCGTCGACTCGCACGCTGAGCGACCCTGCGTGCTCAGGTCGGTGCCACACGAACGCGCCCATGCATGCCGCTCCGCACAAAGCACCACCCGCGACGAAGGTGATCCGGCGCCTCATGCGCAAGCGCCGTTGCTCCAAGAGCCGGTTTCTCAGCGTTTGCAAGCCTGCGATGCGCTGCTTTTCCGTCATGTCGGAGAGCGAGCGTCGTGCGAGGTCGACGAGTTCCGCGGCCGGCCCGTCAAGCGTGGGGATTCGTTCAGTCTGCATCGACGACCCCGCCAATCTTACCGTAATGGGATAGTGCCGAGTCACGCTCTACGAAGCGAGATACCGATGCCGCGGCTCGCGCCAGGCGCCGCTTCGTCGTCGCCAGCGAGGTCCCGAGCGTTCTCGCGACTTCCTCGAGCTTCATGCCCTCGAGGTGGCGGAGCACGAACGCCGCGCGTTCATCGGCGCCCAGACGGTCCAAAATGGCGTAAAAGCGCCGAAGGGCCTGGCGCGATTCGGCGTCCACAGCCGCGACCGGAAGCTCCGGGAGCTGCTCGAACGCGGAGGGCTGAAAGATTCGACGCGCGTGGCGCCGCCGCAGCTCCCATTTGAGCGTCCGCACCGCGACCGAAAAGACGAAGCTTCGCAGGGCGTCGCGGTTTCGGAGCGCGTGCACACTCGAAAAGACGCGCACGAACACTTCCTGCGTGAGGTCTTCGACGTCCATCGTCGGGCCGAGCGCGCGCTGCAAAAAGCGGAACACCATTGGCGAGTGCTTGTTCCATGTGGCGGTCGCCGCCCACGGCTCACCCGCGACAAGTGCGTCGGCGAGATCAAGATCCCCCGTCGGGGAGTCTTCCGCGCGGCGGACGACGCGTAACGGAGGATGGGGAGAAGCCGACATAACGGTGGATTACACTGGCAGTGTCCTGGGGCTCGCATTTCGGCTCAAGAACTGCCGCGGATGGGGCCGTCGCCCTCGCGACGCGCAGGTGCGGAACTTCGTGCGAGGCCCTTATGTTTCCGCACTTCCTCGGGAAAAGGCGAAGTCGCTGGCCGTGGGGGCCTCGGACGGGGTGCGAAGGGCCCAGACACCGCGCCACGGTGGCGGACGCAGGGGCGCGAAGGACCGCTCGGCATGGCTTTCGAAAAAGGGGTCGACTCTGGAGCCCACTGACCTATCGTCTCGCGGTCTTTCAGCCTTTCGGGAGCTGCTTTCACCATGCCGCGAACCTTTGGGATTGACTCGATCGGGGTCTACGTTCCGCGCCTCTACGTGGACCTGACTGGCGAATGGGCTCGCGTCCGGGCAGGCGTGCTCGCAGATGGGGACGTGAAAAAGCTCATCGGGAAGGTCACCGACGGCGTCGGGGTGCGGCGTATGGCCGTCGCCGATGCCCATCAAGATTGCGCAACCCTTGCCGCCATGGCGGCCAAACGCGCCATCGACGCAGCCGGGATCGACCCGCGCGACATCGACTATCTGGCGGTCGGGACGGAAACGACGGTGGACCAGTCAAAGTCAACGGCCGCCTACGTGCTCGGGATGCTCGAACGCCACTACGGCGTCTCGCTCGCCGAGGCGGGCGCTCCGCAGTTCCAGTTTGCCTGCATCGGAGCGACTTATGCGCTTGAAGCGGCGCTCAGCCGACTGCGAGCAAACGACCAAACGAAGCCCTATTCGCTCGTCATCGCCAGCGACATTTCAAAGTATCCGCTCGGCACGGCCGGCGAGTACACCCAAGGGGCGGGCGCCGTCGCATTGCTCGTCTCGGAAAACCCGAGGCTTCTCGGCATCGAGCCGGGTCTCGGGGCGACGATCACGCGCGACGAGCGAGACTTCTTTCGCCCCAACTGGAGCTCCGCGGCCGTCGTCGACGGGAAATATTCGATCGATGTGTATCTCGATTGCATGGATGCGGCATTCGAGGCGTATGCCGCGAGAGCCGAGCGCTCCTGGGGCATCGGCTCGGAGACCTTCTCCGACGCCATCGATCACTTCCTCTTCCACGTTCCTTTTCCGAGGATGGCGGAATACGCGGCTGCACGCGTATTCACGAGCCTGTGGTTCAAGAGCCCGGGCGCGCGGATCCGTCTTACCGCGGAGGTGCCTCTCGCGGGGCAGGAGTCGGGCAAGGATGTGCGCGCTTGGCGCAAGGAGCTCGAGCGGGCCGTTGCCAAGTCGCCGATCTTTCGTGCGGCGTATGGCCGGAAAGTCGAACCCTCGCTCGCGCTCTCGCGCGACATCGGCAATGTCTACTCAGGTTCTCTTTATCTCGCCCTCGCGAGTCTCATCGAAGAATCCCGGGGTCGGTCGCTCGCTGGTCAGCGCGTGGTTCTCGGCTCGTACGGAAGTGGTGCGAGCGCCAAGGTCTTGAGTGGGCTCGTGTCGCGTGAGTACGAGTCTGTGGTCAAGAGCCTGCGCGTTCGAGACGACCTGCGGCCCGAGAGCGAGGGCGGGGTTCGCGTGTCGCTCACCATGGCGGAGTACGAGCGATTGCATGCTTCGTCGGACTGCGAACTTGAGTGTGGCGAGGGTGTCGCACAGAAGCTCCGCGACGGCGTCGCCCTCGGACCGGCCGACGTGGTCGCTTTACGCACGGCCTGGCAGCAGCCGACCTGGCGGGTCAAGGCGCGCGGTCCTTCGGTGCGCACCCCCCAAGGCGAGTTTGCCCTCGACCACTTGGGTACGTCGAACTCTGCGCAGCGAACCGACATTGGTTATCGGTATTATTCTTGGGTGCCCTAAATTGTTGTGTCATCCTTCCATGGGGCCATGCCGCGGCGACACTCGTATTCTTCCGATCTCGCGCGACTCGCGCAACGAATCGACAAAGCCCGTGAGCTCCTCGTTTCGCGCGGCCCGAGGCGGGCGCCCCGCCCCGAGTCCTGGCCTCCCCCGCTGCCGCCCGATCGCATTCCGGTGCGCCCGCCGCATGGCGGCGGTCCGAAGAGCGCTTCGGCCGTTCCAGCCCCGCCCGTGGCATGGGGCTCCCCGGCCGTCGCGAGGTTGAGATCCGCGGTGCCGTCGCTGGCTTCTGCCTCCCAAGGCGCGGCAGGGTCTGCGCCGAGCTCGCGGGTCGTGCCGACGCCACTGGAGGCAAGCGTGAACGCAGCGGGCGTCTCGCCACACCCGCGGCGCTGGCGCTGGGTAGGACTCGTCTTGGCATCGATCGTTGCGGCCTCGACGGCCGTCATCAAGGTGCGGCCCGAGGTCCTGCCGCCGCGCGTCAGCCAGGCTGTCGCCCGCACGGGTCATTCGGCCGGCACTGCATTCGTCGTCGTGAGAGCACGGGTTGAGCGATTCGGCGGCGAAGCCCGGCGCGTGACGGGAGCCCTCGTGCTCGCACCAGTCGCGCGTCTCTTGTCGTCGATGGCTGCCGCAGGTTCGCAACGCGCCGCGCTCCCGCCGCGGGGGGGTGGCGCGCAGCCTCTGAGCGGTGATGCTCCACCGCCGGCCGGTCCAATCCCCCCCGTGCTCCACCCTGATTCAGCACCGTCCCCGGCCGCGCAGCGCGTGGGCGCGGCCACTCCTTCGCCCTCCGGATCGGGCCTGCAGCAGCCGGCGTCGGAGCCGCCGTTGGTCTCGTTCGCGTCCCTCCCCGTCGCGCCGGCGGCCCGCCTTGCGACAACGCGTCCCACCGGCCGATCCTCGGCGATCACAGGGACACCGGCACGTGCTCGCGCGGCGGCAGCCGCTCACCCGCCCGTGCCGGCGACAAGCAGCATTCACGACCAAGCCGGCTCGTCGGAGACGCGAGCGACTCCCGCCGCCGCCCAAGGTCCCGCGCCAGCGCCCGGATCACTCGACGATCTGATGCGCAAGGCGGTCGAGGCCGATTCAAAAAAAGCTCATTGACGTCGGGCTTGGCCATCAGCGCGCGAGCGCACTCCGACTTGGCACCGTCGCGCGAGCGGGCGTTGCAAACGAACGATGCGTTCGACCGCTTCAGGGCCTGTCGTCTGCGCGGGGCAGCAGCTGGCCGGCAGGGGTGGCGACGTGAATGGCGCGCCGATTGAGGAAGGGGGGGGTACCGATAACCTTCGATCGGAGCTGGCGATTTGCAGAGCTTTCGCATCGCGGCTGGGCGACGGGGGGCCGCAGCTTACGCGCAGTCGGCTCGAGGAGGCGCGGCACCGTCACCTCTCGTCCGTTTCCGGGTTGCGCCGCGGAGCAGCCAGCCTTCAACTGAACCGTCTGCCTTCGCCAGCTTCGTCGTGGTACGAAACTGAACTGAAACGGGATGCGGGCGAGCCTGCCCGCGTCCCCTACCGGTCTCCACCGACCCACCCCAGAGCGAACCGTGCAAGAGCTTTTCGACGACGTTCGGCTTCTCACCCGTATTCTCGACAGTGCCATCGAAGAGCGTTCAGGCGCGGAGGCGCTTGCAATCGTCGATGCCTTGCGGCGTGTCGCGCCGGAGCTCCGCTCCCAGCGGGGCGGGGCCGCGCGCGAGTCGTTCGCCGATCGCATGGCCGCCTTGAGTGGCGAGCAGCTGGCGGACGTTGCCCACGTGCTCACGCAAGAACTCCAGCTGATGAACGTCGCCGAGGAGCAACACCGCGTTCGCGTTCTCCGCGGCCGCGACCGCGGCACGGCACCCGTGACCGAGTCGATCGCTGCAGCGGTGCAGGAGGCCAGCAAGAACGGCGTCGGGCCGCACGAAGTGCGGTCCTTGCTGGCTCGCCTGTTCGTCATGCCCGTGCTGACCGCGCACCCGACCGAAGCGCGCCGTCGCACTGTGCTCGATCACCTGGCCGACGTCGCTGGTGGCCTCGACCGTCTCGACGATCCACGGCTCGCAGCGCGCGATCGCGCGCAAATTCTCGCCCGGCTGCGCGAATCCATCGGCGAGCTCGACTGCACGGAAGAAGCGCGCGGGGCGCGGCCGACACCTCTTGACGAGGTCCGCGCCGGGCTCGACGTCTTCGAACGCACGCTTCTCGACGTGACCCCTGCGGTCATTCGGGAGCTCGAAGACTCGCTCGCGCACTACTACCCGAACGAGCGGTTTGACGTCGGCCCGTTCTTACGATGGGGAACGTGGATCGGCGGCGACCGGGACGGTCATCCCGGGGTGACCGCGGACGTCACGCGGGCCGCCCTCGAACGGTATCGAACGACGGCCATCCGTCGCGCGCTTCACGACGTCGGGGACCTCGGGCGCGAGCTCTCAATCTCCTCGGATCGCCTGAATGCGTCTGCTCTCAAAGAGCTCGAGGCCGCGCTCGACGAGGACCGGGCGCGTTCGCCCGACATCGCTGCGCGCGCACGGCGCACTGGGCTTCGTGAGCCGTGGCGCGAGAAGCTCCGCCACATGCATCATCGTCTCAACTCGACGCTGACGAGGGGTGACGGGGCGTATCCGGATGCCGGGAGCTACCGGGCCGATCTTGCGCTCCTTCGTCGCACCTTGGGCGCTGCGGGCCTCGCCGGTCTCGCCAATGGACGACTCCGCGACGTCGAACGGCGCGCAGAAATTTTCGGATTTCATCTCGCGACGCTCGACTTGCGCCAGCACTCGGCCGTTCACGAGGCTGCGGTCGACGAGCTGCTGACGGCCGGCGGATCGCGAGGGTACGCAGGGCTCGGGGAAGACGAGCGCGTGTCCCTTCTCTGTGGTTTGCTCGAGAGAGCGGACGTCGCGGCGCCGCGCGACCGCCAGGGCTTGTCGCCCGTGACGCGAGATTTGCTCGCAACCCTCGACTTCGTGGGGCGAGCACGGCGCGATCAGGGTCCCGAGGCGTGCGAACGGTACATTGTCAGCTTCACGAGCACGGCGAGCGATCTGCTCGAAGTGCTGTTTTTGGCACGGGCAGCACGACTCGCCCCCGACGAGCTTCGCCCGATTCCCCTGCTCGAGCAGCTGCAGGATCTCGATCGCGGCGAGCCGCTCGCACGCACGATGCTCGCGTTGCCGCCCCTCCGGTCGGCCCTTCGTGGCGAGCTCGAAGTGATGATCGGGTATTCGGACAGCGGCAAGCAGGTCGGTTACGTGTCGAGCACCATCGCCCTGCGCAGGGCGCAGGGGAACCTGGCGCGTGTGGCCGACGAAGCGGGTGTCACGCTGACCGTGTTTCACGGCCGTGGAGGCGCGGTCGGCCGGGGGGGCGGTCCGGCCAACTTCGCGATCCGCGCCCAGCCGCGACAGGCGCTGCGCGGGCGGCTGCGTGTGACCGAGCAGGGCGAGACGATCACGGCACGATACGGCCGTTCGGACATCGCCCGGCGCGAGCTCGAGCAAGTGGTCAACGCCGTGTTCGTGGCGTCGCTCGATCCGGCCGCCTCTCTGCCATCAGCCGACGAGCGACGCGTGCGGGAGGTGACGCTCGACTTCGCCGCCCGGGCGGCCGGCGCGGTTTACTCGGATCTCGTGGGCGATCGCGATCGGCTTGCGCGCTACACCGTGGCCGTCACGCCGATCCGCGAGATCTCCGAGCTGCCGATCGCCTCGCGCCCGGCTGCGCGAAAGCCCAAGCTGACCCTCGACGAGCTTCGGGCCATCCCTTGGGTCTTTTCATGGAACCAGTGCCGGCACGGCGTTCCCGGCTGGTTCGGGCTCGGCTCCGCCCTCGACGCGATGATTGCCGAGCGCGGGCTCGAGTATTTGAGATCGATTTATCAAGTGTGGCCGTTTTTTCGAGTGCTCATCGACAACGCGCAGCTTGCGCTCGTGCGTGCCGACATGGATGTCGCGGAACACTACGCGCGCCTCGGGGATGCCGAGGGGCGCGAAGTGTTTGCCCTCATCCGCGACGAGTATGAAAAAACGGTCGCGCGGGTGCTCGAAGTGATTCAGGCCGATCAGCTGCTGGCGGCTTCGCCGACGCTTGCGAAAAACGTGGCGCGCCGCAATCCGTACGTCGACGTCTTGAACCACGCCCAAATTGAGCTCATGCGCCGCATGCGGGCCGCCGACTCGCCGGAAGAGCGCGAGCGCCTGCGGAGGGCCCTCTTCGTGACGATCAACGGAATTGCCGCAGGACTGATGACCGCGGGGTGAGCCGACTTGGCGGAATGTGCGGAGGAGCGGCTCTTCGCAACGCGCCGCTCGTCCTCAAGACGCCGAGCCCGACGGCAAGGCGCGCCGTTTGGCAGTTGCCGGGGCAGGTGGCGCGCCCCCTCGATGTGACGACGTTTGCCCGCCGCGGACCATCGAGACAAAGTCAACGCGTCGAAGAACGAAGAAAAGACGACTCAAAACATCAAAAGGTGATGTTGGTCACGCAGAACGACCAGGCGAAGCCGGGACCGGGCGAGGCGGCCGAATTGACCTGAAAGCCGATCTTCGTCAGGGAGTTCCCTGTCATGTTGATGGTCCCGCCATCCGGCGGAGTGTTGTAGCAAAGTGTGTTGAATGAGGTCCACGGGATCGAGATGGGCGAGGTGGTGCCCGGCTTCACGACCGCGCAGTACTGCGTCATGCTCTCGTCGGTAATCTGGACTTGCATGCCATTGGCCGGGACGGCCGAACTCAAACTGAACGAGAACGAGCTGGCCTTGATCGCCGGTGCCGTCATGGCGAGGCCCTCTGCGTTCTGGGCGAGATTGATGCCGAAGCCGTTCCCGTAGCAGGCATAGGAGGGCGGCGCCGACACGGACACCATCCCCGAGGCGCAAAGGGTCGCCGAGTCGACGCAGGACGTGCTGCCCGTACAGGTATTTCCTGCCGCCTGATAGTCGCCGAAGTAGTAGGCAAAGCCCGAACCGGATGCGGCCGTCGTGTAGAAGCAATTCGGCGGACCCAGCGTAAGGGCGCCGGCCGTTGACGGGGCCGAGCATACGACAGCCGGACTACCGCACCCAGCGGCCCCGACGGCGGAGGTCGAGCTTGCGACCATCGACGCAGTCGACGTGGTCGCGCCGGCGTTGTTCGATGTCGTTCCGCCCCCCGGGGTCGAGGACGTATTTCCCCCGCCGTTAGTGGAGGTCGTCTCGCCCCCGTAGGTCGTGTTGTTGCTGGCGCTATTGTACGAGGTGCCGCCCGAGCTCGAATTGCTGCCGTTGGTGCTGCTGTTGTTGTTATTGTTATTGTTGTTGGTTTCGTTGGCCGTCGAGCTCGTGAAGCCCGTCGGGTTCGCGCTGCACGCCCACGCGGCAGCACCCGCGAAGGCGCTGAGCGCCACGACGCTGAAGAGTCTTTGTATCAACACGGCAAAATTCTCCTGCGATAAGGGACTCGTTGGACGGGCCATCGGCGGCCGCATGCCCGACGCGCAGGCATAGCGCGGATTGGGGGTGAACGGCACGGCTCATTCGCGTCCTCGGCGAGCGACACCCAAACGCGAAGAGCGCACATCTCCGATTTTGGGGGGGCCTACCAGATCGCTTGCAGGGTCATTCCGCCGGAGTGGCGACCTATCGAGGGCACGAGCTGCAGGCGGCTCGTGCCTGCGGGCTCTCCGCTGACGCCGGGCGAGGTGTTGGATGGCGCGGAGGACTCGCCCGAAGGCGCCGACAGCACGAGATAAAGACCGATACCAGCCGCCACGACCCCGGCGCCCAATGTCACGTCGGCGATGAGGGCGTCGGTTTTTGCGTCGCCGTTTTCGCTGATCGCATGGCTGGTCGTGCACACGTTGCCGGGGCACTGGGCCTTTGCGTCGCTGCTCTTCGACATGGCCTCGACCCCGAACACCGACCCCGTGACGAGCGAGGCGAGCCCCACGCTGCCGAGCAGCCAGCCGACCGCTCGCTGGGTTCCGCCTCCGCTCGGCGTGGGGCTCGTCTCGCTCGCTTGGCTCGTTTCGTTCGCCGCCGCCGCCGGCGTGGCGGTCTGTGGTTCGCCACCGGCCTGCTCGGGCGCATCTTGCAGAGCGGGGACGGCCACCGACTGCGCGTCGCTGTGCGGGCCGATGGTCACGTGCACCGTCCACGTCAACTTTCCAGGGGCACTGGCCTCGATGAGGTGGTCGCCTGGATCGATCGGCGAGGCGACGCCCCAGGCTGCCGGGCCCACGACGACTTTGTCGCGCCTGACCTGCACCTCTGGGAGCTGCGCGGTCTCGGGCGCCACCGAGATCGTCAGGCGCGAGAGCTGTGCCTCGAGCGCGCTGACATGCTGACGGGCGAACCTCTCCCGATCGGGGCGGCCAGCTTGCTGCGCATCGGTCACAACTTCGATGAACTCGGCCCATGCCGATGCCGTCTGGCCGAGTTGCTCGTGACAGAGCGCCAGCGCGGTGAGCGTACCGCTGCCGGGATCGAGCCGATAGCTTTCGGCGAGCTTTGGACACGCGCCTGCGTAGTCACCACTCGTCATCCGCTTCTTGGCGTCCTCGAACAGCGTCTCGGCCATCGCGGCGTCTTTGGACGTCGGCTGCGCGGCCTCCTTCGGCGCCAGCTGTCCCCCATCTTTGGACGCGGGCTGCGCGGCGGCCGGACGCGCCATGAACGCGCCGGCGAGAGCGCACGCCATGAGCGCCGCGCTACTTGCGCGAATCGATGACATGGTCGAATTCACCGTCATCTGCCGGGGGCTTCGCCGGCATCGTGGTGGGGGGCGGATGCGGCGCTCCGCGGTTCGTTGCGCCGCCGATGCTTGACGGCGCGCCAGGCGTGCGCACGGCGCTCGATGCGCCCGCGCTCGGTGACAACCCGCTTGGCGGCGGCTGTGTGGCGACGAAGGCACTTGTCCGCGACGGCAGAGCGGCGCCCGTTGCGGCCGCCGTCGACATCGGAGGGCTCGTCGCAGGCGCGGCGCTCTTGGAAGGAGCCAGCGGCGGGCTCCTCGGCCGACCGGCCGCAGTCGCCGTTTTGGTGTCGGGGGGCGTCGGAAGCGGCGTGCCGTAGGGCTCTGGCGCTCGACGGACGACCCCCAAGGCGGTCAGGCAGCCGAACCCCACGACCAACGACACGAGCCCGATCGCGACCGCCGTCCGGCCCCTCGAGTGCCACAGGGATGCTTCGCCCTCGACTGCAGCGGCGCCTTCTTCGTGCTCTGGGGCGGGCGAGTAGGGCGGCGAGGACGAGTCGAGCGTTGGCTGCGGGACTCGGAGCCCCACCCGGGAGATGGGCGGCGGCGACGACGGAAACGAGACGCCATGCGGATCGGATTCGGGGGGTAGGCTCCGCTCGATGCTGGCGACCCGTGAGGCGCGGTCTTGGATCGTGGCCCCGGCGGTGGATTCTACCCAGTCGCCCACGGCGAAGGCCGGCGCCGGTGGCGCGGCGGTCTGGAGTGCGCGCGCCATTTCCCGGGCTGTCGCGAACCGATTGGCGGGGGTCGAGCTCAGGCCTCGCATCACGATGGCGTCGAGGTCGGTCGATATGCCCTCGGCGATTCGACTGGGCGCTTCGACTTTCGGGTAAAGAACGTTCGCAAGCGTTCGTGCTTCGTTCTCGGCAAAGAAGAGCCGTCGGCCCGTCAGCGCCTCCCAAAGGACGACCGAGGCCGCGTACACATCCGTCGTGCGATCCACGCTGCCGTGAACCTGCTCCGGCGCCATGTAGCTTATTTTGCCCTTGAGCTGTCCGTCGCGCGTCGTCTGCAAGCGCCCGGTCGCCTTGGCGACGCCGAAATCGAGAACGCGTGCGACTCCGTCCGTACCCACAAGGATGTTGTGGGGCGAGACATCACGATGAACGATCCCGAGGGGCTCGCCCCGATCGTTTGTGGCCTCATGCGCGGCATGAAGTCCTTCGAGAATTCCGACGAGAATGGAGACTGCGATCGGCACCGGAATCGGTCTCCCGCTCTCGCGCGAGGTCCGCCACAGGCGAGCGAACGATTCCCCCGGCACGTACTCCATCACAAGAAAGAGCTCGCCAGCGAGCGCGACGACATCGAGTGTGCCGATGACATTCGGGTGGCGAATGCGCGCCGCCAACCGCGCTTCGTCGAGAAACATGGAGACGAACTCAGGATCCTTCGCGAACTGCGCATGCAAGCGCTTGATCGCGACGGTGCGGGAAAAGCCTACCGGTCCGAGCAATCGACCGATGTGTACGGTTGCCATGCCGCCTGCGGCGATCTCGTCGTAGAGGGCATACCGCCCGAGGACCCGGACCTCGGTCTGTGGGATGGGGACCACGCCGTTCAAGTTAACCAAGGCTACCGCGGGCGCGACCGGCATCGGTAAAATTCGTCGGCAAGGTCGACGGTTGTCGCTTTCACGGGCAGCGCGCGCGGGTCCGTGGCGTCATGAAAGATATGTTGCCGCCCTACAAAGCCACCTTGCCGACCAAGTCGCGCTGAGTTCCTCCCTGCCGGGGACCTCCCCCAGGGCCGGGGACCTCCCCCCGGGAAGGTGGGCCGGTTCACCCGACCGATCGGGACGCGGAGCGAAGCGCTGCGCTCAAGGGGCGGCGTGACCGGGGCCGGCGGCCGTCCGGCAGTCGCGGGCGACGATCCTGGCTCATCGGATTGGGAGGACAGCGAGGGCGCCGTCGAATCGGGCTTGCTTGTCACATCCCTCCGCTTCGTGCCGCGCTTCTTGAAGAGCACCGTGAGGATCGTGCACGTGCGGCGGCTCCGACAGCCCGTCCCATCGACACGAGGACGGCCGACAAAGACCAAGCGACGCCTATGACCGCGGGATCGTGGCGAGGCGTGGTTCCGGCGAGGATGGGTGGGAACCCCGAGCGCGCTCGGTGCTCTTGAGCGCGGCGGACCCTCGGCTTTGGCGTCGGGGAAGCCCGGAGGGCGGTTCTCCGCTTGTCGGCAAAACTGGGTCCGGCGATGCAACGTTGTCGCGTTGAGGAGGGGCTAGGCGCAGCGTGCGCTGAAGAGACGCTTCGAGAAGGGCACGTCAAACAGCTGCTTATGCGGCGTGGGCTGCGTAGGGATTGAGTGAAGCGCGTACCGTCGCGGCCAGACCGTCAAGACGGTCGCCCGCGTGCCGGTGCCCCGCGTCGTGCCCTCGCGCAAAATGGACGAGGACGGGTGCTCGTAAACCTGCGCGCGCCATCCTCGCGAAAGTGCGATGGGCGTCTTGCGCGGGTGGAGCGCGGCGCGAGCGTGTCTCCAAGAAAAGGGCGACTCAAACCCCTGGTCTGCAGACGGGCGAACGACTGCAAATGCCCTAAAGGAGATCGGTGCGAACGCGGAGACGCGGTTTCCTGTTCGACATTTTTTGCTTGAGCCGCGGCCACCCTTCGGTGCAACTATGCGGGCACGGTTCGGCCCGGGTTGACTCTGTCTTCATCCGGGTGCTCACAGGGGACTATCTGCCATCCGCCATTGCCCTCGGAATCGCGGATCGCTGGGATAAAGGTTCATGCGCGCGACAACCATTGGAATCTTCTGCGTTGGGGCGCTCGTAGCGGCCCCGTCGGCCGCTTTCGCCCAGGGCTCTCTTCCGCCGCCGTCAGCCAACAACGGGGCTACGACAGGTGCACCGGAGAGCTCGCCCCCCGCCGCCGCTCAGCCAACTGAGCCAGTCGAAGCGCTACCCCCCCCTCAGGCGGGCGGCCCTTCAGGCGCCGAGGCATCGAACATGACGGGGGCTCCCGCGCCGAGCGCCGTTGGCACCGCTCCCAATCCGAGCGAGTGGCGATTCAGCTGGCACGGCTACTTTCGCGCGCCGCTCCGAATCGGCGTAGGCAGCCGACAGGCGTGTCCACCGGGGATGACGCCGAGCGCGCAGGCGGCGGCAGCGGCGATGGCTTACCCCTCTCAAGCGACCACATACAACGGTCCGTATTGCGCGGCTCCCGGCCAGAGCCACACGACGTTTCACTCGCCCTATGTGCCAGATGATCAATACCTCTCCTGGAGTTACGACCGTCAATGGGAGCAGGCATGGACGGAGGTCTTCCTTAGCTTCGGCAACGATATCGTCGTGGGCACAGTGGGCATTCAGGGCTACGACTTCACCGACGTCAGCCTCCTCGGCAACCAGGCAAACCCCGCGCAATTCGGAATCGGACAAGGGTGGCTGACGATCACGCCGAATTTGCCCGTCGACGGACTGAGAATGATCTGGAAGGTCGGCGCGTTCTGGGAGAAATTCGGCCAGGCCGGCAAATATGACGCAGGCCATTACGATACCTACATGTTCGGTCGCACCCACGTGATGGGCGAGGCGCTCAAGTTCGAGTACGACGCGGGTGATACGACCCTCAAGGTGGAGCACGGATTCGGGGCTCACCTGGAGATGGCGCCTGCTGGCATTGGGATCAACGGCGCGGCGACCGCGCAGCCGACGATCAGTAATCCTGGCAACATCATGTACATGGAGCTCGGCGGATCTCCAGGGTTTACACTCCTCGACCATGTCCACGCTGGCCTTTCATACAAGAAGTGGCTCAGCATCAATGCTCACTACATGGTTGCATGGTCGCAAGACGACCGCGAGGAGGGCACCTTATCGAGCCCCGGTACGACCGCGGCCACCGCGGTGGGTGCCGCGTCGAACCAGCCCGACGGATCGCTGACTGTTTACGGCGCGGAAGCTCGCTTGACAGGCGGCGTTTTCGGCGAGTTCTATGCCGGCTATTCTCACATCGACGCGAAGAACGTCACTGTGGTCGGTCCGGCTATCGAAGTGCTCCACTCCTCTGGAGGCGGGGGCCATAACGCCGGAAATGGGATTTACGAGAATTTCTTCAATGGCATTGGAGACGGCAATGGCAAAATCGACTCGGTCCAGGCCGAGTACGATTTCAGCTTCGGGTATCTCTGGCGAAAGCTCCAGCACCCGAACGCGGCGTTTTGGGGCGACGGAACAGACGTCAGACTCGCGGTCTATGGCCTCTACTCGGCGATCTCCGGAACGGATGGCTCGAGCATCAACCTGTTTACGGGTAAGCCGACGGATGGCACGCAGAAGCTGAAGTATGGGGCGGACCTCCTCGCGAACTTGCTGCCGTGGCTTGGCGTCGGCGTGCGTGGCGACTACGTCCAACCCGACTCGCACGATACTCAC
>JBEKFX010000054.1:0-51811 GCA_050013115.1 Polyangiaceae bacterium
CGGGCGAGTTTGGCTACGACTCGAACTGGCTCCTCCGAAGCACGCAATCCGGCGTCGACAACAGCAGCAGCGGGAATGCCCCCGTCATTCCCGCGCTGGAGTTTCGCGTGACCCCGTCGCTCTATCTGTCGACGATCAGCGCCCAGCGCATCCAGGACGAGGGCGCAGCCGGGCTGCCTCCGGTCGCGTTCCGCGCGGGAATTAACGCTACGGCATACGAGTTGATTGGGATTTCGAGCGAGCCAGCAGCTTCCCTCAATCAAAACGGTCAGAACGACATCAACCAGCAGCACAACATCGGTGGTGCGGCGTACGCTCGATTGGACTTCGTTCCACAGCGTCCAGTCGGCGGGGCGCTTACGGTAAATTACGGACGCGTAATCCTTCCGAACGCTGGAAACGCCAATCCCAACATCTCGTTCAATCAGGACAACATTGGAACATCAGCCGAGATCGGCATCCAACCGAACATGGGGACCCTGGACTGGCGCTTTGGGTACCAGTTCGGCGCGACATTGTTTGAGCAGCAGACTGGACAAGTCTTCAACAACTACGCCCACGTGGTATCGACCCAGGGACGCTGGCGCTTTCGACCGAGGACGGCGCTCGTCTACGATGCCACGCTCGGGTTCAACTATTACGCAAACCAGCGCGAAGCCACAGCAGACGGGCTTGTCCATTCAACACCGGTAAGAACTCGGGTCGGGTTGAACGGTCTTGTCACTGAACGGTTCGCGGTCTTGGCGATGGCAGGTTGGGGCGCCACCTTCAATGACCAGCCCATTCCTCAGATGCCGCAATACGATAGCCTCATCGCGCAGGCCGAGCTCCGCTGGTATCTGGCGGCCAGTCCGGGCTTGGCCAAGGCGACGGAACTGGGCTTAACGCTCTCGTCGATTGCGATTGGTTATACGCGAGATTTTCAGAGCGGCTATTTGGGCAACTATGCAGGCGTGGATCGTGGCTACCTCAAGTTCAACTATTTCTTCGCGGGTCGCGCGTTGGTGTCGCTCGAGGGCGGCGTCGGTTCCGTTGCGTATCCGCGGCTCTTTTGGCTCAGTCCCGCAGCCCCTCGGGCCATTAAGGTGAACGGCGACTTGGATTCAGGAGGCGCGTCGTTCACGGACATCCGAGCGGACGCCACGCTCCTCGCGGAATACCGATTCACAAATACGTTCGGCATCAACACCACGCTACGATACTCCGAAAATTTCAGCAATGTTGCCGTCCAGGAAGCGCCCATCGCGCCCATGAACGCCAACGCCAATGCCCCACCCTTTAACTTTTTCGGAATGGCATGGCAGCGTTTTGAGGCACTGATCGGCCTCCGGTGGTTCATGTAATGGGCTGTCCAGCCGTTTGCTCGAAGCGCCCCTAAAGTCCCAATGTTTCCGGCCCCGCAACAGGGTTCAGTGTGCTCATCAAATTGCCTCTGAGCGTGTGGCTTGCGCTTAGCGCCCTTTTGCTCCTGCACGGGTGCGCAAGCGGCCGCCCTTTGGGGCCGCCCAACCTGCCGGTGCCGACCCAGAGCACGACCGTCGGTCCGGGGGACGTCTTCGGCGTGTCGGTATTGGGCGAAAAGGACATTCCGCAGGAGTTCCGAGTTCAGCCCGACGGGACGGTGGACTTCCCCTATCTCGACCGGTTGACGGTTGCGGGGCTCGAACCCCAAGAAATCGAAGAGCTCATCAAGACGAAGCTCATCGAGAAGAAAATCCTGACGGCGCCGCAGGTCACGCTCATCGTCAAAGTCTACAATTCGAAAAAGGTCAGCGTCGTCGGCGCGGTGCAAAGGCCGGGGAGCATCGCGTGGTCCGAAGGGATGAGGCTCATTGATGCGATTTCGCAATCGGGGGGGCTTACGCCGCTCGCCGATGGCGATCACGTTCGGATTACACGACGTGCCGGCGCGAAGACGGTGACCGCGACCGTGAGCGTCGACGACATCACGGACGGCAAAGTCGCCGACGTGCCTCTCCAGGCAGGCGATACCATCAAAGTCGAGCAGCGAATTTTCTGAGCCGCCGCGGCCCGTGACCGTGGAGCCGGTTCAGGCCCCCGAGAAGCGCGGCGGGCGCTTCTCGATCCACGCGGCGACGCCTTCCTGAAAATCCTGGCTTCGGAGGAGCTTTAGCTGTTCGTGCCGCTCGCGGCGCAGGGCATCGTCCGCTGATCCCCATGTCGCTCGCATGGCGCGTTTGATGGCCGCGAAGGCCAAGGGGGGGCCTTTTTCGAGCTCGCCGGCCATCGCGAGGGTGGTTTCGCGAAGAAGCTCGGAGCCGACGACCGTCGCCACGACGCCCAGTCGATGCAATTGCGCCGCGTCGATCTGCTCCGCGAGAAG
Source organism: Polyangiaceae bacterium (assembly GCA_050013115.1). Classification (GTDB taxonomy): domain Bacteria; phylum Myxococcota_A; class Polyangia; order Polyangiales; family Polyangiaceae; genus Palsa-1150. The sequence goes on from JBEKFX010000054.1 coordinate 2,345, forward strand.
CATCATTTGCATTGCGCGAGCCGTGCCGACGAGACGGGGTAACCAGAACGTTCCGCCCCCGTCGGGCATCAGGCCGACTTTGACGAACCGCTCCTGTGCATAGGCGCGCGTCGAGGCAACGCGGAGATCGCAGGCGAAGGCCAGATCCGCCCCAAACCCGACGGCTGCGCCGTCCATCATGGCAATGATCGGCTTTTCGCAGGAGACGATGCGCTTCACGACTTCGTGAAAGGCATTCATCGTCGTTTCGAGAGCGCTCGAATAGAGGTCGATCTCCTGGACCGTCTGCCGCAGATCGGCCCCAGCACAAAAGTGGCCCCCCGCTCCGGTCACGACCAGGCATCGAATGGCGACATCGCTCGTCGCGTCATCGAGGGCCGCGGCGAGTTGGTCGAGAGACTGCAAAGTGAGAGAATTGCGTGCGTCGGGGCGGTTCAGCGTCACGATGCGTGTGGCCGCCACGGTTTCGACGAGGACCGGTTGACTCATTGGCTTGTTCTCCTCGGCGCCCTGTCGGTTTGGCTGATGCTACGCCCATAAAACTCGGATTCCAGATAGGCTCGCGCGATTCGTTGGACGATGATCTTCACGACGGCGCCGAGCGGAACCGCTAGAAGCACGCCGAGAAAGCCGAACAGCGTTCCGGCAGCCATCATCGTGAGGAGGACCTCGAGCGGCGCCAGCCCGACCGATCTCCCGACGATGCGCGGCGTGATGAACAAGCCGTCGAGGACCTGGACTCCGAGCATGACGGCCAGAACCGCGAAAATGCGTCCCGGGCCCTGCCAGTCGAGCGTGGCCATCGAAAGGGCGAGCAAGAGACCGCAACCGAAGCCGATGTAGGGCACGAACGCGAGCATTCCGGTGAGCACGCCGATGGCGACCGCGAGGCGCACGTCGGCGAAGCGCAGTCCGGTGGCGTAGAGCGCGCCGAGAACGATGTTCGCCGTCAACTGTCCACGAACGTAGCCGCCGAGGGTGCGATGAATCTGGCGGGCAACGCCCGCGATCTGGGGATACCAGCGCCGCGGGATGAGCTGTGCCCCGCGCTCCACGATTCGGTCGAAATCGATGAGGAGGTAAAGCGCGAAAATTGGGACGATGAGCGTGCTGAGAACGACCGCGAGGTAGCTCAGCGTTCCAAAGAGCGCGACGCTGGCCGCGGCCACGAAATTGGGAAATTGCTCTTGGAGCTTGTCGCGGAGCTCAGCCCCGAGCTCGCTCATCGTATGCGGCGGCTTGAAATGAAACGTCTGCCACAGCCAAGGCTCGACCCGAATCTCCAAGCCTTTCAGCTGGGACGGCAGGTCGGTCGCGGCGGCGCGAAGCTCGTCGATGAACATCGGGATCGCGAACATCACGACGACGACGAGGAGCGCGGCGATGGCGAGCATGACGATGGGCGCCGCGAGGGACCTCGGGATCCGCCGCGCCTCGAGCCAGTCGACGAACGGGTCCAGCGCATAAGCGAGTAAGAAGGCAAAGAGGAGCGGCACGAGCACGCCCCGCAGCACGTACGCGAAGCCGAGAACCGCGGCGACGGTGGCGAAGGCGACCGCTCGACGAACCGCCGAGCTGACCACGGGCGGCGATGGCGGAGGCGCAGACGTGGTCGACATTCGTCCGGACCAATGTAACCTGCCTCGGCGCATGCCCGAAGCGACGTCGACGCAAGAGCCCCCGCCGAAGGACAACGATCTCCCGCCGTTCGACGAACGTTTGCCGCGACCGGTCGCTTCGTTGGATGCCCAGTCCGGCACGACGATCGTACGACTCGTCGGGCTGATGCGCAGGCTGCTGGCGCCCGACGGGTGCCCGTGGGATCGCGAACAGTCGTTCGAGACGCTCCGAAAGTACGTGCTTGAAGAGGCGTGCGAGGTGATCGACGCGATTGACTCCGGCAATCGTGCGGCCATTCGTGAAGAGCTGGGCGACTTGCTCCTTCAAGTGGTCTTTCAGGCCGAGCTCGCGCGTCGGGAAGGCAGCTTCGCAATCGACGACGTCATCGCCGGCATCGTGGACAAGCTGGTCGGCCGGCACCCGCACGTCTTCGGCAACACGGAAGCCAAAGACGCGGACGAGGTGTTACGCAACTGGGAGAAACTGAAGGCACGCGAAAAGGGACCGCGCGGGGTTCTCGCCGGGGTGCCCCGCAGCATGCCTGCGCTGACGCGTGCGCAACGCATCGGTGAAAAGGTCTCTCGTGTCGGCTTCGACTGGGCAGACGCCAGCGGCTCTCGAGCCAAGGTCGACGAGGAAATGGCCGAACTCGATGAAGCCATCGCCTGCGCCGACGCCGATGCCATCGAAGCGGAGATGGGCGACGTCCTCTTCTCGCTCGTCAACCTCTCGAGACACCTGGGCGTCGACGCCGAAGGCGCCCTTCGCCGCACAATCGACAAGTTCACGAAGCGATTTGTCCATGTCGAAGCGAGAGTTCGAGAGGAGCACGCCGGCTGGGGCGAAGCGGGGGCCGGCGAAACGCATCTTCCGCTCGAGGTCCTCGATCGCTATTGGGAGGAGTCGAAGAAGCGGACGCCTTGAGACGGTCTGGGCCGCCGAGCTCCCCTGTCATCTGTCCCGGAAACACGAGTTTTACGATCGCGGCTTTCCGCGAGGCCCATGTCCCGGGGGCCGGGCGGCGGACGCCCGAAGCGATCTGCGGGCGAAGGCCGGCAGCCGCCTTCAGGCAAAAGACGGCGCGGCGTCGCCGCGCGAGAGCGCGACGGGGAGAACGACGCTGGGCGCCCGGTTCCTTGCGTCGCGGTCGACGGGCCCCTACTTTGGAAAGGCGTGGAGGCCCGCCCCATCAACCCGTTGGCCCTGACGCCCGAGGAATGGGCGCCCATCGTGCGGCCCCTCGGCGGACGGCCGTACCACGGGCGGCAAATCTTTCGATGGATCCACGCGCGTGGAATCGTCGAAGTCGACCGGATGAGCGATCTGCCCAAAGAGCTGCGGTCGGGCCTGGGGTCGCTCGAGCTCGACCGAACGTTTGCGATCGGTCAAATCCGTCGATCGCTCGACGCGACACGCAAGGTGCTCGTCAGGCTCCGGGACGGCGCGACCGTGGAGACAGTGTTGATTCCTGGGGTGAATGCGGGCCCCGGCCGGCTCCCTGCTCCGGCGTTGCCGTCCGGCGACGATGCCGGTGCGGCGTTGCCGTCCGGCGGCGATGCCGATGCCGCGGCGGCCGACGACGACGAAGACGACGGGGATGCGGCCGCAGGCCCGGGTTCTGAATCCAGGGTGCGCGTGACCCAATGCATCTCGACGCAAGTCGGCTGCGCAATGGGGTGCGTCTTCTGCGCGAGCGGCGTCGCCGGGCTGAAGCGTCATCTCGGCGCGGATGAAATCGTGGCGCAGGTCGTCGTGGGCCGTTCGCTCCTCGAGCCAGGGGAGCGCTTGTCGAACGTCGTCTTCATGGGGATGGGCGAGCCGCTTCACAACTACGAGGCCACGGCGCGAGCCCTCCGACTGCTCATGCATGAAGACGGCGTGGCTCTCTCCGCACGCCGCATCACCGTATCGACGAGCGGACTCGTGCCGGAGATCGCGCGGCTGGGCGCCGATTTCGGGGGCGCGATCGGTCTCGCTGTCTCGCTTCACGCCGCCGACGATCGAACGCGATCGAGCCTCATGCCGATCAACCGAAAGTATCCCTTGTCCTCGTTGATGGAGGCTCTCCGCGCCTATCCCTTGCCCCGGCGTCGGCGCATCACGATCGAGTACACGCTCGTCGCGGGCCGCAACGACGACACCGCGGAGGCCCGAACGCTGTGCAAGCTGCTCCGCGGGCTACCGGTGAAGGTCAACTTGATCCCGATGAATCCGATCGGTGCGAGCACCCTCGGCCCCCCCGATCTGTCTCGGATCCTCGGGTTTCAGCAGGTCGTTTGCGACGCCGGATACTCGTGCTTCATTCGGCGCCGAAGGGGAGACGACGTCGGCGCTGCTTGCGGCCAACTCGCGCTCCACGGGGCAAAGCCCAAGGTTCGCGTCAATCGCAGCTGACCCGCTCGGCGGCCGGGGCTGCGGAAAGGGCGCAGGCGAGGGCTCGGGATGCGCGACGGGGCGGAATGAGATAAAGCTTCGTCGGCCTTCATGGTCCCTTACATCCACGTTCCTGATCTGCACCTCGGCCCGCTTCCGCTCCATCCGTTCGGACTGCTCGTCGCGACCGGCGTGCTCGTGGGCACATCCATCACGACCCGCCGGGCAGAGAAGCTTGGCTACGACCTTGTGCAGCTGAACTCCTTCGTGACGTGGATGCTCGTATCTGGCTTCGTCCTGTCTCACATCCTCGATCAGCTTTTCTACCACTGGGACGAAGTCGTCACGCGACCATGGTCTATCTTCATGCTCTGGCAGGGGTTGAGCTCCTTCGGGGGTTTCACGGGCGCCCTAGTCGGGATCGTCCTTTGGAAGTACTTCGTCATCCAGGACGGGCGGCTGCAGCGGCGGCCGCGAGCGATGCCCCTTCTCCCCTTCGCGGACCTCGTCCTCTCGGTGCTGCCCATCGGCTGGATGTTCGGCCGGGCGGGCTGCGCGACGGTACACGACCACCCCGGAGCCCACACGACGGCCGATATGATCGTGGCGGTTGCATACCCGCTCGCGCCCGGCGACGGCACGGTCACCCGGCTCGGTTTCATCGAGTTCATTCACGGACACGATCCGCGCTTCGATCTCGGTTTCTTGGAGCTGCTCTTCACGATCGTGCTCGCGGCCGCATTCGCGATCTCGTGGCGACGTCGCCTCCCGACGGGGACTTACATCATCGCCACGGCCCTTGCCTACGCTCCGGTCCGCTTCGCCATGGACTTTCTACGGGTACCCGAGAGCCAAGGTGGAGACACGCGGTACGCCGGGTTGACGCCCGCGCAGTACGGCTGCATTGTGCTCTTTCTCTTCGGCCTCTTCATGATCCCCTACGTGCGCGGGCTCTCGCTTCGCGGGGTCGATGCGGCCGAGGCCGTGCGCGCATCGCCGGCGCCGAAATCCAATGACGCTCAGGCGGTGGCGTAGCGCTCGAAGATCGATCGCACGTCGGCCGGCAAGGGACGCGATTGCATCGCGCCGATGTCCGTCAGCGCCACGACGTGCCGAACGGTCGCGACCGGCCGATGGTCGGACGCTCGGAAGAGGTCGAAGCGCAGCGAACACGAGCTCCTCCCGATCTTCTCGACGCAAACGGCGATTGCAACGGAGTCGCCGAATCGCAATGGGGCCGTGTAATCGGCCTCGGCATGCACCGTTGGAAGGCCTTCGCCTCTGGAGTTGAGGAGACTCGCGTAACCGCCATCGAGCGGTTCGAGCATCGTGGCCATTGCCTCGTGGCACCACTGAAAGTACCGGGCGAAATAGACGATGCCCGCGGCGTCGACCTCATCGACACGCACCTTGTGCGCGAAGACAAATGGGGAGTTCAAGCCCGCAGATCCTCGCCGAGCTCGACAATCGTTTCGCGCGGCACCTCCACTCGGACCGTGTAAGCAGGGTGGAGAACGGCGAGTTCGAGCGTCGGTTTGGAGGCCCCTGGCTCGGCGGCGGCTCGAAGCGCCTCGGCCACGAGAGGCGGCAGCGGAAACTTCAGATAATGAACAGCGGTCGTGCGACCGGGCTCGAGCCCCGCGCGGTCAGCCGACCGGGCGCGGATGCGTTCGCCGCAGGCGGTAAGCCAAACGTGATCTTCGAAGCCGGCGACCGCTTGGAGAAAGGCGTCCCGTTCCGGCTTCTCTACAATCTCGATCATGACCGTACACGACAGCTCGTCGGTGCCCGGAACCGTTTCGTTGTATGTGTCGATTTCGTGCTGGATCGCGGCGGGACGACTGATCCGCTCCGTTCGGAGCATCTCTTGAATCTGAAGAAGGACAGTATCTCGGTTCTCGAAAAGCGCCGTCGCTTTCGGACCGAGCTGGACCCGACGCCGCTTCTTCTCAGCGATCACGCGCGTACGGAAGCGGTCTCGAATGGTCTCATAATCGGCCAGTCCCAGTACTTCGGTTCGATCGATCGCCTTCATGCCCATGCCTCCATGGATCCGACGCTGCGTCGCGGCGCATCCCGACGTCCCGATCTCGACTAGCGCACCTCCGGCGCCAGGCCGTAAGCGTCGGCGAGCGCCTCGACGGGGTGAAGAGCGGCTCTGCCGTTTTCTTGAAGGATGCGCCGAGCCGAAAGTGCACAATCCGTGACGATGGTCTTGGGCTCGACACCCTCGATTCCACGCGTCAGCTTTTGTGCGTAACGGCGGCCCATCTCGTAATACTGCGCCTTCATGCCCCAAGTTCCGTCCACGGCCGAGCACTGTTCGACGACCTCGATCTCCGTGTCCGGTAAAGAATGGAGAACCCGCGCCGCCGGGTAGCCTATTTTTTGCGCTCGCAAGTGGCACGCCGCGTGGTAGGCAACCCGTCCGAGCCCTTTGGTGAAATCGCGCGAAAGCGTCCGATCACGGCGCTGCCGATCGAGCAATTCCATCACGTCCACCGAGGCCTCCGCGACGCGGCGTGCGTCGTCCGTTCGAAGAAGCTCGGGCCACTCCTTGCGGATCATGTAGCCGCACGTCGGTTGCAGCGACACGATGGTGTGACCCTTTGCCACGTGCTCTTCGAGTGAAGCCACGTTCACGCGGGCCTTCGCCCGCGCCGCGTCGACGTTGCCGCCGTCCAGGTTCGGCATGCCGCAGCACGTTTGCTCGGGCCGGACGACCGCCCAGCCATTTTTTTCGAGGACCCGCACGGCACTCGCGGCGATGTGCGGAAAGTTGTAGTCGGCGAGACAGGTCGCAAAGAGGGCAACCGTTCCGCGGGAACCGGCCCCTCGAATGGGCTCGTGCCGTTCGAGCCAATTGACGAAGCTCGTCTCACCGAAGGGTGGAATCGGAAATTGCGACGAGATGCCAGCCGTACGTTCGATCGCCTTGCGGACCAGGCGGTTTGCATTGACGAAGTTGGCGACCCGTGCCATCGGGCCCGCCGTCAACTGACCAAGGGCCTGCGGTTCCCCGAGGACGCGGTCTTGGAGCGTGACGCCGTTGCGCTTGGCGCGCTGCGCTTTCTCGCGCAAGAGGAGGCGCGGAATGTCGAGCATCCAGGCGTGCCCCTCGTCCTTCGTGTAGGGACATTTCACGTAGCAAAGCTTGCATTGCCAGCAGAGGTCGGACGCGCGGGCGAAAGCCTCGGCATCGAGCATCTCGGCGCCGATCGCCCCATTCCGCTCGATATCTCGATCAACCCGAGCAAATACGTCGGGGAAGGTGCCGCAGTAGCCGACGCACATCCGACAGCCGTGGCAGATCTCGAGCATCCGCCGCATCTCGTTCTCGAGATCCCGCGCGTTCCAATAACGGTCGTCGTTGGAATCGAGGGCCGGCGGCTCTTTGGGGAGAAGATCGATTTTGGCCATGAATCGTCCCAATCGGTGTTCGAACCCGCGGAGATCAGGAGGGCGCCGGCCCCCCCGATCTTCGGAGCCTGGGAGGTTCGAGTCAGCCCTTCAGCAGCTCGAGCATCTTCTGGAAGCGGCCCGCGTGGCTCTTTTCGGCCTTCGCGAGCGTCTCGAACCATTCGGCGACATCGTCGAAGCTCTCGTCGCGGGCCGTCTTGGCCATTCCCGGGTACATGGTCTCGTACTCGTAGGTTTCGCCAGCGACGGACGCTTTCAAATTCTTCTCGGTGTTGCCGATGGGAAGCCCGGTGGCCGGGTCGCCCACCTGCTTCAGGTAGTCGAGATGTCCGTGGGCATGCCCGGTCTCGCCGTCTGCGGTCTCCTTGAAGTTGCCTGCGATCTCGGGATAGCCCTCGACGTCCGCGACTTTTGCGAAATAAAGGTAGCGGCGATTGGCTTGTGATTCACCCGCAAACGCCTCCTTGAGGTTTTGGTGCGTTTTTGTTCCCTGTAGCGATTTGGCCATGGCGTTCTCCTCAGTGGTTTCACGACGACATTGGTCGCACGCAAGTCGCGCACAGACCGCGATAGATTCGCTCGATGACCCGCACGGAAAAACCGGGCGCAGACCGACGTAGCCGGCCTTCGGCGCGCGCGCTCGGAGCGAGCGTACCGGCGGCGATGTCGATCACCGCCCCGCACCGATCGCATACGGCGTGGTGGTGAGGCGCGCCGTTGGGATCGAAGCGGGCGGCGTCCCCGCGCTTGCCCGGGAGCCTCACGATGCCCGCCAGCCCGACACGCGCCAGCGTGTCGAGTGTGTTGTAGACCGTCGCGACACTCATCGAAGGGAACGTGGGACGGAGGCGTTCGAACAGGTCTTGGGCCGTGGGGTGCGAAAGGTCCTCGGCGAAGAGCCGAACGATGGCGATCCGCTGCGGAGTGAGCTTCAAGCCGGATCGCCGGAGATCACGCAGCATGGCGGTCGCGCGTTCCGATTCGCCGGCCATCGCCGCGGGAGCGTAATAAGAACGATTCTCAGGTGCAAGTTCTTCTTGCCAAAAAACCCTTCGGGCCTGCGGTCACCGAGTCCCGTCGCCGACTTCAAGCGGGCGGTTCTTCCTCTCGCCAAGGTGCGGCTCTTTTTTTGGGCGAAGGTGCGGCCGAGGGCGCTCGCGGGCCACGGCGACCGGGACCGCTTCGGGCGCCACCCCGACCAAGCCGCCGCTGGCCAGGGCGCGCCGCCGTTCGAGTCAGCGCCGCTTTCGGGCGCCGAGAACGGCGAGTTTGAAATACTCGAGTTGACTGAGCGCGGTCTGTTTGGCGGCATCGAGCCGGCTCGGGTCCCGCGGACTCGGCCGACCCATGAGCTCGCCCGTTTCGTAGAGCTCGCGGGTTTTCGAGCGTTGCAGCTTGCCGCTCGAGGTCTTGGGCAGAGCGCCGGGTGGCAAGGCAACGACGTCGTCGAGCGTCAGCCCCATACCCTCCTGAACGGCCTTGCGCACCTCGGCGACGAGGCCGGCCGACTGTCCGACGCGTTCGGGCTCCTGAACCTCGAACGCAAGAACGACCCGCTCTCGGTCTCGCTCGACGCCGCTCGGATCGCGGGCTCCAAATGCCACGACGTTTCCCTTCCGCACGCCGACGACCTTGCCGGCCTCCCACTCCATGTCCTGCGGGTAGTAGTTTCGTCCGTTCACGATGACGAGTTCTTTGCTTCGGCCGCAGATGAAAAGGTGTGAATCGAGGAGAAAACCGAGATCGCCCGTTCGTATGTACGACCCGACGAAGACTTCACGGGTCCGCTCCGCGTCTTCCCAGTAGCCGCGCATGACGCTCGGACCTGCGATGCGAATCTCCCCGACCGATTCCTCTGGCAGGGGCCGTTCGCCGGCCGTGTCGTTGGGGTCGTAGATCCGGATCGAGTGGTCGGGGAACTCTCGACCGCACGAAACGAGCCGTATGGCGTTCTCGTCGCCGTCCGGGACAATCTTCGCCCGGCCGGTGTCCCACAGCGTTGGACCGTCGACGCTGCGAGTCTTCATACCCTCGCCGAGCTCGGAGAAAGCGACGGCGAGCGACGATTCCGCCATCCCGTACGACGGACAAAGCGCACCTTTGCGAAACCCGATGCGTGCAAAACTGTCGACGAAGGCTTCGAGGGTCTCCGGCCGAATGGGCTCCGCTCCGCAGCCGGCAACGCGCCATCGCGACAGATCCAGTCCCTCGAGATCCGACGCTCGGATGCGCTTGATGCAGAGCGCGTACGCGAAGTTCGGGGCGTACGCGATCGAGCCTCCGTGCCTCGTGAAGGCCTGAAACCAGGTGACGGGGCGCTTCAAGAAGAGGAGCGACGGCAGATAGACGATCGGTACGCGATGAAAGAGGGGCGCGAGGACGAACCCGATGAGGCCCATGTCGTGGTAGAGCGGAAGCCACGAGATGCCTACGTCCTCTTCGCGGATCCGGAGCCCGTCTTCCATGATGCACTTGATGTTCGCGGCCAGGTTGCCGTGCGTCAGCGTCACGCCTTTCGGCCGAGACGTTGACCCGCTCGTGAACTGGAGAAACGCGACGTCGTCGATGCCGATCTTCTCGTTTTTCAGGGGCTCGCTGGACTCTCGAATGCCTTCGATGGCGACCACCTGCTCGAGCGCCGGACACGCTGCTTGAACGGTGCCGAGCAGCCGCTTGATGCGGGTGGTCGTGACGAGAACGCGCGCCCCGCTTTTGGCCACGATGTGCCGCGTGTTGTCGAGGTACGGCTGCAATTGGCCGAGCGCCATGGGCGGATAGATGGGCGCCGGGATGATCCCCGCGCGGATGGCACCGAAAAAGCAAAGTACGAAATCGTCGTTGTTCGGGAGAATGAGGGCGACCCGATCTCCCTTTCGCAGTCCCAGCGCTTGAAGAGCGCCGCCGAAGCGGGCGCTCATGCGTTCGACGGCGGTGTAGGAGAATGAAGCCTCGCTCCCGGGTGCCGGGTGCGGCGGCACGCCGACGGAAACGGCCATCGAGGAACTGTCGCCTGCTCCGGATGAAGGGAATCCGGGCACCCCGGCTTCGGGGACGAAGCGCAGTCCCCGCGTGGGCTCGGCTTTCGCTGCGTCTTCAATGGCCTGGGGGATGGTGCGAAACGCCATGGCGCCTTGTCCGTCGGCTCTTACCAGAGCTCCGCGGCCGCACCAAGGTGAGCGCCGGTTTGGAAGCCAGACGAGCTCCGCGCTGGCGTTGCGTTCGCCGTCGAAGCGGCCCGCGCTGGCGTTGCGTTCGCCGTCGAAGCGGCCCGCGCTGGCGTTGCGTTCGCCGTCGAAGCGGCCCGCGCTGGCGTTGCGTTCGGCGTTGCGTTCGGCGTCGAGGCGGCCCGCGCTGGCGTTGCGTTCGGCGTCGAGGCGGCCCGCGCTGGCGTTGCGTTCGGCGTCGAGGCGGCCTCGGGAGGCTTTGACTCAATCTGGCCGCCGCGGCATCATCGCCTCATGCCCCTCATCGAAACGGAGGAAGCGGCGCGTCGTCTGGCCCGCGCGATCGCAAGCGACCTGTCGCTTTACAATGAAGACAAGATCGTCAGCGGCATCCAGAACGACAACCTCTTCGAGGCCCTCGTCGAGGAGATCGAAGAAGGCCGAGCTCTCTACAGGCGTCGGGTTTCGCCCGAGCTCTACCCACGAAATTTCTACGATCGCGCACTCGTCGACATCCTCATCAAGGCCAAGGGGCACATTAAGTCAAAACTCTGGTGATCGAGCCGCCCCAAACCTACGAGTTCGTCGTTCCGCGCGAGGGGCAGGGGACTCGCCTCGATCGGTTCGCCGCGCAGACGCTCGGCCTGTCGCGCACGGAGCTCCAGCGGTGGATTGCATCGGGACACGTGACCGTCGATGGAGACCGGCGGCCCGCCAGCACGACGCTCCGCGAGGGCGAGCGCGTGGTCGTCCAAGCCCTGCCACCCCAACCGGCGAGGGCGCTTGCCGAGGCCGATGTCGCCTTTGCCATCCTTTACGTCGACGACGACATCGTCATCCTCGATAAGCCAGCCGGGCTCGTCGTTCACCCGGCGCGTGGCCACCAGGGCGGCACGCTCGTCAATGGACTTCTCGCCCGGGGGCTCTTTCAGCGTGACGAATGGCCGGCGCAAGCCGGTGAATCCCACGGGCGCCCTGGAATCGTTCACCGGCTCGACAAGGGAACGAGCGGCGTGATGGTCGTCGCCCGAACGGAGCGCGCGCGAGAGCGGTTGATGGCGCAGTTTGCGGAGCGTTCGATCGACCGCGCATACGAAGCGATCGTCGTCGGCGAGGCCTGCTCGCGCACCATCGCGACGTTGCATGGCAGGCACCCGAAAGACCGTTTGCGGTTTACGACCCGCGTCTTGACGGGAAAGCGAGCCGTCACGCACGTGCATGTTCTGGGCCGACTCGCGGGAGCGACGCACGTCGAGTGCAAGCTCGAGACGGGCCGCACCCATCAGATCCGTGTCCAGCTTGCGGAAACCGGAACGCCGGTGCTCGGCGATCCCGTCTACGGGAGGCCACCGCGTGATGGACACGTGCGCGCCGTCGGCGAGGCGCTCGGGCATCAAGCGTTGCATGCAAAGTTGCTCGCCATCACCCACCCCGGAAGTGGCGCCCGCATGCGCTTCGAAGCGCCCGCTCCGGACGACTTCGCCCACGCCATCCGAACGCTCTCCCAGTCGGCCGAGGCGTGACGGTCCATCGCGGCGCCCGCGCAAAGACGCGGGGGTGGCGCGGCAGCTCAGGTGGCGTCGGCCGCGACCTCGCCTGCCTGCGATCGCAAAAGGCGGGGGTGGCGCCGCTTGAGAAGGGTCAGGGCCGTAAACCCGACCAGAACCGCAAACCAAAGCGTCGCGAAGCGGACGAGGATCATCGCCGCGGTGCTCGCGGCAGGCGTGACGTGACCGAGCTCTTCGATCTGGCTCTCCAGCGAAGCGTCCGTGACCCCCAGCCCACCGGGCACGGGCACGATGGCGCCGGCGAGCGTGCTGCTCGCATAAAAGAATGTCGCGAGCGCGAGACTCGTCCGCTGTCCGAGGCCACGCAGCACGACCCAAAGGGCTGCGCATTCGAGCGACCAGGCCCCGACGGAGAGCACGGTCGGAAGCAGCAGGTTCGAGGGACGAACCAACGTGCTCAGCGCATCGTACGCCTCGTGCAACCTTGGACCAATCCGCCGGAAGCCCCCAGGGAGCCTTTCGATGAAGCCGATGATCCGGATGGACAACCTGCGGTTCGAAACGACACCGAGCAGGATGAGTACGGCACTCGCGCCGATGGCGGCAAAAAGGAGGCCGCCCGAGAGCCCCACCGACCCGATGGCGATGAGAAGGACGATGCCGATGACGTCCGTCACCCGTTCGGCGACGACGATGGGAGCCGTTCTGCCGATGGACACCCCGTGCAGTTCGGAAAGCAGAACCGACTTGAAGACTTCGCCAATTTTCCCGGGGGTTACGGTGAGCACGAACCCGCTGAGAAAGATGAGCAGCCCGTCCGCGTGGCCGACGCCTCGCACAGCCAGGCGGGCGAGGTAAAACTCCCACTTGAGCCAGCGGACGAAATAGTTGGCGAGCGCGAGAGCGCACGCCGCACCGAAGGTCCACCACTCGAAGCGCGCGAGCTCGGCGCCCATTTTCCCGACGCCGCTCCAAACCGCGAAGCCGCCGTAGACGAAAACGGCGATGAGCATGGCGACGAGGACTCGTTGAACCGTCCTTCCCTGAAGCAGAGGTCGATCCTTCATCGAGCAGCCCGCTGCCAGCGGCCGCGTGCCGCTCTCGCGAACCAGATGACGCCGGCCGCCACCACCGCTGCAGCGGTGGCCCAGAACAGCCACGCCGGTGCCTCCCACCGGCCGCGCGCAAGACCGGGCGGTGGACGCTCAACCTGAAGCTCAAGCGCGCTTGCGCCGGTCGAGGACGATTCGGTCGGCACGAACGCTCCTCTAGTCGTCGGGGGTCGACGACGCAAACACCGGCAGCCTTTTGACAGATGACGGTATCGCGTGCGACACGCTTTCGTCGTGTCCATGCACGCCCCGCAGAGCCCCCCGCCAGGTGATCCCGAGCTCCTTGCGCGGGCGGCTGAAGTGCACCAGAAACTTCGCGACGCCATCGCGGTTCGCGTCGTCGGTCAGAGCGCAGTCATCGAGCTCATGCTCGTGGCCCTTCTGGCGAAAGGGCACGCCCTTCTCGTCGGCGTCCCCGGTCTAGCCAAGACGCTGCTCGTCTCGTCGCTCGCGGAGGCGCTCGATCTGTCGTTCGGCCGAGTCCAGTTCACGCCCGATCTTCTGCCGGCCGACATCACGGGCACCGATGTCCTTCAGGAGGACGCAGAGTCTCGTCAAGGTGGTGGGCGCGTCGTTCGCTTCTTGCCTGGGCCGATCTTTCACCATCTGGTCCTCGCAGACGAAATCAATCGGACGCCGCCGAAGACGCAGGCTGCGCTCCTCCAAGCCATGCAGGAAAAGCAAGTCACGATCGGCACCCAAACGCACGCCCTGCCCGATCCGTTCCTTGTCTACGCGACGCGCAATCCCATCGAACAAGAGGGAACCTACGCCCTTCCCGAAGCCCAGCTCGATCGGTTCTTGGCCGAGATCCACGTCGAGTACCCGAGCCTCGAGGAGGAGCACGAAATCGCGCGGCGGACGACCGGCGTGCAGCCGGTGAGGGTGCCGCGCGTTCTTGGACGCGACGAAGTACGGGCGCTCCAAGCGCTCGTGCCGCGCATTCCGGTGACCGACGCCGCCGTCGAACTGGCGGTGGCGCTCGGGCGGGCCACCCGGCCGGGCGACCCCAAGGCGCCTCGTGAGGCGCGCGAATTCGTCCGTTTCGGCGCCGGGCCGCGAGGTTCTCAAGCGCTCGTGCTCGCTGCAAAGGCGCGGGCTGCACTCCGCGGCGAGGCGGCGGCGGACGTTGAAGACGTGCGGGCGCTCGTCGTGCCGATTCTGCGCCATCGACTCGTTCTCAGTTATCGCGCCGAAGTGGAGGGCGTGCGCGACGTCGACGTACTCGAGCGGGTTGTGCGCGCATTGAGATAGAGTGTTGGATGGCTGAGCGTCGTCCCAGGGAGGCCGAGGAAATCGCCCCGGAAAAAGTCGAGGACCGCAAACCATCGTCCGACCCGGTCGCTTCACTCCGCAACGGAATCAGGCCGGTAACGAAGGAAGAGGTCTCCGGTGACGTCGCCCTGCTGCCGGCCGCGGCCGGGCCCTGGCGGAGCTACAAGGAAATCATCGCGCAGCTCTCGGGCCGCATCGTCGAAGCCCAAAAGCCGATTCGGGTGCTCCAGGCGCTAAGGTGGGACGATTCGGTCGAAGCGCAGTTTCTCAAAGGAAAGCCGCGAGAGCTCCCGAACGTCGATGTCTCCTACTACGAGAAGGTCGATCTGGGCTTCGACCCGCGCACGAAGTCCGAAGAGTTCGAGGCCATCGTTCGCGACGTCGAACGGGAGCTCGGAGAGACCGATCCCATCGGACAAATCATGGCCGCTACGGCCCTCGAATATCGCGATGTGGCCCAGATGTTGGCAACACGCGGGACGCCGAGTTTTTACGGTTGGTCGAAGAAGCTCTATGGGTCGCCGAAGGACAAGTTTCCCGATGGCCGCTCGACCGTGCGCGACCTCGGTCGTCTGCTCTATGGAGTGCTGACGAACGTAGACGCCTGGGGCGGGGGCCGTTCGTCGATTCACGATCGCACAATCGACGCCCCCGAAGCGGCCCGCCAGCTCGGCGATCGGTTGGCTGCCTTCTTCGGCGACACGCGGGTCCGAGTGGACGCCGACGATGGCATTCTGGCGGATGCCGCGGCCGGTAGCGATTACGTCAAGGTGCGCACGGGGGCCAAATTCAGCCTCCGCGACATCGAGATTCTCGAAGTGCACGAAGGCTGGGTGCACGTCGCGACCTCGCTCAATGGCCAGGCGCAGCCTGTCGCCAAGTGGCTGGCCAAAGGGCCTCCGCGGACGGCCGCCGCCCAGGAAGGCTTGGCCGCCTTGCTCGAGATGTTCACCTTTCGGGCCTACCCGCGTCGCGCCCGGCGGCTCAATGATCGGGTGCTGGCGGTCGACAAGGCCGAAGACGGTGCAAACTTTCTCGACGTCTTCGAGTGGTTTCGGACCGAAGGCTACGAGGAAGAAGAGTGCTTCCACAACACGCGGCGTATCTTTCGCGGTGGGGTCGTCGAGGGAGGCGGGCCGTTCACGAAGGACGCGTGCTATTGCAAAGGGATTGTCCTAAACTACGCGTTCATTCGCAGCGCGGTGCAGCACGACCGACTCGACTTGGTCCCGATGCTCTTCGTTGGAAAGGTCGCGCACGAAGACGTTCCCGTGCTCGCGCGGCGCGTGTCGGACGGTGTCGTCAGGCCCCCGCAATACGTTCCCCCGATGTTTCGCGACGTCAGCGGGCTCGCGATTTGGATGGCGTACTCGACGTTTTTTTCTCAGCTCGGCGCCGAGGCGCTCGCAGACCATTACGCGAAGGTATTCGCGCAAGTTGGCTAGGGATTCAGCGAGCTTGGAAGACGGCTTTTCGCTTTTGGGTGAACGCAGCAAGGCCTTCCTTCCCGTCGTGCGACTCGAGCATGCGCTGCTGCAACTCCCGCTCGAGGGCCAGGCCATGCTCGAGACTCGACTCGCTGCCGGTCTGCACGGCGCGTTTGATCGATCCGATGGCGAGGGCTGCACGGCCCGGAGGGCAAAGCTCGTGGGCGTAGTCGACCACACGGCGGGTGAATGCGTCGTGCGTGTCGGTCAACCATGACTTGTGAATGAGCCCTGCCGCGAAGGCTTGATCGACCGAGAGCTTCTGGCCTTCGATCAAGAGTTCCATCGCGCGAGCCTTGCCGACGATGCGTGCGAGCCTCTGGGTTCCGCCGGCTCCGGGAATCAAGCCGAGCTCGACGTCGGAGAGCCCGATTTGCGACGGCCCGGCGCGGGCAATCCGGAGGTCGCAAGCGAGGGCCAGCTCGAAGCCGCCGCCGAGGCAGTGGCCGTTGATGGCTGCGATGACGAGTTTTGGCGTGTTCTCGAGCCGGAGAAGGGTCTCGCTCGCGTGGAGAAAGAAGTAGTACTTGAAGGTTTGGTCCGCCTCTTTCAGGACGTTCACGTCGGCGCCGGCGCAAAAATACCTTTCACCGTGGCCGCCGATGACGATGACGTGAATGTCGTCGTCAAAGCGAGCTTCGAGGATGCCCGCGTCGAGCTCCTTGATCATTTCGTGGGTGTACGCGTTCGCGGGTGGGTCGGTCAGCGTCAGGATCGCGACACCCTTATCCGTGGCGTAGTTCACCAGCGTACCCATCTCGCCTCACGCGCCCCGACCCAACCGCCGACCGCATCGAGAAAGCACCACGTGATGGCCTGGCACGCTGGCGCCCCTCCTCTCCGGTCTTAGACTTATTCGCGATGGTAAGCAATCGCGCTTCGCTCGGGTGCGAGCGCGGGGGGAGCACCGGTCGGCTCCGCCCGGTTCGATCGCTGCCATGGATGGTTTCTTCGACGCTCGTCGTTTGGGCCGCGGCGATCGCCATCGTACAAGTGGGCTTTGGCGAGGACATCGGTCGGGCCGTGGAACAGCTCGAAAAACGGTTCGAGCCCCAGCCCGCCGAGCGGAGTGCCCCGGGGGCCTCGCCGCAGCCGCGCGATCGAAGCGAAGACGACATCGACCCCTGGCAGCTCGTCAGTGTCTGAGCCGCCCTTTGCGCCGGTTGTGCTACACGGCAAGAGTGCTGGACGTGCCCAATCTGTGCGCGGAAATCAAGCGCCTCATCGTCAAAGAGCTGAACCTCAAGGGACGCGATCCGGACGCGATCGACGATGACGCTCCCCTTTTTGGCGCAGGGCTCGGTCTCGACTCACTCGATGCCTTGCAGCTCGCGATGTCGATCGAAGAAAAGCTGGGCGTTCGAATCCCGGAAGGGGAAGACGCACGCGCCATTTTCGCGAGCGTGCGGACGATCGCAGAGCACGTCGCGAAGGCTCGGAGCGCGTGAATCGCGCCTTATGGGTTACAGGTGTCGGTCTTGTCACGCCGCTCGGCCGAGGCGTTGAGGCGACCTGGACCCGCCTGGCGCGGGGCGATCGGGCGATCGGGCCGGTCAAGCTCTTCGATGCATCGAATCAACGCGCGGGCATCGCTGCGGAAGTCGACGCGGTCGTTGTGCCGAGCGAACCGCCGGGGGGCTGGTCCAGGACGAGCGCCATGGCCTTGGCGGCTGCGCGCGAGGCCATCGATGGGGCCAAGCTCGACCCCAAGCACGGACGCGTTGGGCTGGTGGTCGGGGGGACGACGGGCGGGATGTTCGAGACCGAGCCCCTCTTGGCGCGGCTGAACGCTGAAGCCGACCGGCCCGGGCGGCATGTCGAATGGCTTTGCCACCCGCTCTCGGCAACGGCTGATCGGCTCGAGGAGGCGCTTGGCCCCTTCGCTCGCGTTCGCAGCGTTTCGAGTGCTTGCGCGAGCGGAGCTCACGCGATCATCATCGCCGCGGCCTGGCTTCTCTCGGGCGAGATCGACGCGGTTGTTGCAGGGGGGAGCGACGGGCTCAGCCGCCTCACGTTGACCGGCTTCAACTCGCTTTCGGCGATCGATCCCGAGCCGTGCCGGCCATTCGACCTCAGGCGCCGCGGCACGAATTTGGGCGAGGGCGCCGGATTTTTGGTCCTGGAGCGCGCTGCGCGGGCGGTCGAGCGACGGGCGCGTCCTGTGGCCAAGCTCGCCGGCTGGGCTTGCGGGTCTGAAGCGTACCACATCACCCATCCCGCCCCCGATGGCGCCGTCGTGGGAGCCATGGTTCAGGCGGCGCTTTCTCGCGCCGGTCTGGGCCCGGGCGACGTCGACTACGTCAATGCCCACGGGACCGGGACGGTGGCCAACGACGCCATGGAGGCGGCCGCCCTGCGGCTGGCTCTTGGCGGCCACGTGGGTCGGGTTCCCGTTTCGAGCTGCAAGGCTCAAATCGGCCACACGCTGGGAGCCGCGGGCGCCATCGAAGCCGCCGTGACGGCACTCGTCGTCGAGAGGGGCGTGCTCGTTGCAACCGCGGGGCTCGAGCAGCCCGATCCCGCCCTCGGGCTTTTGCACGTTCCACGGGAGGGGCGCAGGCCCTCGCGTGTGCGGGCGGCGATCTCGAACGCATTCGGCTTCGGTGGCATGGGCGCCGTTCTCGTTTTCACCGAGGCCTCCGACTCGGCTTTGTCGCGGAAGCCGGCGCCCGTCAGGCCCCATGAGGGGCCTGCTGGCGAAGCCGCGTGGACCTCCCCCCGGGCCGCTCCGCCGGCCCGAGTGGCCGCGGTCGGCGGCGTCCCCGGAGCAATGATCGTCGTCACTGGAGCGGCGATTTTGGGTCCTTGCGGCCGTCTCGGGGTGGCAGAATGCGCAAACCTTGCGCCGACGTCCATTCGCAGCCGGGGGCCCGCGCTTGCCGACGGGTACCTCGATGAAGACCGCGCCCGGCGGCTCGACCGAATGGCGCGTCTCGCCGTCGTTGTCGTCGAGCACGCGCTCCACGAGGCCGGCGCCGAAGGGGAGGGCAGCGGCGTGATTTTGGGCAGCGCATTCGGAAACGTCGATGCATGCGCGGCGTTTCTGCGGCCGATTTTCGAGCGGGGTCCGCGCGCGGCGAGTCCTGCCGCGTTTCCGAATCTCGTACCGAGCTCGCCCGTCGGGCACGTCGCGATCTACGCAGGTCTGAAGGGCCCGACGTTCGCCACGGCCGACCTCGCGGCCAGCGGATCGACCGCGTTTGTGCTGGCCACCCAGCTCGTCGCCGCCGGCGATGCCAGCCGGATCGTCGCCGGCGCGTCCGAACCGGAGAGCGCCATCGGCGATCGCGTGCTGAGACCCGTCTTCGGTCCTCCCATTCGGCCGATGGATCCGCTCGTCGATCTGGCCGCCGCCGTCGTCGTCGAAGGCCACTTCGACGCCTGCGCCCGTCGCGGGCCTCTCCTGGCGCGCGCCGTTCAAGTCATCGAGTGGCGAGGCGAAGGGCTCGCCGCGCTGCGCGAACTCAGGCCGCCCCAGTCGACCGCCGCCGAGGTCGTCCTTGCGCGGGCGAGCGATGAGGCGGCCTCTTTGATTGGCGTCAGCCGATGGCGAGATCTCGCGACGCTCGACTGCGCGTCCATCCTCGGCGAGAGCCATGCGCTCGATGCAGCGGCGTTGGCGATTGCGGCGTCTCGGGTGGGAACGGGGCGGAGCCCGGAGGCCCTGGTGCTCGGCCTTGCGAAAGGCCGCGGATGTGCCGTCGTGCTCGCACCGGCATGAATCTTCGCTCCGGCATGGCGCCGACGTCCGCGCCGATCCTCGTTGCATTCGCCGCTCTGGCGATCTCGTGCGCCGCTGCGGCTCGGTCCCCTTGGGCGCATCCCACCGCGGCCGAGTGGCGACGGGCGATGCTCGGGCTCGCAGACCTGCGCGCCTCGCGGGCGTCGGCCCCCTACGTCGCCGTCGTGACGACGACGCTGCGCGATGCGCGGAGCGGCCGCGTCATCGATGGGCGGGGGGCCATCGCCGTTGCGCCGGGTCGAGCGGTGCGGATGATCCTCATCGGGGGGGCCGGGGCGACCCTGGTCGATGCCTGGGTCAGTCCCGCGCGCTGGCGCGTTGAGGTTCCACCGATGAACCTCGTCCGCCGCGGACGTGCGGAGGCCCCGGCCGATCTGCCCATCGCCTTTCTCCGCTGGTGGTTTTGCGCGCCCATCGAGGGAGAACTGTTTGCTGCGGCCACGGCCGGGGATGGGACCATGTGGCTGCTGAAGGACCGAACCGCCATCCTCGAGGTCAGGCTGGCGTCGTGCGGCTCGGGTCGGCTTTTGACGGTCACGCGGCGCGATGGCCGTCAGGCCGAGCGGGTCGAAGAATGCCATTTCGGCGCCGGTCCCGGCGGGCCCAACCCGAACGACTGGGTTCGCTACGAGGACCAAAGGAGCGGCCTGCGCGTCGAGCTCACGATTGAATCGCGGCGGGACGCTCCTTTGGACGGCGAGGCATTTCGCGATCCAGACGCAAGTCTCGGGGGAACGTGATCGAGACGGCCGTGGTTGCCTTCGGCGCGGTCTCCGCGCTGGGCGAGGGCGCGGCGGCCATCGACCCGGGAGCGCCGGGGGCGTTGCCTCGCAGTGCCATTCGCCGCGACGACGAGCTGTCTCGGGCAGGCTTGGCGCATCCGTTCGCGGCGCGTGCGGCGATTGAGGCGGCCGGCGATCGGATCACGCGGATGCTCGAGAAGGCTCTTTCGGCGTGCGCCTCCGAACTCGACGGGCTTCGTCCCGCCTGGCGGAGCGAACGGGTCGGGTTGGTCCTCGGGACATCGAGCGGCGGAATGCGAGAGGCTGAGCACGCGTTCCAGGCCATCGCGGCCGGGCAATCCGTGAGAGACGTCGAGGCGACGACCTACTTCGGCCCGATGAACCGTGCCGCGCGAAAGCTCGGCCTCCCTTTGGATCCCTGCGTTCTGGTCCTCTGCGCCTGCGCATCCGCAACCGTCAGCATGGGCCTGGGGGCGAGATGGCTCGAGCGCGGGGACTGTGACCTCGTGCTCGTCGGGGGCTTCGACGAGGTCACAGTCTTCGTGGCCGCCGGCTTCGACGTGCTTCGTGCCGTCACGGCGCGACCCCCGCCACGTCCTTTTCGCATCGGCCGGGACGGCATGGCACTTGGCGAAGGGGCGGCCGTCCTTGCACTCTCGCGTTGGACGGGCGGACGGGCACGCGGGTTTCTCCGCGGGTTCGGCATGGCATCCGACGCCTTGCACCTCACGGCTCCAGACCCGCAGGGGCGGGGCCTGGGAAGGGCGATTCGGCGGGCCCTTGCCGAGGCCGAGCATCCCGTCATCGACCTCGTCAGTGCTCACGGAACGGCGACGCCGTTGAACGATGCAGCGGAATTCGAAGGCTTGTCTTCCGCGTTCGGGGCTCGCGTGGCCGACTTCGTCGTTCATCCGTTCAAGGCGCAAGTTGGCCATGCCCTCGGAGCCGGTGGGGGTCTTGAGGTCCTCGCCAGCTTGAACGCGATCGAGAGGGCTGTGATGCCCGCGTCGGCAGGCGCCGGCGTTCTCGATCCGAAGACGCCGGTCAGACTCTTGGATCGTTCGGCCCCCGGTACCCCCCACTGCGCCCTCAAAGTCTCCGCAGCGTTCGGGGGAGCCAACGCAGCGCTCGTCGTGGGCGATCGACCCATCGGCCGGACGGGCGCGCGGCGCCCTTGCTTCGTTCAGCCGGCGGTGCACGTCGCCTGCGAACCGGAATTCGAGAAAATCGCCGCGGCGGTTGGCTGGTCTGTCGATCGGGTGGCTCGCGGCGACGGGCTGGTGCGCATGACGCTGGCCGCGACGGCCGAGGTTCAGCGGCGGCATGGCTCCCTTGCCGGCGCCGGCATCGTCGTCGGGACCGCGATGGCCACGATCGAAACGAATGCCGTCTTTGCGGCTCGGCTCCGAGAACACGGCGCCCGGGCCGCAGAGCCTCGTCGCTTTCCGTACACATCGCCCAATGCGGCCGCAGGCGAGTGTTCCATCGCGTTCGGTCTCACGGGCCCGGCATTCGCGGTCGGGGGCGGGTTGCATGCGGGGCTGGAGGCTCTCGCATGCGCCGCGTTGCTGGTCGAGTCAGGGGACGCCGACGCGATCGTGGTCGTCGCAGCCGACGACGTAGGCCCGATCACCCATCATCTGGTCGGCGACGCTCTTGGTTCGGGTGCGGTGGGGTGCCTCTTGACCGCGGCTCCAACGGCTTTCTCGTTCGCACGCGTCGGACGGATCAGTCTGAGGCGTGGCGAACCGGTGACGCAGCTCGGCCAGGATGGCCATCGGAGTCTTTTGCCGCTCGTCGGAGGATTTGGGGTTCGCGAACTGACGAGCGCATCGCCCCCGGACTTCCTGGCCCGCATCGAGCTGCAGCCTCTGTGACACTTCGACAGGCGAAACCGACGGGCCCGCGGCGCTGGATGACAACATGGCACAAAGTCGCGTGCCGGAGGGCCGCGGCCGCCGACAAGAGCGCTGGCATCCCGGTCCCCGATGCCCGGCCCACAAGTTGCTCCTCACCCGACGTCAAGTCCATGCTCAGGCTTCGATCTTGCCTCATCGTCGCCGCGCTCACCTTTTGCGGTGCGGCTTGTGCCCGGCCGTACATCCCGAACACCGATGTCGAAGACACCGGTGACAATCGGGGCGTCATTCTATTTTGCGAGAAGTACCGGCACGCGCTCGAGGACAAGAACGTCGGCGAGATCATTAAGCTGATGAGCCCCGGTTATTTCGAGGACGGCGGGAACTCGAAGGCCGGTGACGACGCCGATTTCGATAAAACGCGCGAATTTTTGACCGGAGATTTTCTCAAGACCACAGGAATCCGTTACGAGATCCGCTATCGGCGGGTCACCTTCACCGAGACAAACCACATCTTCGTCGACTACACGTATGCGTCGGCCTGGAAGCTCCCGGGCCTCAAGGGCGACGAATGGCACCACCAGGTCGCGGACAACCGGCTCGACCTGGTGCGCGACGGCGAGTCCTACAAGATCGTCAGCGGGATGTAGCGGCGCCGACGCCGCGGCTGGCCGCTGGTTACAAGTGCCGGGATGGCCGCGTTCACTCTTGCTCACGTGTCGGACCTGCACGTGTCGCCGTTCGGCGACACGCTGCATGATCGCGCCCATCTGATTAAGCGGAGCGCCCGCGTCGCCGACACGAGCGAAGCGCACTTCGAGACGTGCTGGGAAGAGGCCTCGTGGCGTGTCCTGCGAGAGCGGGCGAAAAAAAGGGGATCGGTCGTACTCGTCGACCCAGACGGGTACGCCCATGCCGTGCCGACCGCCAGAGAGGCCGGTGGGCTCCTCGATGCGGTCGAGCGGGCGGCCGCGAAGGCCTGTCGCCTCGAAGCGCGCCGCGCGGCGACGCTTGCTGCGTCCCCGCCGAGCGAGGGCGCGCTTGCTTCCATGTTGGTGACGACGCCCTATAACGCCAACCTGCGCTGCTTGCGCGGCGCCCGTGCGGTGGCCGAAAGCGACGTCGATGCGGTCGTCTTGACCGGGGACTGCACGGACGACGGGCAAGGATGGGAGCTCGTTCAGGCGGCCTTCTCGCGCTGGCATGCACGTGGGCGGCTCTTTGTGATTCCAGGCAATCACGATCTGTTTCTTTTCCCGATCGCGAGCAGTGCGCGGCCGCGACCCACCCACGAGACGAAGAGAGCGCGCTGGAGGGAGTTTGCGGCCGGGGCGGGCTTGACGCTGGACGCATGCGGCGCCTGGAAGTGCGTTGTCGAAGAGGGCGATGCAGTCATCGTCGGCCTCGACTCCTGCGCGCGAAGGCAGCGGACGTTCTATCGTCAAAATGGTGCCATCGGCGCGGCGCAGCTCGAATGGCTCGCGGCCCTTGGCAAGACGACGGACTGGCGGACGGCGAGCCACCGCATCGTTCTCTTCCACCACCACGTCATTCCCCTGTCTCACGGCGTCGGAAAGCGAGCTCCGACCGAGATCGGGATGCGGCTGGACGATGCGAGGGCTTTCGCCGACGTCCTGGCCGAAATTCGGGCGACGCTCGTCATGCACGGGCACCGTCACATCAGCGAGCGGCGCTATCCGGCCGGGCACGATTTCGAACTGCTCGCAGCTCCGTCGCTCACGCTCGGCTGCAAGAGCGGGGACGCGCCGTCGTTCTGGCGGGTCGAGCTCGACCGACGGGTGCACGCGACGCGCGTTCGCATCCCGATGGAGGCGGTGGAACAGGAGAACGACCCGGGCACCGATCCGCCGCCGGCCGACGACTCAGCGGAGTGATCTCAATCGTCGACCGTTTCGTCGACGGCATCGTTCGAACCGTCGCTGGCGGCGTCGGTCGTCGGCAACTCGATGATGACCGCCACGGGGGGCTCGAGCCAGGCGCACGCGGCGTTGGTCTCGGGCGCCACGACGACGTCGCACGTGCCTACATCGATGGCCGCGACGCAGGCGTTCACGCTCGCTGCGCTTGGGGCGCTGCCGATGAGTCCGTGAAGGCACGCTACATCGTAGAACCGGATGCACGCGTCCACGTCGCCGCCGGAGGTGTGAAAAGGGGGCTCGAGCGAAATGGCCGGGCACGACGGAGCACGGCGACAGCGCGCCTCCTCGATCTGACGACAGGCTCCGACGCCGACTGCGCCGTTGCCGCAAGCCGCGACGAGTGCCGCGATCAATGCCGTCGGCGCGAAGCGAGTGATCAGCCGCGCCCCTCGCGATTTCGACATCCAGCCTGCTCGTACTACGCCTGTCGGCGAAGAATCAACTTTCGCCGCGAGGTCGTCCTCGCCATACGATCGCGGGCGCGGGTCCGCAAGGCCGCCTTTTCCGCCGCCCCGCCGGGCGCGCCCATCTGGCGTGCGCGAACCATCTGGCGTGCGCGAACCATCTGGCGTGCGCGAACCATCTGGCGTGCGCGAACCATCTGGCGTGGCGAACCATCTGGCGTGCGCGAGAGGAGCGCCGTTCGGTCACACGGCTTAGACTGGTGCGGGTGCTGCCCGCCATGCTTCTCGGCGCCGGATACGGCACGCGACTGCGCCCACTGACCGATCGCCATGCCAAAGCGATGGTTCCGGTGGGTGACCGTCCCCTGCTCGGGCACCTGCTCTCGCGGCTCCGTGCCTGCGGAGCTCCGCGCATTGTCATCAACGTCCACCACTGTGGGGGCGACATTCAGCGCTTTCTGCGCGACGATCCGGGTGTCGGCGTGTCCGTCGAACGAGAGCTTCTCGGGACGGCGGGCGGCATCGCCTGGGCTGGGCCCCTGCTCGGGTCGGGGGACGTCGTCGTCTGGAACGCAGACATTCTGGCAGACGTCGACGTAGCCGGCCTCGCGGTGGCTCACGCCTGCGATGGGGCCGATCCAGCCGCAACGCTCGTCGTGCGGCACCGCCCGCGGCGCGAGGGACCGGTCGGGGTCGACGCCGCGGGACGCGTCGTTAGGCTGCGCGACGAGTGCGTCGCGGACGAGGCGTCGGGCGCCGACTTTCTCGGGGTCCAAGTCTTGGGTCATCGACTGAGGGCCCGGCTGCCTCGCCAAGGCTGTTTGGTTCGCGACGTTTATATTCCGGCGCTGCGCTCGGGGGCGTTCCTGCGGGCATTCCCGCACGCGAGCGGTTTCTTCGACATCGGCACACCCCGACGATACCTCGAAGCCAACCTCGCTTGGCTCGCCGGCCGCAGTGCAGCGCAATGGGCGGCGCCAGGTTCGCGGATTGCGCCTGGCGTCGAGGTCCGGGACGCCATCGTCGGCCCCGGAGCCTCGATCGGGGGCCGTGGAGTCTTCGAACGTTCGGTCGCCTGGCCCGGCGCGCGCGCCTCGGCGCCGATTTCAGACGCGATCGTGGTCGATGACCAAGTCGTTTTTGTCGGGTCGTAGCGAGCGACCGCGGCCCCGGTCCGCTTCGATTCGACGGGGAGGCCGTGCGGATGGAGCCCACTGACACGCGAAGGGTGTCAGCCAGGTGTCGAAGATGCTAAGAAACGCCGGAAATGAGCCTGGCTGAGCGCGTGCGCGTTGCCGTTGCGTCTGGCTTTGCCGCGGCGCAGCGAGCGGGTCGGCTCGATTCCGTCGTGTCGGTCGACGCGGTCCCGTGGGTCGTCGAGCGCCCGAAACGCGCCGAGCACGGCGACCTCGCGACCAACATCGCGATGGCGTTTGCGCGCCCGATGGCTCGGAGCCCGAGAAGCATCGCCCAAGCGGTGGTCGATGCGCTCGCGGGTAGCGACGTCATCGCGGCCGCGGAAGTGGCCGGCCCCGGTTTCATCAACCTCAGGCTTCATGCCGCCGTCTTCCACGCCGAACTCGAAGAGGTCTTGCGGACCGGAAGGGGATGGGGTCGGGCCCCAGCGGCCACCGGCGAGCGAATCAACGTCGAATTCGTCAGCGCCAACCCGACCGGGCCGGTCACCATCGCGAGCGGGCGCAACGCCGTTCTCGGCGACGCCGTCGCACGGCTGCTCGAGGCGGCCGGGCATCGGGTGACTCGCGAATACTACATCAACGACCGTGGCAATCAGGTCCGGCTCTTTGCCGAGAGCGTCCGCGCCGCGGCCGAGGGCGTCGAACCACCGGAGGACGGATACCGAGGCGCTTACGTAAGGGAACTGGCAACGTGGATGACCTCGACCGACGAAGCGCTGGTTCGAGGGACGGATCTCGACGCACTCGGCCGCGCGTGTGTCGGCTGGATGCTCCGGGGCATTCCGGGCTCGCGGACCCTTCCGGGGATCCGCCCGAGCCTCGCCGACCTCGGCGTCGACTTCGACGTCTGGTTCAGTGAAGAGTCGCTCCACCGCTGGGGCGCTGTCGGCATCGTGATGCGGCAGCTCGAACAAGCTGGGCGTCTCGTGCGGAAGGACGGCGCGCTCTTTTTCCAAGCACCCGAAGGTGCGCTCGAGGACAAAGACCGGGTCGTCCAGAAGAGCGACGGAACGTGGGCGTACTTCGCTTCCGATTTCGCCTACTTCGCAGACAAAATCGCACGTGGCTACCATCGCCTCATCAACGTCCTCGGTGCGGACCATCACGGGTATGTGGCCCGCGTGCGCAATGCGCTCGCCGCGCTTGGCCTTCCCCAGGACCGATTTGAGGCGCTCCTCTATCAGCTCGTCTTTCTGACCAAGGGCGGCGAAGCCGTCAAAATGGGCAAGCGGGCCGGGAACATCGTGACGATCGATGAAGTCATGGATGAGATCGACGAAGCGGCCGGCCGGCGGGGGGCTGGCGCCGACGCGCTACGTTTCTTTTTCCTTTCGCGCAGCGCGAACTCGAACGTCGAATTCGACATCGACCTGGCGAAGAAGAAAAGCCTCGATAATCCAGTTTTTTACATTCAATACGGATATGCGCGTCTGCGCTCGATCCAGCGGCGGGCGATCAGCCTGGGCCTTGGGGTGGAGGGGGCGTGGGCCTCGGTCGTCGATCGCCGCGACTGGGAGAAGCTCCGTCATCCCGACGAACTGGCGATCGCCCACCGGCTGGCCGATTTTCCCAGCGCGGTCGCCGAGGCTGCGCGACTGCGTGAACCGCATCGAATCGTCTTTTATGTTCAAGATTTAGCGCTCAGTTTTCAAAGCTATTTCACGCGCCTCAAAGGGGAGAGCGACCCTGTCTTGCCGCCGGAGGCCGTGCGCGCGGTCCACGACTGGCAGGCGTCTTGGGATTTCGGTAAGACGCGCGCCCGCCTCGCCTGGATCGAAGCGATCCGCCTGACGTACGCCGTCGCACTGGGTCTCGTCGGCATTGGGGTGCCCGATCGGATGGACCGACCGGAGGAAACGTCAGAAGACGCCTGACGCCTTGGAGCGGGCTGAGCCCCGAACCCCGATCCCGAAGCCGTCTGCCCCTCGAAGCCGCGCAAGCCTCGAGCAGCCTGATCACCGAAGCCGCCCGCCCTCAAAGTCGCGCGAGTGCCAAAGCCGCTGAGCCCCGAAGCCGCCTGAGCCCTGAAGCCGCCTGAGCCCCGAAGCCGCCTGAGCCCCGAAGCCGCCTGAGCCCCGAAAGCCGCCTGAGCCCCGAAGCCGCCTGAGCCCCGAAGCCGCTAAGCCCCGAAGCCGCCTAAGCCCTGAAGCCGAAGACAAGTTGGCCTCGCATCTGGGCTCGCGTTACGAGAGACTGGTGTCAGTGATCAGCGACCCGGGCATCCGTAACCTCGACCAGCTGCAGGAGGAGGAGAACGGTCATCACGTCCCTCGCGGGATCACCGCCGCGCTCGTCGTCCTCGGCGGGGCGTGTGTGGTCTTTGCCTCCCTGGCGCTCGGCGGACGGACGAGCCAGACGCATTCGGTTAAAGTCGATCCGCTGGGCGACCTCGTGTCACGGGGCCTCGCCAATCCCGTCGCGTCATCGTCTTCTGGCGCGCGATCGCTCGAGCTCTTGCCGAAAGACGTCACCTTTCCACTCATGCTGAGCGACGAGGGACCTCCGACCACGGCTCTGGCAGCGGTCCGGACGACCGACACGTCCGTGGCACCCCTGCCGGCCGTACCCTCGAGACCCCCACCGCCCACAGATCGTCTTCCGGTCGTGCCCCTTCCGGCTCAGGCGGTTCTCGAGGCCTCCCCGATCGTGACCCGGCCGCGCGACGCATTGACCCAAGCGGCGAACGACGCCGCACAAATCTCGACGCCGCCGGTCTCTGGAGACGTCGCTGTGCCGGGGCACGAGGGCGGCTACCAATTGCAGGTGTCGAGCTTTCGCACCGAGCCTGAGGCCGACGGTTTCGCCGCCCAGCTCCGGGCGCGCGGCCACAAAGCCTACGTCGCCGAGGCTCACGTTTTGGGACGCGGCACCTGGTACCGGGTGCGCGTCGGGCCGTTTCAAACTCAGCACGCTGCGGCGCAATATCGAGCGAGCTTCGAGGAGCGTGAGCACGTCGTCCCGTTCATCGTGCCGCCGGAAACGACCGCGAAGGCGCATTAGTCGCTGAGCCCGCCCACGTCGATGGCGCATGGCCTAGGATGAGGCCAAGGGGTCCGCATGCATGCCCTGCCCATATGGTTTGCGGCCCTGCTCCTCGCGGCTGTGGCGCCGTTCGCAGCCGGCGGGCTAAAGACTGCGCTGGCGAAGCGCGCGCGGCGGCGTACGCTGAAAGTGATCGGGGAAGCTCGCTGGCCATCGCCGCCACGCAAGAGAGACGGCAAGGACGCTTGATCGAAACGGTCGAAGCCTTACGTGTAGTGGTATGGAGCATGCTCTAGACCGGACGCAACGCCGGTCGGGTCTCCGTCCCCGCCCAAGAGCAACGGGTCGGGGTGCATGTCTCACTTTTTTTTGCGCAAAATCGGCTCCGTCACCATTCCTGCCCGTTACTCAGATCGCGGGCTACGCGCTCGGGGTGAACATCGATGGCACGTCTGTTCGGAATCATCGGTAACCGACCGGACCTGGCAGCGCGCGTCCTCGCGTTCGAGGAAGAAGCGCTGCGGGCGCGTTC
Organism: Polyangiaceae bacterium; assembly: GCA_050013115.1. GTDB lineage: Bacteria > Myxococcota_A > Polyangia > Polyangiales > Polyangiaceae > Palsa-1150. The sequence goes on from JBEKFX010000054.1 coordinate 31,705, forward strand.
GAACGGCCCTCCGCTCGGATGGGGGCTTGGCTTTTATCAGGGCGGCGAGGTGCTCATGCGGCGCCGACCCATCGACGAGCGCCGGGAACTCGACGTTTCGAAGTTCGCTTCCGACGTGCGGGCCGACCTCGTCGTAGGCCACGTCCGCCATGCAACGGTCGGCGCTCTACGAACCGAGAACACGCACCCGTTTCGATACCGCCAGTGGCTCTTCGCTCAGACCGGTACCGTGTCGGAGTTCGACCAGATTCGCGACCGACTCATCGCGAGCGTCCCTGAGTTTCTACGCGGCGGAATTCGCGGTGAAACCGACGCCGAAGTCGTCTTTCATGTCTTTCTTTCATTCCTCCACGACTCGGGATTGTTGAACGACGGGCTCGTCGAGAGCGCGTCGCTGCTCGAGGCCATCCGCTCGAGCCTGGCCGTGGTGGACGGCATGACCTCGGAAGTCGGCGCTCAAGCCTGCAAGCTCAACATCATGCTGTCGAACGGCAACTACCTCATCGCGGTCCATCGGAGCGACTCACCCATGCGGCTCCGAGTCTTCAGCGGCAAAGCAGACGCGGAGGTCGTCATCGGAGACGACCCAGGCCTAAAGCGGAAGGTGCCGGAGCTTTCCCGCGTCCACTTCTCGCTCGCCGCCAGCGACTTCGACGGTCCCGTTCCGAACGGGCGATGGAAGGCTGTGCCCGAGTGTGCCATCGTCACGATGTCCCGTGACGAGGATCCGCGGATCGAATCGGTCTGATCATCGGCGTCACCGGGCGGGCGGTTCGCTTCGCCCCGGAGCGACGGCGGCTCCGGTCGGAGCTCCCTTCGCGCCACGGGTTTCATCGTGAGCCTTCTGAGCGGCGTCCGGACGCGCGTGGGTCGAGAGATCGCGAGTGCCCGGTCTGGACGCCTCGTCCGCGCCGCGGGCCTCATCGTGAGCCTTCTGGGCTGCGCCCCGCCGCGCGCGGGTCGTGAGAGCGCGATGGTGGTTCGGTCGGGACGAGACGGCGAGACGGTGCGGCGCCCCGACGGGGTCGTGCTCGACGTCCCGCCGGCCGTTCCGCCGATCGTCGGTTATGCGCTCGATGAAGGCGTCGTCGCTCTCAAGGAACCTCTCGATGACGCAGCTGTCGTTCGCCTGGTGCGCGCGCTGACGGACGCTTGGGAAAAGCAGTCGCTCGAGGCGCTGACGGCCCTTCTTGCCACGGACGTCGACCCCGCGGGCGGCCCTGGCGCCGGCGGACGTGCCGCATTGACGGATGCTTGGCGGCAGCAATTGCAAGCGCACGATTACAAGCGACTCGCGGGCCTCGAGCTCGTGCGACCCGAGCGCCTCGAGCGCTGGGATTACGAAAGCCTCGGGTTGAGTCGTACGCTCGCCCGCCCACCCGAAATGCGCCCCGATGACCTTTACGTCCGCGCTCCGATCGAAGTCACCCACGCGGCCGGCGAGCGGCTGTTCGGGGATTTTTTTGTCCTTTTGCTGCGGCGTGAAGGTCGAGAGCTCCGAATTGTGGCTTATGCCGAGGCCGATGCGCGGTAGGCCCCCTGCCTATCGACGCGGTCGTTCGGCCTCACGCAAGGCCCAAGCCCGTCGGGGTCGTTCGGCCTCACGCAAGGCCGAAGCTCGTCGGGGTCGTTCGGCCTCACGCAAGACCCAAGCGCACTCGAATCGCCGCGAGCACTTCGTCCGTTCGCCCCTCGGTCCTCTCGACGGGCCCCGAGGTGTCGATGACGAAGTCCGCGAGCGCAACCTTGTCGAGGAGAGGCGCCTGAGCGCGGACGCGAGAGAGCGCATCCGCCGAAGTAAGACCGTCGCGCGATCGGATGCGCGCGAGCTGCACCGCTTCGGGGCAGGCGACGACGACAAGTGGCCGAAACCGCTCCGCGCTCCCGGTCTCCACGAGGAGCGCGGCCTCGTAGCAAGCGAGCGGCACCCCCGCGGCGCCTAGCTCCGTCGCCCGCTCGACAGCCCTGGCCGCGATCCGTGGGTGCACGATGGCGTTCAAACGTTGCCTCGTCGTTTCATCCGCGAACGCCATTTTCCCCATGGCCTTGCGGTCGAGAGCCCCTTCGGGGAGGAGGATGCCGGGGCCAAACGCGCCGACGAGGGCGCTTAGACCTTCGCTTCCTGGGGCCACGACCTCACGCGCGAGCTCATCGGCATCGATGACGGGGATGCCGCGAGCCCTGATGTGGGTCGCGACCCTGCTCTTGCCGCAGGCGATTCCGCCGGTGAGTCCGAACAGGTGCACGACGCCTTGGGCGCCGTATACAGTCGACGGCGGCCCGATGCGAGCGCCAATCTCTGCGAAAATTTCCAGACGGCGCGCCGTGCAATGGAGCGGGGCCGCCGCGCTCGTTTTGTCCGGCATGGCGGTCGCGGCGGTCCGCACGCGCGGGTACCGGGTTCCGGCATGGCGGCGGCTCGAAGCGTTCTCCCCATGGCAATTCATCGTCATCGAACACGTCGCGCGCCGCATCGTAGCGCCCGATCGCTCCGATCCGGACATCCCGAGTGCTGACGACGCCGACGTCGCCGGCTTTGCGGACGGCTTCGCGGCCCGGATGAATTCGCGGACCCGCAAGGACCTCGGTCGCTTCCTCGCGTACGTGGAGCACGTCGCTCCTCTCGTCGCCGGCCTCACCTCGCGCTTCACGCGGATGACCGCGAAAGAACAGGATGACGTCCTCGCATCGATCGAAGCCTCGTCCAATGATCGACTGCGGGGCGGCTTCGATGGCCTGAAGTCGCTCGTCTTCATGGGCTACTACCGCGACCCGCGTACCTGGTCGATACTCGGCTATGACGGACCGCTCGTCGGACGCCCCCGCGCAGGGTGGCGCTGAATGGCGGCGCCGATCGCAAGGGGGCGAGATCTCGCTTCGGGCCGGCTCGATCTCGACGCCGATGCAGTTGTCGTAGGGACGGGGGCCGGTGGCTCGATCATGTTGCGGGAGCTCGCGCGGGCGGGGTTGGCGGTGGTCGCGTTGGAGGAGGGCGCTTACCTGACGTCGCGCGACTTCGTTCAGCGAGAGGACACGATGCTCGGCGCCTTGTATCAAGACGCCGGAGGCAGGACGACGGACGACCTGGCGATTCGTGTCTTGCAGGGGCGGGGCGTCGGTGGCAGCACCGTTCATAACACCAACCTCTGCAAGCGAACTCCGGACGCGATCCTCGAGCTGTGGGCTCGCAAGTACCGGGTGACCGGCGCGAGCCGGGCTGATCTGCGGCCGGCGTTCGAGGCCATCGAGCGTGATCTCTCGGTCACCGAAATCGAGGCGGCGGCGCGAAACGCAAACAACGACATTCTGCGGCAGGGCTGCGAGGCGCTCGGATGGCGGGGCGCGCCGCTCCGGCACAACCGCGTCGGTTGCGTGCAGAGCGGGTTTTGCGAGCTCGGCTGTGCTTATGACGCCAAACAGAATGCACTCAAAGTCATTCTCCCGCAGGCGATTGCGTCGGGGGCGCGGGTCTATGCCGACGTCGAGGCCATTCGCATCGAGCACGACGGACACCGCGTCGCAGGCGTGCGCGGTGTGGTGACCGGACCAGACGGTCGGGGTCGCGTCGAAGTCGTTGTTCGCGCGCGCGCAGTCATTCTCGCGGCCAGCGCAGTCGGAAGCGCTGCGCTGGCGCGAAAGAGCGTCGTCCCCGATCCCTACGCCCAGCTCGGCCACGGTCTGCGCCTGCACCCGGGGGCCGTGGTGGCCGGCCGTTTCGATCGCGACATCGATGGCTGGCGCGGAATCCCGCAGAGCTATGAATGCACGGAGTATTTGCAACACGAGGAGGGGAGTGACCGGCGCGTTTGGATCGTCCCGGCGTTTGCGCATCCCATCGGGGCGGCTGCGACGCTGCCTGGCTTCGGCGCGTCCCACATGGCGGCGATGAGGACGTACCGCCGCCTGGCCGTGCTGACCGCCATGGTGCACGACGAAACGAGCGGTTTTGTCGGCTTGAGCCCTCGGGGAGGGCCTAGCCTACGCTATGCCATGAGCGAGCGTGACCGGCGCCAGCTCGCTGTGGGGCTCGTCGCCTGCGCGCGCTTGCTTCTCGCGGCGGGCGCTCGGGAGGCGATCATCCCCGGTGTCCCGCCCATTCGGGTCTCGAACGAGAAGGCGCTGGGGAGGATCGACGGGGCCTCGCTCGGGCCCCACGTCGTCCCGCTCACGGCCGTCCATCCGATGGGGACGATGCGGATGGGCGAAGATCCACGAACGAGCGTCGTTCGTTGCGATGGGGAGCATCATCAGTTGCGAGGGTTGTACGTAGCCGACGGGTCGCTTTTTCCGACGAGCATCGGCGCACCGCCGCAACTCAGCATTTACGCCTTTGCGCTTCACTTGGCACCGTCCGTCATCGAGCGGGCGCGGATGGGGAGCGGCTGAAATGGTCGACGAATTTGCTCATCTTCACGTCCATACCCAGTATTCACTCCTCGACGGGGCGGTGAAGGTCAAAGACCTGGTCAAGCGCGTGGCCGCATCGGGGATGCGATCGGTGGCCGTGACCGATCACGGCAACATGTTCGGGGCGATCACGCTCTACAAGGCCGCCAAGGAGGCCAAGGTCCAGGCCATCCTCGGCTGCGAGCTCGACGTCGTCGGCCGCGGGGGGCAGAGCCGTCACCTCCCGCTTCTGGCGTCGACGTTGGACGGCTACAAGAACCTCATCGCGCTCGTGTCGCGAGCTCACGTGCAGGGATCGCCCGTGACGCTCGATGACCTCTCCGCCCATGCAAGCGGGCTTATCGCGATGACCGGGTGCATGGGCGGCCTCGTGGCGCAGGCCGTTCTCGAAGAGGGGGAACAGAGAGGGCGAGACACGATGGGCATGCTGCACGAAGCCTTCGGAGCTGGCAGCGTGTACGTCGAGCTTCAAGATCACGGACTGCCCGAGCAACCAGTCCTCAACGGGATTCTCGTCAAGATCGCCCGCGAAGTCGGACTTCCGCTCGTGGCGACCAACGACGTCCACTACGCCGAGCGGACGGACGCCGAGGCGCATCTTTACCTTTCGTGCATCAAGACGGGGCGCTCGCTCGAGGAGGCCAAGGAACGCCATCACGGCTCGAGCGAGATGTACCTGAAGAGTCCGGCCGAAATGGCCAGGCTCTTCAGCGCGACCCCAGAGGCCATCCGGGCCACCCTCGAGATCGCCGAGAAGTGCCAGCTCGCGCTGAAACTCGGTGAACCGATGCTGCCGAGTTTTCCGGTTCCGGACGGATACGACAGCGAGGGCTACTTCCGGCACGTGGCTCGCGAGGGACTGACGACGCGCTTTCGCGAACTCGAGGCGCAGGGCAAATCGATCGATCGCGAAGCGTACAGGGAACGACTGGAGGTCGAGCTCGACGTCATCTCGAAAATGAAATTCGCGGGCTACTTTCTCATCGTTTGGGACTTCATCCGGCACGCGAAGGAGACCGGCGTTCCAGTCGGGCCGGGCCGCGGGTCGGGAGCGGGATCGATCGTCGCGTATGCGATGCGCATCACCGACCTCGATCCCATTCCATACCACCTTCTCTTCGAACGCTTTCTCAACCCCGAGCGCGTGAGCATGCCGGACTTCGATATCGATTTCTGCATGGATCGACGCGACGAGGTCATTGCGTACGTTCAGCAAAAGTACGGCGAGTCGAGTGTTGGACAGATCGCGACGTTCGCCGAACTGAAGAGCAAGAGCGTCGTGAAGGACGTGGCGCGCTGCATCGGCATCACGCCGACGGAAGCGCAGCAGATCGCGAATCTGATTCCCCGCAAGACCCCTGCCGAGACCTACACGATCGGAGAGTCACTCGACATCGAACCGAAGCTCCGGGCCCTCTACGACAAGGACGCCCGGGTGAAGGAGCTGCTCGATCAAGCCCGCAAGCTCGAAGGACTCACACGGCATGCAGGCAAACATGCAGCGGGAATCGTCATCAGCGAAGGGCCGCTGTGGCACCACGTTCCCGTGTTCCGCGACGAGAAGACGAGCGCCCTCGTCACGCAGTACTACAAGGACGACGTCGAGCAAGCGGGCCTCGTCAAGTTCGATTTCCTCGGTCTGAAGACGCTCACGGTCCTCGACATCGCGGTCCGTCTCGTCAACGCCCGTCCTCGCCCCGAATCGGCACGCGCTTCCGGCGCGCCCGGCTTCGTCGATGGAAAGCTCGACCTCGTGAGGATTCCCATCGACGACAGCGCGACGTACAAGCTGCTCGCGTCCGGCGAGACGAAAGGTGTCTTCCAGCTCGAGTCGACCGGCATGCAGCAGCTCTTCAAGGACCTCCGCCCCGACAATTTCGAAGACGTCGTCGCCGCGGTGGCGCTCTACCGCCCCGGCCCTCTCGGCAGCGGCATGGTCGAGGACTTCGTGAACCGCAAGCACGGCCGAGCGCCGATCGCGAGCCTGCATCCCCTGGTCGACGGGATCCTGGCCCCGACTTACGGCGTCATCGTCTACCAAGAACAAGTGATGCAAATCGCGCAGCAGCTTGCCGGGTACACGCTCGGCAGTGCCGATTTGCTCCGGCGCGCCATGGGCAAGAAAAAGCCCGAGGAGATGGCCAAGCAAAAGAACGCATTCGTCGACGGAGCCAAGCAAAATGGGGTGAGCGAGGAGCAGGCGGAGCACATCTTCGGTTTGCTCGAGTACTTTGCAGGGTACGGATTCAACAAGAGTCACTCGGCCGCGTATGCGCTCATCACCTATCAGACAGCATGGATGAAGGCGCACTTTCCCGTGGAGCTTCTTTGCGCCATCCTCACGAGCGACAAAGAGCGCATCGAGAAAATCGTTCGGACCATCGCGGATGCGCGGGCCATGGGAATGACGGTCCTCCCGCCGGATGTCAACGAGAGCGATACGAACTTCAAGGTCGTTTACACGCATCCGGATGGGGGAAAACCGATGAGGCGGACAGACCGGATTCGGGATGCCCTCGGGCCGCAGATCCGGTTCGGGCTCGGGGCCGTTCGAGGTCTGGGGGGTGCGGCGCTCGAAGCGGTGTTCGAAGCGAGACGGGACGGTCCTTTCCGCGATTTGTTCGACCTCGCCGCCCGGGTCGACGCAAAGCGCGTGAACAAGGCGGTATTCGAAGCGCTCGTCCAGTGTGGCGCGTTCGATTCGACGTTGCAGGTGCAGGGTGTCTCTCGGGCGCGCGCATTTGCCTCGATCGACGTGGCACTCGAGCGTTCGCGCGCTGCAAGCCGAGATCGTGCCACGGGTCAAACGTCGCTCTTCGGCCTGTTCGACGCTTCACCGCGGCCTCTCTCTCCGCTGGCCGCGGGGGACTACGTCGAGTGCGATCCATGGGACCGACATGAGCTGCTCGTACGCGAGAGGCAGGCGCTCGGCTTCTATGTCTCGGGTCATCCGCTCGAACGCTACGTCTGGCGAATGCCGACGCGCGGCCAAGTCCAAGCGGCAACCCGAAGCGGTGATGCGGGCCTGGCGAAGATCGGCGCCGCCGCCATCGCCGACTGCGCGGCCATGGACGACTGGGCACCGGTGAAGGTCGCAGGGATGGTCGAAGGCTACCGCGAGCGCGTGTTCAAGGACGGCGGCGGCAAGATCGCCTTCTTCGAATTGGAGGATCTCACGGGACGCGTCAACGTGAAGATGAGGGCTCGTGAGATCGAGCAGTTCGCGGCTGTTCTCGCGGCCGGAGAGCCCGTCCTCGTCTCGGGAAAAGTCACCTTTCCGCAGCGGGCGGATGAAGCGGAGGACGAAGCGGACGCGTCGCGGGAGCCCACCGTTCTCTTGAACGACGTCGAGCCGTTGACGCGCGCGGTGGGGGCGGACACGCGGGCCATCGCGATACGAATTCCCGCCGAGCGAACGCGCACGGCCGATCTCGAAAGCCTCGCGCGGGTCTTGTCGTCTACGCCAGGTGGATGCCCGGTCGCTTTGTACGTTTGCTTTTCCGACGGGGCCGAGGCCGTCCTTGCGTTGGGGGAGTCCTGGCGAGTCGACGTCGGAGACACGCTCCTTTCCGGCATCGAACGAATATTCGGTGGGCAGGTGGCCGAGCTCCGCTAGTTCGGCGCGAACGAGGGTGCGTGCCCGCGGGGCGCCGCTGGCATCATCCGAATGCGCTCGAGGCGATTTTTTGGCTGGAACGGCGAAGCTCCCTCCTTGGCGCGCAGGCCCGATCGGGAATGCCGCGGGAGACCGATCTCAGAGAAGCGTCGAGAGTCGATCGCCGACCTTCGTCTGATCCTCACCGAATTTGAGCAAGACTCCAAGAGTCGAACCGACGAGGTCGGCATCGAGCGAGCTTGCACCGAGCAAGAGCAAGGCGCGCGCCCAATCGATCGTTTCCGACACCGAAGGCGCCTTCCGCAAATCCATTTGGCGGATCTTGGCGGCGAAGCGCGCCAACTGCTCAGCGAGGTTCGCCGCGAGTCCGGGCACGCGCAGCTCGAGAATCGCTTGCTCTCGCGACGGCGGCGGAACGTCGAGGAATGCGTGCAGGCAACGACGACGCAGGGCGTCGCTCATGTCGCGCGTGCCATTGCTCGTGAGGATAACGAGTGGCCAGTGCCGGGCTCGAACGGTGCCGAGCTCAGGAATAGTGACTTGCCGCTCCGCGAGCACTTCGAGCAGAAGGGCTTCGAACTCCGGGTCCGCTCGGTCGACTTCATCAATCAGGAGAACGACCGGGGCATCGCCACGGAGCGCCCGCAAAATCGGTCGCTCGACGAGAAAGCGTGGACTGAAGAAGGCTTCGTCCGCGCTCGCGATTCGGTCGACGGCCTCGCCGAGCGACTCCGCCGCACGCGTCCGATGACCGACCGCCTCTCGGAGGAGCTGGGCGTAGAGCATTTGCTTGGCGTAGTCCCACTCATAGAGCGCCTTCGCCTCATCGAGTCCCTCGTAGCACTGGAGCCGAACGAGTTCGCGTGACAGCGCCCCCGCGAGCGATCGAGCGAGATCGGTCTTCCCCACGCCGGCCGGGCCCTCGACGAGAAGCGGTCGCTCGAGGGACAACGCCAACCAGCACACGAGCGCGAGTTGCTCGGACGCCAAGTAATCCATTCGTGCGAGCTCTCGGCCGAGCTCTGTGGCCGTAGGTGGCGAACCGTGGGCAAGGTGCGACGTTGGTGCCGGTGCCAAGGGAATTTGTTACGCGATCTCCGATCCGTCCGCAAACTTTGATATGGTGTCAATGCCGAGCCGATCGGACCAGAATGTAAGGGGGGGGACTCATGGGTACGTTGAGTGAGCAGCAGCAGCCAAAGGCTCGCAAAGACGAGATTCTCGACGTAGCAACCCACCTCTTCGCCGAACGCGGCTACGAAGGGACGAGCATGAACGACGTGGCCGAGCGCGTCGGGATGCGCAAGGCTTCGCTTTTCTATCACTTTGCGACGAAAGATAGTCTTTACGAATCAGTGCTCGAGCGGCTGATTCAGCGGCTCGCGACGGCTCTGTCCGCCGCCTACGATGGCAGCGGTTCGTTCGGCGAGCGCCTCGAAGCGGCCGCCGATGTGCTTGCAACGGTGCTTGCGCAGCGGCCCTTCGCCGCTCGGTTGCTCATGCGTGAGGCGATCGATTGGGGCCCCACGGTACGTGGTGGAGCCGTCGGCCCGCTGATGAGGGCCCTCGAGGCGAGCGCGGCCTTCATCCGCGCGGGGCAAGACGCAGGCGAGTTCATCGCGGGCGATGCCAAACAAATCGTTCTGACCACGTTCGGCGTGCACTTCCTGCCGTTCGCCATTGGCCAGGTGGTCGAACGCTACGTCGGCACGAGTCCGTTCGATCCAGGGTTTGTGGCCGCACGGTGCGCCGAAATTCGGAAAAACGTACGGCAGATCCTCGTCCATGAAGCAGCCGGATGACGGACGGACGTTGGGTCCGAGAGTGTCCGGTCCCATGAAAACACGAGTCACCTGAAAGTCGTGCGGGGCGGGACGACGTGCCGTCCGCCTGCTCAGGGTGCACCCCGCTGTCGCACCGCTTCGTAGAGGGCGATGGCGGCCGCCACGGAGGCGTTCAGCGAAGCAAGAGGCCCAGGCATCGGCAGTCGGGCGGCCAAGTCACACGTCAGCCGGACGGTTCGTCTTAGACCCTTACCCTCCGCCCCGACGACGAATGCAATGGGACGGACGAGGTCGATGCGGTCGAGTGGGGTGGCGCCGACCATATCGAGCCCGACGACGGTGACGCCGCGGGCACGCAAGGCATCGAGTGCGGCTGGCAGGGCGGGTACGCGGCAAAGGATCGCGTGCTCAATCGCGCCGGCCGAGGCGCGAAACGCGGCTGGCGACAGCGGCGCCGACCGGTGCTCGGGCCACAGAACGGCCGTTGCTCCCATCGCGACGGTGGAGCGAATGACCGCCCCAAAGTTCTGCGGATCTTGCACTTCGTCCAGCGCAACGAGGAGCGGCTTGCCATCGAGATCGAGATCCTCGATTCGGGTCATTCGAAGGTCGGCGGCGACGGCGATCGTCCCCTGATGCCGCACGCCGCGCGCCATGCGATCGAGCTCGGATCGAGACGTCCGTACGACGTCTGCACCGTGGTCGCGGGCAAAACGCGCGAGCGCCTCGAGCTGTGGAGCCGGTCGGTCCTCGGACTCGACGAGCACGCGCATGAGCTTGGAGCCCTGCGCTCGAATGGCCTCGCGGACGGGTTGGAGACCACAGATGAAGCGAACGCCGGGCTGCCGATTCACCCGATGCACCGCGCGGCCCGGGCGTCTTCGACTTCACGAGTGAAGGCGAGCGCCGCCGCGAGAGGGTCCGCCGCATCTCGGATCGGGCGGCCCACGACAATCCAATCGGCACCCCCCAGAACCGCCTCGCCGGCGGTCATCGTCCTTTTCTGATCATCGATGTTGGACGAAGTGGCGGGGCGAACCCCAGGCGTGACGATCGTGGCGCCACGCCCGAGCGCGGCGCGCAGCAGTCGGGCTTCCCTTGGAGAGCACACAAAGGACCGCACGCCTTCGTCCCACGCGGCTTTGGCAAGGCGCTCGACGTGCTCTTCGAGCGTTTCGGCGATGCCAAGCGCCGCAAGGTCGTGCTCGTCGAGCGAAGTCAGGACGGTCACGGCGACGATTTCCAACGTGTTGCCTTCGCGCCGAGCACGCTCGGTCGCTCGACGGATCATCGCCGGTCCCCCTGCTGCGTGTACCGTGAGCATCTTGACCCCGAGAGCCGAGGCGCGGGCGACCGCCCGTTCGACCGTTTCGGGGATGTCGTGCAGTTTCAGGTCGAGAAAGACCGGACGGTCGTGCCGGAGTACGACGGCGATGGCCTCTGGGCCGGCCTCGACAAAGAGTTCAAGCCCGATCTTGAACATCCCGACTCCGTTTCGCACGACGGGCAACAGGCCCCGCGCCCCCTCCAGACTGGGGAAGTCAAGTGCGAAAATCACTCGCGAGTCGGTCACGGGGCACAGCGCGCGCAGCGCTTTAAAGGCAGGAGCAGAGCGGATCGCCCGGAGTGCAATTGCACGGCTTGCCCGGCGCGGCCGGCGGCTTCGCCGGCGTCGGCGACGCCACCGCGGCCCGGCGTGGGGTCGCACTGCCCGGGCTGTCTTGTTGTGCCTTGATGCTTCGGAGCGCGTCTTCGGTCGCCTTCAACTTCGCGTTGATGGCCTCGAACTCCTCCGGGCTCTTCGCGTTGGCGAGCTCCTCTTTGTACTTGAACTGCTGCTCCTCCTGCTGCTTGCGGTCGGCCTCAAGCTGCCGCGCATAGGCTTCGGCCGCGGTCGCTTTGTCCATGTAGTTCTTGACCGCGACACTGCCGCCAATCGCCACGAGGAGGAGCAGCGCCCCAACCCCGGCCAGGAGCAAGCGCAAACGCTTCTTTCCTTGATCTTGGCTGAGGGCGTGGAGCTGTCGTTCGTGCTCTTGCCGCGCGGTCATCTCGGCAAGTCGAGCCTGCGCCTCCGCCTCCGACTTGGCCTTCTGAACCGCCGCGTCCTGCAACGCCTGCAGCTCGGCCTGCCGCCTTTGTTCTTCGAAGGTACGGCGCTGTCGTTCCGCCTCTTCCGCACGGAGGCGCGCTTCCTCCTGCTCCTGACGGCGGCGGGCCTCTTCGATGCGCCTTTGCTCTTCCTCGCGTGCGCGCTGCTCGAACTCGAGCTTCTCCTGCTGCTCCCGGTGCTGCGCGTCTCGAAGGATCTCCTGAATGGAGACCATCACCGAGGTTTCTTGCCGTTCCGCCATGATTTTCTTCCTGTCAGGGCCAAGGCGTCGGCCGCCCGGAGCTCGACATCGAACGCCCGTGCAAACCTACCGATTTATGGCCCCTTTCGCAAACGTCCGGGCGCGGACCTCAGCCTTCGAGCTAACAATTTCCTCATGACGACGAGCGTCTGTGCGCACATCACCGGGACAGTGTGGAAAATCGAGGTCCGCGCCGGAGAGGAGGTTGCCGAAGGACAGGTCTGCGTCATTCTCGAGTCGATGAAAATGGAGATGCCTGTCGAGGCCCCGTCGGCCGGAAAAGTGGGTGAGATACGAGTTGCCGAGGGACAATCGGTGAGCGAGGGAGACGTTCTCCTCACGCTGTCGTAGGTTGGCGCTTGCCTTGGAAAGTCGAGCGCCTAGGGAGGCGTCTCGGCCGACGGTAAGCTGAAGAAGTGAAGAAACCTTTTCGGCGACGCGTTGGCCGCGCGGCCGGTCTCGCGCTCATCGCAGCGTCGGCGTCGATCACCCCCATCGGCTGCAGCAGCTCTGAAGAACTCGGCGGTGCGGGAGCGATGTGCATTCAGGTTACCGACTGTCGGTTGGGGCTCGTTTGCGTTCCAGTGGCCGGCGGCGCCAGCGCATGCTCAGCCGATGCGGCTGCGCTCGAGTACACCGAAGAAGCAGGGCCGCTCACCGACGGAGTTGCGCCTCCGAGCGAGGCGAGCCCCAATCCCGAAGGCAGCGGCGACGGCACGTCGTCCTCGGATGAAGCGCCTGTCGAAGCCGCCGCGGTTCAAGATGCGTCCGTTTCCGAGGCCTCCGCTCCGGTTCCCGATGGTGCGGCGGGTCGAGACGCGTCGTCGACTGCCGACGCGTCGGTCCCCTTGGCCGATGCCGCGGGCGCCGCGTCCGACGCGGCTCCGCCCGCGGTCGAAGCAAGCCCCCCGGCGGATGCGAGCGTCGACGACGGGAGCCCGTCTGGCGGCGCCGATGGTGCGGATTCGGCGGGCGCGGACTGAGGTCAACCGCGGACGGCTCGGCCCATCTCGAGAACGCGAGGATCAATCGGCTCTTCGACCCCGAGAAACTCGGCAAGTTCCTCCAACGTCGAGTGGTTGTCGTCGAGCTCCTCGACGACACGGTCGATCTCGTCGGTGGCCTCGCGCGGGTCGGCGGGTGCCGACGCTTGTTCGTGGGTGAGCTGGACAAGCTCGCCGATCATGGCCAGCTGGTGCGCGATGGCGTTCAGGGCCTCTTGGGACCGGTCCCATCGTTCGGCGCGCCTTTTGGCGATTTGAAGCCGGCGCTGCGCGAGCCCCCGGGTGTGCGCGCCGGGCGACGACCGGGCCCCTTCGAGAGCGCGAATCTCCTCGTCGAGGGCACTGCGGTCGACGGACGCCAGGCACTCGCGACTGACGTTGTACGCGATCGCCAGCCGAACGTAGCTCGCCAGCAAGCGTAAGCATTCGTCGACCGCGATTTGCGAAGCCGTGCCATGCGGTCGGGCCGCATCGCGAATCTTGTCGACCAGCCCTTCGAGTCGGAGGAGATCGCGACGGTGCTCCTCACCCATCTGCAAGAGCAGGGTTGCGCGCTGTTCTGCCGCCCGTCCCCGCTCAAGTTGGTCCAGGCGCTCGTCGACGTAGTGGCGGAACGCACGAAGATGGAGAACGACGCCGAGCAAGAGCGCCTCGGCACCCGCGAAGACGACGAGCAAGACGAGGAGGCTCCAATTGGCCACGCCGAATACCGTCGCGCCGGCCAACACGACGACGTGCCACGGGTGCACCAAGGCGTGCTTGATATAGACCCACCGAGCTCGCCTTCGACCGACGTCCGCGCTTGAACGGATCACCCTGACCGCACGGGTCCGCTCGGGTGTTCGGCCATGGACTCGGCCGTTGCGGCTGTCGGCGACGCGGGCCCTAGAAGCGCGCTGCACACTCGAGTCGCTGTTTTCGTGCCCCGGCATCGCATGGCTCGGCATCGCATGGCTCGGCATCGAGCTCCTCCCTTCGGCCACCTGCGGACAAAACCGCAAAGCGCGTGCCGGCGGAATGGTCGCCGGCCAGCCGGTTCGCGAGGGGCGGCCGAGCGTCAGCGAGACGAATCCCCTCGTGGCGTTGTGGCGCCGCCAGCCCATGGGCATCCGGCTTTGGCGTTGACCCAGCGCCCGACCGCTCTTCCAGGGCGCGAGTCCATAGGCTCTTCCTGCGTTCGAGTGGAGGTCAGAGGTCGCGTTCGCGGGGTCAGAGGTCGTGTTCGAGTGTGGAGGTCAGAGGTCGTGTTCGAGTGTGGAGGTCAGAGGTCGCGTTCGCGGGGTCAGAGGTCGTGTTCGAATGTGGAGGTCAGAGGTCGTGTTCGAGTGTGGAGGTCAGAGGTCGCGTTCGAGTGTGGAGGTCAGAGGTCGTGTTCGAGTGTGGAGGTCAGAGGTCGTGTTCGAGTGTGGAGGTCAGAGGTCGCGTTCGAGTCGAGGTCACTGGACGATCTGCGCTCGCGTGATCGAGTCGAGCTTCGGAAATTGCACGTCGAGGTAGGCGTTGCCTTTTGCTTGAATCCGTCCCTGATCGGGACCCATGCCGCGCGGAGCGCCCTCGCCGTAGCCCTTGAACAGCGAGTCGACGACATCCATGCCCTGAGACACGCGCCCGAACGGAGCAAATTTCATCCCGTCGAGGTTCACGTTGTCCACGTAGTTGATGAACACTTGGGTACTGCGCGTATTTGGAGTGCCGCGCTGGGCGAACGTGATGAATCCCCGCTTGTTCGACTGCGTGACCGGATCGTCAGGGATGTTTTCTTCTTGCCACTTCGCGTTGACCGCGGGATCCCCGCTGATGCCAAACTGGACCATGAACCCTGAGACCGCCCGGAAAAAACGGGTATCGTCGTAAAAGCCGAGCTTCACCAGGTTGTAAAAGCGGTCGGCGCCGTTGGGCGCCCAGTCCCGATGGACTTCGAGGACGAAGTCGCCGTGGGTGGTCGTGAACTTCGCCTTGAAGACGGGGGGGGCCCGGAGGTCGGCCTTCGACGGATCGAGAAGGGCGGGATGAACAGCGGACGCGAGAGGCCCGGAAGGCTTGGCCGTGCTTGGATCGGCGGACCCTGGCGCCGGAGGCGACGAAGCGGCCGGAGCCGAGGACGTCGCGCTGGCGGCGGCCGCCGACACTTCCTCCGGCTGGGTTTTGGTGCAGGAAAACAGCAGCAAAATGCAGCAGAGAACGGATCGCGACCGCATGTTGCGGCGGTGCATAACATCCCGTCGGAGGGGCGCGCCACCCGGGCATGACCGCATCGCGATCCGTCGCCGCGCGCGCCTTCACAAGCCCACGGAATCGACGACCGAGATCGCCACGAGCTGTGCGCCGGCCCACGCGTCGAAGGCCACGCACGCCCAGGCAAAGCCGAGCAGAACCCCGCGCCCCCAGCCGCGGGTGCGTACGAAGTGAACCAGAAAGAAAGCGACGAGAAAGAAAACGTTGAACCCGAGCATCCAGCCGACGAAGACGGCGGCATCTCGCGACACGGGCGGCCAGGCTCGTGACAACTGGTCGCTCGTCAAGCGGCGCTCGTCGAAGAGCACGGTGGCGACGACGATCGGTGCCGTCGCCGCCCATGACGCGATAATTTGGACGAGCTCGAGATTGCCGAGCGTCACCGTATCGACCCCGTCAACGAAATGTGGACGCGCAGGAGCAAGTCCATCCGGCGGTTCGAGTCGCCGGGCAGCGAATGCCCTGAGAGGACGATGCTCGTCGTGCTCTCCAGGCTGGTCTGCGGCACGAGCCGGGACCGGTCGAAGGTCGTCTTGGCATCGCCTGAAACCAACATCGAATCCATGCGCGTCTGCGCCCCCGCGGCCATGCCCGGCCCATGAATCGGTTGTGGAGGCGAGGTCTGGGCGAGGACGTCGTCGAGCGTCCCTCCTTTGGCCCCGAGGCTGACGAGCGTGAACGTCTCGGTCTGCGTGACCTCGGCGTCCTTTGTAGAGAGATGAGACAGCTTTTGCCATCGCGCATGCATTCCGACGGCTTCGTCTGGAAACGGTGCGGCCATGTCGCGGAGCGTCTGACGAACCTGCTCGACCATTTGGCCGGTGACGCCAGCGTCGGAAGGTGTGTCGGTCTCGATGGAGACGCGGCGGGCCAGGCCCAAAGGAGTGACCACGCCGCTTCCGGACAGACGCTCGACGGCGTCGACTTCCGCTTTCATGCCTCTCGCGAGTTCGGGCGGCATGGTCGGGTCCGCCTTGACCTCCGTCGAAGTCACGCGCCATGCGTATTCGAGGTCCCCGTTGTCGGCAACGCCGCTTGGCGAGATGGCGACGACGATGTGGACGGGAGGCAAGGCGATGTCGCTGCCCTGGGCGTTTGGCAACTGGCTGCTGGCGACGGTGCGCAAATCGATTGTCAGCTCTTCGCGCTGCCCTGCGTTCCACACGTATCGAAGCTTGCTCCGGGGCGGCTTGCCGGGGTCGAGGAGGGTGAGCACGGCCATTGGTTCGGGCGTCGGGGCCTCGCTTGCGGGAGAGGAAGGCCCCCTTCTCGGCGACGGCGTCGCCGTCCGCGTCCGAGGACGGGCGTCGAGATCCGAGGTCGGCTCCCCGGATGGGCTCGGCGTCTTTCCGCAGGCCGAAAGGGCGCACAAGAGCGCTGCGCCGCAAGCGCGCCGAACGACGCGGACACTCACGGCGCGCGCGGCGGGTGCGCGCCGAACGACGCGGACACTCACGGCGCGCGCGGCGGGTGCGCGCCCAACGCCAGCTGACCTCGGGCGAGCCGCAGATCCCGACGGAGAAGGAAGACGCCGGCGGCCAGCGTGGCGATCATGGTGATCAGGATGAGGAGCGTCGCCTTGAGGGGCGTCAGCGAAGATCGGGCTACCGCAAAGGGACCGACGTAAGCGAGATTGCCGACGCCCTCACCGATGGCCGGGGCCGGGCGAGGGATCATGACCACCGAAACGTCCGATGGCAGAAGTCCGGCAACGCCGCCGGCAACCAACCGTTGGACCGCATCGGTGGTGATCGGGGGCGTTGGGCCGCGGTGCTCGAGGAGGACTCCCGCCGTCCCATGAGGGGGGATGGCATCGGGCGACAGCGGCATTCGTGGAATGCTGAGGTGAACGCGCGCGTCGAGGACCCCTTCGATACCCCCGAGCGAACGCTCGAGATCGCCCCCAATTCCAGCGACAAGCTGTGCCTGCTCGACCGCTTCGCTGGGGACGAGCGAGCTTTTTCCTACGGCATCCATGACGCCGAGCGGGGTTCGTCGGGGAAGGTTCTCTTCGCGCAAAATCGCCAACGCGTGCGAAACGTCATCGCCTGAGACACTGATTCGCCACATACCCTCGACGGCTGGGTCGGGTTCTTTCGTCGCTTCGACGTTGGCTCGGTCGAGGGCTACAAAAACCCGATTCGCTTCGGCGTCGTCCAGGTCTCCCGCGAGCGGGACGGAGCATGCAGGAAGCGCCACCAAAATGGTGCCGAGCACGGAGGAGCCGAGCCTTGCCCCTGGGCGACGTGCGTGTGGGACCGATCGGGCACGCATGGGTCAGCGCTTTCCTATCGCCGAAACGACGGCTGCTCAAGCCTGGCCGTGGATCGCCGCACGGCATCCAACTTGCGAGCCACCAGCCGAAGCGATGAGGACCATCGGCGCCGCGCGGAGGAGTCACCGGCAGCCGCCAAGCCCGCGGCCGCTCGCTCCGCGATGCGGGGCCGGCTTCGAAGCCGGCGAGCGAGACCAGGCCGGCTTCGAAGCCGGCGAGCGAGACCAGGCCGGCTTCGAAGCCGGCGAGCGAGACCGGGCCGGCTTCGAAGCCGGCGAGGAAAGCGAAGTCATCATGTCGGTCAATCCTCGCCGATCCGGCGTTCGCCCGAGCGAGCCGCGGATCGTCCGCGTCGTCATTGGGGCTTGGCTGTTCATTTCGGCCTTCCCATGGCTGCATGGGGCCTTTGCATGGCCGCACCGGGCCTTTGCATGGCCGCGCAGGGAAGTAGAAAAGGGTAGCCCCTGGTTTCTAGGAATCGTGCGCACCCTCGCAGCCCTGGCGGCGCAGATCGCTGCGCGTCCGCGCCGTGAATACGCTCCTTGCAATATGGCTCTTTATCCGCGTATGGGCTCTCCCGAGCGAAAACCTCGGGACAATCTGGAAACAGCGCGCTGTTCCCGATCGTCATCGCATTGTTCGTTTCGAAGCCGCGCAGCTCTCTCCACGTGGGTTATTTTTCGGCCGGTCTTCGTCCCTGTCGCATCGTCCTTCGACCTGACGAGCAATCTGACAGAGCAACCCGACAGAGCGACCTGACAGAGCAACCCGACAGAGCCACCTGACGAGCCACCTGACAGAGCGCGACAGACCGTCCTCGAAGGAAAAAAACACAATCGTCGGTGTCGCGCCCGAGCTTCGTCGCGCTCCACGCGGGCTCACGAGTTCACTGCGCGCGGGCCGCGCGCGCCATGAATCCTCAGGCGTCGTGCGGGGTAGGCGTGCGGCTATCGGCGTCGTCTGCGCGGCGAGGACGATCGAGACGGACCGAGCGCCCGAGTGCGGCGCCCGCCGACGCTTGGCCGCGATCTCACGTCGGTCGCTACGCCTCGGCCGGATCGGGGTCGCGGACGGAATCGGATTGCGAAGGCCGGAGAGGAATGCTACGGACCTTGTACGAGAGCTCGCGCGCCCTCGGCGTTTCCGCCGAAGCTTCGCGCCCTGCCCGAAGTCCAAACCGCGGACGGGTCCGTCGATGGATCGACACTGCCCCTCCACGTAGGCCTGTTAGGCCACGCTTCCGGGCAGCCGCGTCTCTGGGTTTCGACTTCACGCTCCTTCACAGAGCATCGATCAGCGGAAAGGACACGCCCCGAGCGTGCGTCACGTCTTTGGCCTCACCGTTCACCGAAGCATTATCGACATTGAATGATCGTGCGTTGCGCCGCTTGCTTGGCGCCCGCGCCTATTTGCGAGGTTATGATTACGTGCGCCGTCACGCGGTCGAGGACATCGTCCTCGAAGAGGCCGGCGCCCGTGGCCACGTTCGAGGAACGGACGCCGATCCATACAAGGTGACGCTCCAGTTGACGCCCGGTGGGTTCAGCTCAAGCTGTACCTGTCCCGCGTTTGCTTCGAGTAACGGGGGACACTGCAAGCACGTCGCGGCGTTGCTGATTGCCTTGCGCGATCAGGCTCGCGGAACTCAACCGCGCTCGCAGGGCCAAGGCCCAGGACAGGGCCAAGGCCAAGGCCAAGGCCAGGGCCAGGGCCAGGTCCACGGACAGCCGACGACGAACGGCGTTCACTACACGGTGCACGGCGGGACGGTGCACGTTGCGGGGGTCGACGGCGAGGGCCGCAGGAGCAAGCGCGCGCGGGCGCGGGCCATGAAGGCCGCGCAGCATGCCCACGCGATCACCCCCACGCGCGGCTTTTCTCCCGGAGGGTCGGGCGTCGACGCGTGGCTGCCCGAGCCCATTCCGCCGGCGCCGAAGCATATCGAATACCGGCTGCAGATTAAGCAGCTCGGGCACGGGCCGGGCGCCGCCGGCGGCACTTTGACGATCACGCTGCTCGATCCGGACGCGCGTGTCCCCCTTCTTCCGAGCGCCCTTCTCGTCGCGCAAGATCAGCATCCGACGCCCGATCGAGACGCCATTCGACTGCTTGCGCGATTCGAGAACCAGGGACCCAGGCGAGTGGGCATCGACGTGCGCGGCGAAGATGCAAGCGATCTCCTGCCGCTGCTCAAGGGCCGTCGGGTGATCGTCGAGCCGCAGATGATGGAGCTCCGCTTCGGTGACGAGCCCCTGCGGCCCCGGTTCGATCTGGAACTCTCGGCCGACGCAACGCAGATCCTCGTCAAGGCGTCGTTCCAGCGGCAAGGTGATCCCAGGCGTTTCACGACGACGAGCGGGGCCTGGTTCGAGGGCAGCCCTGGCTGGTACGTCGACGCGCAGGAAGGCTGGGCCCGACCCATCGATCGGCGT
>JBEKFX010000055.1:0-38813 GCA_050013115.1 Polyangiaceae bacterium
CCAGCCGTATCCGCACCTTTTGCGCGGGGGCTTCAAAGATGGATTCGTCAAGATGTCGCCCTACGGCCCTGCTGTTTCCCCGGAGGCGCGCAAGAAGGCCGACGAAGCGAAGGCCAAGCTCACAGACGGCAGCTTGATCATCTTCAAGGGCCCTCTCAACGACAACGCCGGCAAGCCGGTGATTGCGCCGGGCGTCTCGATGGTTCAAACGGACGTTGCGCTCGAAAAGATGGCCTACCTCGTCGACGGCGTGAAAGGGGCCATCCAATGAACCGACGGGTCGCCGAGTCGGTCGTCATACGACTCGGCGCGCTCGTCACGTCGCTGGTTCTCTTCGGGGCATTCGTCGCCGTCGCCGGGGCCGACCCATTCGACGTCTTTTACCAGATGTTCCGCGGGTCGTTCGGCAACTCGTTTTCACTCCAGAACTCGCTCTTACGGGCCGCTCCCCTTATGTTTACGGCGCTCTGTACGGCGATCCCGGCAAGGCTCGGCCTCATCATCATCGGAGGGGAGGGGGCGTTCGTCGTGGGGGGCTTGATGGCCGCGGCCGCAGGTCTCTGGCTGGGCGGGCACGGCGCGGCCGGCTGGGTGGTCACGCTATCGATGGGTATCGTTGGCTTTGCCGCCGGCGCCGTTTGGATCGGGATGGCCGGAGCGCTTCGAGCCTACCGCGGAGTGAACGAGACGATCTCGAGTCTTCTCCTCACCTACGTCGCGATCGCCGTTCTCAATCAGTTGGTCGAAGGGGCATGGCATGACCCGAGCAGCCTGAACAAGCCATCGACGCGTGCGATTCGCCCCGAGGACATGCTCCACAACATCCCCGGGCTCGAGGTCCACTGGGGCCTGGTCGTCGGCGTCGTCGCCTGCGTCCTCGCTCACGTCCTCATGGTCCGGTCGGTATTCGGATTCGGATCGGCCATCGTCGGAGGCAATCTCCGCGCCGCGCTTCTTTGCGGGCTGCCCGTCCGACGAATGATGGTGATGGCTTGCATATTGGGCGGAGGAATGGCGGGGTTTGCGGGCATGGCGGAGGTCGCCGCCGTGCATGGGCGGGCGAACGACTCCCTCATCGCCGGGTACGGTTACACGGGGATTCTCGTGTCATTCATGGCCCGGCACGAGCCGCTGGCCGTCGTGCCGGTCGCGGTGCTCTTCGGCGGCATCGGCGCGAGCAACGGATTGATCCAGCGCATGGACCGGTTGCCTGACGCGACGGTCAGCGTTCTTCAAGGGATCCTCTTTGTCCTCCTTCTTGCCAGCGAGACGCTCTACGGGCGTTTTTCGCTCTTTCGACCCCGTGACCGCGACGCCTCTCGGGTGGCGGTCGACGCCAAGGGCCCCGCGCCGGAGGCAGCGGGATGATCGCATCCGCGGATTCGGGGATCGGGGGCTGGGGAGTGCCCTTGGCCGTTGCCGCAGGCGCGGTCCGTATCAGCACCCCGTTTCTCTACGTGAGCCTTGGCGAGTGCATCACCGAGAAGAGCGGGCGAGTCAATCTGGGCCTCGAAGGGACGCTCGTCATGGGCGCGATGGCGGCTTACGCTGTCTCCTACCTCAGCGGATCCGCCTGGCTGGGCGTGGCCGTGGCCGGCGCCATGGGGGCCGGGCTCGGTGCGCTCCACGGATGGCTGTGCAGTCTTCCCCGGGTCAACGACGTGGCCATCGGAATTGCGCTCATCTTGTTCGGGACAGGTCTTGCCTTTTTCCTCGGCAAGCCGTTCATCCAGCCGATCGCCCCCCTCTTGCCTGCGATCGATCTCGGGTTTTGGAGCGGTTCACCCGCGCTTCGATCGGCGCTCCGAATCAACGTTCTCTTCGTCCTCGGCCTGCTCCTCGTTCCGCTCGTCGACTTTGGGCTGAAGCGGACGCGGGTCGGCCTCGTTCTTCGCACCGTCGGCGAGAGTGCCGACGCTGCCCGCGCGATGGGCTATGCGGTCAATCGGGTGCGCGGCCTCGCCACGATGACAGGCGGTTTTTTCGCGGGTGTCGGGGGGTCGTTTCTTTCACTCTTTTATCCCGGAAGCTGGAACGAAAGACTCTCGAGCGGGCAGGGCCTCATGGCCGTGGCGCTCGTCATTTTCGCGCAGTGGAGTCCGGTTCGCTGCCTCTTCGCCTCGCTGCTCTTCGGAGCCGCGAGCGCGCTAGGGCCCGCTCTTCAGTCGATCGGAGTCACCTCCGGCTACCATTTGTTCAATGCGGTCCCGTACGTCGTGACACTCGTCATCATGGTGGCCACGAGCTCTGCGACGCGCGCGCTCCCCGGACAGCCCGCCGAGCTCACGGCCGCGCGTTAGAAAGGAGGCCTCCCGATGAGAACCTTGGCTGCAACCCCGTACCCCTGGCCGTTCGACGGCGATTTGCGACGAGATACGACAGCCCTCTTCATCATCGACATGCAGACCGATTTTTGCGGAAAGGGCGGGTACATCGACCTGCTCGGCTATGACATTACGCTGACCCGCGCATGCATCGGGCCCATTCAGCGGGTGCTTGCCGCGTTTCGGACGCATGGCTATCCCGTGTTTCACACTCGCGAGGGCCACCGCCCCGACCTTTCGGATTTGCCCGCCAACAAGCAATGGCGGTCGCGACGGACGGCCTCCGGTGTCGGAATCGGTGATCTCGGACCGTGCGGCCGCGTCCTCGTCCGCGGCGAGCGCGGCTGGAACATCATTCCCGAGCTTGCCCCCGCGGCCGGCGAGACGGTGATCGACAAGCCTGGAAAAGGGAGCTTCTGTGCGACGGATCTCGAGCTCGTCCTTCGTTTGCGAGGCATCCGAAATATCGTCCTGACGGGAATCACGACCGACGTTTGCGTGCACACGACCATGCGCGAAGCGAACGATCGCGGATTCGAGTGCGTGATTCTGCGCGACTGCTGTGCGGCGACGGATGTGGGCAATCACGAGGCGGCGCTCAAGATGGTCACCATGCAGCAAGGCGTGTTCGGGGCGGTCAGCGATTCGTCGGCGCTTCTCGAGGTCCTTGCGTGAAGGCGCAGTCGCCGTGAGCATTCCGCCCAGCCTGTCCGCGAGCGGGATTCGAAAGCGGTTCGGCCCGCTGACCGTGCTGGACGACGTTTCCCTGTCGCTTCGCCCGGGAGGAGTCCACGCGCTGCTCGGAGAAAATGGGGCCGGCAAGAGCACGCTCGTCAAGTGCATCATGGGGTATTACACGGCGGATTCGGGCCGCATCCTCCGCGGGGGCCAGGAGGTCCGCATCACGAGCCCACGGCATGCGCAGGAGCTCGGAATCGGCATGGTGTACCAGCACTTCACGCTGGTCCCCAACATGAGCGTCGCCGAGAATTTCGTCCTGTCGCGAGCGCACTTGCCCGCCGTGATCGACTGGCGCAAAGAAGAGATCGGTCTCCGCGCGTTCATGGACCGTATGCCCTTTCGCATCGAGCCCTCTCGGGTCGTGCGGGAGCTGTCGGCGGGAGAGCGCCAAAAGCTCGAGATACTCAAGCAACTTTATTTGGGAAACCAAATTCTCATCCTCGACGAGCCGACATCGGTGCTGACGCCTTCCGAAGCGGACGAGGTCCTCGGCATGCTCCGGAACATGGCTCGGGCGGGCGAGGTGAGCGTGCTCATGATCACCCACAAATTCCGGGAGGTCATGAGCTTCGCGGAAGAGGTCACCGTCCTGCGGCGCGGGCGGATCGCCGGCGTAGGCGCTGTCTCCGAGCTCACACCCGCCGAGATGGCGCGGATGATGGTCGGGGGCGATCTTCCGCCGACCGCGATTGACGAACCAGCAGGTGCACGACGCGCGTCGGACGGGCCGGTGGGGCCCGGCCCCGGCCCCGTTCGGCTCGCGATCGATCGCGTCGGCGCGGCCGATGCGCGGGGCATCCAGGTGCTCGACGGGGTCAGTCTGGAGGTCCGCTCCGGAGAAATCGTGGGCATTGCCGGCGTGTCGGGCAACGGTCAGGAGCCGCTCTTCGAGATCGTCGCGGGTCAACGAGAGCTCGATTCGGGCGAAATTCGCGTGGAGGGAAGGGTCTACGGAGGCAAAAGAGCCGAGGCGCGGGCCGGGGGCGTGCGATGTTTGCCCGAGGAGCCCTTGCGAAATGGCTGCGTCGCAACGATGACCGTCGCCGAAAATCTCGGGTTTCGGGTCTACGACCGCCCGCCGTTCACCTGGGCATCGTGGCTTGTCCGCGGAGCGGCGCTCCGGCGGCACGCCGGCGCGTGCATTCGAGATTACGGAATTCGCGCGCCCTCCGTCGATGCTCCCATCTCGGAGCTCTCCGGCGGCAACGTGCAGCGCGTCGTCTTGGCCCGCGAGCTCGAGAACGGAGCCCGGGTGCTGGTCGTTACGAACCCCTGCTTCGGGCTCGACTTTGCCGCGGTGCGGGAAATTCGCGCGCGTCTTCGGGATGCACGAAACCGTGGGGTGGCCGTTCTCCTCATCAGCTCGGACCTCGACGAAGTCTTCGCCTTGTCCGATCGTATCCTGGTGATGAGCGGGGGGAAGATCGCCTACGAGACGGCGGCCGTGAATGCCGATCTCGCAGTCGTGGGCCGTCACATGGCGGGCGGCCATTAACCGGATTGGTCGTCGTGGGGCCGCCGCGTCATCGTGGCCTGGCCGTCCGCGTCGTCGTGGGCCGTGTCGTCGTGGACCTGGCCGTCGGTGTCATCGTGGGCCTGGCCGGGTGTCGCACCGGCGGACGTTGAAGACCAACGGGTGTTTCGAGACGGGAGTCCACGGATCAGGTTGGTGCTCCGGATGCCATTACCTTTTACGGTCGCGCAATCGGTTGGAAACAGCCATTCGATAACGTGCGGGAGTCGGAGTCGGAAAGTCTGCGCTCCTTTCGTCCGGTGCGCAGGCTCCGCACACCGCGCAGGAGGACTCACGATGCCCGGCACACTGGTGGACGCCGAACCGCAGCCCGTCACCATCGATCTCGATCGGACCGCGGTGGTCATCATCGACATGCAACGTGACTTTCTCGAGCCAGGGGGCTTTGGAGAAGCGCTCGGCAACGACGTTTCCCGCCTCGCGGCCGCCGTACGTCCCTGCATGGCCCTCCTCGAGGTAGCCCGCGGGCGCCGAATGCTCATCGTCCATACGCGGGAGGGGCACCGACCGGATATGACCGATGCCCCGAAGGCGAAGGTCGAGCGCGGCGCTCCGCGACTGCGGATCGGCGACGTCGGACCGATGGGTCGAATCTTGATTCGAGGCGAGCCTGGGCACGACATCGTTCGCGAACTCTATCCACGCCCCGGCGAGCCCATCGTCGACAAGCCTGGAAAGGGAGCGTTCTACGCCACCGATTTACACCTCCTTCTCCAAGATCGCGGGATCGAAAACCTCATCGTATGCGGAGTGACAACCGAGGTCTGCGTCAACACGACGGTTCGCGAAGCCAACGATCGCGGTTTTCGCTGCATCGTGCCGGGGGATTGCTGCGGTTCTTACTTTCCGGAATTTCACGAGATGGGGCTGCGCATGATCAAGGCGCAGGGGGGAATCTTCGGGTGGGTGACGGACTCGAAGCGAGTCATCCAAGCCCTCGCCTGACCACGACGGATCCTCGCTGGGAAAAGACCACGACGCGCAAGGAGCAAACATGACGACTGCGACGATGGCGGTAGGCACCGCGAGCCATGCAACCACGATGAAGCCGAAGCTCTGGACCCCGGGCGACTGGAACGCCTACTTCGGGTTCGGGACCAACATCCTCGTCAACTTGCTGACGTTGGCCGGGCTCCTCCGCTTCGTCCTGAAGATGCCCGATGAGCTCGTTTTCGGCCGCATTCTCCCGGCGACGGGGATGATGATGTGCCTCAGCACATTTTATTACGCGTGGCTCGCATACAAGCTGGCGCAGAAGACGGGTCGAACGGATGTGTGCGCTCTGCCTTCGGGCATCAGCGTGCCGCACATGTTCGTCGTCACGTTCGTCATCATGCTCCCGATTGCGACGAAGACTGGCGACCCGATCAAAGGATGGGAAGCGGGCTTGACGTGGGTCTTCATTCAGAGCTTCGTGCTGATGGCGGGCGGATTCATCGCGCCCTTCATTCGCAAGGTGACGCCGCGGGCCGCCCTACTCGGCACGCTCGCGGGCGTCTCGATCGCGTTCATCTCGATGCGTCCCGCGCTCGACATGTTCATGACGCCGCTCGTTGCCATCCCGTGTTTTGCGATCATCCTGGCGAGCTGGTTCGGCGGCGTTCGCTACTTCCGTGGCACCCCCGCGGGGCTCGTCGCCATTGCCGTGGGCACCGCCATCGCGTGGATTTCGACAGGCCTCGGCCTCGGCTACGGCGGCATGACGCTCGAGAAGCTTTCGGACTCCGTAGCGAAATTCCACGTGGCCGTGCCGACCCCGGCCTTCGGCCACGTGTTTTCTGGCTTCCAGTTCCTCGGGGTCATTCTGGTGACCGCGATTCCGTTCGGAATTTATGACCTCGTTGAGGCGATGGACAACGTCGAAAGCGCCTCCGTGGCCGGCGATTCGTTTCCGACGACGCGCGTTCTATGTGCGGACGGCGTCGTCAGCCTCATCGGCTGTATGATGGGCAATCCTTTCATCAATGCGGTGTATATCGGTCATCCAGGGTGGAAGGCCATGGGCGGGCGCATTGGCTATTCGGCGGCGACGGGCGCGACCGTGATCATCCTGTCATGGCTGGGCATCATCTCCGTGATGGTCGCGCTGATTCCCGTCGTCGCCATTTCGCCGATCCTCCTCTACATTGGCATGCTGATCGGGTCGCAGGCGTTCCAAGAGAGTCCGAAGAGCCACGCCCCCGCCATCGTCCTCGCCCTGACCCCCCACTTGGCAGCTTGGGGGAAGCTCCAGATCGACAATGCGCTGGGGGCCGCGGGAACGAACGCCGCTGCGGTCGGACTCGACAAGCTCGGGCAGATGGGCGTGCTCTACGAAGGTCTCAAGGTCATGGGTGGAGGAGCGATTCTCGGCGGGCTCATTCTTGCGGCGATTGCCGTTTTCATCATCGAACGGCAATTCATGAAATCGGCGATCTTTGCGCTGATCGGGTCGGTTCTGACGTTTTTCGGCTTCATGCACGGCGAGGCCATCGGGATCGGCCAATCGCCGATCGTCGCGGCAAGCTACCTCGGCGTCGCTTGCATTCTGGCGGCTTGTGCGAAGTTTGCCGTCACGGAAAAGACGACGATTGCCGTGGCTGATCATCACGCCGCTCTCGAACCAGGCGAGTGAACGTCGCGCCCGCAGGGGGTCTTCGGACTCGTTTCGGTTGGCGCAGCGTCTGGTCCCCGCCGCTGACGGGGGAAGCTCGGGCTGCGCCCTGGCAGGGGGGCCGACGACAGGCTCTGCTCGTGGGGGAGGCTCGGTTCGGAGGGAGGCCGTCGCAGAGCGAGGGGGGGCCGACGTAGGTAGGTTGACCTAGTAGGGCGGCCCTGGCAAGGGAAGGCCGACGGGCAAGCCCCGCCGCCGATGGGAAGGCCGCTTGGGCGCGCTCTAACAGGAGGGGGCTGCGAGCCCCCGCCGCTTGATGGGGGGAATCTGGCTAGGGCGCATCTGCTTTGGCAGGGGCGGGCCGGGCCGCCCGACAGGCCCCGCCGCTGATGGAGGCCTGGCTTGAGCGCGCCGCCTCGCCAGGGGCGCTCGACAGGCCCGCGCGCACGCCCGCCCAGTCAGACCGCCAGGTGGCGCCGCACGAGATCCTCCGAGAGATCGCCCATCGCGCCCGACGCGACAACCGCACCCCGATCCATGAGAAAGAATCGTTCGGCGACGCGACGGGCGAATGGGAGCTTTTGCTCGATGAGGAGCACGGCCATTTTCTCCTCCGAGTAGAGACGCCGAATGACGTCGCCGAGCTCGTGAACGATGCTCGGCTGAATGCCTTCGGTCGGCTCGTCGAGGAGTA
Organism: Polyangiaceae bacterium; assembly: GCA_050013115.1. GTDB lineage: Bacteria > Myxococcota_A > Polyangia > Polyangiales > Polyangiaceae > Palsa-1150. Next base: position 7,887 of record JBEKFX010000055.1, read on the forward strand.
CACACCGGGGCCGCAGCGTGAGAGCCCGCGCGATGGCGAGCTGCTGCTGCTGTCCGCCCGATAGATTTCCGCCGCGCCGATGCATCATCGTGCGAAGGACGGGAAAGAGGCGAAAGACGAGATCGGGGATCTCGCGCTTCGATGGGCTACGAATCATCGTGCCGACGCGCAAGTTCTCTTCGACCGTCAGGTCGGGGAAGATATCGCGACCTTGGGGAACGTAACCGATGCCCGTTCGGGCGCGCTCGCTGGCGTCGGCGCCGACGAGCTCTCGGCCGCCGAAGAGGATGCTTCCAGAGCGGACCGGAACGAGGCCCATGATGGCCTTTAGCAGGGTCGTTTTCCCGACGCCGTTCCGGCCCATGACGCACGTGCACGTGCCCTCGGGGACCGTGAGTGTGGTTCCCCGCAAGGTGTGGCTGCCGCCGTAATACTGCTGAAGATCTCGCGTCTCGAGCACGTCACGCTCCCAGGTAGACTTCGATCACGCGCGGATCGGCTTGAACGTCCTGCATCGACCCTTCGGCGAGCACGCGGCCTTCGTGCAGCACAGTGACCTTTTGAGCGATGCTTCGCACGAAGTCCATGTCGTGTTCGACGACGACGACCGTATGGGTGCCGGCGAGCGACGCGAGGATCTCTTCGGTCCGCTCAATTTCTTGTTGGGTCATGCCGGCAACCGGCTCATCGACGAGGAGGAGTTTGGGCTGCTGGATGAGCAGCATCCCGATTTCGAGCCATTGCTTCTGGCCATGGGAAAGGAGGCCCGCTCGCCGTTCGCGGTGGTCACTGAGCCCGATGAGCTCGAGGGTGCGATCAATGGCGCGACGCTCCTCGGGCGAGCGGCGCGCGAAGAGAACCTTCATGACGGCCCGGCTGCCCTGCGTCGTCAGCTCGAGGTTTTCGAACACCGTGTGGTTGGGGAACACGGTGGGGCGCTGGAACTTGCGTCCGATGCCGAGCCGCGCGATCACATGTTCGGGGAGCCGAGTCACTTCACGCCCGGCGAACTGGACCGATCCCGAATCGGGCCGGGTCTTTCCGGTGATGACATCCATCAGGGTGGTCTTGCCGGCCCCGTTCGGTCCGACGATGCATCGAAGCTCGCCTGGCTCGAGCGAGAGCGTGAGGTCGTCGAGCGCGCGAAAGCCGTCGAAGCTGACCGAGATCTTGTCGACCGACAAGATGGCCGTCACGGGCGATGCTCCTCGCCGATGCCGACCGCCGCGACCGTTGGCGGAGTCGGGGCCGGCTGCGTCCCCGGTGAAGCCGCCGGCCGCCCCGAGCGGGCGCCGCGAGAGGCTCGAAAAGCCCGTTCGCGGACGCGTCCGAAGGCCGAGAACAGCTGGACGACGCCGCCGGGCAAAAAGAGGGTCACGAGGACGAACAAGGCTCCGAGGAAGTAGAGCCATGCCGTCGGAAAAGCGGCCGTCAGCCAGCTCTTGGCGCCATTCACAAGAAAGGCGCCGAGCATGGCGCCGGCGAGGGTCCCGCGGCCGCCGACCGCCACCCAGATGGCGATTTCGACGGAACTCGAGGGCTGCATTTCACTCGGGTTGATGATGCCGACCTGGGGTACATAAAGGGCGCCGGCAAGACCGCAGAGGACGGCGGACAAAGTCCAGGCGAAGAGTTTGTATGCGACGGGGTCGTAGCCGCAAAAGCGAATCTTCGGCTCGACGTCGCGCATGGCCGTCAAGACACGACCGGCGCGCGAGCCGACGACGGCGCGACATACGCCGTACGTCAGGGCCAAGCCGACGCCGCTCACGGCGCAGAGGGCTGCTTTCGTGGCCGGCTCGCGAAGCGAGAACCCAAGGACCCGCTTGAAGTCCGTGAGGCCGTTGTTGCCGCCGAAGCCCGTCGCGTTTCGGAAGAAAAGGAGCATGGCCGCGAAGGTCACCGCCTGCGTCACGATGGAGAAATAGACGCCGCTGATGCGCGAGCGAAATGCGAAGAACCCGAATACATACGCCACCGCGCCGGGGACGAGGAGCGTCATGACGACGGCGAAACCGAAGTGCTCGAAGCCGTGCCAGTACCAGGGGAGCTCTTTCCAATCGAGAAAGACCATGAAGTCGGGCAGCTGGCTCCGGTACATCCCCTCGGTGCCGATGGATCGCATGAGGTACATCCCCATCGCGTAGCCGCCGAGGGCGAAGAAAAGTCCGTGGCAGAGGCTGAGGATGCCCGCGTAGCCCCACGCGAGGTCCATCGCGATTGCGACAATCGCGTAGCAGGTCAGTTTGCCGACGAGGGCAATCACGAATTCGGAGACGTGCAAGATGCTCGATTCGGGCGTCGCGACGTTCAAAAGGGGTAAGACGACGCCGACCAGCAGGCAGGTCGCGACGACGAACCCGGTGTCCCACGGGATTGGTCTTCGCGCCGGAGCGGGCAAGGACGGAGTCGTCATGTGCCCTCGAGACCACGCCCCCGCGGGGCGAAAAGGCCCTGCGGCCGCTTTTGGATGATGAGAACGACGATCATCAGGACGACGATTTTGCCGAGCACGGCGCCCGCCGCGGGCTCGAGCAATTTGTTCAGGATTCCGAGCGAGAAGGCGGCGACGACACAACCGACGAGTTTGCCGACGCCGCCGAGGACGACGACCAAGAAGGCGTCGACGATGACTCCCTGGCCGAGCTCCGGACCGACGTTGCCGAGCTGCGCCAGCGCGACGCCCCCGAGGCCCCCGACGCCCGAGCCGAGGGCGAACGTCCAGGTGTCGACGCGCTTCGTCGAAATGCCCATGCACGCCGCCATCGGGCGATTTTGGGTCACCGCGCGAACGAGGAGGCCGAGGGACGTTCCGCGAAGGACATACGCCACGAAGCTGACGACGATGATCGTGAAGAGGACGACGGCCATGCGGTTATACGGGATGACGACATCCTCGAAGAGCTCAGCACCGCCGGAAAGGAGCGGCGGGTTCGCTACGGCGACGTTTTGGGCTCCGAAAATCGTACGCACGGTCTGAATCAAAAGCAGACTGAGTCCGTAAGTCGCGAGCAGCGTCTCGAGCGGCCTGCCGTAGAGATGACGCACGACGGTGCGCTCGAGCAAGGCGCCGACGGCCATGCAGGCCATGAGCGCGACGGGTATGGCGGCGAGCAAATACCACGACTCGTGAGCGGCCCAGTGATCGTGAAAGAAGGTTTGCGTCGCGTAGGTGGCATAGGCGCCCAGCATCACCATTTCGCCGTGGGCCATGTTGATGACCCGCATGAGACCGAAGGTGATGGCGAGTCCGAGCGCGGAGAGGAGCAAAATGCTCCCGGTGCTCAGGCCGTAGATGACGTCGGCCGCTCGGTCGACCACGAACTGCTTTCGATCGAGGGCACGAAGAGCGACGGCGGCCGCGGCGCGGACTCGCGCGTCGGGATCGCCGTCGAGTCCGACGAGACGCGACCGAAAGCGGATGGACGCCGAAGCCTGGATTGCGGCGACCGCTCCGAGGCGCCGCACGGGATCGGTGCTCGCCAAGTCGAGCTCGGCGAGGGCGGAGACCAATGCGCGACGCACGGCCGGCACCTTTTCGCGCGCAAGCGCCTCGCGGAGGGCAGGAGAATCCTCCTCGTCCGATCGACTGGACAGCGATTCGACGGCGTCGAGCCGGGCCTTTGCATCACCCGATTGGAGCTCGAGGCGTGCAATCATCGGGTCGAGCACGCGCCGTATGCCGTTATCCATCGTCGGTACGTGGATCGCTTCGTTGGCCGGCGCTCCGGTCAGTGCGTCGTGCCCGGTTCCCGCGGCGTCTTTGACGAAGATGCGGCCGCTGTCGGAGATGGCCAGATTGCCGTCGCGCAAGGCCTCGAGGACCGAGAGCGCGCGCGCGTCGCCGCTGGCTGCGAGACTGCGCACGCCTCGGGTGACCGCATCGTCGGAAGGCTGGGCGAGCTCGTGCAAAGCGCCTTCGAAGTCGCCGGGGTCGGCGCGTGCCTCCCGGGCCGGAATGAGCGAGACGAAGACCATGAGCAGCACGGCCGAGAGACGAAGCAGGATACCGCCGGGTGTGGCGCTCGCCGGGGCACGCATCACACCAAGCGTTCTTCTCATGGTCTTCTCTCGAAAGGCTACTGGCGTCTGCAGGTGTGCGTTGGGGAAGCCGGAGCCCTTCCGGGCGATCAACGCTTCGCGACAGCCGATGGGAAGGGGAACTTCGGCTCCGTGCAGTTGCCGCAGACCCAGGGGTAGGTCCAATCGGCGACCTTCTTCGCACTCTCGGGAATGTACGGGCTCCATGCCTGGGCTCGGATGAGACCTTCCGACTTCCACACGATCTGGAATTGGCCGTTCGCCTGCACTTCGCCGATGAACACCGGCTTGTGAAGGTGGTGGTTCTTCGCATCGAGGGGGATGTCGTAACCCGATGGTGAGCGGAAGGTCTGGTACCCGAGGGCTTGCCGCACCGCGTTCACGTCCGTCGTCCCGGCCTGATCGGCAGCTTGTGCCCACATGTGCATTCCGATGTACGTGGCTTCCATCGGATCGTTCGTGACGCGCTTGTCTCCGTCGGGGAGATTGTGGGCTTTGACGTAGCTCTTCCACTCGGCGATGAAGGCTTTGTTCTCGGGCGTATCGATCGACATGAAGTAGTTCCAGGCGGCCAGGTGACCGACGAGCGGCTTCGTGTCGATGCCGCGCAGCTCTTCCTCGCCGACCGAGAAGGCGACGACCGGGATGTCGGTCGCCTTCAAGCCTTGGTTGGCGAGCTCCTTGTAGAAGGGAACGTTCGAATCGCCATTGATGGTCGAAATGACGGCCGTCCGCTTGCCAGCCGCGAATTTCTTGATATCCGCGACGATGGTCTGGTAGTCGCTATGCCCGAAAGGCGTATATTCCTCTTTGATGTCGTCGTCCGAGACGCCTTTCGAGTGGAGAAAATAGCGAAGAATCTTGTTTGTCGTGCGCGGATAGACGTAGTCCGTCCCGAGCAGGACGAATCGCTTGGCGTTGCCGCCCTTTTCTCCCATCAGGTATTCGACCGCGGGGATCGCCTGCTGGTTCGGCGCCGCCCCCGTGTAAAAGACGTTGTACGAGGACTCTTCGCCTTCATACTGCACAGGGTAAAAAAGGAGACCGTTGAGCTCCTCGAAGACGGGCAGCACGGACTTGCGCGAGACGGACGTCCAACAGCCGAAGACGGCCGAAACCTTGTCCTTCTGCAGGAGCTCGCGTGCTTTCTCGGCGAAGAGCGGCCAGTTCGACGCCGGATCGACCACGACGGCCTCGATTTTCTTTCCCAGAACTCCGCCCTTCGAGTTGATCTCGTCGATCGTCATGAGCGCCACGTCTTTCAGCGATGTTTCGCTGATCGCCATGGTCCCCGACAGGGAGTGCAAAATACCCACTTTGATCGTGGCGCCGGTCGACTCGGCCGGAGCGGGCGTCGCCGTCGACGCCGCAGGGGTCGCGGACGCCATGGGTTTGGCCTCGTCCGAAGGCTTTGCCTCTTCCTTGCCACAGCCTGCGCCGGCAAGCTGTAGGCACGCCGCCGCCGCCATCATCCAACTCTGCATCGGAAGCGCAAATCTCATCGGGTATCTCCTTCTGGGGAAGCGGACTCGCCGCTTCCCGCGACAGCCTTGCGCGGGAGACGTTCCCACGCGCCCTGTTTCCGGCAGTTATCCGTCCGATGAAATGTAGCCAGCCAGCCGGCCAGGTACTCAGTCCGACAGCGCAATGCGTCGTGCGTCGAGAATGGCTTCGAGAATGGCAGACAGCCCGACGCCATGTTTGGCCTGGGCGAAGACAAAAGGCCCATCGCCGCGCATCGCGCGTGCGTCACGTGCCATCACCTCAAGGCTTGCGCCGACGAGATCGGCCAGATCGGTCTTGTTGATGACGAGGAGGTCCGATTGCGTGATTCCGGGCCCCCCTTTGCGCGGCACCTTGTCGCCTCCGGCGACGTCGATGACATAGACGGTGAAATCGACGAGCTCACGGCTGAACTGCGCCGCCAGGTTGTCGCCTCCGCTCTCGACAAGCAGAAGGTCCGGACGAACGTCGAACATCAGCTGCTCGAGGGCGTCGAGGTTGTGGCTGATGTCTTCACGGATTGCGGCGTGAGGGCAGCCACCGGTTTCGACCGCGCGGATGCGCTCGAAGGAAAGAGCCCGGTGGCGGTGCAGAAACTCGGCGTCCTCGCGCGTGAAGATGTCATTGGTCACGACGCCCAAGCTCAGCTCATCGCGAAGTTTCTGACACAGAGCGAGGACAAGCGCCGTCTTTCCGCTGCCGACCGGCCCGCCGATGCCGACCGTGAACGAACGCTGCGCGAAGTCTCGCGGCCTTGGGGCGTCGCGGCGATCGAAATGGCCGGGGTGGCTAAAGGATTCGTGCGTGTGACCCACATGGGCAGCGTCGTCGGCGCTGCCGTGAGCGACACGGCGTGCGGGCCCATGGGCCTCATCGGAATGGTCGTGCTCGGCGTGATGCGCGTGGTCGGGGTGATGGTCGTGGTCGGGGTGATGATCGTGGCCGGCGTGATGGTCGTGGCCGGCGTGATGGTCGTGGCCGGCGTGATGGTCGTGGCCGGCGTGATGCGCGTGGTCGGGGTGATCAGCACGATGGACGTGGTAGGCGCGATCGGGAGGGGCGGCCGGGCCTGGGTGGTCGGCGCGATGGGCGTGGTCGGGGTGGTCGGCGCGATGCACGCGATGCCCGTGCTCCGGCTCATGCGCGTAAGCCCCAGCGAATTCGCGGTGCTTTCCAGCCGCAGGGTCGGGCAGCGGGTGCGAAGGGTTGTGGGGGTGTCCATGGCGATGATCGGCGTGGTCGTCGTGTGCCATGATCCGGTCCTCAGCTTTGGAAAAGACGGGCGTAGAGGGTGTCGTGCGTGGCCGACAGGATGTCGGCGACGGGTGCGGCTTGTGCCGCGTTCCCCGGCGTGATCGCGCTGCATTCCGCGAGCACGGCGTCGAGCGTCCGGGCGTGGCGCGCATGGAGGCGCTGGGCTTCGTGCGGGCCGACGACGCCCAGTCGCACCGCCGCAGAGGCAAGCCCCCTCAACGCAAGGAACATGTAGAGCGCAAGCGTCTCGGCGCGCGACAGGTCGAGCGCAGCCAGCGAGGCGCCGAACAGGGGGGCCAGGTGAGCCGCTCTGGACCTATCGCGGGCCGCGCGTGCGAGGCCCACGATCGATTCGTTCTCGTACACGCGTGCGCACGTCGAGATGAACGCTCGACCCTGCGTTCGGCTGGCTCGGTTTGCAACATGGTTATTTAGCATTTGGTCGAGCAGGGCATCGAGCGACCAGGCCTCCTCCGGTCGATCATGGGCGGCCGCCACGAAGGGAAGCACGCTCGTACCGACGCTCCACAGCTGCATGCCAACGTACGAATCGAGGCGCACAGGCGTTCGTGCTTCGCCGAGATGCACGGCCGCTTCGAGCCCCGAGGAGTGCGCGAACCCACCGGTCGGAAAAGCGGAATCTGCAATCTGAAGCACCCGCCAGCGCATGGGCCCGTCCCTCCTCGTCAAAAGAGATGATAGAGTTGAGCGAGCGGAAGCTTCGCGGCTGGACCGCACCGGAGCGGTACACCGTCGGCGCGAACCTCGTACGTTTCCGGGTCGACCTCGATCTGGGGCAGCGCGTCGTTGTGCACCATGTCCCGCTTGCCGAGGCCGCGGCATTTTTCCACGGCGACGACGCGCTTCGTCAATCGGAGCGGCGCAAGACTTCCTTCGGCTTGCGCCCGACGCGACACGAAGGCGATGCTCGTCGTTCCGACGGCACCGCCGAGGGCGCCGAACATCGGGCGCATGAGCAAAGGTTGGGGGGTCGGAATCGACGCATTGGCGTCTCCCATTTGGGCCCACACGATGAACCCACCCTTCAAGACGAGTTCGGGCTTGACGCCGAAAAAAGCGGGCCGCCAAAAGACGAGATCGGCCCATTTGCCGACTTCGACACTGCCAATCTCGCTGGACATTCCGTGGGCGATGGCCGGGTTGATCGTGTATTTGGCCACGTAACGCTTAATGCGCACGTTGTCGTCGTCGCCTTGCTCTTCGAGCAGACGGCCCCGATCGCGCTTCATCTTGTCCGCGGTTTGCCACGTCCGGGTTACCACCTCGCCGACCCGCCCCATGGCCTGGCTGTCGCTCGAGATGATGCTGATGGCGCCAAGGTCGTGCAGGATGTCTTCGGCCGCGATCGTCTCACCGCGAATCCGGCTTTCGGCGAACGCAACATCCTCCGGAATGGTCTTGTCGAGGTGATGACACACCATCAGCATGTCGAGGTGTTCGTCGAGTGTGTTGACGGTGAACGGGCGCGTCGGGTTCGTCGAGCTCGGAATCACGTTCGGCACGCCGCAGACACGAATGATGTCGGGAGCGTGCCCTCCGCCCGCACCTTCCGAGTGGTAGGTGTGAATTGTGCGGCCCTTGAACGCAGCAATCGAATCGTCCACGTAACCCGATTCGTTCAACGTGTCGGTGTGGATGGTGACCTGGACGTCTTCGTCCTCCGCCACCCCCAGGCAACAGTCGATCGACGAGGGCGTCGTACCCCAATCTTCGTGGAGCTTCAGGCCGACGGCCCCGGCCCGAATCTGGTCGACGAGCCCCTCCGGGGACGATGTGTTGCCTTTGCCGGTCAGCCCGATGTTGATGGGGAGGGCGTCGGTCGCTTGGAGCATCTGATGGATGTGACGAATGCCCGGCGTGCACGTCGTCGCGTTCGTGCCCGTCGCCGGGCCGGTTCCGCCGCCGACGAAGGTCGTCACGCCCGACGCGAGCGCCTCGCTGATTTGCTGCGGGCAGATGAAATGAACGTGCGCGTCGATTCCGCCTGCGGTGACGACGAGACCCTCGCCGGCGATGGCCTCGGTCGTCACGCCCACGACCATTCCGCGCGTGACACCCGACATGACGTCGGGGTTGCCGGCCTTGCCAATCCCATGGATTCGGCCTCGCTTGATTCCGATGTCCGCCTTGTAAATGCCCGTCGCGTCCACGATGAGCGCATTCGTGATGACACAATCGAGGGCGCGATCGTCGGTCGCTCCCGCGCGCTGGCCCTGACGGTCGCGCAGGACTTTGCCGCCGCCGAACTTGCATTCGTCGCCGTAGACCGCGAAGTCGCGCTCGACGCGTGCAACGAGCCCCGTGTCGCCCAGCCGAATGCGATCGCCGGTCGTCGGTCCGAACATGTCGGCGTAGTGGCGGCGGTCGATGGCGCGGCTCATGCTGTCTCTCCGTGCTCGGTCGTGCGAGCAAGACGAACGAGGCGAACCGTCTTTTCGTCGCCTGGCTCGAAACGAACGGCCGTCCCCGCCGGAATGTCGAGGCGGCGTCCGGCGGCCAGGCTGCGGTCGAAGACGAGTGCCGAATTGGTCTCGGCAAAGGGATAGTGGCTTCCGACCTGAATCGGGCGGTCGCCGACGCTCTTCACGCTGAGCTCGACCGTCTCACGGCCCACGTTCAGCGTGATCGTTCCCGGAGTGACGAAAATCTCGCCTGGCGCGGGGGAGGCCACGTCGGACACGGGCGGCAGCGGCGGGAAGATCTCGGCGGGAGGCAGGGGCAAGAAGCTCCCGTAGAGCGCCATCGAAAGGTCGACGGTTGCGAGTGCGATGGGCTCGTGCACGGTCACGAGCTTCGAGCCGTCCGGGAACGTGCCTTCGACCTGCACTTCAGTGACCATTTCAGGAACGCCGTCCATCACGTGGACGCGGCCGAGCAACCTTCGTCCGAGGTCCATGAGCTCAGCGACCGAGTGACCGTCGCGAATGAGCTCGAGAAGCTGCGCGGCGATGAGGGCCACCGCTTCGGGGTAGTTGAGTCGCCGGCCTCTTGCGAGGCGCTTTTGCGCGAGAAATCCGGCGCCGTGCAGCAAGAGTTTGTCGATGTCGCGTGGCAAAAGGTGCATGCGAGGCCGAGAGCATGGACGATCGCCGACCGATCGTCACCACTTTCGCGCGAACGGGTCGTCACCCAGCACTCGGGCGAGGGCCGCGAAACTCGGACGCAAAACCTCCGACGCCGCCTCGAAATGCACGGCCGCGACGCGCAGCACGACCCCGTCGGGTCCGAGGGGGCTCGCGGCGGCAATGGCGCGGTCCGGCCGCAGGGGGCCCTCGGCCGCGAGCGAAAGCGCGTCGCGCATCCGCGCGAACCGGGGGCCGATGGCGACGAGGGACACGATCGCGTGAAAGCGCCCCATCCGATCGGCGATGGATCCGTGAGCCGGGTCGAGTCGTGTGGCCTCGATGATCGGCGGCGACCCCTCGCGGCGGATGGTCGTGCGCGAGTCGAACCGTGCGAGCTCCCATTTTTCGCCCCGGGCCGCCCGGCCGCCGACGTAGGCGTCCAGGAGAACGAGCGAGGCACCCTCGGAGAGGGAGGCGTCGATCCGCTGCCGGTAGCGCGCCGCGGCAAAGCAGACAACGGGGTCCGGAACGATGGCCACGGTCGCCCGCTCGCGGGCTCGTAAATCGAGGCTCTGGGCGCAGCCGCGCGGCGAGCGATAGACCTTGGTCGACGACTGGGTGCCGAGAAGGACCTCGGCGTCGGACCCGACATCGACGTTCACATCGATGCAGTCGCCGTCGACGAGACCCCCTCCGAACGTCGACAGAAAAACCCAGGCCGCGCTCCCGTGGTTGCGCGGGGTGAGGATACGCAGCGGACTCGCGGCGAACGCAGTCCGAAGAACGGTTTTTGTCCCGGCTCTCTCGAACGCAAGGACCCCGCATCCGGGGCGCGATGTGGTAAAGGCTTTCGCACGTGACTTCTCCGCTTCACTCGTCGTCATTGGATATCGGTTCACTGCGTCGTGCGTATCGGGAGGGCACTGCGACGCCATCGGCCGTCGCCGAAGCGGTGGCCGACAAGATAGCCGCGAACCGCACCGAGGGGATCTGGACGCACCTCCGCGACGGCGACGATCTGGTTGCCGAGGCGCGTGCGCTCGAGCAAGCCTGGGCCTCGAAGGTGCCGCCGCCCCTTTACGGCATTCCGTTCGCCGTCAAGGACAGCATCGATGTCGAGGGACTTCCGACGACGGTCGGCTGCCCCGCGCTGCGTTACGTGGCCACCGAGTCGGCGACGGTGGTCGCTCGGATCGTCCGCTCGGGGGGCATTTGCGTCGGCAAGACGAATCTCGATCAGTTTGCGACCGGACTCGTCGGGGTGCGCTCGCCCTACGGCATTCCGCCGAACGCATTCGACCCACGATACGTGACGGGCGGATCGAGCTCGGGGTCGGCAGCGGCCGTCGCTCGGGGCCTGGTCAGCTGGGCGCTCGCAACGGACACGGCGGGATCGGGCCGGGTGCCGGCCGCGTTCAATCGTCTGGTCGGGCTCAAGCCGAGCCGAGGGCTGCTGTCGACGCGTGGGCTCGTTCCCGCCTGCCGCTCGATCGACTGCGTCACCGTGATGTCTTTGACGTGTGAGGATGCGCGCATCGTGGCCCAGGTGGCGGCCGCGTTTGATCCGCGCGATCCTTATTCGAAAGTCGAGGCCTCGGCGTTCGAGTGGCGCGCGCGCCCCCTCGGCGGCCGCTTTCGGGCCGCGGTTCCGCGCGACGAAGACCTCGCCGCGTGCGACGCCCCGACGCGCCAGTCTTTTGCCCGGGCGCGGGCGGAAATCGAAGCGATGGACGCAGTCGTCGAGACCGTCGACATGTCGGTCTTTTTCGAGGCCGGTCGTTTGCTTTACGACGGCCCGTGGGTGGCCGAGCGACTCGCCGAGTTCGAGAGCCTGGCCAAGGACCGTCCGGACGCGATCCTGCCCGTCATCCGGACTATTTTGGCTCAGGGTGAGCGCTACGCGGCGACCGATGCCTTCCGCGCGCTTCAGCGGCTGACGGAGCTCAAACGCGCTGCCGAACCGGTATGGAAAGCCTATGATGTCCTCGTCGTCCCGACCGCGCCCACTCTTCCGACCATGGCTGAAATTGAGGCCGACCCCATTGGGGGAAATGCGCGCCTCGGACTTTTCACGACGTTCGGCAACTTGCTCGATCTCTCGGGCGTCGCGGTGCCGGGTCCACTGCGGTCCGATGGACTTCCGTTCGGCGTGACTTTTCTCGGTCCCTGGGGGCGCGACGCCACCTTGCTCGCCATCGCATCGGCTTTTCACGCCCGCATCGGAGGCCCGCTCGGAGCGACCGATTGGCCGTGGCCCCGACGGGGCGACGCCCCAGAATCTCCGCCCCCGGACGATGCGCTGCCCCTGGCCGTCGTCGGTGCACACTTGAGCGGGATGCCGCTCAATCACCAGCTCACCGATCGCGGCGCCAAGTTTCTGCGTGTGGCCAGGACCGCGCCCCTCTATCGCCTCTATGCCCTGCCGGACGCAACTCCGCCCAAACCGGGTCTCGTGCGGGTGCAGGACGGCGAGGGCGTTCCGGTCGAGGTCGAGGTCTGGGCCGTGCCGATGGCGGGCGTCGGGAGCTTCGTCGCGGGAGTGGCCTCGCCGCTCGCCATCGGTACGGTCGAACTCGAGGGCGGCGATCGCGTCCACGGGTTCGTCTGCGAGGGGCACGTCGTTGCGCGGGCGCGCGACATCTCCGGCTACGGCGGTTGGCGCGCGTATCTCAATCGGCCGACGCCATAAGGGCCACATAAAAACGGCTCGCCCGACCGTCGGCGGCCGTGCGCGACGCGCCCGGCGTTGGGTAGCCTTCCGCCATGGTCAGGCTCGGATGGGCGATGGTCATCTCGGCGGTCGGCGGCTGCGCCTACAACCCCTTTTTGCCGGATTTGAGGACGCCCGTCGACCGCGCGCGCGAGATCGCGCCCCGCTGCCATCACACCTCGGAAGCCCTCGACGCCGAGGTCCTGTCGGCATCCGTCGTCGAGAATGTCGAGCCCTATTACGACCACGTGCAGTCGGGCAACGATCGCATGGTGCACCTTCGCGGCGCAAAACTCCACGTTCGGCCGCAGCCCAACTTGTCCGCTGAATCGATCGAGCGAAGCCTGGAGTGCCACGAGGCTCGTGTCACGATGGGTGGGGCGCCGCCCCTCGCCTCCGACCCGTACACCCTGGCGGGAACGTGGCTCGACATCAAGACGGATTCGACGGGGGACGGCTTCGTCGTTGCCGTGCAAGTGAACAATATCCAAAAAGCGCGGGAGGTACTCGCCCGCGCGCGCCAATTCGCCACCGCGCGTCCGTGAGCGCCTCTCCTCGTCAAAAACGAACGAGGAGCGCCGCGATGATTTTGGACTCCGATTTCACGAGGTCGGGTCGCCACCCGGCTGGAACCGGCGTCGTGACGTAGCCGTCCGGCGACGTCACCCCCCCGTGGCCGGCGAAGTAGGGGACGCTCGACTCTCGGTGGACGTACTCGATCTCCCACGTTTCTTCTTCGTTGGGCATGTACTGCAGGGTCGTCGATGCATCCCACGCGTCGAACTTCGTGCCGGCATTCATGTCGAATCCGGTGATCGGGGTGCCGGGGGTCGCTTGTCCGGTCGGAGCGAGGACGAGATATCGTCCGGGGTTATGCATGTAGCCACCCCCGAACGTCCAACCAAGATGATCGTCCCAGAACCAGACTCGATTATAGAACATTCCGCTCAAAAAGTTTTGCTCGCAGGGGGTCGAGATCGTGCAGCCGCCCTCCTTTCCGCTCCCCCCGAACGGTGTCACGCCGTCGCCTGACTCGCCTCCGATGTCGAGCGTCAGCGAAAACGCCGCGCGGTGAACGAAGGCTTGCGGGAAGTTATAGTAACGGAGCTCCATGCTGTTGTCGCTGTGGAAGCGAAAGCGGTCCGAGTCGTCCTGGGTGTCCCACCCGACGTAACCGTTCGAGAGAATTTCGAAAGACTCGACTGGGCGGTAAAGGACCTGGAAGCCAAACCCCGGGACCTCGTTGAACTTCCCATACGTCTGCCAGCCGTTGATGAGCCAAAGCTCGGCCTTGAAATCGTCCGTCGGGAATGCCTGGAGTCGCGCTCCGTTGAAAAACCATGGCGTGTTGTCGGACGTGAACGAGGGTTGATAGGCCCAGTTCTCGAAACTGGCATACGAAAACAGGCCCACGTAGGACATGAAAATACCGATATCCAAATTGATGCCATGCCAGGTGTCCCAGTGATAGCCGCCGTAGGCTTCGCTGATGTAACGGAGCGCGGTGGCGAGATCGAACTGCCCGCGGTTGATGCTCCCGTCGTTTCGTGGGATCTGCGTCGCTCGGGTGCCGAACTGCGTCATGACCCGCCCGCGCGCCCCCTTGTAGTGAAAATCGCCGCCGAAGCCCATGAACTGAAGCGTGAACTCGTTGTATCGCGAGATGGCGGTCGAACCGACGACCGTGTCGTCCAACGGCCGGTTGAAGCCATACGCGTAGTTGATGTCGAGAAGGAAGCTGCCGGTGAAGTATTCGCTGTCAAGCAGCGACTTGTGTTGGCGGTTCGCGCCGTTCAACCAAGTGAAGTCGCCAAAGGCGAAAGGATCCGACGGCGTTTGGTCCACCGGAGGCGCCGGCAGCGCGGCCGGCGCAGGCTCCGTGGCGGACGCGGGTTGTCCGGCGGCCAAGGGTTGACTGGCTGGCGCGGGCTGACTCGCCGGTAAGGACGGATTGCCTGCCGCGGGCGGGTTGGCCGGCAGGGGCTGGGCGGCCGCCGCGGGCGCAGTCGTCGACGGCTGAGTGGGGGGCCGTGTCGTCGGCGACGGGACAGCCGGCGTGGGCGCGTTGGTTGGAGGGGGCAGCGTGCCGGGCTGCGTCGCCGGCGTGGCGCCGTTTCCCCCCGCGGGTTGCGTCGCTTGGGGTGGATTCGTGCTTGGAGCGGGCGCGGGGCCCTGGGCCAGGGCCGTCGTTTCGATTCCGCCCGCCACGATGACCGCTGCGATCGACGCGCACCCCACGTCCCAAGAAAACGACCGATGCATCGATGAACTCCTCGAAGGAAAGAAACCGGCGGCCGCTGAACCGCGCGCCTCTCATGGGCCGTGCGATCCCGTCCGCCGGGGTGCGACGAGACTGCGATCGACGAGGACGGTGCGCTTCGGGATGGCCCGGTCGCGTCTTTGGCCTCGGTCGTCCGACTCGCAACGGGTGGGACCATAAGCGGGCCGACCGTAAAAATTGGCTCAAAAATTATGTGAGTCTGGGATTTAAAAGTCGTAATCATGGCGCATTGGGCTCGAATTCTTCCGGAAACATATGCATCTTGAACGGCCGAAAATGGCGCTTTCGAAGCGAAAAAAAACGGATCGAACGGGTTCGTGGCCCGATCCGAAAGATAGATATTTATGGCATTTTTAGTATCGGCCCCGTCCATTTTCACGTTACGTTCATGCGCACTTCATGGCCTTTCGGGCCAAACGACTTCATGCCCGTCCGGGCTGAAAATTCATGCCCGTCCGGGCCGAAAAGAGGAGGTGTCCGCTGGAGCCGTCGATCGTCCGACAAGACATGCCGCGCGTGGCGTCCAGCCCGCCCGCGCAGACCAGTCCAGTCCGAGCGCTGGTGCTCGTCGCCGCAGGGGACCGCCGGCTCCGCCGGCACCTGCGTACTGCGCTGTCCGAGCAAGACATGCGCGTCATCGAGACGGCCACGGGTGCCGAAGCGCTGGCCCAAGCCCCCGCGCACAATCCAGACCTCGTGGTGCTCGACGCCGCCTTGGCCGACATCGACGGTGTCGCCGTCACTGCAAAGCTCCGCGAATGGACGTACGCGCCGATCTTGATTCTGTCGTCCAAATCGGGAGAAGCCGACAAGGTGACGGCTCTCGACGCCGGCGCGAACGACTACCTCACCATTCCGCTTCGAACGGGCGAGTTGCTCGCGCGCATTCGCGTGTGGCTCAGAACGACGCAACGGGCCAAAGCCGACTCTCTCGCGACGACCCTCGAAGTCGGCGATCTTCGAATCGACTTCGGGCGGCGAGAAGCGGCCGTCCGTGGAAAGGACGTTCGTCTGACCCCGAAGCAGTATCGCCTCTTCGCGACGCTGATGCGCAATGCGGGGCGCGTGCTGACGCACGAGCAAATCCTCTTCACCGTGTGGGGACCGGCCTACGCGAGGGAGACGCAATACCTGCGCGTGTACATGGGTCACCTCAGGCAGAAATTCGAGGAAGACCCGGCGAATCCTCGCTACTTCGTGACCGAGCCGGGCGTCGGCTATCGCCTGCGAGCCTGAGGCCGCGCGGGACCAGCGCGCGATCGAGCACGACGAATAGACCCTCGACGACGAGCGCGAGGACGGCCGCCGGAATGGCCCCTTCGAGAATCAGACTGTTGTCGTCGAGGTTCAGACCCGCGCTGATGGGAGCGCCGAACCCTCCCGCTCCGACGAACGCCGCAAGCGTTGCCCCGCCGACGGAAATGACCGCGCTCGTGCGTATGCCGGTCAGGATGGTGGGCGACGCGAGCGGGAGTTCGACGCGAAAGAGCCGCGCCCAGCCTCCCAAGCCGAGGGCGGAAGCCGATTCGCGGAGCGAAGGTGGGATGTTGCCGAGCCCTGCGGCCGTATTGGCGACGATCGGCAGCAGCCCATAGAGAAAGAGCGCTGCGAGGGCCGGCAAGATACCGGTTCCGAGGAGCGGTATGAAAAAGCAGAGAAGGGCGAGGGCTGGAATCGTTTGGACGATGCCCGTCGCGCCGAGCAGGACGCGTCCGATCGACGGGGCGCGCGATGCGACGACGCCGAGGGGCACGCCGACCAGGGTCGCGAGCAGGAGCGACAGGCCGACGAGCGTGACGTGCCGAGGACCTTCGGACCTGACGACGCTCATCATGCCGCTGGCAAACGCCCGCCTTCGCTCCGCCGGAACCGCGTTCGCGCCTTCGCGGCTGCGGAGAAAATCTTCGGCCACCGACTCGAACGTGCGCGAATCGAGCTCCGCTCGCGCGTTCATCTCCATCATCGTGCGGGCGTCGATCGCGCCAGCCAGTGTTCCGATCGCCCGAAGGGCGAGCGGCGCCTTCCTCGCGGCCTCCTCGCGATAGAGGTAGACCGCCTGGTACGAGGGGAAGAAGTGCCCATCGTCGGCGAGGACGTTCAGCCCGTACCGACCGATTTTCGCGTCCGTCGAGTAGACGTCCATGACGTCGATGGACCCGTGCGCGACAGCCTCGTAAGCCAGGCCGTGATCGAGCGCGGCGACGTGTTCGGTCGATAGGCGATAGCGTGCCGCGAGAGCGCCAAAGCCGTCGCTCCGGCCCAAAAACTCGGGGCTCAAGCCGAAGCGGAGATCCCGCGCCGTCGTCAGGTCCGACAAGGTGGCGAGGTGCCGCTCGCGAGCGAGCTTGGCTTTGACGGCGAGACCGTACGTATTGTCGAAGCCGAGCGGATCCGTGATGCCAATGCGACGCGGCGCGAGCGCCCGTCGCAGGGTGTCGAGATCACTTTGGCCTGGAATGTGAAGAATGGCTTCCGCGAGCGTACCCGTGTACTCGGGGTAGACGTCGATGGCGCCTTCTTCGAGCGCTCGAAAGACGAGCGCGGTGCCCCCGAGGCCTTGTTCGTGCAAAACACGGGCGTCGCCGGCGCGTTCGGCCATGCCTGCGGCGGCCTCGGCCAGAATGTACGACTCGGTGAATCGCTTCGACCCGATGCGCAGAACCGGCCGCTCCGCGGCGGCGGTCGCCGAGCCGACGAGCACGCCGACCGAAACGGCCGTCAGGACGACCCGTCGCACGCCGCTCCTTGGGCCCCTACGAAATCGCGTACGAAGGGATCGACGGGTGCCTCGACGAGCGCCCGGAGGGTGCCGCGCTGCACGATGAAGCCGGCCCTCATGAGGGCGAGTTCGTCACATAGAAACGAGGCTTCGCCGACGTCGTGGGTGACGAGCACGACGGTCTTTCCGAGTTCGCAAAAGATGCGTTTCAGGTCGGGCCGCAGCCGGGCGCGCACCAAAGGGTCGAGCGCGCCCATCGGCTCGTCGAGCAAGAGGACCGGCGGGTCGAGCATCAGTGCCCGCATCATGCCCACGCGCTGCCGCTCGCCGCCACTCAGCTCGGACGGATAGCGATCGAGGAGAGGCAGATCCACGCGGACGAGGGCGGCGAGATCGCCGAGGCGTCGGGCGATGCGATCGTTCGGCCAGTGCAGGTGGCGGGCGAGGAGTGAAACATTTTCCCGTGCTTTCAGATGCGGAAAGAGCCCTCCCTCTTGGATCACGTACCCGATTCGTCGGCGAATCGGCGTCAGGGTGTCTGGCGCGATCGTCAGGCCGTCGACCACGACGCGACCGGCGTCGGGCGTCAAAAGACCGACGATGATACGCAGCAAGGTCGATTTGCCGCAGCCGCTCGGACCGACGAGCGCCATCGAGCGACCGCGGGCCAGGGCCAGGTTCGTCGCGGGCAAGACCATCCGCTCGCCAAAGCGCTTGGCGACGCCCTCGAGCGCAATCAAGGCGCCCGTCCGACCGTCTCGCGCGGCGCCGCAGCCGTCCCGCTCGCATCGTCGAGCAGCCCTCTGGCCGGCCGCGCTATTCGTCCCACCGCCACCCGGCGTAACGTTCGCGGAGCGCCGATTTCTTGAACTTGCCTGCGGACGTCTTCGGGATCTCGCGCACGAATTCGAACGCGTCGGGTAGCCACCACTTGGCAAAGCGCGGTGCGACGTGGTCGCGGAGCTCTTGCGCCGTCGCGTGCGCCCCGTCCTTCAGGACGACGACCGCAATCGGACGTTCGCTCCAGCGCGGGTGGGCAACGGCAATCACGCACGCTTCGAGCACCGCCGGGTGGCCCATGAGTGCGTTTTCGAGATCGACCGAGCTTATCCATTCGCCTCCCGATTTGACGAGGTCCTTCGTGCGATCGGTCAGTCTGACGTAGCCTTCGGCGTCGATCGTGGCGACGTCGCCGGTCCGAAACCAGCCGTCGGCCGTAAACTTGTCTATGTTGCGGGCCTCACCGTAGTAAGCGCTCGCGACCCAAGGGCCGCGGATCTCGAGTTCGCCCATGCTCGTACCGTCGTGGGCCACTTCACCCGCGTCGCCCATGATGCGAACGTCGATGAGCGGCGCAGGAAGACCTTGGGTCGAGCGAATGCGGTAGCGATCCTCGTCGCTCGTCGACTCGAAGCCCGCCTTCAGGCGGCTCACCGTGCCGATGGGCGAGGTCTCGGTCATGCCCCAAGCGTGGACTACTTCGTGACCGTGCCGATCGAAGCCGCGAATCAAGCTCTCGGGGGCGGCCGAACCGCCCACCACCATCTTCATGCGGGGGATTTTCCAGCGCGTCGGCTCTCGGTCGAGCGCGTCGAGAATCGAGATCCAAATCGACGGGACACCCGCCGTGAAGGAAACGCGTTCCTTTTCGCAGAGATCGAGCAGGCTCGGCGCATCGAGGTGCGGTCCCGGGAAAACGATCTTTGCGCCAGACATCACGGCCGCGTACGGCAAGCCCCACGCGTTGACGTGGAACATCGGCACGACCGGGAGAATCGTCTCCCTCTGGCTGACGGCAATCGTGTCGGCCAGGCAGACCGCGAGGCAGTGCAGAACGGTCGAGCGGTGCGTGTATACGACGCCCTTCGGGTGCCCCGTTGTTCCCGACGTGTAGCATAGGCCGCACGCGTCGCGTTCGTCGACTGGAGCGGCCTCGCAAAGTCCTGTCGCCGCCTCGAGGAGCCCCTCATAAGACTCGTAGGGGGCCGCGACAGGCCCGCCGCTCAGCGGAGCGACGAAGACGCGCTCGAATCGGCTCTGTGCCCGCCAACGTTCGAAGAGAGGCAGGAGAACGTCGTCCACGATGAGGAAGCGATCGGCTGCGTCGTTTGCAATGAATGCCTGCTGGTCGGGATGCAGTCGCAAATTGAGTGTGTGGAGAACTCCGCCGGCGATGGGGATTCCAAAGTAGGCCTCGAGGTGGACGTAGTGATTCCACATGAGGGTGGCGACGCGATCGCCCGGGCGGAGGCCTGCGCGGCGCAGCGCCTCGGCGAGCGCATAGGACCTGCGCCTCAGATCGCTCAGCGTGTACCGATGAGTCGAGCGATCGGGCAACTGGCTCACGACGGTCCGCTGGCCGAACAGCCTGGCGCCGCGGTCGAGCAGCGGCGCGATCGTCAGCGGCGTGTCCATCATCGTTCCGAGCATGGGCGAAGGGAAATAGCAGCCGGACGGCCACTTTGCGCTCCGGCGGAGGCGAGGATCGGGAAAAGGCGCAAGGCCGTGGGACTGTAGGCCGAAGTCCGAGCGACCGGCACTTCGCTATTGCTTTTAGCGCGCAAGTCGGCTTGCGCGATCCGGGCTGACGCGTCCAGAATAGGGGAGCGCCTTGGATGCGGGCCGGACGAGCCCGCCCTTCGGGCCTGCCGTCATTTGGACCGCGGTAGCACCCGCACATGCAGTCGCACGAAGGACACTTCATGGCGCAAAAAAATAGATGTGGGACAATGAAGACGCATTCTCCATGAGGGTGCCGGGCCCTGCCAACGCGCGCGAGCGTGGGCGGAGTGTCGCCGGCGTCGCCGTGCTCATCGCTGTCGGACTCGTCACGGCGTTTCTGGGAGGGTGCGGCGGCAACGGGCAAAGCGAATTCGGGGGTGCGGACACGAGCGGCGCGTCCACGAACGCGCAAAAGTTCGGGAGCGTCGGCGGCACGTCGCTAAGCAGCGGGGGAGGCGACGGCGGGATTCCGCAAATCACGTGTACCGGGGGTATCGGTGCGGTGCAGTGCGCGACCACGTGCGCCGGCGGCGGCGATACGACGATCAGTGGAACGGTAACCGATCCTGCGGGGACCAACCCGCTCTACAACGTGACGGTCTACGTGCCGGACCCTCAATATCCACTGCCGAATTTGGATGCTGAGCCCATCGCGTGCGGCTGCGCGGGCCTTTATCCGACCGCGATCCTCGCGTCGGCGGTGACCGACGCCAACGGTCACTTCACGATCACGGGCGCACCGTACGGAACATTGAGCCTCGTCGTCCAAACCGGCAAATGGCGGATGGAATTCGACGGCGTCAACATCAAGAGCTGCGAAGCCAACCAGGTGGACGGCCTGCGGCTGCCGCGCAACACGTCCGAGGGCAGCCTCCCCAACATCGCCATCTCGACCGGCGGAGCCGACTCGCTCGAATGTTTACCGTTGCGCATCGGCGTTTCGGCGAGCGAGTACGTATCCGGGTCGAACGCGGGAGGCCACATCCACATCTATCAGGGCTACGAGGGGGCTTCGTTCCAGGGGGGATCGCCCGAGTCGAACGCCGCGCTTTGGGACCAGCAGTCCGACCTCAACTCGCACGATGTCGTTCTTCTGTCGTGCGAAGGGCGCGAAACGAGGGGCGGCAATCCAGGCACGGCCATGACGGCCGCCTATCAAACCTCGTTGATGAACTATGCCAACGCCGGCGGTCGCGTCTTTGCGTCGCACTATCACTATGCCTGGTTCAATACGGGTCCCTTCGACACGGGCGCCGACAAGTTGGCGACGTGGATCACCGGATCGCAGACCATCGATGACACGCAATCGTTCCCGAGCGACGTCGACTCGACGCTGGCGGGCGGCGCAGCCTTTCCCGAAGGCGCGGCGCTCGGAACCTGGCTCGGGGACGTCGGGGCGCTGACGAACGGCCAGCTGCCCATTTGGTTTGCCAGAAACAACGTGTCCGCCCTCGTGCAACCTCCCTCGACCGAGTGGATTCACCTCGGTCCGAGCGTCACCGCGGCCCCGAGCGCGACGCAATACTTCTCAGTCGATACGCCCATCGGCGCCGGGGCGACGGGCATCTGTGGCCGGATCGTCTACAGCGATCTGCATGTCAGCGGCGGACCCAACACGAACGCGCCGGGCGTTCCAGCCGACTACGCCGGCGCGACGCGCGGCGGCGGCGGTACGACCGTCCCATCCGGGTGCGCCATGCATGCGCTGACGCCTCAAGAAGACGCGCTCGAGTTCATGCTGTTCGACTTGTCGTCGTGCCTCGTCAGCGTCGGATCGCAACCGATGGCTCCGCCGGCCACCCCTCCGAAGTAAAGGGGCGTAGCCGGCCTGGGAGCGATGGCCCGCCGGCTACCCCTCCGGAAGTGAAGGGAGAATGGCCGGCTCCCGGAGCGATGGCTGCGGCGGCCCAGGCCGTCGAGGTCAGGGCGAAGTGGCCCGCTCCGGAGGCGATGGGCCGCGCCGTCAGGTCGGAGTCGGCGTGTCGGGGGCACGGGTCGCGATGGCTGCGCCCGCCACGCCGACGAAGTCAGGCGTTCCGCTGCGGGGTCACTTCACCGCGCCCGTGAGCGTGAAGGTGCACATTGTCGCTTGCGCTGCGTAGCTGATGGCGTTGTACCAGAACTGCGGTACCTGGTAGGCCTCTTGGACCGACGGATAGTCGCCGTTCGTGCCGAGCGCCGATGCATCGCCGAGGCAATAGCCGGCTGGCTGCGCGGTCGGGTTCCACTGGCTCGTGTACGTGACCCACTCGTCCGTGTAGGCGTAGACGTGGCCCTTGCCGAGGTCGAAGTGCGCGGCGCAAATCCCGCCCTCAGTCGTCGCGCCGCCCGTTGCCACGAAGCCCGCGTCATTGCAGTCGATGATGGCCGGCGTGTTGGCCACGATGTGGCGCCCGTGGAAGGCACCGATCTCCGTGATGTTCTCGCCGAGCATGTCCGGTGCCGGGGCCCAGCCGGTGACGGGGTCCGTGTCGCCTAGACAGAGCTCGGCGTTGCCCGTTTCGGTGTTCCCGAACGTGTCCGCCGACGTGTACTGGATGGCGCCGCTCGTCAGGGCCTGGAGAATCTGGTTGGCCGGGCCGATTTCCCCCGCCTCGTAGTCGTAACCGGAGAGCACGATGACTCCTCCCCCGCCCTGGACCCAGGTCGTCAGCGCGGTGAGCTCGTCGGCCGTGAAATTCCAGTAGCCGTTGCCTTCGAAGCCGACCGGCAAGCCGGTTGACATGCTCGTAACGGCCGTCAGCGAATTCGTCATCCACTGGAAAATCAGCACGTCGTACTGGGAGAGAAACGCTTGATCGAGCGTCGGCTTCATCGGACTCGTGCAGCCGGTGTCTTGACCGCAGCCGAGCTGGGCCACACTCGCGCTGCTCTGCGTGTTCAGGTAATCGACGAAGGCTTGGGTGTTGTCCGTTCCGCTCAGGGCGGTGCCGTTGCCGAAGTTCGCTCCCGTCGCCCCGCCGTAGCCGAGTGACGCGATGTTGAAGCAGGTGCAATGCCCCGCGTCGTCGCATCGCGGGAGCCGGCCGCCGTCGGCGTTTTGCTCGTTTGTCGTAATCACGTTCGAGCCCAAGCCGTTGCCTTGCGCCACGGAGGCCCCAGAGCTTGTGTTGTCGCCGGCCAAGCTGTTGCCGCCGCCGTTGCTGTTCGAGAAGGAGCTTCCCCCAACGGCCGTCGCACACCCCGCGTCGGGGAGCCCGAGACCCAGCAGGGTAGAGGCAGAGGTCAAAGCAAAGGCAAGACGCCGTTTGGACATGTCCGGAAGATGCCACAAGTTGCGCCAAGGGAAAGGAGGACAGCGCGGGATGCGACCGCCCCGAGACGCTTTTCAGGGCCCGGCGCATCGGAGGTCGGAGTCTCGGGAGCTTGTCAGTGTGGACGGAAGATTTTAGTTAGAGGCCCGATTTTAGTTACAGGCCCATCGGCAAATCGAGGGTCCGATGTTTGCGCCACGATCGGTCCCCGCCGCCGATCTTCTTGTCCGCGAGCTCGCGCATCATGAGATTCAAGGGCCAGTACGCAACGTTCTGAATCCACGAATGGTTCACGCCGAAGTCATAGCGGCGGCGAATCGAGGAAAGGGAGTACATGGACCGCCATGCGCGGACCCAGCCGTCGCGCAGGACTTCTCTCGACATGCGGGCCGGCTGGTAAAAGGGTGCGTCCGTGTCGTGGTCGCCGCTCAGCCACCACGCGTCTTTCGTCAAGCGCCCTTCGACCTTGAGCCTCTTGTAAAGCGCCGTCCCCGGGTATGGCGTGAGCAGGGCGAAAAGCGCCATCGTGACCTTGGCGTCGACGCAAAAATCGACAGTGCGCTCGAAGGCGTCGGGCGAGTCGTCGTCGAGTCCGAAGATGAAGCTGCCCCATACAGCGATTCCGTGGTCCGCGAGGCAACGGACGATATCGCCGTACTTGTGCGGCTTATTCTGGCGCTTGCCGGCGAGGCGGACGGCATCGTCGGCCACCGATTCGAAGCCGATGAAGAGTGCGCGGCAGCCTGCTCGCGCCATGACCTCGATGTTGTCGACGCGATGCAGCGCTGCAAGCGAGGCCTGCGCGACCCAGTGCTTCTGCAAAGGGACCATGGCCTCGAAGAGCTCGTGGCTGTACTTTGTATGAATCATCACGTTGTCGTCGCCGAAGAGAATGCGCGGCCCGCACCGCTCGAGCTCGGCGATCACTTCGGGCACGGGACGGAATCGGAACTTCGTGCCGTTGTAGGTCGACACACTGCAGAACTCGCAAGGAAACGGGCACCCTCGGGTCGTTTGCACGACGTCGAAGGGAACGTACTTGATGGACTGAAAGAGGTCGCGCCGCGGCTGCGGAAGGCCGACGAGCGGCTTCCAGTCGTCGTGCTTGTAGATGGCGCGGGCCAAGAGCGAGCGGGTATGGCCGAGCTTACCGGCGCGTGCGTCGCGCACGACGTCTTGCCAGATCCACTCCGCTTCGCCGCTGACGACAGCGTCGGCGTGATCGAGGCCCTCTTCGGGCAACGCGGTCACGTGGATGCCTCCGAGGACGACGAGGCTCCCCCGGGTACGGTACGCATCGGCAATCGCGTACGATCGCGCGGCCGTCTTCGAGTTGACGCTGATGCCGACGAGGTCGGGCGCGTCACCCTCGCGATCGAGGTCGATGGGATCGATGCCATCGTCCCGGAAAGTGAGATCGACGTCGTCGGGTGTGTGCGCAGCGAGGGTCGCCGCCCAGAGTGGCTTAATGTAGGTCGAATCCTCGTTCGAAGGGGCAATGAGATGAACGCGGTACGGTCGGCCCATGGCGCTGCCGATGATACCGGTCTTCGGTGCTGCATGCCGGGAAGTCGAGGGCCCAGTCGGGCTTCGACCCATTCGCCGGGGGGGCGGCGGAGCGCCGGCCCAACGCAAGATGGCCCTGCCGGATCGCGCGGCAAGCAGCGCGCGTCGGCGGCGCTCGGGCTGCAAGCTCATCGGTTGGGGACGGGCGGTGCGACGCCCCAACTGGGCTGAGAACAGTCTGCCGGCCTTCCTCGGCGTGGGTCGGCGCGCGGCGCGGCCGCGAGGTTTCGTCGCCTATCGGAGCGGCGCTTTGACTGGCGACAGGCGCTCGGGACCTGCCCGTTCCGAGGGGCGAGCGGCCGATGACAAGCGGGCGGCCGAGTCGATTGCGGCGGGCCCATCGCGGCCATGGCGTTTGCGGCGTTCGAGGGACGCGACCGACAGCGTGAGATCGGGAGAACGCTGCGGAGATCGTTGTGAGCGATCTCGAAGATCGTTGAGAGCGCTCTCAGAGGTCGTTAAGAGCGCTCTTTTTCAGAGGGGGGGGTCGTTAAGAGCGCTCTCAGAGGTCGTTAAGAGCGCTCTCAGAGATTTCGTTGAAAGCGCCGGAGGGCGAGGACAACGCCAGACCAGAAATTCGAAGTGGGTACGGTCGGTGCTTGGATGCGTCGCATGACCCTCCATCAAACACAACCCGGCACTGCATTTTGCGACGATGGCTCGAGTGGGCGAGGTGGTCCGAGGCCCAGACGGCTCCGGTACTCACCGCGCGCTCTCATTCCGCTGTCGGTGGCCGGGTTCACGCTCGTTACAGGATGTGGTGCGACCTTCACGAACGAAAATGCGGCCGCGAAGAGCGCTGAGGTCGTGGCCACGGCCCCGCGGCGCTGCGCGAATGTCCCCCCGGACCGCGACACGCTGGCGCAGGTGCTCAACGGCAGTGCCATCGAAAATGTGACTGCCCTCTACGAACCGTTCGCTACTCGCGGGTCCGACCCCCAGGGCTACGCGCTGGCTGGAGCGGTGATCCAGGTTCGTCCGCTTCCGGGGATGACGCCGGAGTCGCTCGATCTCGCGCTCGAGTGCCATAGCGCCCGGCAGGCCGCGAGGAACGAGCCGGTCGACCGCGGCGATCCGTTTGCGCTACCGGGCAAGGTCGTCGCCGTTGAGGTCAAGTCGGTTGGCCACGCCTTTGCGGTTTCCGTGGCCGGGGTGACCAACAAGGACGCCAAGCTGGTCCTGGCGCGTGCCCGGGAACTCGGGGCACGGGCGCGGGCGGATGCCATGGGAACGACCGAATGGTGACGGTGCCGTCTTTGGCGGCCGTTCCGCCCGAACGTCGAAGCGCCTGAAGTGCGCTTCGACGGGCTTGGCGGGGCGGGCCGGTTGGCCCTCGGTCGCCGCGTTCAGCGGGGGCGCAAAAGTGAGCCCATCCGCTCAAACCAGACGCGATCGGCTGACGCGGCCGCTCTCGAGCCTCTTGCGGCGCGGTTCTGGCGCTCGACGGAGTGCCGCAACCCGGCGAAGGCGTTGGCGCGGTCCATCACCACGGCGTTGCCCGCGGCGACCGAGGAGGCACGTTTGGTTTTGCGCGTGCGCTCCGGCCGCGCGTGCGCAATCGCGTGCGGGCATGCCTTACGGGGCGCGGACATCGCGAGTCGCCCGGTGCGCGATTACTTTCGATCGGCCAGCGGATCGGGGGTCGCATCGGCCCTGCCGGCGCTGGGGTGACGCGAGCGCACTTCGGCGATGGGCGGTTTGCCGGTGGGCGCCGGCGTCATCGTGCCCGACGGAGAATGCGGGGCCGCGGCCGGCAAGAGCAAAGCGTTCGAGGGGCCGGACGTCGCGCCAGAGGCGATCGGCGCGGCACCGCCCGAGGGCAGGGCCGGAGCGTTCGACAGCACGGACCGATCGGTGGCCCCATCGGGTCGATCCGGGACGGGTGGAATCCCCCCTCGGTCCGGATCGATCTCGATTTCGGGTTCGAGGTGCGACGGCGCTGCGGCGAAGCGTGCGAGGCCCCAGCGCGGCGACAACAGCTCGGGCTGCGGTTCCGCGTCGGGCAAGCGGGTTGCGACGGCGGGAGGAGGCGTCGAGGGTGACGCGAAGGAGCGGGGTCGCATCGACCCCATGACGGCTGCTGCGACGGTCGTGAGCGCGACGGCCATCGACACGGCTATCGTCAGACGACTGACGGCCGCCGCTGGTTGGAGTTCACGGTGATCGTCGAGGTCTCCACTCGTCGTGTTGCGCTGGCGATTCCCGAGGGCCTGAGACGTCGCGAAGGCCGTTGATCGCAGGCGCCGCCGACTCGACTGCCGGACCATTCCGCCCGAGGGCGTCTGTGACGCGGAGACGGCCATCGCCTGGGCACAGCTCGGGACACGGAGGAGCGAGCCGCCCAGCCCGTTCGCTTGCTTGATCCCTTCGAGGCGCCGCTCGATCATCGTGTCGACTTCCGCCCGCTCATTGGCGAAAAGGGCCGTCACGTGGTTCGCGATCGCTGCGGCGGTAGCGGGCGTCGGCAGTTGCTCGATGGCCTCCTCGAGCTCTTGGCGCATTTCGAGGGCCGACGCAAACCGGTCCTTCTTGTTCGAGGCGAGTGCGCGATGCACGATGCGGGCGATCGACCCGGGAAGAGTCGGCAACCGGCCCTCGACGGCGCTCGGCCCCCGACCGCTCAAAAGATCGCGCATGATGTCGACGTCGCCTCGATGACCCCAGAGGCGGCTGCCCGTGATCATTTCGAAGAGGACGGCGCCCGCAGCAAAAATATCGACCCCTCGGTCGACCTCGACGCCTTGCGCCTGCTCGGGGGCCATATACGCGATTCTACCCTTGAGAATGCCTGTTTCAGTTCGGGTCGTGCGCGTGTTTGCGAGGGCAATTCCGAAGTCGACGAGCTTGACGTGCCCTTCGTAAGTCACAAACACATTGTGGGGACTGACGTCGCGGTGCACGACGTCGAGGGCTTTTCCGTCGAAGTCTCGGAGCTCGTGGGCGTAGTGAAGGGCCGCGCAAATGTCGGCTGCCGTCCGGAGGGCGATAGGCAGGGGCATGCCCCCTCTCGAGCGGGATTTCGAGGCCGCGAGGCGCATGACCCGCGATAGAGGCTGACCTTCGAGGTACTCCATGACGATGAAGTAACCGTCGGCGAGCTTGCCGATCTCGTAGGTCTGTACGATGTTCGGATGATTGAGCCGCGCCGCAAGCCGCGCCTCGTCGAGAAACATCGGGCCAAAGGATGCGTCGGACGCAAGGTCGTCCCGAAGCTTCTTCAGAACCATCAGCTTGTGGAAGCCGGCGAATCCTCGAGAAACGGCGAGGTAGACTTCCGCCATGCCACCATGACCCAGGCCGGCCAGAATGGTGTACCGGTCGAACGACGTTCCCGGGGGCATGGGCGGAGGGGAAAACATGGGGCGTGCGCCTCGGGGAGGCTGTTAAAACCCGGCCGATCGTGGGCGCGGGTGAGGGCGCGGCGCATCTTGCCCAATTGGCGCGCGCCGTCAATTGCGAGCGCGACGCGAAGTCAAAGGCAGGTGTCGGGACCCGCGTCGGTACATGGCGAGCCGGTCGAGGGCCACGTCGCGACGGGCCCCAGGATTGCGCGCGTCGCCGCAAACGAAATGCCGAATCCGAGGGCATCGCAGGTGGCCAAGGCGTCCGCGCCCGCCCGGAGCGTCGCAAGGCATGTCGCCGACGACTTGGGGAGCGCACGAGGGCGGCCACGGGCACGTCGCGTGAAAGGGCGATGGTCGCGACTGCGCCCCGGTCACGATGAGGGTCATCCCCAAGGCTGCGCAGCTGGGGCTCGATGTTTGCGATGGCTTGGGGGCGGGAGTGGACCGAGTCACGATCGCCCGATAAAGGCTCGTCTTCATGGGTATCGACTGGAGTCGCAAGTGGGCCAAAGTGGCCCTCCTCTTGGCCTCGATCGTCGTTGGCCTCGCCGGGTGGAAGTGGCGGTCGGCCCTCGGATGGCCGGCCGAGAGCCTCGGCGCGGCGGCGAGCTCCGCACCGTCGCCCGACCCCATCGACCGAGAGACGCCGCGAAGGACCATGGCCAATTTTCTGCGCGAAGCCCGTGAGGGCGATTATCGCGTGGCGGCGAGCTATCTCGATCTGCGTGGCGTTCTCGAGTCGCGCCGCGACGTCGACGGCCCCGACCTCGCCCAGAAGCTCGCGTACGTTCTCGAGCGCCGTCGCACGCTGAGTCTGACGCAAATCCCCGACCAAGCCGAAGGCGAGGCCAACGCCAAGCCCGGGGGCAGGGTCGTGGCCGTCACCTTGTACGTCGGCGAAGACCCCGTTCCCATTGCGCTCGAGAGGGTCCGCTTTCCGGATGGAATCGAGCGCTGGCTCATCGCACGGTCCACCGTCGATGCCATCCCAGCGCTCGACGGTCAATTCGGTCTGCGGCCGATCGGCATTCCGATCCCGGCGTCGCTCACCCGGATGACGCTGCTCGGCAACGAGGCATGGCAGTGGCTCGGCATTCTTTTCGTCTTCGTCGTCGCTTATGGCGTCGCCCGCGCTCTCGCCGCCCTCATCGTGCGGGCCGCGTCGCTTTTTACGCACCGCCCCGGGGATTCCGCCAACGACGCGCTCGTCGAGTCGGCACGACGCCCCCTGCGCATGGTGATCGGGGCGCTCGTCTTCCGCTTGCTTATCGAGCCCTTGCAGCTCACCGCGGCCGTCCTCGACGCGGCCGGGCACGGGACCTACACGCTTCTCGTCGTGGGGGTGTCGTGGCTCATGTTGCGTGGGCTGGGGGCGGCCACGTCGTGGCTCGACGATCAGGCGGCGCACGATGCATCCGACCTCCTGCGCGGCCGGCGCATGCGCACCCAAACGATGATTCTCCGGCGACTGGCGAGCATCACGATCGGATTCTTCGCTGCGGCCTTCGTCCTCATTCAGTTCGAATTCGTGCGCAGCGTCGGCGTGTCGCTGCTCGCATCCGCTGGCGTCGCCGGAGTCGTCGTCGGTTTTGCGGCGCAGAGATCGCTGGCGGCGATCGTCGCGGGCATTCAGTTTTCTTTCGCTCAGCCGGTTCGGGTGGGCGACCAGATCGTCATCGAAGGAGAGTTCGGCGAAGTCGAAGACATTTACCTGACCTATGCAGTGGTTCGCGTATGGGACAAGCGGCGGATCGTCGTGCCGGTCACGTACTTTCTTGAAAAACCATTTCAAAACTGGACGCGATCAGGCACGGATTTGCTTGGGTTCGTGCTGCTCAAAGTGGATTTCGGCATGCCGGTCGAGGTGGTGAGACAAGAGCTTCGGCGCGTCTGCGAATCGGATCCGCTTTGGGACAAGAAAACGTGCCTCGTACAAGTGACCGACTCGGACGCGGTCTCCGTCACGCTCCGGGCGCTCGTTTCAGCTGCCGATGCCTCGAAGCTCTGGGCCCTTAAGTGCAACGTCCGCGAGCGGCTCATCGCCTTCATGCGCGACTACGAGGGAGGACGGGCCTTGCCCCTGCAACGACAGCAGACCGTCGAAGCGACTCGAAGCTGAGACTCTGACGAACGACGGGCCTCGTCAGGGCGCGAGACGGCTCATCGTCCACCCCGCGGCACGGCGTTCGAACAAGACGCGCTCGTGCAGTCGATCCGCACCGCGTGTCCAGATCTCGATGGCCGACGGCCGCAGAAGGTAGCCGCCCCAGTACGGGGGCCGTTCGACGTCGCGTCCTTCGTATTCGAGGGTCAAAGCGCGCGCTCGCGATCGAAGGACGTCGATGTCGCCAATCGGCCGACTCTGGGCAGAGACCCATGCCGAGAGGCGATGCCCCCGCGGCCGCGCGGAGAAATAGTTGTCGGACTCCGCGGCCGTCAGGCGCTCGGCGATGCCCTCGACGCGAACCTGGACATCGAGCGCAGGCCAAAAGAAGACGGCCGCCATTTGGGGGTTGGCCGACAGCTCGGCCCCTTTCCGACTCTCGTAGTTCGTGAAGAAGCGAAGTCCGCGCTCGTCGATTCCGCGACACAATACGACCCGCACCGACGGAGCCCCCTTTGGTGTGGCAGTGGCCAGGGCCATCGCTTCTGGCTCGGGGACACCCC
>JBEKFX010000056.1:0-38553 GCA_050013115.1 Polyangiaceae bacterium
CCCATTCCCCAGGCTTCGAGATGCTCGCAAATGACTCCTCGCCAGCGGGGGTGGCGCTCGACGATGACGGCCCGCCGACCGTCCGCCCAAGCCGCACGATTCGTGAAGCTGTCGCCTGCTATCTCGAGGCGCAGATCACAGAAAAACTCACTGCCCTCGCCCAGCCTGCTCCTGACCCCAATCGATCCTCCCATCATCTCCACGAGTCGCTTGGATATCGTCAAGCCGAGGCCGGTGCCGCCGAACCTGCGTGCCAGCGATCCGTCGACTTGCGAAAAGGCGCCGAATAGCTTCCCGATATCGTCCGGTGCGATACCGATTCCGGTATCGCTCACCGAGAGTCGAAGTGCTTCGTCGCGTTCCGAGCATGCGAGGACCCGCACGTCCACAAACACCTCCCCGCGGTCCGTGAACTTGATGGCGTTACCGACGAGATTGCTTATCACTTGGCGCAGGCGATCGGGGTCCCCGTGGTGCAAGAAGCCCATCGCCGGGTCGATGCGGCAAATGAGCTCCAGCCCCTTGTCGTGAGCCCGCGTGGCGAGCAATTCACAAACTTCTTGGACGACGGTTCGGAGGTCGAAGACGACACGCTGCAGACTGTACTTGCCGGCCTCCATCTTCGAGAAATCGAGCACGTCGTTGATGATCGTCAGCAGGGCCGACGCAGAGGAGTCGATGGTTTCGATGTAGCGTCGAAGCTTTCCATCGAGGGGCAGACCGTGGACGATTCGCACAACTCCGAGAATGCCGTTCATCGGAGTACGAATTTCGTGACTCATGTTGGCCAAAAATTCACTCTTGAGGCGCGACGACTCGAGAGCCTCCGCCGTTTTGACCTCGAGCGCGCGCATCGCCTGCTCGTTGGCGCCGACCATGGCGTTGAACGCCCCAGCCAACTGCCCAATTTCGTCGTCACTCGAGATGTCGACGCGGACGCTGCGGTTGCCCATCGCCAGCTCTTCGGAAACGGCAGCGAGTTGCGAAAGTGGGCTCGTGATCCTGTGAGCGATCCTCCGAATGGCTTCCGCCCCGAGAAAAACGCCGGCGATCCCGAAAAGGCCCAATAAAGTCAGAAGTTCTAGCAATGACTGATTGGCGTGCGCGATCTCTTGTCGGACGAGAAACTCGGTGCTTGCCAAGCTGATGCCATATCGAACCGTGCCGAGGTAATCGGGACCGTCAAACACGTCGGCGGCATGTTCCTCGACGTTGACGCCAAAGGCGACGACCGAGCGAACGCGCGGACCGGGGGCGGGACCGCGCGCCGTCTCCTCTGGGATTTCCTTGAGCCAGGGCGCGGCTTCGCTGCCGGTGTAGCCATTTTCGGGAGTGTGCGGCGTGACGACGATCCACGGCGTCGTGGCGACAAAGGACCCGTAAATCACGTCGGCGTCTTCGCGAACGGTTTGTCGGATGAGTTCGCGAACATCAGAAAATGCGTTATCCATGGCCATGACCCGCAACGCCACGGTCTGATTGGCGACGAGCAGCCGGCCTTTTCCCCGCTGGTTTTCGCGGACACGGAGCTCGGTTCGGTGCGCTGCGTCCGCGGACATCCGATACTGCGCGACCGCCACCGCGCCGAGCATGACCAAAGTCACGCAAACCCAGGTTCCCAACATGATTCGAAGAAACTTCGATCGAAGCGAAGTGCGTGGCGCTGACGGGTGCGGCCGGCGCTCTGTTTTCACTTGCCGTTCCTCCGGCACGACGTATGCTGGGCAAGGATAATGGGGAGGGCGCGCGTTCTGATTATCGACGATGACGAAGTCGTCCGCGAACTGATGTGCGAATTGATGCGCCAGGGCGGCTGCGAGGTGTTCGACACGGGATCCCCCATTGGGGTGACGAAGCTGATTGCTCAGCATCAAATCGACATCGTCATCCTGGACGTGATGATGCCAGACATTTCAGGCGATAAGTTGGCAAAGTTGCTTCGGAGCAACCCGAAGCTCCATCGGCTGACGATCGTCTTGGTCACGAGCGGAAGGCATGAAGAGTTGGCGGAGCTTGCATCGCATGTGGCTGCAGACTCGGTCGTATCGAAGTCGGATATCCGAAGCGACTTGGCGCGTGTGGCGTTGGGGGCGCAGCGTCGTCGCACGCTGTCGAGTGGTCGGAGGCCAGGTGACACATAATTCGCGCCATGGGACCGGCCGGGCGTCGTTGGGGTAGCGGGCCCATTCTCGCGTACGCTGGGCTACTGGCTTGCGTTCGCGCAGCATCGTCCGCAAGGTGTCCAGGACCTGGACCGCTCGCAACGATCAGGGGTTGCGCTACGAGTCAGGGGTGAGCCAAGAGGATTGGCGTCACCGGTCGCCCGTGGACCCGTCCGGCAGCATGCAGCTGACACCAGACCCCGTGGACAGGCAAAGCCAAGCGCCGTTCGCACATTCGCACGTCCAGTCGACGAACGGCCCGAGCGGGCACTGGGCAAACATGATGCACGTCGGGCTGAACTGACACGGGCCCGAGGGGAGATCGGCTACGGTGAGCGGGGCCCCGGAAGGACGCGTAGCCTCCCCGTCGGGGAGCGTACACGAGGCGACCAAACCGAACGAACCGGCATCGACTCCCATGAGGGGTATGCCAGGAAATGGCGTGTCGAGGTTGGCGCACCCGCTCGAGAGCCCGAGCGCCACTGCTGCCGCCAAGCACGCCCCCGTCCGCACGGCGCGAGCCTAGCAGGTTCGCCCGGCTACGAGTTACCCACCGATGATGTCCTTGGCCTCCGCGCAGGGTCCGTCGGTCGTGATCCGCTTCGGACGTGGACATCCTGGTCGAGCCGACCGCAGGAAATGCCCGACGCTGGGTGCGCGCCCTTTCGCGTCTGCCCGACGGCGCGGCCAAGGAGCTCGAGGGCGACGAGATGCTCAGCGGGAAGAGAAAGGGCGGCGCGCGTGTCGGCGCCGTGAGGGCGCGGGCGGCGACGATGTGTCCGATGGGAGCGACCGCGCGCTCAACCGTCGCCTCGCGCCGGCAGCCCCTCGAGTGCCGAGCGCACCGGCTCGATCGGTGAGCCGGCCGACTCCGGCGACGTACCGATCTTCACGTACTCGACGCGACCGTTGTCGGTCGACTCCGAACGGTCCTCGACGGATGGGCGAACGTGCACTCCTTCGTGCAGGACCAGCGTCGCCTCGCGGAGCTCCTTGGCACGGTCGCGCACGAATTGGTCGAGCAGGGGCCTCGGCGCCACGAGCTCGACGCAGACCGGGAGCATGTCGAACGGGATCTCGGATACGTCGCTGGCGACCACCTTTGATCCCCTCGCGAATCCGAGGTTGCCGTGGGTGAGCGAGGCGTGCGAAATTCCCGCGCGGAGAGCGTCGTGGACGAGCTCGGTCGCGACGGATCGGCGAAGGAGCCTCCGCCAGAACCCGGAAGCTTCCGACAAGTCCCCTCGGCGCAGATAGATCCGGAGCGAGCACATCACCTGATACGACATCGTGACCTCCTTGGTCGTGAGGACAATGAGGAGCTCAAGAGCCGAGCACCTCTTGGCTTTCGACCGCCTGAGCGGCAGCGCGCTCGACGTCGGTGAGCGAGACGATGCCGACGAGGTGGTACGTGAGCGGATCGACGATGGGCACGCAGTCGGCCCCTGCCGACAGCACACGCCTCGCTTCAGCAACCGTATTTTGCGGGCAGAGGGTCCTCGGTGACGCGTCCATCACCTCTTCGACGCGCACGCGGTTCCAGTCCTTCACGGGCACGGTCCGCAGGCCCAGGAGGCTCATCGTGCCCCGGAGCAGCCCGTCGCGCTCGATCACGGGCAATGCCTTGTGATTGTGCCCGAGGAGAACCGACCCGGCGAAGACGTCGACGGTGTCCTCCGGCGCGACGGTGACCATTCGGCGGGTCATCACGTCGGCGAGCGGAATCGTCGCGAGGCGGTCGTGAACCTCCAGTCGGCGGGCCCTCTGGGCGCGCGAGTTGCTCACGCCGGCGCTCGTCACGAACGCGGCCGACGACGCGATGAGGGCCGGCACGACGAGAAAAACGTTTCCAGTCGACTCGGCGATAAACACCGCGGAAAATAGGAGGCTATTGTAACTTGCGCCTGCGAAGGCCGCGATCCCGAGCAGCGTGTAGACGCCGCCGGTGTGCTGGCCGGGCACGGCGGCGTCCCAACACGCCCCGAGGGCCGCGCCGATGGTGGCCGTGGGCACGAAGAGACCGCCGACCCCGCCGCTCCCGAACGTGATGCTCGTCGCGGCGAGCTTCAAGGCGAAGAGCAGAAGGCAAGCAGGCAGCGCGTACGCACCGTGGAGCAGGTCATTGGCCAAGGGAAGCCCGGCATGCAAGGTGACCGGGCGCCCTACGGCGAGGTAGCTGAGGTAAGCGATGAGGGCGACCAGCAAACCGCCGCCGGTCGTTCGGACCGGGATGGGCACCGTCGACTTGACAAAGAGGCGTCGAAGTCGGGCGAGCGTCGCGAGAAACAGGTGCGAGGCCAGCCCAGCCGAGAGGCCGAGCGGCACCGCAACGACCAGGTCTTTGAGCGTTGGCTCGTAGTGGAACGTAACGGGGAAGTACGGCGTCGCCGGCCGCAAGTGGACAAAGACGAAAAACGACATCGCCGACGCGACGAGCGCAGGAATGAGCGTCTCATGGGCCAGGTCGTGCTTGTAGGGCGACTCGATCCCCATGATCGCACCCGATAGCGGCGCCCGAAGAATCGCGGCGATGCCCGCCGAGCCCCCGGCGAGCATCGTCGTACGCCGGTTCCACCGCATCGCATGCCACGGCGCGCGATTGAATGCCCGCTGCATGACGAGCCCCATCGTGGCCCCCAGCCACTTGCTTGCTCCCTCCATCCCTGCGCTCGCGCCGAAGCCCATCGTCGTACACGACGCCGCAAGTTTTACGACCGCCGTTTCGACCGGCATCTTCACGTCGGGATCGTGGTAGGCGGCCACGACTTCATCGGCCATGGACGACGAACGCACCCGGAACGCCTGAAGCAGACATCCGGTCAGCAACATGCCTAGCGCAGGGGCGAAGATCCGTACGACCAGAGCGTGCTGAGCGATGTGGTTCCAAAGAAGTTCGTTCACCGTCCAGTCGTAGGCACCGATGGCGGCGCCCACGACCGCGCCGACCGGAGCCGCGACGAACACGAGATAGCGCGCCGTGCGGAGACTCTCGGCCAGAGCCAAGCCGAGCGGCGACAGCGCCGCGCGGACGTCGCGGCCCCGCGTCGTGCGCGCCTCCGCCACGGCGACGCCTCTCTCGAGCACCCGCTGCCCGCTCGCTGGCACGGGCCGGAGAAGACGGGCTGTGTTCCGCTGCAAACCGGCCGGCACTAACCGTGCCCAATCGCCCACGGCAGGCCGCCAGCGCGTCCGGTCTGCATGCCGTGGGAAGCAGCCCCGGATTCGCGCAGGCCGCTCGGGCGTTCGACGAGACGCGGTTCATGTTGGCTGCGCTCGTTCCTATCGCGCGCCATGCGCGACGCGGAATCGACGAGGCGAAGGCCCGGAACGCTCAAGACGCGCACCGAGGCTTCGCCGCAGGTGGGGCACGGCCCCCGCGCCGCGAATTCCCCGACCGTCCGCTGCGCTTCGAAAAGGCCATGGGCAGAGCACTCGTACTCGTAAAGAGGCATGGCGTGCCCTTTACCCGGCCCGCGCGAGATCGCGGCCGGCCGGAATGGCCGGCAGAGCCGATGTTGCGCTCGGACGAATGTCGACGCCGAAAATTTCGGTCGGGATCGCAAGGGTCGCGCATGCGTTCGGAATGTCGACGATGCCGCTAATTCGACCCTCCACCGGGGCCGTTCCGAGGATGGCATAGGCCTGCGCCCCGGTGAAGCCGAACTTCTTCAGGTACTCGATGGCGTTGAGACACGCCTGTCGATAGGCGACATGAACGTCGAGGTAGTGCTGCTTTCCGGCCTCGTCCACAGAGATCCCTTCGAAAATGAGGTATGAGGAGTAGCGCGGCTCCATCGGCCCTGTTTTGAATATCGGATTTTTGATCCCGTACTTCGACATGCCCTCCTTGATCACGCCGACCCGCAAATCGAGATAGCCGGCCATCTCGATAGCGCCGCAAAAGGTGATCTCCCCATCGCCCTGGGAGAAATGAATATCCCCCATCGACAGGCCGCCCCCCTTCACGTAAACGGGAAAGTAGACGGTCGAGCCACGCGACAAATTCTTGATGTCGCAATTCCCTCCGTGTTCTCGCGGCGGCACGGTGCGTGCCCCCTCAGCCCCGGCATGTTTTGCGGCGTCGCCCTTCATGCGGCCCATGTGCGCCGTCTCGGCGCTCGGCAACGCGCAAAGGGGGGGTACCCGGCTCGGGTTCGTATCGAAAAGGGCCTTTTCGCGAGAGTTCCACTTGCCGAGAAGCTCCTTGGACGGCAAGCATCCGATGAGCCCGGGGTGCATGATACCGGCGAACTCGACGCCGGGAATATGGCGTGAATTCGCGTAAATTCCGCTAAACTGCCAACACGCCTTTCGCGCTTCCGGGTAGTGATCGACGAGAAACCCGCCGCCGTTCTCCCGCGCAAAAATTCCCGTAAAGCCCCACTGCGAGCTCTTCAAGACTCCGAGGTCCAGGATCTCGACCACGAGCAGGTCGCCCGGCTCGGCACCGTGCACCCCGATGGGTCCGGTCAAGTAGTGAACTTTGGTGAGGTCGACCACTTTGACGTCGGTCGCGCTGTCGTCATCTTTTATCTGGCCCCCCGTCCAGTCGACGCATTCGACACGAAATTGGTCCCCGGGTTTCACCCACGACACGATGGGGATGTCGGGGTGCCAGCGGTTATGCAAAATGTCTTGTTTTTCAGGGCTCGACGAGACGTCGACACTAATCAGGGTATCCATTTCGAAAACCTCGCACCAAGGGTGAAATACCGACGATATCGCTTGCTAAAATCAACGGTTCGCGCGCTAGATCGAGAGGCGTCGGCCGAGAGATTCCTCGTCCACTGCGCTGCGGGGACATTCGTGGACGACTCGGCCCCTCGACATGACGATGATGCGGTCAGCCACGGCGAGAGCGAAGCTGAGGACCTGTTCGGATACGACGATGGTGAGTCCGCGATCGTCGCGGATTCGTCGAAGCTGCACGGCCATCTCTTTGATGATCGAGGGTTGCAGCCCTTCGGTCGGCTCGTCGAGCAGAAGCACCTTCGGCCGACTCGCGAGCGCGCGGGCAATCGCGACCTGCTGCTGCTGGCCCCCCGACAGATTGCCGGCCCGGCGATTCTTCATCTGCCTGAGCACGGGAAAGAGATCGTAGAGCTCCTCGGGGACTTTTCGTTCCTTGGGCGGTAGCCCGGTCTGAATGTTCTCCTCGACGCTGAGCGCGGGAAAAAGGAGCCGCCCTTGAGGCACGTACGCGAGCCCCGCGGCAACGCGGGAAAAGGGCGGCGCGGTCGTGACGTCGCGCCCGTCGATAGAGACGGCGCCGCGGCGCAGCGCAAGAAGCCCGATGAGCGCCTTCATGAGTGTCGTTTTGCCCATCCCATTCAGACCCATGACGGCGACGATCTCGCGCGAAGCGGCGGCGAGCGACAGCGACTCGATGACCTCGCTCTCGCCGTAGCAAACGCGGATGGAATCGACCTTGAGCAGGGCATCGTTCATGGCAACCATTCAATGGCCGAGATAAACTTCAATGACTTTGGGGTCGTTCTGCACCACCTCCATCGGGCCCTCGGCCAGCAGGCGACCCTGGTGAAGGACGGTGACGCGATGCGCGATCTTTTTGACGAAATCCATGTCGTGCTCGACCACGATCACGGCCCGTCCCTTGGAAAGGCTTGCCAGAAGGACTGCCGTCTTCTCGCGGTCCCCTACGCTCATGCCCGCGACGGGTTCGTCGAGCAAAAGGAGCTTCGGGCGCTGGATGAGCAGCGATCCGATCTCCAGCCATTGCTTCTGACCGTGCCCGAGCGTTTCGGCGCGATCGCGCAAGCGGTCCTTCAGATAGACGCTTTCTGCGATTTCCTCGATGGTCGCCACGACTTCCGCGCTGCGTCGAAAGCGCCAGGCTGACCACCAGCTGCGCGGGTCCGGATAGGCCATTTCCAAGTTTTCGAACACCGTCAGCGACTCGTACACCGACGGGGTCTGAAACTTTCTCCCGATTCCGGCTCGGACGATTTGATATTCGTGCAGCCCGGTGACCTCGTGACCCTTGAATCGCACCTGGCCCGAGGTGGGCGCCGTGCGCCCCGAGATGAGGTCGAGCAGGGTCGTCTTGCCTGCGCCGTTCGGGCCGATGATGGCGCGAACTTCGTCGGTGTCGACGCTGATGCTGAGATTGTCGACGGCGACGAAGCCGTCGAACGACACCCGGAGCGCCCGGGTTTCCAGGAGCGGAGTGTTCATGGTCTTAGAGCACCTCGACTTGGTCCGCCGGGGCCTTGGTGGACGAGAGGGTTGGTCGATCGGGGGTCTGGCTCGGGATGGATCCGCGTGCCGTCTCGTTTTTCGAGCGGCGCTGCAGACGAATGAGTATCCGGTTGAGGGTCCGGCGCAGATCGATGCCGGCCAGCCCATCGGGGAACACCATGACGACCAGAATGAAGAGGGCGCCGATGACGAAAAGCCACAATTCCGGAAAGCTCTCGGAAAAATACGTTTTACCGTAATTGACCAGGAGGGTGCCATAGATCGCGCCGAGCAGAGAGCCGCGCCCTCCGACCGCCGCGGCGATGACCATCTCGATCGACGGCACGATGCCGACGAACGAAGGGGACATGAAGCCCACTTGGAGGGTGAACATCGCGCCCCCGACGGCCGAATACAGCGCAGCCAGCACGAACACGAAGGTCTTGATGCTGGCGACGTCGTATCCGGTGAAGAGGACGCGCTCTTCGCGGTCGCGCAGCGCGACGAGCAGTCGACCGAGTTTGCTTCGAACGATCGAGAAGCCGAGCGCCACGGCGCCGAGGAGAAGCACGGCGTTCACGTAGTAGAGCGTAAGCTTCGCTGAATCGCTTCGAATGTCCCAGCCGTGCAACGTTCGGAGGTCCGTGATCCCGTTGACCCCCCCCGTATAGCCTTGTCGGCCGATGATGAGGATTGACAAGATCGATGCGATCGCCTGCGTCATGATGGCGAAGTACACGCCTCCGACGCGGCGCCGAAACATCGTGGCGCCGAGCAAGAGCGCCAGGGCACCCGGCACGACGACGATCGCTGCCAGCGTGAACGCCAGACTTCGAAACGGTACCCAGAAGAACGGCAGCGACGTCAGCTGGTTCCAGTCCATGAAATCGGGAATGCCCGGCGTCGACTGAATCGATGTACTCGCTGGGTCCGAGGCCTCGAGCTTGAGGAACATCGCCATGCAGTAGCCGCCCAGACCGAAGAACACGCCCTGTCCAAGGCTCAAGATGCCGCCGAACCCCCAGCAAAGGACGAGGCCGAGCGAAACGAACGCATAGGTCAGATACTTGCCCCAGAGATTCAGGCGAAAGACATCGAAGCAGGCGGGGAGGACAGCGAGGAGCAGAACGGCGAGAACCAGAAAGTAAAGGTTCTCCCGTTGGCGCAGGTCGACGAAGACCTGGGTCGTCAGGTGCCTGAGCGCGGCGGCCCGCGACGCAGGCGGTCGTGAAGAACTCATCAGCGTCTTAGCTCCTCATCTTCAAGGCGAAGAGCCCCTGCGGGCGGGCCATCAGAACCAGCACGACGGCCGACAGGGTGACAACTTTGGCCATCGACCCCGTCATGAAAAACTCCGTTGTGGCCTGCGTTTGGGCGATGGTGAAGGCTGACCCGATGGTCCCGATGAGGCTTTGCGCACCGCCGAAGACGACGACGAGAAAAGTGTCGACGATGTAGAGTGAGCCGCTCGTCGGCCCCGTCGATCCGATCGTCGTGAACGCCGCGCCGGCGATGCCGGCCAGCCCGCAACCGAATGCAAACGTGAACCGGTCAATTCGCCCGGTATTGATACCTGCGGCGCTCGCCATCGACCGATTTTGCATCGTGGCTCGGACGTCGACG
Source organism: Polyangiaceae bacterium (assembly GCA_050013115.1). Lineage (GTDB taxonomy): Bacteria > Myxococcota_A > Polyangia > Polyangiales > Polyangiaceae > Palsa-1150. The sequence continues at coordinate 9,984 of JBEKFX010000056.1, forward strand.
CCGAGCCGAGTTCGAAAGAGGCCGACGAAGACGAGCGCTGTGAGAACCGTCGTCAGTCCCATGACGAAGAGTCCGTTGATTGGGATGTCGATGGAACCGGTCGGCTTCAAAGAGCCCATGAGCCACCCTGGCAAAGTCGCACTGACCTCGCGGGCTCCGAAGATCGAACGGAATGCTTGCTGCATGATCAAGCTCAACCCCCAAGTGGCCAGTAGAGTGTCGAGGGGCCGCCGGTAGAGGTGACGGACCATCAGGTATTCGACGGCGAGGCCGACGAGACCGGCCAGCCCGAACGCGACGACCACCGCCACGAGGAAGTACCACTTCGACAGCCAGGGAGCAAAACGCTCACTGAGGTTTGAAAGCAAGTACGTCGTGTAGGCTCCAATCGTCAGAAATTCGCCATGGGCCATGTTGATGACGCCCATTTGACCGAAGATGATGGCCAGGCCGAGGGCCATCAGCAGCAGCACGGAAAAGTTGCTCAGGCCATTGAATGCCTGCATGGCCCAAATCGCCAGTGAAGCGTGCATCGTTCAACCCTCCTGGGAGCAGCCGCGAAAAGAGATGTGCAAATTTATGGCTATCGAATCCGTACGCGTCGCAGCCGACTCACTGGTAGCCCTTCGGAAAGGGGTTCGGCTCGATGAGCTCGGATTCGTAGACCACCTTGTACTGTCCGTCGGCTTGGGCAAGACCGATGCGGAGCTTGCTCCAGAGGTGGTGGTTCGGGTGAATCTTGACATAACCCTCGGGGGCCGTCGTCAGCTCGATACCGGGGGACGCCGCGACGACCTTGTCGACGTCGAAGCTCTCCGCCTTCTCGACGCCTGCTTTCCAGAGCCACGGGCCGAGGTAGGCGGCCTGGGTCACGTCGCCGATGACCGAATTGGCGCCGTACTTGGCCTTGAACGCGGCAACGAATTTTTTGTTGTTGTCGTTGTCGAGACTTTGAAAATATTTCATGGCCGCATAGAAGCCGACCATGTTTTCGCCGCCAATGCCGAGCATCTCGTCCTCGGTCACGGAAATGGTCAGGAGGGTTTGGTTTTCGGCCGTCACGCCGGCCGCGCGGAGCTGCTTGTAAAAGGCGACGTTGCTTCCTCCGACGACGATGGCGTAGACGACGTCGGGTTTCTGGGCCTTGATCTTGTTGATGAGCGAGCCGAACTGGGTGTGGCCGAGCGGGTAGTACTCTTCACCCACGACTTGCCCATGGAGCACATTTTCGATGTGTTTTCGCGCAATCTTGTTCGAAGTGCGCGGCCAGATGTAATCGGAGCCGATGAGGAAAAACGTGTTGGCGTTCTTCGTCTTGTGGATCCAATCCAGACCGGCGAGAATCTGCTGGGTGGCCTCCTGCCCCGTGTAGAACACGTTCTTCGATTGTTCGAGCCCCTCGTAGAACGTAGGATAGTAAAGGAGCCCGTTGTCCTTTTCGAAGACGGGGAGAACGGCCTTTCGCGAGGCCGAGGTCCAGCAACCGAAGACCGAGGCCACGTGGTCCTGTTCGAGCAGCTTTTTTGCCTTTTCGGCAAACGTCGGCCAATCGCTGGCGCCGTCTTCCTGGATGATTCGAATCTTTCGGCCGAGAATTCCTCCGGTCCCGTTGATCTGTTCGATGGCCAGCCGCTCCGCTTCGATCGACCCGGTTTCGCTGATTGCCATCGTGCCCGTCGCGCTGTGGAGCTGCCCGACCACGACCTCACTGTCGGTGAGGGCCAGCTTCGATCCCATCGTCGCGGCCGCCGGCTTGTCATTTGTGGCCGGGCCGCCCGAAGAGGCGCTGCTTCCCTTGTTGCAAGCCGAGACGAGGGCGGCGAATGCCAGTGAGAGCGCCGAGAGGTGGGCCGATAAACGTAAAAAACGGGTCGGTATCTGCATCATGATCGTTCCTGGGTGGGAGGTTGGCGAGGCGGCACTGCGCAAGCGATGGGGTTGCTAAACCGACGCCAAGGAAAGCGAATTGGGATGAGTGCGGGCGCCGTTGCGCCAGCCGCTCGTGGTCATAGCAGGTCCAGTATTTCGGCTAGATATTTTGTCGTCGCTTTTGTCTTGTCCGATCATATCGCAACGACGGGTCCAAAGTGTTTCTTGAGCGAATCACGATTCGGCCAACGAAAACTCGCGGCCGCCCCGCACCGACTTCGCGCGTTGAAGAATCGAAAGTACGCCGCGGGCGAGGACACGCGGCTGAAACACCGCGCGGAGTGGGCCCGGCGTTTGCCCGGCGTGTCATAAGACCAAAAAAAGCGACATCTCGCGCGCTTTCCCGGTCCGTTGCGCCTTCGGGTCTGGCTCTCATGGTGTTCCAAGTTTATGGCGCTTTCGCTTCTGCGGTTTCCGCGCGGCCGAGTCGTGACGTATGCCTCTGCTCGGCATGCGATTGTCGAAGACGAAGATTCTTTCGACCGGCAGAGCCGGGCGCGGGATTTCGTAATGGGTTGACGTTGCACTGGTGTGCCGTCGGTCGGCGTCGTTGGGATGGGCCGAACGCGCTCAGCAGGTCACGTCGTGATTCCGCGAGGACCCGGGCGCGGGTCGAGCGGCCGGACGACGATAGGCGATACCCGACGCGGCATTTCGTGATGCACGATGGAGTCCGGATGCGACGAGAAATCGTGCTGCGACGACGCCTGCGGGCCACGCGGGCGCTCAGACGATCAGTCCTGATACGCGAAAACCGAGTTGCGACGATAAATCGTGATAGGCACGGCTTGGTGCGCCGACGCCTGGGACAGAGGCGCCGCCGCCGGCACCCCCCAACGCAGCCCGCGGCGACGCGATTGGCTTCCCAAGCGAGTGGGCGGGGTGACCCCCCCGTTGCGCAAGAAATTCCGATCGCTCAGAACGAATCCGTCTTCCCGGCGTCCTCATCTGCCCCTGTGCACCTGTCGCTCGGCGCGGCCCTGCAGGTTGCCGCCGGGGCAAGCCCTGACCCCGCGGTGATTCCGAGATGGTTCGTCGAACTCGAGCTGCCCGCTCCGCTCTCGGCGGCCGTATCAAGCATATGCCTTTTGCATTTGGGACGGTGGATTTCTGCCCACTGAAGCCGAGTGGAACTACGCCGCAAGCGGAGGGGCCGAGCAACGAGTCTACCCGTGGTCCAGTCCCCCAAACTCACAGACAGTGGACTGCACGTACGCCGCGGGCGCCGCGGGTCCCCTTGAGCCCGTTTTGGACGGAAGCCACTTGGAGCTCTACCCGATGAGTCAGTTTGTGAAGTCATCATGTCTGGGCCTGGGCCTTTCTCCAGCGTCGGGTCGTTGTCGCCCAAAGGCGATGGCAAGTGGGGGCAAACCGATCTCGCCGGGAACGTGTCCGAGTGGACTTTGGATTGGTATGCAAACTACGCCGTTCCATGCGTGGACTGCGGGTATCTGAGCGGTGCGTCCGAACCCGTATCCGCAAAAGTTTAACGCGGCGGCGGCATCGGGGCCCCAGAGCCGGTGGGTGTACTCAGTTCGATACTCAACTCGGACCGCGAGCAGGCGGTTCCGATTGACGCCGAAGGATGGATCGGTGCGCGTTGCGGCCAGGCGCCCTAGTCTGGACTTCCAGGGCGCGGGGCAAGCGCTGGCGCAGAGCGCGTCTCGGAACAACCGCCTTTGCGGACCGTGCGCTCAGATTCGAACCAGGCTGCGGATGCCCGGCCCGATGCGGGGCGCGCACCGTGGGTGCTGCTTCGTGGGCGCCGTGAGGCTTGACGAGGATTGGAAATTGGCCTCTGCTGAGACTTTGGGGGCAAGGCCGTGAGTCGTCGCTCAAGCGGAAGGCTCGGCGCCACCACGCTCGTCGTCGTGCTTGCGTCTGCGGAGTGCACCGGATCGATTGGGGAGGACGGCGCCGCAAACGACCCGGGCGACTCTTCAGTCGGCGTCTCGGGGGCGGAGTCATCACCGAGCGACACGATTCAAGGCGACCTGGACAGCGGCGCTTCACCCGACGAGATGATCACGGCGGCCGATGCCGATGTCAGCGGAGCGTGCGCGGAGGGCACTGCGCTGGACGTCGGCGACGGTGCAATCATAGACTGGTGCGGGTGCACGCGCGGCGCGGGCGCCCAGCCGTCGCCTCAATGCCCCGTCGGCGTCGGCGAGATGACAACGGCGATCATCGGCGAAGAGGGCGGCACGGTGAGTCTGGCGGGACGCCAATCGATCGTCAGTGGCGTTGCGGCGGAGGTTGACTTCCCGCCGTCGGCATTCACGTCAACGACCGTCGTCATCTTGACCGAGACGACGCTCCCCCCGCCGAGCGGTTTGCTCGACTGGTCCCCCGTTTACCTGCTCCAACCCTTGACCAGCCAGCTCGCAACCCCTGCCACTGTGCGCCTTCCATGGAGCAACTCCGCCGCGAACGCCGTCGGACTTTCGATATGGACCTATAATAACGCGGGGTGTTGGACGCCCCTCGCCGATTCGCAGACGGGTGAAGGTTTCGAGCAGGCCACCATCGAGACCCTGGAGTTTTTGGTCGTCGGCACGACCGCGGCGGCGGCCTCCTCCGCTTGTGCTTTTGCAGTTGCTCCGTCGGACGAGGAAGATGCGTCGTCGGACGAGGAAGATGCGTCGTCGGACGGCAACGCCTTGCAGGACGCAGGGCCAAGCCCGTCCGACGCGTTACGGATGTCGGATGCGAACTGATCTCGTCGTGCGGGCAGCGCGGGCCGGTGACGCGGGCGTGCGGCCATCAAGGGGAAGGCCCATCTTGAACCTCGTCAAGGGAACTTCAACCGGATGGCCACGCGCAGCGCGGGTCATCAGCCTGTCGATGGCCCTTGGCGGCTGTGCCGGACGGGTGGACGCCACATCGAACGGCCGCTCCGGCCGCACCGCGGCGGCAGGCGCAGCGAGCACCAACGATGCGGAGGCATCGATGGGTGGCGGCGCAAAAGGAAACAGCGCCGGCGGATCGAGCGCGGCGGCGGGATCAGGCATGGCCTGCGCGACGGTCGGATCGTCGGGAGCCACGAGTGGCGAGGCAAGCAACAGCGAGGCAAGCAACAGCGAGGCAAGCAACAGCGAGGCAAGCAACAGCGAGACAAGCAACAGCGAGGCAAGCGTGCAAGGGGGGTCAGGATCGGGCGCGACGCTCGGTTGCCCTGGATGCGCGCAGGGCGATGCTTGCCAGCAGAGCTACCCAAGCATCAGCTGCGCGTGCTTCGTGACGGCCGACGGAACTCCGGAGGTCAACGATGGGGGTTTGAGTTCGAGTTGCATCGTGGACTGCATGTGTGACGTCACAGGCCACCTCCAATGCACAAACAGCTGTCCGCCTTCGCCGACCTCGAGTTCTTCCGTTTCTGCAAGCAGCTCATCGCGTCCCGCAAGGGCAGAACCACCGAGCTGCGAACCAGGCGGCCTCGGGATGACGAACTGCGGGCCCGGAGGCAGTGGTACCGAGAGCTGCTGCGCCAGCCTGGACGTCGCCGGCGGGACTTACTATCGAACGTATGAGAACGTCGGCGACGGGGGTCCGACGTCGGAGGCCGATCCGGCGACGGTAAGCGGGTTTGGTCTCGACAAGTATCTCGTGACGGTCGGGCGCTTTCGTCAATACATAAACTATTTGACGGGCGGCGCGGGGTCGCCGCCTGCGAGCGGCAGCGGCATCCACACCCATCTGAATGGCGGGCGGGGGCTCGTCGACGACGGTCAGCTCGGCGACGATGGCGGGGTCGTCTACGAGAGCGGCTGGAACGCTGCCCAGTGGAACGCGGAAATCCCGACGGGACCGGCTGCCGCAAGCACCTGGAGCACAAACCTGAATTGCAGCAGGCTTGGTTACGAGACGTGGACCCCATCGCCTGGAAATAATGAAAATCTGCCGATCAATTGTGTGAACTGGTACGAGGCCTACGCTTTTTGCATCTGGGATGGCGGTTTTCTTCCGAGCGAGGCGGAATGGGGATATGCTGCAGCGGGCGGCAGCCAGCAGCGCGAGTATCCTTGGGGTTCCACAGATCCGTGGCTTTCCGTGAATCAATATGCCATTTTCGACTGCGCCTACGGCAATACCCTGGACCTTTGTACGGGGCCGACAAACATTGCACCGGTAGGAACACCTGCGCTCGGAGCCGGTTATTGGGGGCAGCTCGACATGACCGGAGAGGTCTACGAGTGGAGCCTCGATTGGCTGAACCCGGCCTACCCGAACCCGTGCACCGATTGCGCTGTCTTTTCGTACGACGGTTACCCCGGGCGCGTCCTCCGCGGGGCGTCCTTCGCCGGCGCGGACGGGGATTTGCTCGCCGAGATCCGCAGCGAGGCCGAACCATCGGTTGGCGCCGAATTCGCGGGGTTGCGCTGTGCACGGACGCCGTGACGGCGAGCCAAGACCGTTGCGCCCTCCGTTGCGACAACGGGCCGATGACCCGAAGGCACGGTCAGGCACGCGTTCGACTCGTCGACCTCGCGAGGCGCGATAGACGCGCGAAGGCGGCTTTGCGTTGAGCGAACCCGGTACGTCCTACCCGCGTTACTTCCCGTACCCTGCGGCCACGATGTTGGCCTGGACGGCGTCCGCGGTCGCGGCCGTCGCGGCCCCGGACGTCATGACCCCTTCGAAGAAGTTTCCTTGGGCGCCGTTGGTGTTGTCACCGCCCATCCCCAGGATGATGGCCCCCTGCTTTTTCATCGGGTTATAGCCGTTGGGGCGCGCACCATCGTAGAAAGCCGTCAGTGTCCCCGACTGCGCGTCGCCGCCCATGAGCGCAAAGGTCCCGGATCGGCCGATGACGAACCCCGTGACGTACGTGGAGGTCTGCGGCGTGTCGGCCGCATTGGCGGCGAAGCTCACTCCCGCAAAGATGCCGTTTTCCATGTCCGCCATGACCCAGGGCCCGGCACCTCCCCCCTTTCCCCATTGCGACGCGGTGCCGAAATAGACGGCTTCCATGGTGCCGTCGCCGTCGTCGGTATTGTTGGTCTCGGCGTTGCCGTAGTCGAAGCAGCAGCCGGAGTTATAGAAAGTGCCGCTCGTCACCATGTACTCGGTCTCGGGCAGGTCGCCGGTCGTCGTGCCGATGGCCTTGTCGTTCCGATAGCCGTCGCCCGCCACGATGTGGACCCCGTAGACGGTGTGGCCGCTCAGCGTCAGCTTGAGGGCCGTCGCGTCCGCCGGGTTGTCGGGCGTGGCCTTGCGCTGGCCCGGGGGCGCCGGCGTGAGGTGGTTTCCCTTGCCGGATTGGTCATAGATGATCGATATCGTGCACGTCGTGCCGGTGCAAAACGTGTCCTGCGTCGCTGAATTGGCAAAGCTGCCGGCGCTGAGGACCCCGATGTCCTCGGTCGTGTTGTCGGACGCGCGCGTGACCTGGTAGAGGTTGCCGTTGTACGCGGCGTACAGAGCACGAACCGTGCTGTGCGCGGCCACGCACGGCGCGTTGCCGGACGCAAAGATATCGCAAACCCCGCCGCCCGGTGGGACGCCGCCGCCGGCGCCGTCCGTCGCGCCGCCATCGATGCCCGCGAGGCCCGAGGATCCCGAGCTCGCGCTGCCGGAGCTCGCGCTGCCGGAGCTCGCGCTGCCGGAGCTCGTGCTGGAGCTCGCGCTGCCGGAGCTCGCGCTGCCGGAGCTCGCGCTGCCGGAGCTCGCGCTGCCGGAGCTCGTGGCCGCCACGCCCGAATTCGATGTCGTCGCGCTGGAGCCCGGGGTCGTATTGCCCAAGCTCGAACTCGTGCCCCCCGTGTTCTCGCCGCCGGTGCCAGAGCCGGTGCTCCCGTTCGTTGCCGCCGCGGCCGTGGAGGACGTTTCGCTGGCGCCGCCCGAGCAGCCGCCTGCCGCGGCGAGTGCGAGAATCGCTGCACCGGCCAGCGACCCGGGCCGGGCGATGGGAGCGCCCAAACGCGAACGACGCGTGCCGGAATGGGCCAGGTTCATACCCGCATCGTACTACGTTCAGCCAAGGTGGTCGCTCCCGAGAGACGATGGCCGAGAGCCGTGAGCGCGGCGCAACGAGTGGACAGCGAAGGTGTACGGCTTCAGCCCTGCTGTTCGAGCCGGCGGCGCACGCCATCCTTCGCGCGTGCGCCTCGTCTCGGCGACGTTGCGTTGGCTTGCGCGTGGGCTCATTGCACGCGACGAGGCATGCGACGCGTGATCTCGCGCGTGCGTTGCGCCGGCGGCCGAGTTGCGCCGGCGGCCGAGACGAGCATCGCGGGAGTGTTTACGCGCCGCTCTGCTGAATGAGCTTGGCGACGAGCCCAGTCCAGCCGGTCTGGTGGCTCGCGCCGATCCCCGACCCGTCGTCGCCATGAAAGTACTCGTGGAACGGGATCAAATTCCTGAAGTGAGGGTCGCTCTGCATTTTTTCGTAGTGGCCAAAGATGGGCCTTCGCCCGCCCGCACCTCGCAGAAAAATATGCACCAACCGTCGCGAAATCTCGGCTGCGGCGTCGGCGAGCGAGACAAAGTGCCCCGACCCCGTGGGGAGCTCGACCTTCACGTCGTCGCCCCAATAGAAGTGAAATTTCTGGAGCGATTCGATGAGTAGATAGTTCACGGGAAACCAGATGGGCCCCCGCCAATTCGAATTCCCGCCGAAGAGCCCACTCGACGACTCGCCGGGCTCGTAGTCCACGCGATGCTCTTTGCCGTCGACGGCGAGGGTGAAAGGCGTCTCCTTGTGGATGCGAGAGAGAGAGCGGATGCCGTAGCCCGATAGAAACTCGCGCTCGTCGAGCACGAACGCCATGACTCGGCGAAGCTTCTCTTCGTCCAAGATGGCCAAGATCCGGCGCCCCCCCTGCCCGGGCGTGCGCATGCAGCCGCAGCTCGCCGTCAGGTCGGGTCGATTGTCGATGAACCACTCGAGCCGGCGCTTGAACGCCGGGAGCTTCTCGAGCAGCTCGGGATCCAGTGTCTCGACGGCAAAGAGTGGGATGAGCCCGACCATCGACCGGATTGTCATGGGCATGTTCTGTCCCCCGGGAAGATGAAGCATGTCATAGTAAAAACCATCGGCCTCGTGCCAGAGGCCAATCGTGTTCATCGCATGCGCGATGTGGACGAAGTGCTCCCAGAACTTGCTCGCGACATCTTCGTAGGCCACGTCTTCACTGGCAAGTTCGAGCGCGATCGCGAGCAGGTTGAGGCAATACATGGCCATCCAGCTCGTGCCGTCACTCTGCTCGATGTAGCCCCCGGTCGGGAGCGGCGCACTTCGGTCAAAAACGCCGATGTTGTCGAGCCCGAGAAAGCCCCCTTCGAAGACGTTGTTTCCCTCGGCGTCTTTCCGGTTCACCCACCAGGTGAAGTTCAGCATGAGCTTGTGAAAGACGCGTTCCAGAAAGACTCGGTCACCCCGGCCCTTTCTCTTTTTTTCGATCTTGTAAACGCGCCACGCGGCCCACGCATGGACCGGCGGGTTCACGTCGCCGAGGGCCCACTCGTACGCCGGAATCTGGCCGTTCGGGTGCATGTACCACTCACGCAAGAGCAAGATGAGCTGCTCTTTCGCGAACTCGGAGTCGACGAGCGCGATGGGAACGCAGTGAAACGCGAGATCCCAGGCTGCGTACCAAGGGTACTCCCACTTGTCGGGCATCGAGATGACGTCCGCGTTGTAGAGGTGAAACCAGTCGCGGTTGCGACCATCGTTGCGCGTTTTGGGGGGCGGCACATGGTTCGGGTCGCCCGCCAGCCAATCGCGGACGACGTAATGATAAAACTGTTTGGACCAGAGCAGACCACCAAACGCCTGCCTCATGACGCTCTTCGCGTCTTCGGACAGGTCGCCGGGTATGACCGTCGCGTAGAATTCGTCCGATTCGCTCTTGCGCAAGGCTATGACGTGGGCGGCTTCGTCGAGTGCGCCGTCGCCGAGGTGCTCGTTCGAGAGGCGCAGCGTGACGGTTCTCGTCGCGCCCGCGGGCACGGCCAAGACGTACCGCGCGGCTGCCATCGTTCCCGTCTTCGTCGGATTCACCGCACTCCGGTTCCGCCTGACCACGTATTCGTCGAACGCGTCCTTGACGAACGGCTTGCGATTGGGGATTCCGTAGAGGCGAGCGTGATTCGTCTCGTTTTCCGTGAAAAGAAGCTCAGGGTCTCCTTCGAGGTGCAGCCAGTAGCGGCCCCGTTCGGGGTCCGTCATCGCGATTGCACGGCCGTCGACGCCCATTTCCGGGCGGCTCCCGGCTTCGCCCCAGCTCCACGTGTTGCGAAACCAGATCGTCGGCAGAAGCTCGATGGGCGCAGGGTCGGGCCCACGATTGATAACTTCGATGCGGATGACGATGTCGTCGACGCCGGCCTTCGCGTATTCGACGAAGACGTCGAAGTACCGGTCGTCGTCGAATACGCCCGTGTCGAGGATCTCGTATTCGGGCTCGCCCCGCCCGCGGCGACGGTTCTCATCGACCAGCCGGGCGTAGGGAAACTCGGCCTGAGGATACTTGTAGAGCATCCGCATGTACGAGTGCGTGGGTGTCGAGTCGAGATAGAAGTAGAGCTCCTTGACGTCTTCTCCGTGGTTGCCCTCGCTGCCGGTCAGCCCGAAGAGCCGCGACTTCAGAATGGGATCGCGTCCGTTCCACATGGAAAGCGCAAAGCAGATCCGTTGACGGCGATCGCAGATGCCCGCGAGGCCGTCCTCGTTCCAGCGGTACGCGCGCGACCGGGCGTGGTCGTGCGGCAGGTAGTCCCACGCGGTTCCGTCGGGCGAGTAATCCTCCCGCACGGTGCCCCAGGCGCGTTCGCTCAGGTAGGGTCCCCACTTTTTCCAGTGGGTCGCGCGATCGTCCGAGCTGGCAAGGCGCCGCTCCTCGGCGCTCTCGGCGGAAACGGCGGTCTCGGGATCTCTCATCGCGGCTCTATCTCCATCGTGTGACCATCGGGGTCGCGCAGCGCCACGCGGGCGGTGACTCCGTCGCTCGTCATGACCGTGCGCCAGTGCGTGAGGTCGTCGGCGCGCTCGTCTCTTGGGATGGGGCGGCCCCCGGGCGGCGCCAGGTACTCGAGCAGCTCGATGCCCGGCCCGCTGTCTGCCCGCAGCGCCGTGATGCGAACGTGGGCGCCGGGCACGCCGCTCAAGCGCTCTTGCTCGGGCCCGAAGTTGTCACTTCTGCCCACGACGTGCAAGCCGAGCCTTCCGACATAGAACGTTAGGCTCGCCTCGGTGCTCCCGCTCGCGATCGCCGTGTGGTCGATGCCGAGGAACAGACCCGCGCCAGGGGGCGGATGCCAACGCGGTTGCCCCTTGTCGGGCGGAAACCACAAGAGCTCGAGCGTGTGCCCATCGGGGTCTTTGAAATAGTAGGCGCGGATGTTCGCGGCGTTCTGGTTCCATGCGGGCAAGGTCTGTGGGACGGGAGAGACATGCGTGACATGGTTCGCCTCGAGCGTTGCATACGCCGCGTCCATGTCGCGAACGACGATCGCCACGTGCTGAAACCATAGGTCGTTGCTTCTGGAGTCGTCGGGAATGCGACGCCTCGAGCCTCCCAGGGGTTCGATGAGTTCGACGCATTCGGAGCCGAGATCGAGCTTGCGGCGGCGAAAGCGCGGCCCGGGGGTCCCTTCCGGTTGCTCGCTCGACTGGCCGCCCCGCACCGGGTCGACCGCTTCGCGAAAGGCGAGGACGTGCTCGTAGAAGTCAGCCAGACGTTCGGTGCTCGAGACGGTGATCCCGACGCATTCCACCGAGCGAACGGAAATACCCGTCTCGACGGAGCGCGAGGCAGCGCCCGGCGTCGGCGTGGGGGAAGAAATCGGTGTGGGCCGACTGCCGCAGGCCCCCAGCACGGGCAAAAGCAGGAGCGCGCCCGTCATGATCGTCGCGTCAAAGCGCCCAGCCATCTTGCACCTGCCCGCGCTGCATTCCGAATGCATACGAATCGACCGCCTCGCGGTTACGAGGAACCGCTTGTAGGCCCCTGATGGTCTTGTCGCGCGCTCGGCACGAATCCGCAGAAGATGCAGCGAACGTCGGCGCTGTGTTGCAACTTCGCGCACGCCACGTGCGCCCGACCCATGGCGCTTAGGTAAGCCTGCGCCGCCGCGAGCATGGAGAGCGGGGGAACGACGAAGTACATCCACCAGGCCCTCCAGTCCGCGGCCACAATCGCCGAGGCCGCCGAGCGAGCAGGGTTCATGCTCATCCCCGAGTAGGGGGCTTCGACGGCGACGAACACGGCCACGAGGCAGCCCGCGATCAGGCCGGTGCTCGACGCATAGGGCGAGCCCCCGACGGCGAGCACCGTGAACATCAAGAGAAAGGAGATGATCGCCTCGCCCATCGCCGCCGCGCCCAGCCCAGCGTCTCCCGGTGACGTGACGACGAAGTGAACCGCCGGTTGCTTCAGCGCGCTCGGTGCAAGTACGAATGAGACGACGACGCCGAGCGCCCCTCCCACGAACTGCGATAGGACGTAGAAGGCGGCGTCCCAGGGCGCGACCCGGCCGAGGCGATAGAACGTCATCGTGACCGCCGGGTTGATGTGTGCCCCAGACCGCTTTCCAAAGGGTGAGTAGATGATCGCAATCGCGGTGAGGCCCATCGCGGCGCCGACGAGCATGCGCCGCAGGGTTGCGTTCGAGATCGCCTCGTGAACGGGTGACCCCGGACTTTCGAGAAAGCAGGTGACGAGGCACGCCGAGACCATGAAGATGCCGAGTCCGAGGGCCTCGCACAGATACTCGGGCCAGTGCGAACGAAGGGCCCGAATCACGGCGCCGCGAGCCCTCTTTAGAACCCGCAGAAGCTCCGCCACGCGCCATGCCTGCGCGGGTGCGGCACCCGCGTGGTTCGGCGCGTCGGCATCGAATCCTTTCGTCTTGTCCTTCGATGTCACCACGGCGCCCAACCTCGCATGGGCCTACGCGCCGCCGACCGCCTGGTTACCCGAGGACGGGCGTGTAACCGGTCGGCCCGGGCGTCGTAGAAAGGATCGTCGCCGACGGAGCCAGAGAACGCTCACCGCCGCGACGCAAAGCGAAAAACCGGAGACGGACCGATGAAGCTTCGAGGAAAAGTGGCCATCGTCACGGGCAGCAGCCAAGGTATCGGGCGCGGAATCGCCAAGCGCTTTGCCCAGGAGGGCGCGAGCGTCGTCGTCAACTACAGCCGAAGCCCCGAGGCTGCTCGCGAGGCGGTGGCCGAGGTCGAGGCCGCCGGCGCGCCCGCGCTGATGCTCAAGGCGAACCTCGGCGACCTGGGCGAAGTGCGTAAGCTGGTGGCCGACACCATCGCGCACTTCGGCGGCGTCGATATCCTCGTCAACAACGCGGGCGTCGAGAAGCATGCGGCCTTCTGGGACGTCACCGAAGAGGACTACGACGCGGTTCTCGACGTGAATCTGAAGGGCGCCTTCTTTGCGACCCAAGCCGTCGTGCGTCACCTGCGCGAGGCGAAGAAGCCCGGAAAGATCGTCAACGTCAGCTCCGTCCACGAGGAGCTTCCGTTTCCCAATTTTGCGGCTTACTGCGCGAGCAAGGGCGGCATCAAGATGCTCACGCGCAATCTCGCAATCGAGCTCGCCCATCTGTCGATCAACGTGAACGCCGTGGCGCCCGGCGCCATCGAGACTCCGATTAACCGCGCGCTCTTGAACGACCCAAAAAAGCTCGGGCCGCTCCTCGAGCAGATTCCGCTCGGGCGTCTCGGCCGGCCCGAGGACGTTGCGGGCGTGGTCGCGTTTCTCGCGTCGCCGGACGCCGACTACGTCACGGGCAGCACGTACTTCGTCGACGGCGGACTGACGTGGAACTACGCGGAGCAATGACGACCGGCCGAAGTGGCCTGTGACTCTCGCTCCCAACGCTCGGAACACTGGAGTGGCGAACTCATGGAATCGTCCAAGCATTACGACGTCATCATCGTCGGGACCGGCGCAGGCGGGGGCACTCTCGCGTTTGCCCTCGCCGACACGGGAAAGCGGATTCTCATGCTCGAGCGAGGCGACTACGTGCCCCGGGAGAAGGAGAACTGGAGCACGCGCGCCGTCAACTTGGAGGGGCGCTACCAGACGAAAGAAGTCTGGCACGATCGCGCGGGCAAGCCACTCCATCCGCACACGAATTACTATGTCGGGGGAAACACCAAGTTTTATGGCGCGGCGCTGTTTCGCCTGCGGCGCGAGGACTTCGGCGAGCTCCGACACCACGGCGGAATCTCGCCAGCGTGGCCGATCACCTACGATGATCTCGAGCCGTACTATACGAGGGCCGAGAATCTCTATCAGGTGCACGGACGGCGGGGCGAAGATCCAACAGAGCCTACGGCCAGCGGTCCGTATCCGCACGAGCCGGTCTCGCACGAGCCGCGGCTCCAGGACCTCTCGGATGATTTCGAGCGGCAGGGCCTGCGGCCTTTTCACACCCCGCTCGGAGTGATGCTCGACGAGCAATCCAAAAACAAGAGCCGCTGCATCCGCTGCAGCACGTGCGACGGTCATCCGTGCTTGGTTTCGGCGAAGGCCGATGCGCAGGTGCTTTGCGTGGACCCCGCGCTCGATCACCCGAACGTTACGCTGCTCACAAACGCCTTTGTGAGTCGCCTTGAGACCGATGCCACGGGCCGCGAGGTGAGAAAGGTCATCGTGCATCACGAGGGCGGGGTCGTTGAGTATTCAGCGTCGATCGTGGTCGTTTCGTGCGGCGCGATCAACTCCGCAGCGCTCTTGCTGGGCTCGGCCAACGAAAGGCACCCGCGCGGGCTCGCCAATGGCTCCGACGTCGTCGGCCGACACTACATGGGCCACGTCAATTCGGTGCTCATGGCCGTGAGCCGGTGTCCCAACCCGACGGTCTTTCAGAAAACCCTCTCGGTGAACGACTTTTACTTCGGGTCGAAAGACTTCGCGTTCCCGATGGGTCACATCTCGTTTGTGGGCAAGCTCGACCGAGACACCCTACGAGCTGGCGCACCCGCGCTGGCTCCCGGCTTTGCCCTCGACACCATGGCACAACACTCGCTCGATTTTTGGCTGACGTCCGAAGACCTCCCCGACCCGGACAATCGGGTCACCTTGGACTCGCGGGGCCACATCGTCTTGACGCAGCGCCCGAACAACGAAGAGGGCCACAAGCGTCTGGCCGCCGCCCTGCAGCAAGCGATGAAGGCGCAGCGCAAGTGCACCGTCCACGGCGACGAGTGCCACACCGGGCTCTTCTCGCGGAACCTCTTTCTCGGCGAGCGCATTCCTCTCGCCGGGGTCGCGCATCAAAATGGGACTGTACGCTTCGGTCGAGATCCAGCGACCTCGGCCCTCGACGTGAACTGCCGCAGCCACGAGGTCGATAACCTCTACGTCGTCGATTCGAGCTTCTTCCCATCGAGCGCCGCCGTGAACCCTGCGCTCACGGTCATCGCCAACGCACTCCGCGTGGGGGACCACCTGCGGGCTCGACTCGGGTGAGCCGGCGTGGCGATTCGAGTCGCTCGTCCCCCCGGAAGGTCATCGCTTTCATCAGAGCGGGTCCCTCGAACGGGAACGAAATTGGTGAAGTCGCGAGAGCGACTTCCGGGTTCGGGCTGGAGCACAAGGAAAACGTCCAGCGCCCCGGGAGGACGCCGAAGCACGGCGCGCGTCCGCGAAGACCGCCCGCTCGTGACTCATCTGAAGCGTGGCAAGCCGCGGAACTTCAGACCCATCAATTAATGGCAATTAATGACCGAGCTTGGCCGCGTCGATCGCAGCGAGAATTTGCGCTGTGCTCGGCCGGACTTTGAAGTCCGGATCGGAGTGTGCCCAGCGGACGACGCCGGCGCGGTCGATGAGAAAGAGCGCTGGGATGGCGATCTTGTGGTGGGCCTTGCCGGAGTAGCTCTCGAGGTCGACGCCGAAGGACTTCATCTTTGCGAGCTCATCACTTTGCACCTCTTTCACGACGTGGAACGCGTCGATCATCGAGGCATCGCTGTCGCTCAGCACGGGGAACGGTATGGCGTACGTGGCCCGGGTCTTTGCTTCGGCGTCGGGCGCGTCGACGCTGACGGTGACCGGAGTGACGCCCCGCTTCTGGTATTCGGGGTACGCCGTGGCCAGCGCGTGGTTTTCCGAATTGCAGAATGGGCACCAGCCGCCCCGGTAGAACACAAGCAGGATCGGGCCCTTGGCGTAGAGCGACGACAGCGCCACGTCGTGGCCATCGAGATCGCGCGCGTGAACGTCCGGCACCTTCTGTCCGACGGGGATCCCCGTGCCCGGAGCGAGCACGCCGAGCCGGTCGGCGGGCGGATCAGCGTAAGGTCGCATGGGAGGTCTCGCGGGCCCGGCCGAGGCCGAGGGTGCCGAGGCCGGCGCGGCCGCCGCCGCCACGGTAGCCGCCGTTGCTCCCTGGGGCAGAGGGCCGCCGACAGCCGGCGCGGCCGCCCCGTCGCCCGCCGGCTTGGAGCAGCCGAAAGGGGCCAGGGTGGCCACCGCAGCGAGAAACACGACGCCCGCAGTCGATTGGCCCTGCAGGCCGCCGTGGCGTCGACCTTTCGCGACGCGGCCTCCCCGGTTGTGCCGGGCCATCAGCCCTTGCACCCGCCTTGACCCTTGCAATCGTTCTGGCCCTTGCACCCGTGCTTTTCGGTTTTGCAGCCGCCTTGGCCCTTGCAGTCATTTTGGCCCTTGCAAGCGTGTTTGGCCGGTGCTGCCGCCGCCGCGGCGCCACCGCCCGACGAAGGTGCGTCTGCGGGCGGAGTGGATGCCGCGCACCCCGCCAGGATCCCGCCGACCGCCGCCGCCATCATCGAGCGTGTGATTCGCATGGTCTTTTTCTCCAGGTTGCGCGGGGTATACGCGCTCCGCGGCACGCCGTTACGCTTGGGGCGAAGCCGAAGAACGGCCGCAACGCATCGACTGTTGCCAGGGCCCGCGTCGCCGAGGGCTCACCCTCGACGGCCCGCGTCGCCGTGGGCTCACCCTCGACGGATGCGCGATACAAGAGCCCGCATCGCCGTCGCCTCACCCTCGACGAATGCGCAGGAGCCCTCGTCGCCGTCGGCTCACCCTCGGCGGATGCGCAATACGGGTGTGTTGACGCGGACGAGGGAAGCGCTTCAAGGTCGAGGACTTGGGCGATTGCCGCGTGGTCCGCGCGCTCCGCCACGCTGTCGGCGAGGTCCGCCGGTGAGCCGTGGTCCTGCTCGGGTTTCGCGATCGGTCCGCGCCCTACCCCACGCTGCGACCGCTCCGTCGGGTGGGGCTCGAGCCCCCGCGCGTTCGTTTCATGACCGCTTCTCCCTCGACCGTCGTTTCTCCTCTCGCAGCGCGCTCGGAGGATCCCCCCATTCGTTCGGTGTCCTCGGCGGAATGATGACGCCTAGAACGAGTTCGCCCCTCGCGTTGACCTTGGACTTTACGCGAGCCTTGGAAAAGCCCTTGGACTGCGTCAATGCTTCAAGCTCGCGCATCAAAACCGAGACGGCCAGCGGCATGTCCATGAACTGAACATTTGTGCAGCTTTGGCCGCCCGTCAAGGGCGAGCCGCTCTGGCATCCCGAGCGCGTCTCGAATACCGCTTCTTTTCAAGCCCATGAGTCGAGGAGCTTCCATGAAACGGTACCCTGCCGCGGTTCTCCTTGGAGCCCTGACCGAGCTCGCATGCGCGGGCTCCAAGTCCACCTCTCCTTTCAACGCCACGGGATCGAATGCATCCGCGGGAGGCCGCTCAACAGCCGGCGCCGCTGGTTCAGGCGGTGGGTCCCCGAGCGACACGGCTTCGAGCGCCGGAACTTCAAGTGGACTCTCGAGCGGGGTCGGACCCGTCGACGCCGAACCGGTCGCCGACGCGACGACCGCGGACACTGGCGCAAGCGGTCAAACCGCCGTGCTGGACGGAGGGCCGGGCGTCGAGGATGACGGGGCCGAAGAACTGGCGGGGGACGGGGCAAGCGGAGCCCCCTGGCCGGCGGTGAGTGACTACGCGGAGGCTGGCCCATTCCCGCCGACGCGTCAGATGAATACTGGACCGGGTGGCGCGTACGACGTGTTTCAACCAGCCGTGCTCACCGACAACCGCAAGCATCCCATCGTAAGCTGGGCCAACGGAACACTCTACACCGTCGACGACTACGCCTTACTCCTTCAGCACTGGGCTTCCTACGGATTCGTCGTCATCGCGGGCCATACGAGCACGACCGCGGGCGGAGCGACGATCAAAGCGGGGATCGATTGGCTGGTCGCCGAAGATGCCATCGCTGCAAGCCCGTACTTCGCCGTCCTCGACGTCACCAAGATCGGCGCTGCCGGCCACTCTCAAGGTGGCGGTGCCACGATCGCGGCGGGGGCCAATGAGCCGGGGACGACGGGAATTACGACGACGCTCCCCCTCATGCCTTTGCTCAAGTTTGAAGCGGACCCGACGATTGTGTCGCGTCAACTCGTCCCCATGTTCAACGTCAACGCCACGATGGATGTGAACGACCCGACGGGGATGGTCGCCAACGCGATTTACGATGGGGCGGTTACCGAGCTTGTCCAGGCCGCGTTCATCGGCGTGCATCAGGACGCGATGAACGTCAAAATGCAGGCCCCGACGGTGGCTTGGTTTCGATGGAAACTCATGGGTGACGTGGTGGCCCGGGCGTTCTTCTACCCCGTCTCCACGTGCAGCTTGTGTGAGGACCCCGACTGGCAATCCGTTCGCTATAAGAATCCTTCGCAGTAGGCTCGCCTGCGGCGACGCGACGCACGGGAGGGCCCATCCGGACACGCTGGCGCGGCACGCTGGCCCGGAAGGATGTCTCCTCTGCCCGGCCCGTCGTCGTGTACACCGACAGCAGCATGAGCGACCTTCACTTTGCGACGCGAACGGGCGCGCAATGGTCGGCCGTGCAGGACTTCGGGCTTCCCGCGAAGGTCAACAACACGGACCCCAACCGACCCAACATGGGGGCAGGCGATAGTCCACCCGGTCGCCGCAAGAGCTGCGAGAGCGTGTACGGGCCGAGACGGAGCGGCCCGATCGTCCACGGTCCGACCACGCGTGACTGCCAGTCGAAGTGGCGCCACATGACCACCCCGGCCAGCGCGCCAATAAACCCGCTGAACGATCCGATCCCCTCCCAAATAAAGAGAACCGACCAGGGGTGCGTGAGCACGCGGTCCGGGTGATAGAGCAGCATGTCGAGCACATGCGCGGAGATGAACCCGACGAAGAGCATCCACCCGATGAACGCCTCGAGCTTCTGAAGGTCATAGCCGTGCCGTCGCGCGCGCCAGCGAGCGAGCGAGCGAGCGAGCGCCATGCCCGTCGTGATCGCGGCGACGACGAGGAGACCGAACGGGTGAAGGTGGAGGCCGAAGAAGGTCAGGTCCGCCACGTGGATATACGGAAGCATCAGCACGTACCCCGAGGCATGAAGTCAGCGGGGCGATGCAATATTCCCGCAAAGGCGGCCCGAACGAACGGTATCGACAAGTGCGAGCAGCTGCCGAGGCTCTCCTCGAGCGAAGGGTAGGTCCAAAACGCATCGGCGACGACGAGCGCTTGAGAAAACGTGGATCAGGCAAACGCGCGTACCGTCTCGAGACAGGCCATGAAGGGCTCGGGGGCCTCGAAGGGGGCGAGATGGCCCGCGAACTCGACGACGTCGAGCCGTTTCTTCGGCGCATCGACGGTGGCGTACCACGCCTCGACGAGCGAGATGTCCGTGATGCGATCGCGACGGCCCGCAAAAAGAGAGACGGGCACGTCCAGGCTGGCCGCGTCGCGGATCAAGTCGATTCGCCGACCGAGGTCGGACCACAAACACTCCATAGAACGTCGCATCGCCTTGAGGTATCGAAGCTTGGCCATCAATGGATAGTCGATGCATGTGAAAGTGCTCAGCATGTACCGAAAAAGGAACAATGGATCCGCGCTCACACCTCCGAGGCTGCCGAGCCACCGTCGCTGGGTTTCCACGCCGCGAACGCCCGCGGCGTACATGCCGTGAGCCGGCCGCCCTATTCGTTCGAGAGCTTCCAGAGCTCTTGTCCTGCCCAGTCGACGCGCTTCCGCCAGCGCCCAGTCGTACCCAAGATCTTCTTGCCGCGCCCATTGAACGACCTGCGCGGCGCCCACGTACGCTGCGATTCTCGCGGGCGCCTTCTGCGACATCAAAACGCCGAGCACCGTGCCGAACGAGTGACCTACGAGCACGACGCGCTCCACCGAAAGCTCGTTGCAAATCCACTCGACAAGCTCCACGCCATCGAGCACGAGCCGATCGAGCGTCAGCACCGTCGCGTCCTCGTCGCCGCGAAACGACCGTCCGGCCCCGCGCTGGTCCCAGTCGACCACACGCCAGCATCTCTCTAGCGCGCGTAGGTACTTGCGCCGCGGCCCGTACTCCGAGCCGCCAGGACCACCGTGCAGGAAGAGAAGGACGGGAGCGGAGGCAGCCTCGCCTCGAACCGAGACCCACTGCTCTACACCGCCAATCGCAACGTTACGCCAGCCGTTCTTCATTGCAGGCCATGCATAGAAGGTTCGCCGACGGTCGGCATGGTGCGAGAGAGCTTAAAGCCAGCCGCTGCTACCCCCAAGCCCACGCCGTGGACGATCCACAACTCTTTACTGTAGACCAGCTCGAAGGCCGCCCGGGCCAGGCGGCCCCCGCGCCAGTGAGGACACCTACTGCTGACTTTTGTCGGTCCGATTAACCGGTGATTCGGTATTGGGCTCCGATGTGTAAGCGACATCGACGCCGGGCGCCCAGCGGATCAACGCGTCGACAACCGCAGTGCGTTCGACCAGCAGCGGAGCGACGAAACCGACGCCCTCCCTGCGAAGCGACGCGCCGCCGTAAGACCGCTTATTCGACCGCGCGACCGTGCTCGCCCACGATGACGCCGACGGCCGTCTCTCGGCGTGCCTCGCGTCTCCGGGATGAACCGCGGGCGGGCCAAGCGGGTACGGAGGCAGCTGCGCCCCTCCCCTTTTTTATACTACGTAGGCGCGCCTTCTTTGCGCAAGCGGGGATCGAACACGAGCGGTTCGGGGGGATGCATGACAAGCCTCTTGAGGTCGGCGTGCCTCGGGTTCAAGAGCAAGTTCGTCTCGTTCGGAGTGACGGCGGAAGGAACAATTATGAGGGCGCTGCGACCGGACTTCGCCCAATCGCTCCCGATGGTTTTCAGCGCGTCGGGGCCCGAAGTCGCGCGCCAATCCATGGGCAACGTTCTCACATCGACGACCTCGGCCGCGTGGACGACATCGGCGGGAACCTCGAAGCGAATGGACACGAGGTTATCGGGCCACTCGTCGGGGTCGAGGTGCACAAGGTATTCGAGCGTCCCGAGCGAGAGCGTCGAGGCACAGTAGACGATGGCCACGCCTTTGCGATTCCACCGACCCGGATACCGAGCGGCGCCTTCGCCGTCGAACGCCGTCTTGGCCCGACCCTGTTTGCAGATACGCCAGCTGACCACGGGCGATCTTTACGCGAACACGCCGTGCTCGATGCGCCCGAGCTCCTCGAAGACCGCGCTGGCGCCGATGTCGGTGTCGAGCAGGTGCAAGGGGGTCTCTCCTCCGAGGGCTCGGCTTGGTTTCTGAAGCCAACGCCTCGCCTTCGCTTCGTCTCCGAGAACGTGTTTGGCTTCGGCGAAGACGCGTGCGAGCCGCACCACGCGCTCGGACTCCTCGGCGGAGAGCGGTTTGTGTTCGTGCAGGCGCCGCGCGATCGTGCGCTTGGCGAGTCCGAGCGACTCGATCGTGGCGACCGCGGACAGGTCGAGATGCCGCGCCATCCGTTCGAGCGCAGCGGACGGAAGTCCGCTTCGGATGAGCGGCATCAAGTCGATCGCGGCGTTGACGCGGCCCTTCAGGCCAAGCATGGCCATGGTGTCCATGAGCACGGAGTCGGATGCCATTTGGCATAATCATAACCGCCGAATGGCGCACACGCCATCGCGGGAGCCTGTCACTGAACACTTGCCCCTCTATCGGGGTCGCCCGGGGTTGTGGACTCAAGCGCGAGGAAGGGAGGCCCGATGCCCGCTTGCGACCGAGTAGCGAAACCAGTCGATGTCGACGTAGCCGCGATCCTCGCGATCATTGTACGTGTAAAGGCCGACTTGGTCGCCACGGTAGTTGCCCCACGTCAACTCGTAGACAGCGCCGTGGGGCGTGAAAGCGTGCCCGTCGAGGCTGAACTCGAACGTGGTCTTCGCATCGCGATCGATGCGAGAGCGGAGCCAAACCGCTCGTTGCGAGTTCGGAAGATCGATCCCGCGATCCGCGGGAACCGCGCTTTGATAGACGATCGCACGCGTTTCGCCACGACAGACGACGCTGAGCCGAGCATGGTCCAAGCCGCCGTTGAAATGGACGAGGCCCGCACACTGGCCCTGGCTCATGCCCTGGATATCCATTTTCGTCGTGATGACGACCCATTCGGCGCCGAAGGTTCTCTGCGATAGGGTATTGCCCGCTTTGAAGAAGTCGCCGGGGACCAGAGGACGAAAGGCACGCAGTCTGAGGTGGCCGGGTCGGTCGGTCAATGACCAAAAATCGTCTCGCGGCTGGTGGTTCCATTGCCATTGCGGAGAGAGAAGAGGCCCGTCGAAGTCGTCGCTCCCTTGCGGCGTGGTGGCTTCATGTCCGACCACCGGCACGGCGGATCCGGCCAATACGCCCCCGACCCCGTCACGGTCCGCACCGAGCCCGGGAATGGGCCAATCGTCAACCCACGTGACGGGCAGGAGAGACACGGGCCGACCGTCCGGATAGCCGCCCTTGCCCTCGTGAGTCAGGAAATACCAGAGCCCGCTTTCCGCTTGCACGAGCGCTCCCTGGTTCGGCTCTCGGTCCTCCGGTGCGCGGCCCCGCATGATCTGCCGAACCTCGTATGTTCCTGGATTCCCTGGTTCACCTCGCGAGCCGTCGGCGTGCGTTCCGAAGAGGTGGCGCGCGCGCTTCATCATGCCGACGCGGGTGCCGTCGACGACTTCATTGTGAAAAAGATAGTAATAATCGTTGATCTTGTAGATCTTGCTCGCTTCGCTCGTGTCGCAACGGTAAATGACCGTGCCTTCGCCGCTCGGCTGCGGTCCCTCACGATTCATGGCTTCGACGTCGGCATCCAAAAGCCGCGTACCGTCGAGGCTCATTTGAAAGAGGTGCGGGTACCACGCGCCGGCGACCTTGCTCGCCGCAAGGTACGCTTTGCCATCGTCATCCCAGAAAGGACAGGGATCGTCCCACTTCATGACTCGCAAAGGCCGGCCCTTGCCGTCGAGAAGCTGCGAGACCTCCCAGGGGCCGCGGGGATCGCGCGCCGTGCTGACGAAAAAACCCTCGCCCCAGTACGACGTGAAGTACACCCAAAACAGGCCCGCGTGATACCGAATCGCACCGGCATAAATCCCGTAGTTATAACGGGCCATACGGTCCCAATTCAGCTCGGGGCCGATGATGCGAAGATCGGGAACGGCGTAGCCAATCGTCGACCAGTTGACGAGGTCGAGCGAGTGCAGGACGACCATGCCTGGCGCCAGCTGAAAGGTCGAGGAGATAAGGTAGTAGTCTTGACCGACGCGGATCGCGTCGGGGTCGCTGTAGTCCGCCGGCAGAATCGGGTTTTCGTAGCGACCGTCGCCCTGAGCACCCCACGGTCGCCCACGAGCTCCACTCGGCATTCGCGGGGCATAGCGTGTTCGCGGCGGGGCGCCAGGAGCGGCTTGGCCGCCCGAAGTTGCGCCGACCACCGGCCACGCGTCGAAGTCGAGCCGCTCGCGCCGACCTGCGGCTTGCGTTGTCGGCGTCACGGCGCGGGCCATCGAGAAGACGGCCCGCGCCAGCCCTTCATCGTCTTCCGACGGTGGGAGCGACTCAAAGAATCTCGAAGACGCTATAAATCGGGCCATCGGCGCGGCGATGGCCGATGCCCACCGCAAGGAGTCGGTTGAGCCAGTCGTACCGGGGTGCGGCCGTCTCGAACACGGGATTCGTGCGGAAGTAGTAGCTTGCAGGGTCGACGACCTCCCCTTTTTCGAGCTTCGCCATGATGTCCGGCGGACCGAAGCGGAGGCCCCGGTACGTCATGCAGATGAGGGCCCCATCCCTTGCCTTGAGAGAGAGGCGGACATCGAGTGTGGTCGCGCCATCGCCCCTGACGTTCTGCCAATCGCTGCCGCCGTCCATGACCTCGCCCGAGAGACGCTCGCCCTCGAACGTACCGCCGTGCACCACACCGATGCGTCGAACCGCGCCGGGTGGGCCGCCGACCATGATGAGCGGGTGAACGTCAAGCCGCATCACGAAGAGCGGTCGGGTTCGCACGGTCGTCAGCGTCTCGGGCAGGTCTTTGCGCAGATCGGTCGGCATGTCGCGGTTTTTTTTGCCATCTATCCATCGCAACGCCAGCGCCGGAAGCTTTTTTTCCAGGGCCGAGCGGCATTGTCGCGACCGCTGCGTGCCCACCGTCGAAGGCGTGTTCATGCGAGATGAGGCCGGGGCCGTTCAACAGATCGTCAGCCGCTCCGGGGTGGCCGTGCGGCAAGACGGCGGCGCCCCGGGCGATGCAAGCGTGACGGACTGACGTAAGTAAACGGCGCCTGTCTCGCAAAACGCGGTGGCTCGCAAAACGCGGTGGATCGTCGCGCCGCTGGCGCGCTCTTGCCGCGGCGAGGGGGACGAGGCACCCCGACCTTGCCGCTCGGGCGGACCCGATCGAAGGCGGCTGCTTTGCCTCGGGCGCAAAATAGTGACAAGGCGCGGCACGTTCCCGCCCTATCATCGGACGGGAGGCGGAGTGATGTCGGGGGATCGATCAGGCCCCTTGAAGAAGCGGGGGACCGCGTGGGCCCGTGCCGCGCGAACCGTCACGATCACGGGCTGCCTTGCAGGCCCTCTGGTCGGATGTGGGCGTGTTGAAGCGACCGAGACGTCATCGACGCTGGGCTTTGGAACCTCAGGGGCCATCACGAGCACGAGCAGCGCCAGCAGCGCCGCAGTCGAAGGGGGCGCCGAAGGCGATGATGCAGCCATGGCCCCGGGCCCGCAGCCGTGTCAAGAACTCACGTCGCTCTTGTGCGCGCGCGCGGCGCGCAGTGTGCGAGCGGAACGAACCCGACCAACTGCCAAGCCGAGCTCAACATCGAGTTTGACTGCAATCTGGAAGCGGGAGCCGATTTTTCGGCTTGTCTAAACGACAGCCAGTCTCTCTCGTGCGACGCCCTCTATCCCGATGGCGGACTGACCGCGCCGCAAACGTGTCTGCCCCCGATCACCTCGACCCCGATCAGCGACGCCCAGACGAAGTGTTACAGCCTGGTCGACGCGCTCTGTTCTCAGAGCATTCAGTGCCTCGGGAAGGTCGCGACCAGCGGCAACGTGCAGAACTGCGAAGACGACGTCACCACGGACCTCCAAAGCGGGCTTCCCTGCCTGCTCGCGACGGCCGTAGGGCCGGGGTACGCGTCGTGTCTCGCCGCCATCCCGACGCTCGCTTGTCCAAGCGCGGGTGGAGGCGACGCTGGCGCAGCCATGGGCGACGCTGGAGGCGGGCCATCGATGACGACGATCCCATCGTGCGCGACCGCTCTCACGTTTTCACCATGAGATTTTCGCCGTGAGAAAGAGGACGATCCGCTGCGACCAGCCGGGCGAACGGAAAAGGATCATGAGACAATCCCGTCGATCGTTTCTAACCGGGGCCGGGTCATGCTGGCGCTGCCTTTCTTGCCGTCGGCCCTCTGGTCGCGCCGCGCAGGTGCTGCCGCTTGCACCCCGCCTCGCCGCTTCATGGCCTGGCTCGTCCCCCACGGCATGGTGATGCCGAACTGGACCCCGACGACCGCCGGCGCGACATGGAACCTCACGCCGATACTGACGCCCCTGGCTCCGATTCGAGACAAGATCCTCATCGTGACCGGCCTCGACCACGAATACATCGCAGCGGTTGCAGATTCTACCTACAGCCCCGCCGTCGAGGGGACCGCCTGTTTTCTCAATATGATCTCGATCGACGGCGACGATGCGGGGACGGCCCGAACGAGCATCGACCAAGCGCTCTTGCCGGTCCTCAATGACCCGAGTTGCGGCGCTCCTCCGGTCCCGTCGATGCAGATCGGCATCCAAACTTCCAATGGGCTTTGCGGCGACGCAAACTGCAGCTTTGCGCGGACCATCTCGTGGAATAACGGGGCTGCCATTCCTCCAATCTACGACCCGCAGCAGGTGTTCTTGCAAATGTTCGGCGACGGTAACATGGCTCAGCAGGCGGCGGATCGTGCGAGCATCCTCGACGCCGTCTTGGCCGAGGCGCAGTCGTTGTCCATCAAGCTCAGTCCTGCCGATCGCTTGAAGCTGGACGAACACACGTCGCGGGTCCGCAACCTCGAAACCCGCCTGCAACGACTCGGCAAGGCGAGCGCGACGAATGCGATTGGCATGAGCTGCGCGCCCCCCGCGGAGCCCGCCGCGTCGGTGCTGCTGGGCTCCGACGACGGGGTGACTCCGTCCGCGGTCATCCAGGCCAGCATGCCCATCTTGATCGAGCTCATGGCGCTCGCCTTCGAGTGCGACATCACGCGCGCAATCACGTTCATGATGGGAGACGCTTCGAGCAACAATGACTACGGCTTTCTCTTCGGCGGGGTCTCGGCGCCGCAGTACACGCTGTCGCAAGCCGAGGGTGACTCCGGAAATCTCGCCGAATTGACGACGATCGACACCTGGGAGATCGCCCAGGCGGCGGCGTTGCTTCAGACGCTGGACGGCGTCATCGAGGCCGACGGCCAATCGATTTTGGACCACACGACGTTTTATCTCAGCAGCGACGTCGCCGACGGTCAGGCCGGCAATCACTGGGACATGCCCGTTCTCCTCGCCGGCGGCGCGAGCGGCGGCCTGAACATCGACGGCCGCCACATCAACTACATCCCCCAAATGCCCTTTCCTCGGCCGCTCGTCGGGCCGCACAGCAGCGTCGAGACAGGGCGGGTTTTCATCTCGATTTTGCAGGCCCACGGCATCAATCAAAGCACGTTCGGCATGGCGACGGGCGGACCGTTGCCCGAGCTCCTGCCGTGAATCCTGCCCGCGGACCACGCGAGCTCGGGCTTCTCGCACGCCGGGGTGCCGGCCTATTCGGCTGAGGGCGTGGGGGATGGGCCGGACACGTCAAGCACGGCGAGTCGGACGGCTTCCCGGAGCTCTCGCTGGCCGAGCCGTTCACCGCAAATTCGTGGCATTTTTCCAGCGCTGGTCCTCGACGGCAAGCGACCCGTTTCCGAGCAAGAATTGAACGGACAAACCCGACTGGATCCCGAAAGGCGCAGTGTACCCTTGCTGCACGGCAGCCAGCATGCTGGCCTCGATTTCCTGCCGTGGATCGGTGTAGACGTTGGTCGTCGGTTGCGCCTCATTGATGGCCTTGTTGGTCTGCTCGAGCCCCAACCACGGTGAGATCGTGAAGTTATCGGTGAGTCTCCAGCTCGTCGAGAAGGTTGCAGAAAACGTCCGGTAGTCGAAGTTCTCGAGCACCGTTGTTTCCCCAAGGCTTGCCGACACGTCGATCGGAGCGAAATGCCAGCCGAGGAAAATGTCGCAGAATTGGCGACCGAGCGTTTGCTCGTCGATCCCCTCGACATTCGTGGCGTCGTAGTGCTGCAGCTCGGGGCCGATCGCGCAGCGCAGTCCGAAATTTCTCTGATTCACTGTCTGCCGCGGAACCAGGTCGAACTCGATACCGACCGACCCGTTCGCTCGCAACTTGTAATTGGCCTGGGGGTTTTTCTCCGCGGAGAGGAGCAGGCCCGCGTTCCATCGATTGTCGTTCGTGAGGGACCACGAAAGCACAGTGTTGGCGTTGCCGCCCACGAAGCTGATGCTGGCCGTCTCGTTCGTGCCGGCGACGGGTTGGCTCTGCTCGCTGTAGTTCGCGCCGATCCATTGCTGGTCGCGCCACTTCGCCTCGGAGTAGTTGAAAGACAGCGACGCACTCCCCGACGCATTGATCCCCACGCCTTGCACACTGCTGAAGTACGTACCGACGGACGGTGCTGTGTACCACTTTACGCTTTGCTGCTCTGGTCTGCCGGTGTACGGGAGGTCGACCGGATCGACGAGCCGGATAACGAGCGCGCCGTTCTGGACCCCGGCGTCCACCTTTTGATCCATGAAGTCGTCCAAGCCACGTTCGAGCTTGGTCATGAGGCGCACAGTCGCCGTGGTCGAATCGATGCTCGATGGGATCTTGTCGGTCGTGCGCACTTCGGTCGCGTAGCCGTCGAGGCGTCTGCCCAGAAAGCCGAACTCGAAGCGCGTGCTGTTCTCGGCGGGCAGGCTCGTGAGGGTCACGGCCACATCGGCGACCCGAGCATCCCGTACGACTCTCAAAAACGGAATTTTGCTGACGAGACTACTCTCGAGCGCGACGCAATTGACGCTGGCCTTGGGCAGATAGCAGTCCCACTTGACCCTCAGGTCGGCTGCGGCAGGCGCCGGCACCATGAACACGCCAAGCGCGGTGAGGGCCGCGGCAAAACGCTCGGCCTGAGGGCGCGTCATGCGCATGGGGGCCGCCGGCGATCAGGGGTGTCACCGGAGGCCACGTCTGGACATGCCATATGAGCGCGGCATCCGGCGGCCGATTGGGATAGGTCGCCGGGCGTCAGCCTGGTGCAGTCACCCGGTTCAGTGT
>JBEKFX010000057.1:0-37881 GCA_050013115.1 Polyangiaceae bacterium
CGCCCAACGGGCGATCGCCCAAGACTGGACCAAAGCCGCCTCGCGGTAGCGTCGGGCCGCAGGGGCGCAGGGCGGGGGCGGGGGCGGGGGGGCGCAGGGGCGGGGAGGCGCAGGGGCGGGGAGGCGCA
Organism: Polyangiaceae bacterium; assembly: GCA_050013115.1. GTDB lineage: Bacteria > Myxococcota_A > Polyangia > Polyangiales > Polyangiaceae > Palsa-1150. The sequence continues at coordinate 129 of JBEKFX010000057.1, forward strand.
GGGGCGGGGGGGCGCAGGGGCGGGAGCCCAGGGGCGGGGGCGCAGGGGGCCTGCCTCGAAACGGCAGCATGGCGGCGAATCAGTGCTCCCCTTCGTCCTCGTTGAGGAATCGGGCGCCCTTCCCCGAAAGGGGCAATCGGCCGTTAGCGCCGCCCGCGCGGGCGCCAGGCCATCATACGGTGAATCGTCGCATCCACGTCGCTCTCGCACACGAGTCGGAGGCCCACGAGGCCAGCGATTGACCAGGGCGCCAGTCCGACGATCGCGACAGGCACGGAAAAAGGTGCCGTAAAGTTCGTGTCGGCCGGGTAGCGCCCCGACCAGTAGCTCAGATAAGCGAGGCCAATGAAGATGCCGGCGAAGGTTGAGTATTGAACCCCCTTTTTCAGGTCGACGGCGAAGAGGACCGGAGCCAAGTACACCGTGTACTGGACTCCGAAACCAGGGCTGAGCAGCAAAAAGAGCGCAAAGACGACGGCGAACACCTGGTACTGGCTCACGTTGCGAGAAACGCGCCCCCAAACCGCTGCAAGGACGACGGCGCCGAGGAGCACGTTGCGCCCATCGACGAGGTACCACCTTCCGAACGCCGAAACAGCCGAACCGAGATGCGGAATCTGTGCAAGCTCCCCTGCAAGAAAGAACACTCCCCAATTGTCCGGATCAGGCTTGTAACCCAAAAGGTTCGCGTACGCGTCATGGCGGCAGAGCCATAGCAACGGCACATAGGGAACGATCCAAATCGCCAACCCGGCGATGGCGTGCAGCGTCCCGCGCTTCGGTCGCCGACCGAGAATCATCGCGGGGACGACCAGCATGGGAATCAGCTTGACGTTCAGCGCGGCGCCGAGGGATACGCCTGCGGAAAAGTGGCGTCCGCGCTCTCCGTAGTACGCGGCAAGCAAACACAAGAAGGCGCAAAGCGCGTCCGTATTGCCATGATGGGCTGAAATGAGAATACCGGTCAACCCGACCGCATACAGCGCAAGTGCGCGGGTGGCGCGCGCTGGACCCCCGCGGTCCAACCAAATGCGATGCAACAGCAGACCCGATGCGATGTCGGCAGCGACCCAAGGAAGTTTGAAAATGATGGGGAAGCGAGTCCACGTCCCGTTTGAGAGCCAAAGCGCCGCCCGCGCCCAATACGCCATCAGGGGCGGGTGATTGAACAGATTCGGCGCCTTCACGTGGGGATACATCCAGGGAACGCCGTGATCCGCCACGAGACCTGCAAAGCGATACCAGATGTGAATGTCGTTCGACCCGACCGAGCGCGTCAGGACGAACACCCGGACAAATGCGAGAACGCCGAACCATGCGACGAACGCAAGGGTCCTCGGGCGGGCGTTTCGGAACGCACGGGCGCCGGCGCGAAGCACCGCGTTATTTGAGATCATCGCCGCCGCCGCTCCGCTTTCCTCGTGCGACACCGTATCGCAAACACCGCTCCGGAGCCAAAGCCCCATCGGCCGTGGCGCGTGAGTTACCGGCTGCTGCTGCGAGTCGTCGACAAGTGGCTCAGTCGTTTGGGCTCGTTCTGCCTATCATCGTACGGCGACGGCGTTCTTGTCCGGTGGGATGCGGCCACGGACCCGCAGCGCATAAGCATGCGTGAATTCGCCGCCGAGGAACACGATCTGGCTCGTGTAGTAGACCCAGATGACCAGGGCGACGAGGGATCCGGCCGCGCCGAAGGTCGAGGTCACGCTCGATCGGCCGATGTAGAGCGCGAGCAAGAGCTTGCCGAGGTCGAAGAGGAGCGCCGTCACGAACGCGCCGAGCCAGACGTCTCGCCACTCGATCTCAGCGTCCGGAACGACCTTGAAGATCACGGCGAAAAGGAGCGTCGTGATCCCCACGGCCACCGTGAAGTTGACGGCTTGCCAGACCGCGGTTCCCCCGGGGAGCTTGTCGGCGAAGAACTTCCCGACGGCTGCCAGAGCGGCGCTCACGATGAGTGAGACGAGGAGAAGAAATGCGACCGTCCAAACCATCGCGAACGAGAAAAAGCGGTCTCGGACGATGCCCCGCAGGCCTCGACCGGGCTTGGGCGCGACCCCCCAGATGACGTTGAGCGCGGACTGAAGCTCCCCAAAGACCCCGGAGGCACCGAAAACCAGGACCGCGATGCCGACGATGCTACCGAAGACTCCCGACGTGGGGGTCTTTGCGTTGACGACGATGGCCTGGATCGCATGGGCCGCGTCGGCGCCGACGACGGCGCCTATCTCTCCCGCAATCTCCCCCCGCGCCGCCGCGTCGCCGAAGGCGAAGCCGGCCACGGCGACGGCGAGCACGACCAGCGGGGCGATCGAGAGCAGCGTGTAACAGGCAAGCGACGCCGCAAGGCGCGATGCGTTGTCCTGGCTCCAGCGTTCGACTGTCTCTTTCAGCAGTGGCCACACGTTGCGCAGCCCGAGGTGAGAGGACAGGCGATCGGATCCCGAGGCAGGGCTGCGGTGTGTTGCGGCCATCGCAGGGCCCGCCATTCACGAGGCCCGAGGGGGGGGGCCGATGCCCGAATGGCGCGCTCGAACTCGTCTGCGGACGTTCGTCCGAAGCCCGAAGGCAGCAAGGCCTCGCCACCTTGCGCCCAGCCATCGGCCATCGCCTCGCGTCGCTCGGACGCTCGAGCCGTGAAAAAAGAGCTTTTGCCTGCGGCGTTGTTCTTCGAGCCGTTTTCTTGTCTTCATGAGGACTCCTCCTCCGACCTCTGCCGATTGAATGCGGCAGACCCTTGATGGGTGCTGTGGGCGCTGTCGACCATCCACGGGCGCCGCGAATTCTCCATCCGACTCGTGTCTGACAAGGGCAACTGAACGGACGTCCGCTTTGGCGCGAGTCGCTCTCTTCAGCGCGCTATTTCGGCGGCGTTGTTCTCGTCCGTTCGGAGTCCGTTCTATACCCGCGGCGAACGATTCCATGGCGGGGAGCGGACTGGCCATCATGTCAGATGCCTTTCCGCCACACTGCGGCGAGGAATGTCGCGACGGAGCCGGTTGACCTCGGGGTTCGGGCGATGGCTCCGCGTCGCGCGATGCTTCGGCGCCGGTCGTGGCGGCCGTCCGGCGGCTCGCACAGGCCCGCGTCTGACCTCGGTTCTACGCTTCGCACGACCAAGCGTTTGGGGGATTCGCCTGGGGATTCGCCTGCTTCGTTCCGATTGGCCCGAGCGCCCTTTCGCGGGTTCACGGGCATGCAGCGAAAGAAGATTCATCGCGAGCCCGGAGAGGATTCACCCGGGAGGACCGGTGTCTAGGGCAGGGCGCGAAGCGTCGGCGATGAAGGGGGTCCGCGATGAGGCGTGGCCGATAAGGCGCGAGACGATGAGGCGATGAGGCGTGGGCGATGAGGCGCGAGACGATGAGGCGCGAGACGATGAGGCGCGAGACGATGAGGCGCGAGACGATGAGACGATGAGGCGTGGGCGACGAGGCGATGAGCGTGGAAGGGGGACAGCGTGGAAGGGCGGAGCGTGAGGGCATCGCATTGGAGGGCACGGAATGAATCGAATCGAGCGAGTACGCCGGACGCGAGTCGGGCGACGGGCACAGTCGTTGCACGAAAAGGCCTGTCCCTATGGCCCGCCGCTATCCCATCGGTGCCGAGCCTTCGGCGAACGGCGTCGCCTTCCGCGTCTGGGCGCCGGACCGACGACGCGTGGAGGTCTTGATTGACGGAAAGGGGGTGAGCGAGCTCGAAGCGGAGGAAAATGGGTATTTCGCCGTTGACGTGCCCGGCGTGCGAGCGGGGGATACCTACCGGTACCGGTTGGACGGTGATGCTACCCTCTTGCCCGATCCTGCTTCTCGCTTTCAACCAGAAGGTCCGCTCGGGCCCTCTCAGATCATCGACCCCAATGCCTACCGATGGCGAGACGCCGCTTGGCGTGGAATCCCTCCTTTTCGCCGCGTCGTCTATGAAATACACGTCGGGACGTTCACGCAAGAAGGGACCTTCGTCGCCGCAACCGCGGATCTCCCCCGCTTGGCGGCGCTCGGCGTCACACTCGTCGAGATCATGCCGGTTGCCGATTTCGTCGGCCTGTTCGGGTGGGGTTATGACGGCGTGGATCTCTGGGCGCCGAGTCACTTGTACGGCACGCCGGACGACTTTCGCCGCTTCGTCGATGCCGCGCACGAGGCGGGAATCGGCATCGTCCTCGACGTCGTCTATAACCACCTCGGGCCGGACGGTAATTTTTTGGCCCAATTTTCTAAATATTACTTTACGGATAAGCATCGAACCGAGTGGGGGCCAGGGATCAATTACGACGGCGAGCGTTCGCGCCCAGTACGAGAGTTCTTTGTGGAGAACGCGGCGTATTGGGTCGACGAGTTTCACCTCGATGGCCTGCGGTTCGACGCGACGCAAGCGATCCGCGACGACAGCTCGCCTCACGTGCTCTCGCTCTTCGTGAGGCGAGCGCGAGAGGCAGCAGGGTCCCGGTTCGTCTTTCTCGTGGCCGAGAACGAGGCGCAGGAGGCCCACCTCGCCCGCGCGCCCGAAAATGGCGGTTACGGCATGGATGCGCTTTGGAACGACGATTTTCACCATAGCGCGATCGTGGCGCTGACCGGCAAGCGCGAAGCCTATTACTCCGACACGCTCGGGAACCCACAAGAGTTTCTGTCGGCGGCTCGCTGGGGGTACCTCTTTCAGGGGCAGCGCTACGCGTGGCAGGAGGCTCGACGCGGGCACGCGGCGCTCGACCTCGGCGCGGGTGCGTTCGTCTCGTACCTCGAAAATCACGACCAGGTGGCCAACTCGGCTCGGGGTGCGCGCGTCCACCAGCTGACGTCGCCCGGGCTGATGCGTGCGATGACCGCACTCAGTCTGCTCGCACCCGCGACCCCCATGCTCTTTCAGGGTCAGGAGTTCGCGTCGACGCGGCCCTTTCTCTACTTTGCGGATCACAAGTCGGAGCTTGCGAATGCCGTGCGAAAGGGTCGCCGAAAATTTCTTGCGCAGTTTCCTTCGCTCGAGGGCGAGGCAATCCAAGATGAACTCGGTGATCCCTGTTCGCGCGAAACCTTCGAGCGATGCAAGCTCGATCGTGCCGAAAGAAGCGGCCGTCCCGATTGGACCGCCCTGCATGCGGACCTTCTGGCCTTGCGACGCCGTGACCCCGCGTTCGCCGCCCAACGCTCGGACCGCCTGGCCGGCGCCGTGCTGGGCGTGCAAGCTTTCGTTTTGCGCTTCTTCTGCGAGAAAGGAGACCGCCTTCTGCTCGTCAACTTGGGCGTCACGCTCAGCCTGAGGCACGCGCCCGAACCACTCTTGGCGCCCGAGGAGGGGAGACCATGGCAAACCTTGTGGTCTAGCGACGATCCAAAGTATCTCGGAGCCGGAATGGGGCCGCTCGAGGGAGGGTGGGGCTGGCGAATCCCCGGTCAGGCGGCCGTCGTGCTCGGATGAATCAGACGAGGCGCGTTGCGTGGAAGCGCGGAGACTCCGAAGAGGCTCGCTCGTCGCGCGAATGGCTCGTCACGAACGGCCTTGGCGGCTACGCCTCGGGTACGGCGGCCGGAGTGCCGACGCGACGCTTTCACGGGCTGCTCGTCGCGGCGCTGCCCGTACCCCGCGGGCGCCTCATGCTCTTGAACGACGTGACCGAGGAGGTTCGCGTCGGCGATGACCGCTTCGAACTCGGGCGCGGCGACGCGCTGGCCCAACTCGTCTTCGATCTCGGTCTTCCGAGCTGGCAAAGCGAGTATCGGGGCGTGCGCATCGAAAAGCGTCTCGTCTTGCCGCACGGACAAAATACGACGGTTCTCAGCTATCGCGTCGTCGGCGCGCCCGCACCCGTGACGTTGATCCTAAGGGCTTGGTTTCACATCCGCCCGCACGAGGGCCCCCTCGACCAAGCGCGGACACCCGGGTACCCGCTTCGCGCCATCGGCCACGGCCAGGAAATCGAGACTGGCACCGACATGGGGCCGCTGCGGGTGGCCATGACGGGCGGCCCATCGCGTCTCGTTCTCGACGGCGGGAGCGTTCGCAAAGTCGCGTTCGCGGTCGAGAAAGAGCGCGGATACGACGGCGAAGAGGAGCTCTGGAGTCCGGGCTTTTACGAGGTCGAGATCGAGCCCGGTGCCGAAGCGACGTTCGTTGCCTCGGCCGAAACATGGGATCGCATCGAGGCCATGTCCCTGGGCGAAGTGCGCCACGCGGAGAGCGAAAGGCGCGAGCGGCTCATCGCGCAGGCCGAGCCGTTCGCGTGCGAACGGGTGAGTTCCGACTTGATTCTCGCAGCCGACCAGTTCGTCATCGAGCCCCAGTCGCGCCAGGCTGACGCGGCCCGCGCCATGGCGACCGGAGGCAAGCCTTCGACGATCATCGCCGGCTACCACTGGTTCACCGATTGGGGCAGAGACACGATGATCAGCCTCGAAGGCCTGACGCTCGTGACCGGTCGCTGGGCGGACGCCAAGGCCATCTTGCTGACGTTCGCTCGCTTCGTCAAAGACGGGCTCTTGCCGAATCTCTTTCCGGAGGGAGAGGGCGCGGGCCTCTATCACACAGCCGACGCGACGATGTGGTTCTTCCATGCCGTGCACCGCTACGTTTCAGTCACCGGCGACCGTGAGACGCTCGCGCATCTCCTTCCGACCCTCGAGGATATCGTGGCGCATCATGTGAGGGGCACCCGTTTCGGGATCGGAGTCGACCCGCTCGACGGCCTCCTTCGCCAGGGAGCGGATGGCTATCAATTGACGTGGATGGACGCGAAGGTCGGCGATTGGGTGGTGACGCCGCGGCGTGGGAAGGCCGTCGAGATCAATGCCCTCTATTACAACGCGCTCCGCCTCCTTGCGGGCTGGGTGCGCGAGGGCGGTCGGGCGGGCGCAGCCGATGAGATCGACGGGCATGCCGCGCGGGCGCGGGCTTCGTTTAACGCGCGATTCTGGTACCGGGCCGGCGGTTACCTTTTCGACGTCGTCGATGGGCCTGACGGCGACGATGCATCTCTTCGACCCAATCAGATCCTTGCCATTTCGCTCGACCATCCGGTGCTCGACGTTGCACGCTGGTTGCCAGTCCTCGACGTCGTGCAACGCGCGCTCGTGACCCCGTTCGGCCTGCGCACGCTCGCGCCGGGGCATCCGGACTACAAGCCGCGCTATACGGGAGATTTGCGCGCGCGTGACGCCGCGTATCACCAAGGAACCGTGTGGGCATGGCTCATCGGTCCGTACCTCGATGCCCATCGCAAGGTGCGGCCCGAGGACGCAGCGGCCCGCGCAGAGTTGCTTTCCGGTTTTTTCCTACACCTCGGCGAGGCCTGCATCGGCTCGATCAGCGAGATCTTCGACGCGGAGCCTCCTTACGCCCCCCGAGGCTGCATCGCCCAGGCGTGGAGCGTGGCCGAAGTCGTACGTTCCCTCGTGGCGGGCTGAGGCGGCCGCGACGACCGATACGGCTTCATGGGGCGCGCCCGGCTGCAGCCGCAAGGTGCGCGAGGCGCTCGGTTTCTGTCGTGTCGGACAAGAGATCGTCGACGCTTTTGGCCATGCGATAGCTCCAGTTCGTCGCGCTCACCGTGCCGGGCACGTTGATCCGATCGCGCGTGCCCATCGCGTCCTGGAAAGGCACGAGCGCGAGGATTGAACGGGCGGCGTAGACCGCCTGCAATAAGAGGTCTCGCTCGCGGTCGCCCCAGGGGCGATCCGGGTCGATACCTTCGAGGCCCGGCACCTCACGGAGTCGTTCGCGCTCCTCACGCGACAGCCGCTCGTACCAATCGGCCGAGGTCTCGGTGTCATGGGTCGCATTCGTCGCGACCGAGGCAGCTGGCCACGACGCCGGGGAGCGAAAGTGCTCTCCGTCCTTTTCCCAACGGAGGACGCGCGTGCCGGAGACACCGAGCCTCTGGAGCGACGGGCGGAGAAAGGGCGGAACCGCTCCGAGATCTTCGGCGATGACTTCGCCCCAGCGGCTCATGAGGCGCATCAAGCTTTCTCCGAGAGCCACCTGCTCGCTTTCGTCCGCCGGCGTAAAGCCTGCCGTCCCATCGTCGACGGACCGGAAGTACGTTCGGTAGAAGCCGACGGCGTGATCGACGCGAAACAAGCTGAAGAGCGAGCCTGCGCGCATGGCGCGCGCGCGTATCCACGCGAAGTTCTCGCGCTGCACGACCGTCCAGTCGTAGACGGGCAACCCCCAGTCTTGCCCGCTCGGCGACGAGTCGTCCGGCGGCGTCCCCACGCGGCGATCGGTGCGGAAAAGGCTGCGATTGGACCAGACGTCGGCCGAGTCCATCCCGACGACGAAGGGGAGGTCGCCCATCAGCTCGACGCCGGCCGCACTCGCTTCCCGGCGCGCCTTGCGCCACTGCGTGTCGAGCTGAAATTGGACCCACTTGGCCCGAAGGAGTGCGTCCCTGTGCTGATCGCGTGCCAGGGCGATGGCGCCCGGATCGCGGTCCCGGGCGCCGGCGGGCCAGTCGAGCCAGCTCTTGCCGAAGTGATCATGCCAAACCGAAAAGAGCGCGTAATCGTCGAGCCAAGCGGCGTTCTTGTTGATGAACGCGACGAGCTGCCTCGCCGCGGCCGATTTTGTGAGCCACTCATCGCGCATGAACCGGTCGAAGGCTATGGCGATGGCCTCGCGCTTGACGGCACGGACCGACGGCCAATCGACGAACGGCGACTCCTTCATCGACTGGAGCTTCTGGGCCGCGGCGTCCGAAAGCGTGGAAATGCCTCCGGCGGCCACGAAGTCGGTGCAGTCGGCGAGCGACAGGTACACCGGGTCGAGCGCAAATGCCGATACGGGCGCGTACGGACTCGGGTCGGCCCCCGACCCCTCGTTGACCGGCAAGAGCTGCAACACCGAAAAACCAGCGGCCTTCGCCCACGTGGCAAAGCGTGGGATGTCCGCGATATCACCGACGCCCCAACCGGACGATGAGCGGATCGAAAAGAGCGGGACCATCACCCCGGCCCTGCGCCGTCGCGTGTCTTTCGGAGCGGGTCGGATCGACCCTCGTTCGGCCTCGCGAGCCGCCAGGGCGACCGGTTGGCGGAAAAGGGCGATCGCCCGGCCGGCTACCTCGTAAGACCCGTGGAAGGGTGCGTCGCGGGCTCTTTTTTCGTCTCCGGTGTCGATCTCGAGAAGCCATTCGCCGCCCTCACCGAACGGCAACTCGAAAGAAACGGCTTCGTGGTGGCTGTTCATGAGCACGAGCACGGCGTCGTCGACGAGCCGTTGACCCTGTTCGTCGAGGGTGGGAATGGCGTCGCCGCCCAGCATGAAAGCGAGCGACGAAATCGACGGCTTCAGCCAATCGTCCCGGGTCATGTCCTCGCCGTCGGCCCGTAGCCACGCGACATCTTTGAATTGTGAATCGAGCACGAAATCGCCCGTGAAAAAGCGGCGCCGCTGAAGAACCGGATGGCTGCGCCGGAGCTTGATGAGCAGGCGGGTGAAGTCGACCAGGCTGCGGCGCCGGTCGTCGAGCTTCCAGTCGAACCAAGAGATCTCGTTGTCTTGGGCATAGGCGTTGTTGTTGCCGCGCTGCGTACGCCCCATCTCGTCGCCCCCGAGGAGCATGGGCACCCCTTGCGAGACGAAGAGACTCGCGAGCAGATTGCGCTTCTGACGCTCGCGAAGACAAATCACGTTTTCGTCTTGTGTTTCGCCCTCTACGCCATGGTTCCACGCTTGATTGTCGTCGGCGCCATCGAGGTTACACTCGCCGTTCGCCTCGTTGTGCTTCTCCCCGTACGTCACGAGATCGTGCAGCGTAAATCCATCGTGCGCCGTGACGAAGTTGATGCTCGCCTGCGGGTTCCGCCGTTCGCTCTGAAAGAGGTCGGCGGATCCCGATAGGCGATAACCCATTTCGGAGGCCAGATTTTCGTCACCTTTCCAGTAGCGACGAATGGCATCGCGAAAAAGTCCATTCCATTCACGAAAGGGGTCCGGAAAGTTGCCGACCTGATAACCGCCGAGTCCGCAGTCCCAAGGCTCGGCAATGAGCTTGACCCTCGACAAGGTGGGGTCTTGCCTGATGATTTGAAAGATGGGTGCATGGGGATCGAAGTGGCCGCGTTCGACGCGGCCGATGGTCGCCGCCAGATCGAAGCGAAAGCCGTCGACGTGCATCCGGTCGACCCAGTAGCGAAGCGAGTCGACGATGAGACGAGCGACTTGCGGGTGGGAGGCATTCAGGCTGTTGCCCGTACCCGAGAAGTCGAGGTAATAGCGTGCCTCGGGCATGAGCCAGTAATACGAGGCATTGTCGATGCCCTTGAAACTGAGCGTCGGCCCGAGGTGATTCCCCTCGCACGTGTGGTTGTAGACCACGTCCAAAATGACCTCGATACCCGCCGCATGAAGGGTACGGACCATTTCCTTGAACTCGTTCACCTGCGACCCTGGGAAAGAGCGACTGGCGTACCGCTGCGCGGGCGAAAAGTAGTTGAGGGTGCTGTACCCCCAGTAGTTACGTAAGCCGCGGCCGAGCAAGGTCCCGTCGTCGACGAACTCATGGACGGGCAGGAGCTCGACCGCCGTGACGCCCAGGTTCTTCAAATATCCGACGGATGCGGGGTGGCCCAGGCCGGCGTAGGTCCCGCGGAGGTCCTCCGGGACTTCCGGGTGAAGCTTCGTGAAGCCGCGGACGTGAAGCTCGTAGAGGACCGTCTTTCTCCAAGCGGTCTCGGGGGACCGGTCGCCTTGCCAGTCGAACGCATCGTCGATGACGACGCACTTCGGCACGGCCGCGGCGCTGTCGCTTTCGTCGAACGACAGGTCCGCGCGTTCGTCACCAAGCCGGTAGCCGAAGACCGGCTGCTTCCAGTCCACCGCCCCCAAGAGCGCCTTGGCATAAGGGTCGACGAGCAGCTTGTTCGGGTTGCACCGCTGACCTTGCTCGGCCGCATAGGGACCGTGCACGCGCAGGCCATAGAGCGTCCCGGGCCGCAAACCGGTCGCATACCCGTGAAACGTGTGGGCCGAGACTTCCGGTAGGTCGAAGGCTTCGATCGGCCGGGAAGGATCGTCGGGGCCGAAGAGGCACACTTCGATCCTCGTTGCCGGCCGAGAGAAGACGGCGAAATTGACGCCCGCGCCGTCGTAGGTTGCGCCGAGAGGGTAAGGTTTCCCGGGCCAAATCGTTCGCATGCTCGGTTTCCTCCCAGGTCCAAGATGGGCTTGCGGCTCAGGTTCTCGCGGCAACCGTTCGCGCTTCGTGGATTTTCCGGAGGCTCATGCACGCGGCGCTCCAGATTGGCGCGTGGCGGGCGAGACCGAACCCATCGGGCGGCATCGGTCGCTGCGCGAGTCGATCGAATCGGCGTCGACCATGGGCCCCAAGACGTTTCGCACCCAAAGCGCGCCGCGTCCGCGACGCAGCGATCGCGCCAAGCGCATGGGGACTCGGCGCGATGGGCTGTCGATTCTCGGGCGCCGCCCAACCCGCGCGCGATGTCACGAGGAGCTGAGGCGACTTCGCGTCATCGACGTCAGGCTGGAACCGGACCGAACCTTCCGTTCTCAACGTCGACGAAGGCCTGTTCGATCTCCTTGCGGGTATTCATCACAAACGGGCCGTACTGCACGACTGGCTCGTCGATGGGCTCACCGGACAGAACGATGATGTGGCTCGCCTCATGGGCCACGAGATCGAGTGACGAGCCGTCGTTGGCGAACAGCACGAGCTCACCGGCCTCGGCGGATCGACCGCCCGCGCTGACGCGCCCTTCGGCCACGACGGCGAGCGCATTGTAGCTCTGAGGCAGCGGAGCCGCGAGCCGCTCACCGGCAAGAAGCCGTGCGTCGAGCATCGTGATCGGAGTGAACGTTCGAGCCGGCCCCCGGGCTCCGCGATAGTCGCCTGCGATGACGCGTACATGACCCCCGCCCTCGAGCGGCAGGCTCGGAATGAGGAGTGACTCGATCGGCTGATACCCGGGCTTCGTCCCCTTGTCCTTGGCCGGAAGGTTGACCCACAGCTGCATCATGTGCATGCGGCCGCCGGTCCGGGTGAAGCCCTCTTCGTGGTACTCTTCGTGGAAGATGCCGGCGCCGGCGGTCATCCACTGAACGTCGCCCGGACCGATGACGCCGGCGTGCCCGGCGTTGTCGCGGTGGGCCACCGAGCCTTCCCAGGCCAACGTGACGGTCTCGAAGCCGCGGTGCGGGTGCCAGCCGACGCCGCGCTTTCCCCGGGCGAGCGGCCCGAATTCTTTCGCCGGCCCGTAGTCCATGAGGACGAAGGGGCTGGTCCGCGCGGAATCGAGCTTGTCGCTCGGGAAGTAGGTCGAGACGTGAAAGCCGTTGCCGACCCAGTGGAAGGTCGTGCTGCGGTGGATGCCTTCGACGGTGCGGCCGGTCTTGCCCAATTCGCTCGACGTCGAGGCGGTCGCAGCGCTTGTCGTGGAATGCATGGGACTTCGAATGGTAAGGACGAAATGGCTCGCGGAAAGCCCCCCCGCCCTCAGGGGAGGACCCCTGTCACCGCGGCATCGTCGTCCAGAGTCCCCGTGAAGGACATGCCCGCGTCGGCAGAGATCGCACCCCCTTCCGTATCGAAGAGGTTTGCATCGACGCGGAGTTCGCTTGCGTCGCCCCCCAGCGGGCCGGCGTCGGTGACGATCACCCCGAGCACGTTGTCGTCGTTGCAGCCGGCCGATCCGACAAACGCGAGTCCGACAAGCGCGAGAACGAGGAGCTGTCGCGCGACCGGGCGAATGACGCGCATGCGGCCGCCCATCCATGACGCCGGGAAGGACGCCGCGGGCACTGGGTGGCGCATCGTGCTCGTGTCGCGCGCGGGCTGAATCGGCCCCCCCATCGACATGAGCATGCCCAGACACTATGGAGCCCCACGGCCGCGATGCCAACTTCAATGTCGCGCGCACGGCCCGCGCACGGCCAGTCCTGGTTCGTCAAGTGGGAGCGGAAGTTTACGTCGGCGCGATCATTTGCGAAGCCGCACCGAAAGCTGCATGTCCTCGTGAACAACGCGGGGTATCTCCGAGCACGAAGAAGCTGACGAGCGACGGACTCGAGCTCACGTTCGGCGTGAACTCGCCCCCAGCGACGAAGGAAGGCCCCGCGTTGACCTCTGCGAAAGGCAGCGGAACGATGAATGGAACCGAATAGCGCAGTCCGGCGGTCGCAAGCTGCAGTGGCGATCTGGAATCGCCTGGCCGGACACCGAGATCGTCGTAGCGGAGATGGAGAGCGAGGCCGCTCGAGAATTGCCATCCGCCCCGGGCGCCAAATGCAAAGCTGCCGTGCGCGCGGTCGCTGCCGGCGGCCAAGGTGGTCGCCCAGCCCGCTTCAACGGCAACGAACACGCCCCCGAGAGGACCCGCGCCCGTCTGCCCAGCGCTACTCCAAAGGCCGGTCGGTCGAGCGAACAGCGTGGCAGGTTCGGCCCGTGTCGATGGGGCGAACGACAGGCAGGCCACCGCAACGGCGACGGCGAGCAGCGCGCAAGGAGGCGGCGCATGGTCTCGACAGGCACTCGACGCACGTATGTCATGCCGCTCCAATTCCGTGTTCGGGCGGACGTCGCGTAGAAGCCCGTTCCGGAGAGCCCCTTTCCCCGGCGTGCGCGGTCGCGCTATGGACACGGAAAATGTCCAGGGCCGCTCGACCCGTCTTTGAGCGCCCGCTCGATGAGCCGATGCAGGACGTCGATGCGAAAGGGCTTGAGGAGATAGTGATACGCTCCGTCGTTCGTGGCCAGGACGACCGATTCGATGGTGCTGTAGGCCGTCATCAGAATGACGGGTCTCGACGGGTCGAGCCGAAGTGAGGCGCGCAGCAGCGCCACACCGGTGATTTCAGGCATCCCGACGTCGGTGACGAGCGCGTCGAAGCGCTCGGTGGCGAGCCGTCGCAGGGCCTCACGCGGCGAACTCAAGGCGATGGTCTCGTAGCCACGGTCAGACAGATCATCGGCAATCATGTCAGCCATTTCGACCTGATCGTCGACAATGAGAATGCGACGCGTCTCGGGGGCGATCACGAGGCGGTCTCCTCGCTCCGGATGGCCAGGGGAATTTCGATGCAGGCCCTCGTGCCTCGGCCGTCGTTCGCCGCGATCGTCAGCTCACCGCGGTGGCTCTTGGCAATCTCGGAAGCGATGGCCAGGCCCAAGCCCGTCCCGGCGCCCGCAGGCTTCGTCGTGAAAAAGGGGTCTTTGGCACGCGCCGCGATCTCGGGGTCAATCCCGACGCCGTCGTCGGTCACGACGAATGCCACTTGTTCGGTGTCCGAATGCGTCGAAATTTCGACGTGCCCGCCGGGGGTGCACGCGTCGCAGGCATTGAGCAGCAGGTTGACGAGGGCCTGCTCGAGTAGCGCGCGGTCGCATCTGATTTCGCTCATCTCCTCTTGGTCGTCGACCGATAGGGCCACGCGCGCTTTTACAAACCTGTGGAGCACCGTGGCCGCCGACGCACGGATGATGGCCACCGGATCGGTTCGGGCGAGCGACGGCGGAGCGCCACGCGCCATGTCGAGAAAGCGCCGGACGACGAGCTGAATGCGTTCGACCTGCGCGATAATGGCTTGCGCGGCATGCACGCTGCGGTCGTCTTGGCTGCTCCGCAATTGCAGCTGTTCGGCGCGACCCATGATCACGCTGAGTGGGGTGGCGACCTCGTGCACGATGCCCATGGCGAAGGTGCCCATCGTTGCCACGCGCTCGGCGCGCGAGAGCTGATCGTCGCGCGCGCGTTCGATCTCGACGACCGCCAGATCGTGCTGCGCCTTGAGCTCACGCCGCTGGTTTCGAAGCGCGACCCCACCGAACGCGAGGACGAGGCCGGACGCAATCCCAGCGCCAAGGAGAAACCTCCAGAAGGCCCGGGCTTCTCGATCGCGCTGCCGGGCCGCCGTAGCGACGGCCGCAACCCCCCATTGGCCGAGCGATCCGACATCGACATGGGCCAGGCCGGCCATGGCGGTGCGTGGCAATAGCCCCGCGCTGAACGCTTCGCTCCGGTTGAGTTCTGCCGTCACTTGATGACGGTCGAGCGCATTCCGGAGCGCCGGCAAGGACAGCACGTGTCCGTCGCTCGAATAGAGCAACGTCTCGCCGGGCGGCGCCACAAAAAACTGGAGTTCCCCAGAGTTGATGAAGGCCGTCTCGCCGAGCAAATCGGAGGCTCGTACCGTGAAGTCGATGACGTGCCCGTCGCTGCGCGACACCGTCAGGACGAGACTGCCCCGCTCGACATCGAGGGCGCGCGGCCGCCCGGGCTGGCGGAGATCCGCTTTCCCGTAGCGCCCTTCGCCCCAAGAAGAACCATGCTCGGCCGCAAGAGTGGCGTCGCGCTCCACCGTCTCGAGGTGAGCGCGAAGGTCCATGGCGAGGACGGACGCTACGACGGATTGCTCGCGACCCACGTCGCGCAGAATGGCCTCCGACTCGCGCCGTGAATCCCACCACGCGAGCCCCGTGACCGTACCGACGGCCAGAAGCATCCAGGCGACAAGCGAGCGTCGCCAGGCGCGGGAGGCCGACTCCCGAACCGGCCGGCCCCCGTCCCGACGTGCAATAAGCATGGTACGCATGATGGCAAGTCGCGCGCCATGTAACGAATGGGCTATTTTTCGGCGATTCCGCCGGGACCCCGCATGGGAACGGGGAAAATTTCCAGGCCCACAAGGAAAATTTCCGGGTCCTGCGCTGACCCGTACCGGCAAAGGGCGGCGATTCGTTGACCGCCAGAGTTGGCACGGACGATGCTGAAGGTCGGGCCCGATTCATGACGTTCCTTATTCGCGCCCGAATGGCATGTCTTGTCCTTCTCGCGATCTTCTTCACCTCTCGGCAAGCCACAGCGCAAGACGTCGGGGGCTCTCCCGCCGCCATGGACGTGCCGGTTCCGACCCGTGCGATGACGGTCGGAGAAGCCCTCGCCTATGCTCGCGAGCACCAACCAGAGATCCACGCGGCGCTCTCGCGCATCGCGGAGCGCGCAGCCGAAGCAACGGTCCCGACCGGACAGTGGCTGCCGAGGGTGACGGCGACCGCGCAGCTCTTTGCGATGACGGCCAACAACACGACTGCGACCTTCGTCGCGCCAGACTTCATGGACGTGCCGAGAATCGGAGCGACGTCGGCGACCGCGACCGGGACCTGGTCGCCGTACGCGTCGACCTTCGTCGGGGCCGGGCTCCTTCAGGAAATCTTCGATTTCGGACGCATCAGCGCGCAGCGCGCCGCGGCGGATGCGCTCGTCACCGTCGAGAGGCACGTTGCCGATGCCACGCTCCTCGACGTCGACTTCGGCGTTGAAGAAGCCTTCTTTTCCGTGCTCGCGTCCAAAGGCATCGTACGCGCGGCCGACGAGGCCTACGCGCGATCACTCGTGCATCGCGATCTCGCCAAGCGCGGTGTCGACTCGGGTCTACGCTCGCCGATCGAGTTGACGCGCGCCCAGGCGGATCTGGCCCGCTACGACGTCGGGCGCGTGCGCTCGCGCGGCGGGCTCGCAGTCGCCCAGAGCGTCTTTGCGGCCTCGATTGGCGCTCCGGATCTCGCTCTCGACGCCGCAAACGAAGTCCCGCGCTCGTCGGAAATGCCAACCCTTCGCGACGCGTTGTCATTGGCGCAGCAGCGCGATCCGCGCCTTGCAGCCGCCATCGCCCAGCTCAAAGGCACCGAAGATCGGGTGCGCGCCATTGGGGCCGAGCTTCGCCCCGATCTTTCGCTGACGGCGACGCTCTCGGGGCGAGCAGGTGGCGCGAAGCCCTCGTCCGGACCGGTCCCGAGTGGGGAAGGGTGGATTCCGCAAGTCCCAAACTGGGATGGCGGGCTTCTCCTCATCTGGCCGCTCTTTGATGGTGTCGTCCTCGCGCGGCGCGATGCGGCCGCGGTCGAAGAACAGGTGCGTCACGACGAGATTGACGTGACGCGTTTGCAGGTCGTGGCGCAGGTCCGAAAGACGTTCGAACAAGTGCAAGTCGCAAGGTCCGCGGTCATCGCCCTCGAGAACTCGGTCGTCGCGGCTCGGGCCAACTGGGAGCAAGCCGACGCGCGCTTTCGCGCCGGCATCGGCAACGCCGTCGAGCTGGCGGACGCCGAGGCCGTCCGCACGGACGCGGAGATTCAGCTTGCATTGGGTCAGTTTGACCTCGAACGGGCTCGCGCAGCGTTCGGACGGGCCATTGCAGAAGGACTTTGATTGCCCATGGAAAAAGCTTTGTCGGCCTCTCATTCGACGGACTCCACGACGTCGCCGCCGACCCAGGCGCCGTCCCGCGTCGTGCCCGCCGCAATCGCCACGGGCGCTCTCTGTGTGCTCGCATTCGGATGGCTTCTCGTTCATCGGGCGGAGTCGGGAGTGAACAAGGTCCCCCTCTCCGCTACACCCAAGCCGGTCACCGCGGTCGTGGCGCGTGAGACGAGGTATCGAGAGACGCACACGTACATTGGAACGCTGCGGCCGTGGGTCGAGGCGAACGTGGGCCCGCAATTCGTCTCGGCTTACGTCGACACGGTGCTCGTTCGGCCAGGAGCGAGCGTCAAGCGAAACGAAGTGCTGGCGACCCTCGATTGCCGCAATGCGAACGCATCGAGCATGGGGGTGGCTGCCGAAGCGCGCGCCATCGATGCGCGGCAAAAGGCCATTGCGGACGAATCCGCCCGTCTCAACAGTTTGCTCGACGGGGGCTTCGTGTCACCGAACGAGGCCGAACAAAAGGAGGCGCAGAGCGCATCCGAGCAGGCGCAGCTCGCCTCGCAACGCGCCAAGCTGACGGCCATGGGCCTTGCGGTCAACGACTGCATTCTGCGCGCTCCTTTCGATGGGGAGGTTTCGGTCCGATGGCTCGATCCGGGCGTTTTCGTTCACCCGGGGACGCCCATCGTCACCCTGGTCGATCGCAACACCGTCCGCATGACGTTCGAAGTTCCGGAAATCGACTTCGGTGCGGTCGCTCAGCAAACCCCTGTATCGCTCGATCTCTTGGCCACGGGCAAGAAGGTCATTGGAGCCATCGCCCGACGTTCGCCCGCCGCCGACGTCGATACCCGGACGGTTCACGTGGAAGTCGATCTCGATAACACCAACCGCGACATTCCAGTCAACACGACGGGAGAGGTCAGCATTCAGGTGGGTCAGCCCGTGCCCGCCGCCGAAGTGCCCCTCGTTGCGGCGTCCATCACGGGATCCAAGGCGGCGCTCTTCGTGATCGACGGTGACATAGCCCACCAAAGGACGTTTCAGATTCTGGGTGAGCAAGGGAGCCATCTGTATCTCGAGACCACCCTCAAGCCGGGCAGTCGTGTCGTCACGGAAGGACGGGCATTGCTCGCGGACGGCGATCGGGTCGCACCGAAGGCCGCCGACGCGGCCATTTCAAGCAGTCAGCCGAGTCCGCCCGAGGTTCGACAACCGGAGGTCGCGCCGTGACCGGCCTCTCGCTTCGCAATCCGATCGCCATCTTGATGCTCTGCGTGGGCGTCGTCGTCTTTGCCGGGGTCGTGACCCCGCGCATGGCGGTCGACACCTTCCCCGAGCTGACGCCGCCCGTACTCATCATCGGCACGCTCGCGCCTGGGCTTGCGGCACGGGACGTCGAAAAGACACTGAGCTGGCGGCTGGAAAAATACGTGAGCGCGACGCCGGGCGTGGACCACGTCGAAAGCCTCTCGCGCAACAATTTCAGCGTCATCTACGTCTGGCTCAAGTGGGGCACCGACCTCGGCGCGGCGCAGACGCTCGTGCAGTCGCAGGCTGGCTTCGCCATGGCCGCCGTGCCCAAGTCGCTCGGCGTCCTGCCGCCGTTCGTCTTGCAGTACGACCCCTCGAACGCGCCCGTGTGCCAGGTCGTCGTGAGTGGAGCAGGTTACACCGGGCCGCAGCTCTACGACTACGCCTTCAACAATATCGAGCCGCTCCTCGAAGGCATCTCGGGCGTCGCGAGCGCAGCCCCGGACGGCGGACGGCAGCGTCAGATCAACGTGGTCGTCGACCCCGTGAAAGCTCAAGCACGCCAGGTCACGACGCAAGAGGTGGCAGCTGCCGCCGCCAAGTCCAACGCCCTTTTACCTTCAGGTGAGTTCATCGCGCCGAGCTTCGACGCGAACGTCTACACGAACGCCATCCCTCGCCGCGTCCGGACCATCGGCGACGCGACGGTCAAGGTCGTGGGCGACAAGCCGGTGCTCATCAAAGACATCGCGCGCGTTGAAGACAGCGGCACCCCGGAAACGCAGGTCGTCGCCGTCAATGGCAAAGACGCGGTTTTGCTCAACGTCCTGCGGATCCCGGGCGGGAACACGATCGACATCGTCGACGCCGTGAAGAAAGTCGTCTCAGGGCTCGGCGATTTGCCTCCTGGCATGCAGGCCAAGGTCTACTTCGATCAGTCGCTTTTCGTGAGGACGGCGTATCACGGTCTAAAAAAGGAGATCTTCCAGGCGCTCATCCTCATCGCGCTCGTCATCTTGCTTTTTCTCCAGAGCGTCCGGGGCACGATGATCGTCTCGGTCGCCATTCCCCTATCCTTCGCGATCACGCTCATCGTCCTTTACTCGACGGGCCAAACGCTGAACGCCTTTACGCTCGGTGGGCTCACCCTCGCGATGGGCCGTCTCGTCGACGACGCGGTCGTGGTCCTCGAATCGATTCATCGCCACCAGCGGATGGGCCTCACCACCGCCGAGGCCGCCCTCAAGGGCACGAACGCCGTCGCACTGCCCGTTCTTGCGTCGACCCTCACGACGATGGCCGTGCTTTTGCCCGTCGTGCTTCTGGCCGGGCTCGCGCGCAAGCTCTTTGCGCCTCTGGCGATCACCGTGGCGGTGGCCATGATCGCCTCGTACTTCGTGAGCATGGCCGTCACGCCCGTCGCTTGCCGCTTCTTTCTCGGTCATGCCGAGCACGGGCGGTTCGGCAAGGCGGTCGAGGCCCTCATCGATCGCACGGCGGACGGCTACTCGCACGCGCTCCGCACGGTGCTGCCGTTCCGGACGACGATCGTCGGCGCATCCGCGCTGCTCGTTGTCGGCGCGGGGTGGGCGGCGGCGCGCCTGCCGAGCACCTTCTTTCCCGAAATCGACGAGTCGATGGACATGATGTACGTGCGATTTGCGCCGGGCATTTCCGTGCGAGACGCCGCGCGGAAGATGACGGAGATGGGTCACGCCCTCACCCGGGAGCTGCCCGAGGGGACCGTCGAGATGGTCGTCGCGAACATCGGTATGCCCCAGAATGCGCGCAGTCTTCTCGTCAGCCCCAACGTCGCGCCCAATACAGGCTATTTGCGGGTCGCCTTCGCGGACCCCGAGAAACGCAGTCTCTCGCAGTCGCAGATCGCCGCCGAGGCCCGCGCGATTCTGACGCGCGAGTTCCCGGGGGTCGAGGTCCTGCAGTATCCCGGCGGCCTCGTGGCCAGCGTGTTCGCGAACGGGTACACGGCCCCCTTCGTCGTGGAGGTGCACAACGACAACCTCGTCCAGCTCGACGAGGAGGCTCGCGCCGTCGCGGACGTCGCACGCACGATTGCGGGCGTGCGCGACGTCAAAGAATCTCTTCAAATCGATTATCCCGAAATTCACGTCGACACGAACCGCGAAGAAGCTGGATTGGTCGGATCGAGCGTGCGTGACGCGGCCCAAACCACGCTCGACGCGACGCTCGGCAACATCAACACACCGGGCGTCTGGATCGATGCAAAAAATGGTCAATCGTACTACGTCGTGACCTTTTACGACGGAGTTCAGGTCCCCGACATCCGCGCTCTCGGTGCGCTTCCGCTGCGCGTCAGCAAGTCCGGCAACCCCGTTCTGCTCGGGGCGTACGGCAACATCCGCCGCGACGTCGGCGCAGTCGCCATCGAGCGAAACCACCTGTCGCGTGTCGCCCATGTGCTGATGCAAACCGAGAGACGCGATCTCGGGTCCGCCGCGGCCGACCTCGAGCAGGCGCTCAAGAAGGACCCGCGCACCCGCGACGTCGATTTCCGCTTCGTCGGTCAGGTGGAGCTCATGCGAAACACGTTCTCCGGCCTTGGACTCGCCTTGGGTCTTGCGGTCATGGTCGTCTACATGATCATGGCTTCGCAGTTCAAATCGCTGCGCCTGCCTTTCGTCATGCTCTTTACGATTCCCGTGTCGCTCGTTGGCATCGTGCTGGCTCTGCTCGCCGCTGGACAGGGTTTCTCGATCACGGCGCTCATGGGCATCCTCATGGTGATCGGGATCGCCGTGTCGAACGGGATCTTGCTTGTCGACGACGCGAACCGCCGCTTCGATGAAGAGGGGGCCGACAAGGTCGAAGCCATCATCGCCGCCGCGCGCTCACGCTTCGTCCCGATCGCGATGACAAGTCTGGCCACGGTCATCGGTCTCATTCCCACCGCAATGGGGCTCGAGCGGGGCTCCGAGGCGAATCAGCCTTTGGCGCTGGCCGTCGTGGGCGGTCTCACGTCTTCGACGCTTCTCTCGCTCTTTCTCGTACCGGTCATGTTTCTCATCTTCGCAAAGAGGACCCCAGCCGACGGCCAGGTGCCCGTGCCCCATGGCCCCCTTGCGACGGCTCACAGCTGAGTGGATGTGCGGCTGGCGTACAATGGCCCACGAAACGGCAAGCGATGAACTCAGCCCCATGCGGATTGTTCGTGGAGTTTATCGCTACCCCATCAAGGGTCTCAGGCCTCAGCCGGTGCGCGCCGTCGGCCCGTGACCGCCGAGGGCGGGCCATGAGCTCCTCTCGGGGGCGGCTAGTCTCGCTCCAGCCACTTCATGAGCGTCTTGGCGTCCACGCCGAGGGCCTCGGCCGTGCGCCTCTTGTTTCCACCCAGCTTCTCCAGGGCCCAGGCGGCGTAGCGTCGCTGCATCTCGCGTATGGGCAAAACGCCTTCGTCGAGAGACACCGGCATCCCTTTGGCTCGATCGGTGATCGTGCCCGCGGGTAGCTCGCTTGCGGCGACCTCGGTCTGCTTGCCGAGGAGCACCGCTCGCTCGATGGCGTGTGCGAGCTCTCGCACGTTGCCGGGCCATGCGTACTCGAGCAAACGGGTCATTGCTTCTGGCGAGAAGCCCTCCACAGGAGAACGCGGGTGCCTCGACTTGGCCTCCGCGAGAAAGCGACCCACGAGGAGCGGGATGTCCTCGCGACGGTGACGCAGCGCCGGGACCTCGACAGTCACGACCTCGAGCCGATAGAGCAAGTCCTCGCGGAAGGCGCCGGTTTGCACGCGCTCGTGCAGATCCCGGTGCGTCGCCGCGAGCACGCGAAAGTCGACCTTCCGTTCGCGGCTCGCACCGACGGGGCGGACTGTGCGGCTCTCGAGCACGTGCAGGAGCTTGGCCTGCAGCATCGGCGACATCTCGCCAATCTCGTCGAGGAGGATTGTCCCCCCGTCGGCCTCGACGAAGAGGCCTGGCCGGGCACCCACTGCCCCCGTGAAGGCGCCTTTGGCGTGCCCGAATAGCTCGCTTTCGAGCAGCGCCTCCGGCAGGGAGGCGCAATTGACCGACACGAACGGGCGCGCGGCGCGGGGGCTGGTCGCGTGGATCGCGTGGGCGAGGGCCGTCTTGCCCGTGCCTGTCTCTCCGAGGATGAGGATCGGCGCCGTGGCGTCCGCGACGCGCGCGGCGACGTCGAAGACCTGACGCATTGAGGCGCTGCGTGCGACGAGGTTGCCGAGCGCAGGACGCTCCGAGAGGGCGGCGCGCAGCGAGCGCGCCTCGCGCCGAAGGTGCTCGTCGGCAAGCGCTCGCCCAAGGAAGAGCGCAAGCTCTGCGCTTGAGAAGGGCTTGGTCATGTAGTGATAGGCGCCCTGCCGGATGGCATCGACCGCCGTCTCGATGGCTCCATAAGCTGTCATCACGAGAACGGGGCGCTCTGGCGCGGCGCGTTTGGAGATGGCGAGCAGCCCCATGCCGTCGATCTCGGGCATCCGTAAGTCGGTGACGAGCGCGTCGAACGGCTCGGTGTCGAGCCGCCGGGCCGCGTCCGGGCTCGAAGCACAGGAGATGGCCTCGAAGCCAGACTCGGTGAGCCCTTCGGCGAGCGTCTCGGCCATCTCCTGGATGTCGTCCACCACAAGGATTCGGGGACGCATTGGGCAAATGTAGCCTATGGCCTTTAGAGATGGCGTCTCCACGACCTTTTCGCGTGCTCCTTGACTGGTCCTTGAAAGGTCGACGCTTCTGCGCGCTGCGGAATATGGACGGGCAGGGTCTTGTGGTCTGCGCCCCGAGCGCTTGCGGGCCAGCCTCCGCTCGTGTCTCTTGAAGGCGCGCATGGCCGACGACTCGCTGTTCCGGGACCACGCGGGCCAACGAGCGGACGCTGCTCGCGTGGATCCGCACAGGCGTGGCTCTCATGGCCTTTGGGTTCGCCATCGCTCGCTTCGGCCTCTTCTTGCGCGAGATCGCACCGGTGGCACCGGCGCCATCGGGGAGCAGGCCCGCGCTGGGGTCGGGATGGTTCGGCGTGGTGCTGGTGCTCTTCGGGTTCGTCACCAACCTGGCGGCGATGATTCGCTACCTGCGGATCCGGACGGCGCTCGAGGAGAGGCGTTCGATCGCTCCGGGTCCCACCGCGGCCTACGTGCTCGGGATCGGCTCGGCGCTCGTCGCAGTGGCGATGGCGATCATGCTGGCCCGGACGCTCGGGCAATGAGCAGGTTGGCTGGACCGCCGCGCGCGAAAAAGCTCCAGCGGTAGAGTTACTCTAGCGGTGACCCCCACCGCCATGACCTCCGCCGTGGAAGCCGCCTCCACCGTGGAAGCCGCCGCCACCATGGAAGCCGCCGCCACGCCCAAAGTGCGGCGACCGATGAATGACGACGCCTCCGCCAAAGTATCCGAAGGGGACGCCCTGATAGGGCCAATCGCTATTCATCCAATACGGCCCACCCCAATAGTAGTCCGGAGCATAGTCCCAGTCGTCGTACGATCCGACGTCCGGTTCAATCGTGAGGCGCTCGAATGGCGTTCGCTCCGCGATAGGGCCTACGCTCGTGCTTACTCGCCATAGGGCGTCGAATTCAGGCAGCTCGTCCGCGTGCTGGAGATCCGGGGGCAGCAAGAAGAAGAGATCGACGACTCGCTTTCCGTTCTGTCCAACCGTCACGACGGGTGGGGGCGACCCCGAATTGGCAGACGCGAATGCGGGTGCAATGGGACCGTGACCGTTGAGGTCGAGTCGTTGCTCGCGCGTATCGAACGTCCAAGGCGAGCCACTGTTGTCGGTCAACACGACCCGCAGGTGCAAAGCTCTCAATATCTCGTTGGGCGAGCTCTTCGGCGAAACATCCGTGATGCCGTAGGATGCGAGTCGTACGTCGCCCTGCGGCGCGCTTGGCGGAATGGGGTATTCGGCCGCGACGCGCCCCTGCATATTCGCCGTGGCGTTCGTCGTCGGTACGTATGCGTAATTCGAAGCGCACCCGGCGGTCATCAAAGGCGAAAGGAGAGGGATTACAACACGGAAGAGACGACGGCCCATCCACTCCCGGCGCAGCAATTTATGTGCCAGACCGGTTGGCGCGGGGCCATTCGACAAAAAGGCGGCGGCGCGGGCCGAACACGCATTGCGGGCAGCGGGCACACCTTGCTCGCCGATCCACCGCTCTGCGCGCGTGCCCCTTGCTTCAAATTGATTTCGCCACCGGCGTCGCCTTTTGGCGAGACGCGTAACCATTTCGCACAATGCCAAGTCGCCAGACTGCGTGTACCGCGTGACAGAGCCCTCGGAGGCAGAGCCGTCGATTCGTGCGGGCCCGAGGGTGATTGAGTGACGTTTTCAGTGGTTTGAATGCGTGAGCTTTTTGCGAAGTAAGCCGGTCCGGCCAAAGCAGATCGCGAAATCTCACAGGGGCGCTTAGAGTTCGGAGCGCTCCTTGCTAGCCCAGGGTCGAAGTGGCCACGCCGAGCCCCGGGAGCGCGTCTCGCGTGTCTCTCTGCCGGCTCGCCCTCGGAGATTGATCGCGATGCAGCGGACGAGCGTCGAAGTCCCAGCACCGGATTCCCCGCAAACGAGTGAGCGCCTGCCGGATCAGGCGCTTGCGATCGTCGTGATTGGTGCCGGAGCCGTCTTGCTCATCGTCGTCGCGGTCTTGCTTTCTTTTCGCGCGTCCCGTGATGTAAACCGCGTTTCACTGGAGGCGTCGCCGCGTCCCGTGACCGTCGTCCCCGCGCGCAGCAAGCCGTATCGAGACACACGGACCTACGTTGGCGCCGTGGAGCCGTGGGTCGAGGCGAGCGTCGGCCCGCAGTACATTTCCGCGTACGTCGCGACTGTCCTCGTGCGACCGGGCGATACGGTCAAGCGCGGGGCTATCTTGGCGACGCTGGACTGTTCCAACCCGAACGCCGCGACGCGAGCCGTGCAGATGCAAGCGCGAGCGGCCGACGCCCGGGTCCGGGCATCCGCGGACGAGGCGGCGCGCCTGACGACGATGCTCGACGGCGGCTTCGTCGCGCCGAACGAGGTGGAGCAAAAGATTGCCGTGAGCATGGCCGAAGCGGCGCAGCTGCTCGAGACGAAGGCGAACGTCATCAAGACTTCGCTCGACGTCCGGGACTGCATTTTGCGTGCCCCCTTCGATGGTGAGATCGGGACGCGGACCTTCGACCCGGGCGCATTCGTGCACCCTGGCGCGGCCATCGTATCGGTCGTCGATCGCGACACGATGCGCGTGACTGCGGACGCTTCCGAGAAAGACCTCGACTCGCTCGCCCCGTCGACGATGGTCCAGATCGAGGTCCTCGCGACGGGCACTCACCTCTTCGCGCCGATCTCGCGCCGCGCTCCGCGGGTCGATCCGAAAACACGCACGATCCACTTCGAGATCGACGTGGCCGACCCCGCGAGGCTGTTTCCCGTCGGGGCAACCGCCATTGTCCATGTCGAGGTCGGCAAGCCCATCCCTGCGGCGGAGGTGCCCATCTATGCGGCGACTCAGGACGACGGAAAAGCCAAGCTCTTCGTCGTCGAGCACGACGTCGCTCACGCGAAGACCCTTCCCGTGATAGGCGAAGTCGGAGGCGCAGTTTACTTCACCCTCACGGCGCTCCCGGAGGGCTCGCTGGTCGTGACCGAGGGGCGGGCGCTCCTGTCGGACGGCGACAAGGTCCTGCCGCTCGTCGAGCCCGAGGTGCTGCAAAGCGGAGCGCCAGGTGACGACGCGGGGGCAGGGGCCCGCGGCGGAGGGTACGGGAGGGCCTTGTGACAAACCTCTCGTTACGCAACCCACTCGCGAGCTTGATGCTCGGCATCGCGGCGATTGTCTTTGCGGTGGTCGTGACGCCCCGCCTGTCGATCGACACGTTTCCCGATCTGACGCCCCCCGTCCTCGTCGTCGGGACGCTCGCGCCAGGGCTCGCCGCGAGCGACGTCGAGAAAACCCTGACCTGGCGCATCGAGAAGTACGTGAGCGCGACGCCGGGTGTCGAGCACGTCCAGAGTATCTCGCGCAACAACCTCAGCATCGCCTACGTCTGGCTTTCGTGGGGGACCGATCTCAACAGCGCTCAAACCCTCGTGCAGCAGCAGGTTCAGTTCGCGATGGCGGCGGTGCCGAAGTCGCTCGGAGTCATTCCGCCCTTCGTCCTGCAGTTTGACCCGACGAATGCCCCGGTGCTCCAAGTGACCGTCTCGGGCGGCGGCCTCACCGGACCGCAGCTCTACGACTACGGCATGAACTACATCGAGCCTCTCCTCGAGGGCATTCCGGGCGTGGCCAGTGCGGCGCCGAATGGCGGAACGCAGCGGCAGATCAACGTCATCGTCGATCGTGCATCCGCCCAGTCTCGGGGTGTGACCGCCGAAGACGTCTCGGCGGCCGTTGCCGAATCGAACGCACTGCTCCCCTCCGGAGAATTCATTTCCCGCGCCTTCGACGCGAACGTATACACGAACGGAGTCCCCAGCCGCGTCAAGACAATCGGCACGGCGCTCGTAAAAAAAGTCGACGGAAATCCGGTCTACATTCGCGACGTCGCCCGAGTCGAAGACGGCGGGGCGGCATCGACGCAGACCGTCTCGGTCAACGGGGAGAACGCGATCTACCTCAATATCCTCCGTGTGCCGGGCGGCAATACACTCCAGATCGTCGAGAAGGCGAAGAAGGTGATCGCCGGGCTGCAGAACCTTCCGCCGGGGATGGTCGTGTCGCCGGTCTTCGACGAATCGACATACGTCAAGACCGCATACTCAGGCCTCAAGCGCGAGGTTCTGCAGGCGCTCGTCCTCATCGCCCTTGTGATTCTCCTATTTCTCCAGAGTTTGCGGGGCACGCTCATCGTCGCCGTCGCAATCCCGCTTGCGTTCGCGATTACGCTCATCGTGCTTTATGCGACGGGCGAGACATTGAACGCCTTCACGCTCGGGGGACTGACGCTCGCGATGGGGCGCCTCGTTGACGACGCGGTCGTCGTGCTCGAGTCCATCCACCGCCACCAGAAGCAAGGGCTCGATCGGTTCCGCGCGGCGCTCGAAGGAACCAACGCGGTAGCCCTCCCGGTTCTCGCGTCGACTCTGACGACGATTGCGGTTTTGCTGCCGGTGCTCCTTCTCGCGGGTCTAGCGAAAAAGCTCTTCGCGCCCCTCGCGCTCACGGTTGCTGTCGCCATGATCGCCTCGTACTTCGTGAGTATGTTCGTGACGCCGGTCGCCGCTCGGTACGTTCTGAGCGACAGGGAGCCGCGCGGGGCCGGGGCGCGGGTTGGCAAGGTCATTGACCGCGTCGCAGACCGATACGCGACGATTCTGCGATATGCGCTCGGGGCCCGTTGGTGGATCGTCGCAGCCTCCGCGCTCGTGACCGTTGCGGCAGGGTGGGCGGCCATGCGCCTGCCGAGCACCTTCTTTCCCGAGATCGACGAATCGATGGAGCGTGTCTACGTCCGATTTTCTCCAGGCATTTCGCTGCACGAAGCGAACGCGCGCATCCAGGATATGGCCAAGATGCTTGCGCGTGAGCTCCCCAAGGGGGATGTCACGCTCGTTTTGACGAACGAAGGTTCGCCTGAGAACGCTCGGAGCGCGATGACGAGCACGAACGATGGCCCCCACATGGGATTCATCCGCGTGGCCCTCGTCGAACCCGAGCATCGAAAGCACTCCCAGCAACAGATCGCGGATTTGATGCGGCAGCTCTTGAACGATCGCTATCCTGGGGTTGAGTTTCTTCAATGGCCCGGCGGTCTCGTGGCGAGTGTTTTTTCGAACGGGTACTACGCACCGATCGCCGTGGAGCTGCAGAACGACAATCTCGACTCTCTCGAGGAGCAAGGAAAGACCGTCGCGGCGGTCGCGCGGACGGTCGGCGGGGTGCGAGACGTCCGGGTGGAGCTCCAGACCGACTACCCCGAGATTCACGTCGACACAGTCCGCGATGAGGCCGGCATGGTCGGGGTTACCTCCAGACAAGCGGCGCAGACGACGCTCGACGCGACCCTCGGCAACATCAACACGCCCAGCGTCTGGATCGACCCCCGCAACGGTCAAGCGTACTACGTCGTCACGTACTACGACGAAGCCGATGTGGTGGACTTGACGGCTCTCGCCCAGATCCCTGCGCTTGTGACCTCCGAAGCCCGGCCCATCGCCCTCGGCGCTTACGCAGAGATTACGCGTTCCGCAGGGCCCGTCGCCATCGAACGCGACCACATGACACGTGTGACCGAAGTGTACATGGCGACCGAGCGACGCGACATCGGCAGCGCGTCCGACGAGCTCGCCCGAAAGCTCGCCGTGGACCCGAGAACGCGCGCCCTCAAGTGGCGCTGGGTCGGGGAAATGGAGTTGATGAAGACGACGTTCGCCGGCCTTGGCCCCGCCCTGGGCCTTGCCGTGATGGTCGTCTTCATGATCATGACAATTCAGTTCAAGTCCATTCGCCTCCCGCTCGTGATGCTTTTCGCGATCCCCGTATCGCTCATCGGGATTGTCCTTGCACTGATGACCGCGGGGCAGGGACTCTCGGTCATCGCGCTCATGGGTATCCTGATGGTTATCGGGATTGCGGTATCGAACGGCATCTTGCTGGTCGACGAAGCCAGTCGACGGCTGAACGCAGGCGCGACGAAGCTCGAAGCGGTCGTCGAAGCGGCCCGCATCCGCTTCATTCCGATCGCGATGACGAGCCTTGCGACGATCATCGGCCTCGTTCCGACGGCGACGGGCCTGGAGCGCGGGACGGAGGCAAACCAGCCGCTGGCGCTCACGGTCGTTGGAGGGCTCACTTCCTCGACCCTTCTGTCGCTCTTTCTCGTCCCTGCCGTGTTTACCCTGATCGCGAAGCGCGCGGCGCCGGTCCAAGCGACGACCGCCGATCCAATGCCGCACCCCGTACCGTCCACGTGACCGCTGGCTCTCGGCACGTCACGAGCGCCTCTGCCATGGGGCCTCGCTGCGGACGTCGGCACGCCGTCCCCTGAGAGAGCATCGCCCGCCCCACGTGGCGGTAGGCCCGCTCTCATGCGTGGGAACGCGTGCAGAGGCCGAAGGGGCGATACAGGGGACAACTCCCGATTGCGCCCGTGAACAACGGGACCAGCCCGACGAGCCCCCACGCGCTCCGCGGTCCTACGAAAACGAGCAGCAGCAGGGCCAATCCCAACACGACGCGCACGACGCGATCGACGGTTCCTTCGTTCTTCAAAAAGAGTCCCTTCATGACACCTGTCTCCTTGCTCCGGAGGTACGGGGTTCAGGACGCGTGCGCCAGGAGTCCGTCTGCTTGTGAGACGTAGACTTCAATGGCGGGCGCAGCGGCCATGGTCTTCTTCACTTTGCACCCCTCCGCGGCGCGAAGGACGGCCACGCGATACTTCTCCGGAAACGACGCCGGGAGATGAATCTCGAGCCGGATGCGGCGCGGCAGCTTGTTCGCGGGATCGACGTCCACATGCTGGCGGAGCGCGAGCCCCTCGGTTGACAGGCCACGCGCCTGGCAGAAGCCAAGAACATAGATGCCCGCGCAAGTCGCAAGCGACGCAAGGAGCAGGTCAAACGGAGCGACGGCGCTCCCTTCGCCACCTGCTTCGACCGGCTGGTCCGTGTGAACGATGTAGGCGCCGATCTGCGCATCGACGCGCTTTCCTCCCGGAAACGTGACTTCGATGTCCTCCATGGCGCTCTCCTCCAGTGCTTCACCCGGTAAGAGCCCACCCAAGCGAGAAAGGGTTCAACGCGACCGCCCCAAAAAAGCGACGGCTTCCGTATCATGGCTCGACTTTGGCCTTAGCTGGACCAAGTCGGTCACATGCTCGGGCCCGAGAGGGCCTGCTCAGTCCTATTCGGCTGAGTGGCGCTTCGCATCTACGCCAGTCGTGTCGGGCGTCGCCGTGCTCGGTCAAAAGGGAGGGGGGCGGTCTTGCCGAGAAAAGACCGCAGGCACACACTACGGCTACCGCCGTCCGGGGGGGTAGTCCGCTTCCCGGCTGCCGCGCGGTATGTCGCTGCATTGCGGCGGCGGAAACCAGGGTCCCGCATCATGAGGTCGACGTTCGTTTCGTGGGCGCTCGTCGCGACCACGCTGGTCGGGTGCGGACATGTCGAGGCAGGCCTGGCCAACGCGCCGTGGCTTGGCGGAGCTCAAGTCGAACCCGGCCGTGTGCGAGACGGCATCGCAAACGGCTTCGAGTCGTGCGAGAGGCGCGGCCCTGGAAGCCCGTTGCGGGGCCATACTCCACCTTGCCCGACGGCCGAGCCGCAGCCCCGGGCGAGTCGTACGCCCCGTGCGCCCCTTCTTGCGTCACCTGCCATCCACTTGCAGGCGCGCGAGCCAGCGACACCTTAGCCGTGTCTGGCTTGGGCCACCGCCTCGACCATGAAGTCGGCGTCCGGCTGACCGCTGCCCGAGGCGTCGAGTTTTCTACAGAAGCGATAACCATTCGGGAGGAAGGAAGGAAGCAAGAACGTGTTTGCCATTGTCCTCGAACTCCTCATCGTGTCGCTGGGCGCCGGCTTCGCAGGTGCGATTTTTGGAATCGGAGGCGGCGTCTTGCTCGTTCCTGCGCTGACGCTGCTCCTCAGGATCCCGATGCGCGCGGCGATCGGCGTGAGCCTGACTGCGGTGGTCGCCACGAGCGCGGGAGCGAGCGCGGCCTTCGTTCGTGACGGCTGGACCAACCTCAAGGTTGCCATGGCGCTCGAGGTTGCTACGGTCTCCGGGGCGCTCCTCGGTGCAGAGCTGGCCGGGCGGATTTCGACCCGATGGCTCGAGGGCCTCTTCGCTTCGGCGATGATGGTTTCGGCGTTCGAGATGCGTCGGCGGCACAAGCACCACGAACTTGTGCGCGAGAGCGATCGCCTTGCCGAGCGCCTGCGGATGGGGGGGTGCTACCCAGGCCCGGACGGCCCCGTGACGTACGGGGTGCGCCGAGTGCCCTTGGGCGCGGCCCTCATGGCCGTGGCAGGCGTCGCATCCGGCATGCTGGGCATCGGCGCCGGAGTTCTCAAGGTGACGGCGATGGACTCCGCGATGAGATTGCCTTTCAAGGTCTCGAGTGCGACCAGTAACTTCATGATCGGGGTGACTGCGGGAGCCGGCGCGCTTGTCTACCTGGCGCGCGGCAATGTACCGACGACTCTGGCGGCGCCCGTCGCGCTCGGGGTCGCTGGAGGCGCGCTTGCAGGGAGTCGGGTGCTCGTACGCGTGCGGGTGGGCATTCTTCGGAGCGCTTTCACCATCCTGCTTCTTTTCGTCGCTGCCGAGATGGGCTTCCGAGCCGTGCATGGGGGCTAACTGTCTATGGCGACGGCAGACGAGGACCGGCTGCTTCGTGTGTGGACTCCACGTATCTTGCGAGGGGCGCTCGCGGCGAGCACCGTTCTCTTGGCGGTAGGGCTTTGCGTCGTCGCGGCCAAGGCACCCGCTTCCTACATCGCCGAATACCGTGCACTCCAGCAGGGGCGAGACTCCACACCGCGAGAGAATCTGTCAGGCCTGCTCGGCCAGCTGGCTCATGGCCAGTCGCGCGCGCTCCTCGTGGCGGGCCTTCTCATGCTGACCATCGTCCCCATCGGTCGGGTTGCGTTCACCGTCGTCGTGTTCTTGCGGCAGCGTGACTGGTTGTTCACCGCGCTCACGGCGCTCGTGCTCTCGCTCCTCGTCGTCGGCGTGGTGTTGGGGCGAATCGGCTGATTCGATGTCACACACGCTCCAGCCTGCGCACGCCGCGATAGGAGCCTTTTTCACAGCCACGTCCATGATCGGCTTCATGGCGGGTGCCGGGATCGTGCGAAACTCGATCATCCTGGTCGACTTCATCGAGACGCGCTCGCGTGAAGGCATGCCGCTCGACGAAGCCGTCGTCGACGCGGGAGCGGTTCGCTTCCGGCCGATGCTGCTGACCGCGCTCGCCGTCGTTGCCGGTGCGTCGGTCATTCTGTTCGACCCGATTTTCCAGGGGCTGGCGATCTCGCTCGTCGCCGGCGAGCTGGCGTCGCTCCTCATGAGCCGCATGGCCGTACCTGTCCTTTACTCGATGCTGGCGCGGCGGGCGCATCCGCGCCGGGCCGAGCCGACCGAGGAGGCCAGCCCGGTGCTGCACGACCACAGCGCCACAGGCGGTTTCGGGCCGGTCGACTCGGTCAGGCGATTTCGCGGAGGGCTGTGCGAACGGCCTCTTGGACGTTGGGCGGGACGGTGCCCGTCCGCCCCGATCGGCGGCAGAGGGCGAGGGTGCTTCGCAGGGAGTCGCATCGCGCCCGACACCGAGCGCACTGGGAAACGTGACGGTCCATCTCGGCGCACTGGTCGGGCCCGATCTCGCCTTCGAGGTACCGAGACAGAATCGGAACGACGTCCGGACAGGCCGACGTCGCCGACGGCTCGGCCGGAGCCGCGACCAACGGGGCGATCCGGTCGCGCACCGAAAGCCGCGCGCGATGCAGTCGGCTTTTGACCGCGTCGACCCCGATTCCAAGAACGGTCGCGACCTCCGGAGCGCTCAGTCCTTCCACGTCTCGCAGGACGAGCACCTCCCGGTACATGGGCTCGAGATCGTGGATGGCGGCGTCGAGGACCGCACCGATCTCGCGGTCCTCCGCCACCTGATCCGGCGTCCGGTCGGTCGCAGGGATCTTGTGGGAGCCACCGGACTCGAGGGGCTCCGTCTCGCCCGGCGTCCCGACGCGCTGCCGTCGCTTTTTAATACAGAAGCTACGGGCGATCGTGAACAGCCACGTGGAGAGCGTCGCCCCGCCGCGGAACTCGCGAAGTCCGCGCGCGGCCGCCAGCAGCGTGTCCTGCATCACGTCCTTGGCGTCCTCCGGATCGCGGCACATCTTGACACCGAAGCGGTAGACGGTGGGCGCGTACCGCTCGAGCAGCTTCGCGACGGCTTGATCGTCTCCGCCATGGAGAGCGGCGAGGAGCGCGTCGTCCGTCGGCTGCATGCCCGTTTGTTAGTACGGGCCCCTTGGGCACGCCGCCTGCGGTCGAGCCTGAGGCCCCGAACCCGCGCCATGGCCTGGTCTGATTGCGGCCTCTGCGAAACGGCGACGGGCACGCCAGGCGACCGCCGGACGGACGCCCCTTGCGGCCGGGCGCGAAGCATGAAGCCGCCGGTCTGTCACCTCGCCGAGCCCCGAGCCCGATTGGCCAGCAAATTCGGCTGACGAGGCGGAACGTTAGGCCGGTAGCGCCAGGGCCGGTCGGCCCTGAAGCCGCAAATTCGGCTGACGAGGCGGAACGTTAGGCCGGCGGCGCCAGGGCCGGTCGGCCCTGAAGCCGCAGCAGTGCTGCGACGAGCGCGTCGAGGTCTTCGCGCGTGTTGTACGGAGCAAGCGAGGCGCGCACGGTCGCCTCGACCCCGAACCGCCGCAAAATGGGCTGCGCGCAGTGGTGGCCCGATCGCACGGCGATGCCTTCTTGGTCGAGCGCCGCGCCCACGTCTTCGGTCCGGATGCCGTCGAGAACGAATGAAAAGACCGCCGCCTTTTCGTGCGCCGTACCGATCATGCGGAGGCCGGGCACGGTGGCGAGGGCTTCGGTCCCATAGACGAGGAGTTCGTGCTCGTAGCGCGATACGTTCTCGAGGCCGAGTGCCATCAGGTAATCGAGCGCCGTTCCGAGACCCGCGGCGTCGCCGATGCTGTTTGTCCCCGCTTCGAACCGCGCTGGGGGAGGCTGGTAGGTCGTCTTTTCGAAGGTCACGTCGGAAATCATGTTTCCGCCGCCCTGCCAGGGTGGCGTCGCCGCCAGAACGTCCGATTTCCCGTACAAGACCCCGATTCCCGTCGGCGCGAACACCTTGTGGCCGGAGAAGCAATAAAAGTCGCAGTCGAGAGCCTGAACGTCGACCCGCATGTGCGAGACGGCTTGCGCACCGTCAACGACAGCAAGAGCGCCGTGTCGATGTGCCATGGCAATCATTTCGCGTACCGGGACGACCGTGCCGAGCGCATTCGACACTTGACTGATCGAGACGAGGCGGGTGCGCGGGCCGAGGAGCTTCTCGTATTCTTCGAGGATCACCTGACCACGAGAATCAACGGGGGCCACCCGAAGGCATGCGCCCTTGCTGGCGCATAGCTGTTGCCAGGGGACGATGTTGGCATGATGCTCGAGCCAGGTGATGACAATCTCGTCATTCGGGCCGAGGTAACGTTCGCCCCAGCTCTTGGCGATGAGATTGATGGCCTCGGTCGTTCCCCGGACGAATACGATGTCTCTCCGGGAGGGCGCGTTGAGAAAGCGTCGCACGGTGTCGCGGGCCCCCTCGTAGGCGTCGGTCGCGCGGGCTGCAAGCGTGTGCGCGGCGCGATGAACGTTGGAATTCTCGCGAGTGTAATAGTGAGAGAGGCGGTCGATGACGACCTGGGGCTTCTGGGTGGTCGCCGCATTGTCGAGCCAGACGAGCGGCCGGCCGTGTACGCGTTCTTGCAGGATCGGAAAATCCTTTTTGATGGCGTGCCCGTCGAATATGCGCGTCGACGAACCGAGGTCGGGAACGAGCTCAGGGCGAAAGTCGTTCGCGCGTCCCGTCGGGACGGGTCTGGTGACGGGTCCAGCCGCGTCGGCGAAGCGCGGGGCAATCCAGTACGGTCCGAGGGGCTCCGGCGTCGGATCGGGCGGATGCCCCGCCGGGATCGACCCCGGCCCCTGCACAGGCGACGAAATGGAGGGCGAAATGGCCTTTTCGGCAGGCGCGACCGGAGCCGGCGCCGCGGAAAGCTGGGGACTCGGCACCGAGGAAATGTGCGAAGGACTTCGTGCAGACTCCAGAAAATAAGG
Source organism: Polyangiaceae bacterium (assembly GCA_050013115.1). GTDB lineage: Bacteria > Myxococcota_A > Polyangia > Polyangiales > Polyangiaceae > Palsa-1150. The sequence goes on from JBEKFX010000057.1 coordinate 35,310, forward strand.
CTGCGCCAGATTCTCGGGGCGGCCCACGAGCGCCGCGGGAAGTGTCAGTCCAAGACCATCCGAAAGCTGCGCCGGAATGGCCGGCCAATCGCCCACTTCGGACGATGGGGTCGCTGCCGTTGGCTGCTGCGCGAGCGAGCCAGCTGCGGGCGGCCCCAAAGCGGCTGGAGCCGCGCCCAAAGGGAGGCCACTCGGTCCAGCCATCGCCGGCCCCGAAACGCCGGGCAAAGGGGGAACCGAAGGCACCCCGGCGCCCGCCGGGACGGCCGGGCTGCCCGAAAGACGCGATGCGTCCGGGGCCGGCGGATGGGCGGACCCCGCCCCGGGCAGCCCTGCCAAATCGAGAAAGTAGGGCTGGGCTGAGGGCTCTCGAACGCTTGCGAGCGAGACCGGAGAGGATAGGCCGAGCGCTTCCGAGAGCACGGCCGGAAGCGTGCGCAGGTCGCCTTGCGTCGGCAGTGGCGCAACGGCCACCGGAGGTTGTTTGATGAAGCCGGGGATCGGGGGCGCGCTCACGGCAGGCGACGCCCCGCCCGCTCCGACAGCCAGGGCGCTCGGTCCGACATGGGGCGGTGCAGAGACGCCGCCCGTGCCCGGTGCGCCGACGAGCGGGGCCGCGGCGACGAGCGGGATTGCAAAATTCGAGTCGACAGGAAATGGCGAGGCGGTCGGTGCGATGGGGAGCGACGCCCCGGAAGACTCGGGCGCAAGCCCTGGGAAGGTGGCAAATAGCTCGTTGGCGAGGCGCTCAATCTCTTTCGCGATGGTCAGCGAAGAGCCGGTCGATGACAGTGCTGGCGCTTCGCCTGCAGGGCCCGATGCGGGCCGAAGTTCATTTGTACTCATGATACTTGCCGACTTCTACATTCTCAAGGACGCCGAGAGCATCGTCAGTCAGAACCGCCACCGAACAGTAAAGCGAAACGAGGTATGCGGCGGCCCCGCGTGGATTGATGCCCATCAAGCGGACGGTCAGGCTGGGCGTAATCTCGCCCGGCAGGCCGGGCTGAAAGAGGCCGACGACGCCGCGCTTTTTCTCTCCGGTTCGCAAGAGCAAGATGTTCGTGCGACCATCCCCAATCCTGAGCTTGTCGTTCGGGATCAAGGGAATCCCCCGCCACGTGAGAAACGGCGAGCCGAAGATGGTCACCGTAGCCGGCGGAACACCCCGGTAGGTGCACTCGCGCCCGAAGGCCGCGATGGCCAAGGGGTGTGCGAGAAAGAACGCGGGCTCCTTCCAGACTCGCGCAATGAGCTCGTCCAAATCGTCCGGTGTCGGAGCACCGCCGCGGGTGGAAACGTGCATCGACGGAGCGACGCTATGGAGCAATCCGTAACTCGCGTTGTTGACGATTTCGTCTTCTTGGCGCTCTTTGACCATTTCGAGTAGAACGCCCAGTTGCTCGCGCACCTGATCCATCGGGCTGCGATAGAGGTCGGAAATGCGGGTTTGGACCTCGATCGTCGTCGTCACAGTGCTCAGCGTGTATTCGCGCGGCTGGTCTTCATAATCAATGAATGCGCTCGGGAGATCGTCGCTATCGCTCGGACTGCACTCGATTCTGATTTGGGACTCGGCCGCCTCTTTCACCCGGTTCACGCGGTACGTGCCCGCTTCGACCGGCGTCCACGGCAAAAGGCCGATGAGCCATCGCGGCGTAACCCCGACCCACTGAGGGGGCGTCTTTGTCGTGTTGGCAAGCTGGCGGGCCGCGGGCGCGCCAAGAGTCTTATGAGCTTCGGGCATTTGGCATTTCTCCAATTCGTCTCTCTGCACACAAGCCTAACGGTCGTTCCGCGAACGATCCGAACGTCTGGCGCGACACGCTAATCCCGTGGCGTTCAGCACGCAACCCATTTGCCCAGCCAGCGTCCATTCTTTTCCTGGTTGGCCTGGCCGATCCATCGCCGCGTGTCCGTTACAACGATGTGAATCCTCGTTATGCCGAACCGACATTCACCAAGTCCTCGCGAACCCCACTTGTGGGTGCAGCGCGAACGCGGAATTCGCCTCTTCGTAGCGCGAGCACGACGTCACGGCATGGACAGGGTGCTTTCATGGCGTTGGACACCAGGCGTGGACACAGTCCTTGCAGGCGTGGACAACCGTGCTTGCAGGCGTGGACAACCGTGCTTGCAGGCGGCGGCGCGGGCTTCTGGGTGGACACGGCACCTCCAGGCGTGGACACGGCATCGATGGCGCCGGCCCGGGCGCTTCACGGCATCGGCCCAGCTCGATGGCGTGGACAGAGCGCTTCGAGGGCAGACACGGCATCCTCGCGAGCCGGTCGTCGATGGGTGGCGCGTAGCGGCGCCGGCCACTCAATGGATGGGCCGGCCCGGGCGCTTCACGGCATCGGCCCAGCTCGACGGCGTGGACAGAGTGCCTCGATGGCTGGACACGGCATCGATGGCGCCGGGCCGGGCGCCTCACGGCATCGGCCCAGCTCGATGGCGTGGACACCGCGCCTCGAGGGCTGGACGCAGCGTCGATGGGCTGGCCACGGCGCTTTTGTGATCGCCCAGCCCGTCCAAAAGGAGAGCGCGTCGACCCAAAACGACGGCAGTCGAC
>JBEKFX010000057.1:37894-49445 GCA_050013115.1 Polyangiaceae bacterium
ACAAGAGCAGGGGCCGCAGCGGGGCGAGGAGGCGAGCGGCTCGAAGGCTCAGATCCCGGCGCCCTCGTCGAAGAGCTCGTGTCGGACGTGGGCTTGAGAGACGTGACTCCCCGGCGGTACACTCTCGGTGAGCCAGACGTTGCCCCCCACACTGGAACCGCGACCAATGGTGATTCGGCCCAAAACGGTGGCCCCAGCGTAGATGACGACGTCGTCTTCGACGATCGGATGCCGCGGCATTCCTTTGATCGGGTTGCCACGTTCATCGGTCGGAAAGCTCTTCGCGCCGAGAGTAACGCCCTGATAGAGACGGACGTGTTCGCCAATGATGCACGTTTCGCCGATGACGACGCCGGTCCCGTGGTCGATGAAAAACCGGGGCCCGATTCGCGCCCCCGGGTGGATGTCGATTCCCGTCGCCGCGTGGGCCAGCTCCGAGATGATCCGCGGGATGAGCGGTACGCCGAGCCGGTGAAGCTCGTGGGCGATTCGGTGGTAGGTGATGGCCGTCATCCCGGCGTAGGAAAAGACCGTCTCGTCGGGACTGGTGGCCGCAGGGTCCCCCTCGTATGCCGCGCGCGCGTCATCTCCGAGCAAGGTGCGTAACGCGGGCAACCGTGCAGCAAACTCGTGCGTCGTGTCGCTCGCTCGGAGCGCACACGACTCGCAATGAGTTTCGCCGTGCTCACAGTTGAAGAGAAGAGCCACACGCACCTGAGTCTCGATCGCATCGAGGGATGCATCGAGGGTGCGACCCACGTAATAGGCGAGTCCCTCCGCGGACACGTCCGATGCTCCGAAGTGACGGGGAAAGAGGGCAGCGCGCAGCCCAGAGACGACCCCCCCTACGGTCTCGCGCGAGGGAAGTGCGCGCCGCCGCACCTGTCCCGGCCGTTCGCCCAGCGGGTCCCCATTCGCTCGGCAGATGGCAGTCACCACGTCGGCGAGCGACCACGGCGTTCTACCCGAACGTGTCGCGGGATCCGCTGGAGCCGAGCTCATATGGCGAGTCCCTGCGCGTCGTAAACCCCCTCGAAAAGGACGCTGCTGAGGTACCGTTCGCCCGAGTCGGGCAAAACGACGACGATCGTCTTGCCTTCGTTCTCTGCCTTGTCGGCGAGGCGCGCCGCCACCGCGGCCGCCGCGCCGCTCGAGATGCCCGAAATAATGCCTTCTTGTCTCGTGAGTCTCCGGGCGTAATCGATGGCCTGCTCGTTTGTTACCTGCTCGATTTCGTCGACGAGCGAAAGATCCAGCACGTCGGGAATGAAGCCGGCTCCGATCCCCTGAATCTTGTGCGGCGCCGGCGCGAGCGCTTGGCCTGCGCGCTTTTGCGTGAGCACGGGGCTGTTCGTCGGCTCGACGGCCACCGACCAGAGAGACTTCCCGCGCTTGTGCTTGAAGTAGCGCGAAACGCCCGTAATCGTGCCGCCCGTACCGACGCCCGACACCAGAATGTCGACCTCACCGTCGGTGTCGTCCCAGATTTCGGGCCCCGTCGTCGTCTCGTGAATCGCGGGGTTCGCCGGGTTTTTGAACTGCTGCAAGAGCACGTAGCGATCTGGGTTCGACGCCGCGATCTTTTCGGCCTCCGCGACGGCGCCGCTCATCCCCTTCGGGCCCGGGGTGAGCACGAGCTTCGCGCCGTAGGCCGCGAGGAGCTTGCGGCGCTCGATGCTCATTGTTTCAGGCATCGTCAGCGTGATCGGATACCCCTTCGCCGCTGCCACGAATGCGAGCGCGATCCCGGTGTTTCCACTCGTCGGCTCGATGAGCTCCTTTCCCGGCCTGAGCACGCCCCGCTTTTCGGCATCCCATACCATCGCCGCGCCGATGCGGCACTTCACGGAGTACGCCGGGTTGCGTCCTTCGATCTTTGCGAGAACGCGGGCCCGTGGTCGCTCCTGCAAATGATTCAAGCGGACGAGCGGTGTGCGCCCGATGGACTGCGCGTTGTCTTCGAACCAGTGGCTCATGGGGTCCTCCTACGTCGCCGTCGTCGAGCGACTTGGCGCGTGATCAAGCAAGAGACGTGCTGACTTCGTTATAGGAGACGCGTCGCGGTCCATAAGAGACAAAAGACCTCGCCAACGGAAGCGCGATCCCGAAAAATCAGTCCCGACGCCGCTCGGGCCCGCCGCCCGGGGCGTGGAGATCGGGGCGGGTGGAAAGATCCGGCGTTCGGGGGGGGCCCCTCTGCCGCAGATCTTGCGCACTCGCGCAGTTTCAAGGGCCGTCGGAACGTCGGCGACATTGATGTTGTCTTTGGCGCCGAAAGGGATGCCGAAGAGGGGGAGCAAGGCGCGGCGGGCCGCCGCGCCTTCCACATCGGACATGACTTCACGACGCGACCGCACCGAAATGAACACATGACCGCCCGTCCGCTCGATGCGGTCGTAGATGGCGTCGACGACCTCCGCGGCGTCCGGGCTGCGAAGGCGAAATCGTTGCGGAGGTCGACGATCGAGAGCCCAGCGGGTCGTGGCCTGGCCGCATGCGGGGCCATTCTCGAAGGGCCTCGCGACCACGGCAACCGGCGAGGGACGTCCTTGGCTGAATCGCTGAACCTGTGGGGGAGGAACGCGGGGTGGGCGAAACGCGCGGGCCGTGCAGCGGCCGGCCGTTGCATGGATTCCGGCCATGGCCGCACGAGTGTCCGGTATGGTAGACAAAAGGAAATTTTTGTGCGACATGAGCTGTCCGATGCGACCGCCCATAAGACGCACACTCGACGATCTCGAACGCCAAAGGCAAGCGCAGATCGCTTCACCACGCGAGACCAACGGCGAGCGAGATCGCGATGCGCTCATGCTGGCGGTTGGCCCCGAGACGGCGCAGTTCATCAATACGCTTTTGCGCGCCACACGCGCCGTCCGTGCGCTCGAGATTGGCGGCTCGATGGGCTATTCAACGATCTGGCAGGCGGAGGCCATTGAGCAGAACGGTGGGCAGCTCGTCACGATCGAGCAAGTTGCATCGAAGGCGGCGATCCTCAGGCGCCGCGTGGCCGAAGCAGGGGTGGACCGGACCGTACAGGTTCTCGAGGGAGATGCACGCACAATCGTTGCGGGCCTGGACGGGCCGTTCGACTTCGTCCTCGTCGACGCCTGGAAGGGCGATTATCCAATCTACTTGGATCTCGTATTTCCAAAGCTGAGGGTCGGAGGACTCATCGTCGCCGACAACATATCCCGCCCGGCGCCGCCCGATCCGGGAATTCTCGAATACGTGCGTCGCGTCAGAAGTCATCCTCGAGCGTCGAGCCAGCTCATCCCGATCGGCAGTGGGCTGGAGCTCTCCGTCAAGCTCGCGTAGTCCGCCTCACACGGTCATGTGGCTGGTTCGCATCGCGCTGAAGCGCCATTGCTCGTTCGTCGTCATGGCGATAGGCGCTGACCTTCTCTCTCTGTCTCTGTCTCTCGCGGAGTGACCATGACAGCCAAGAAGCCGAGCACATCCAGTGACTTTCCGCCGGAGGTCTTGAGCCTATTTGACCAGTACGTCCATAACATCATTGACCGGCGTGGATTCCTCGATGGCGCCGGCAAGCTGGCCCTCGATGGCAGAAGCCCGTCGGAGCTTCTCGAAGCACTGAGCCCGCGGTTTGCTGAGGCCCAGCAAGTTGCCGCAGCGGACCCCGGAATCAGGGGCAGCTACGTCGAGTTCGTCTCGCCGAACGGCCATGGCAGGGGGCGCGGCTACCTGGTGCACCCGGCGGGGGCGGGGCGCCGGCGAAGGTCCCGGCGGTCCTTGTGGTGCACGAGAACCGGGGGCTCAATCCGCACATCGAGGACGTGGCGCGACGGCTGGCCCTCGAGAACTTCGTCGCGTTCGCGCCGGACGCACTTTTCCCACTCGGTGGATATCCAGGGGACGAAGACAAGGCGCGCGGGCTATTTTCGAAATTGGACCAGACGAAGACCCGCGAGGACTTCGTCGCAGCCGCAGGTTTCGCGCGGACCCTGCCCCAAAGCAGCGGCCGACTTGGTGTCGTGGGCTTCTGCTACGGCGGTGGCATCGCGAGTTTTCTCGCCACTCGGCTGCTGGACCTCTCGGCTGCGGTTCCGTTTTACGGCAGCGCTCCGCCTTCGGACGCGGTCGCCAACATCAGGGCACAACTCCTTATCCACTTTGGCGAACATGACGAACGGATCAATGCGTCCTGGCCGGCCTACGAGGCGGCGCTGAAGGCCGCTGGCGTCGGGTACGAAGCATTCAGCTATCCCGCCACGCAGCACGGTTTTCACAACGACACGACCCCGCGTTACGAGCCCGCCGCAGCGCGCTTGGCCTGGCAGCGGACCATCGCCTACTTCGGACGCACGTTGCGCAAGTAATTGCGGCTGCGACGGGTCGAAGACCGTAAACGCTCGGCGGCCCACAAGGTAAACGGCACTGGCAGCGACCTGGACTCGACGCGCAAGTGGGTGCTGCTGCGTGCGGGTTCCGATCGCGTCACGGCTCGGCGGCCGACAGGGCCTCCAGTTCCGCGCGCAGTTCATGACGATGCGCGCGCGACATCCGGGTCGTCAACGTGGGCGCCGAGCGAACGAGGAGCCGCGTGTAAGGGTGTCGCGGACGATTCACGATGTCCACGGCTGTGCCGGTCTCCACGATCGAACCGCGATAAAGGACGACGATCCGATCGGTGAGGCTGGCGACCGATCCGAGGTCGTGAGAGACAAAGAGGAGCGAAATCCCGGAAGCACGAAGTGCGGACACGAGCTCGAGCACATGAACCCGATTCGTCGAATCGAGGGCGCTGACCGGTTCGTCGAGGATGAGCAGCTCGGGGTCGGTGACCAGAGCGCGCGCCATCGCCACACGCTGTCGCTGCCCGCCGGAGAGTTCTCCCGGGAAGCGCTCGCTCACGGTTGCGTCGAGCTTCATTCGCTCGAGATAATCGCGTACTCGGGCGAGGATGGCCTGTCGAGTGGTCCCGCCGCGTATGAGCAGCGGCTCCGCGATTGACTCTGCGATGGTGAGGTCCGGGTCCAAGCTGCGGAGCGGGTCCTGGAACACGTACTGGACGACGCCTCGCCGCCGGAACGCGATCCATCTTCGTGACGAAAAACGGGTGGTGTCTTCGCCCGCAATGTGGACGCTGCCGGCCGACGGTTTGACGAGGCCGACCACCGCGCGCGCGAGCGTCGATTTCCCCGATCCGGTCTCGCCGATCACACCGAGCGCCTCGCCGCGGCGCACGAAGAGCGTGGCCGCACGGAGGGCCGTTCGGTGGGCCGCGCCACGCCCGTAGCCGACGGACAGGCCTCGAACGTCGAGGACCGGCGGCTCGTCAAGAAGCATGTTCGAGCCGATCGGTTTCGCCGCCATGGAGATGGCGGTCGACGCCGTACGTCGCATATTCGCGGACGAGAGACTGCGTATAGGGGTGACTGGGACGGCGCAAGATCTCGTCAACCGGCCCCATTTCGAGCACCGCTCCCGATTGCATCACGAGCACTTCGTCGCATAGCTGGGCGACGACGGCGAGGTCGTGGGAGACAACGACGAGAGCGAGCCCGCTTTTCTGTTTCAAGTCGCCGAGGAGGTCGAGAATCTCGGCCTGCACGGTGACGTCGAGCGCGGTCGTCGCTTCATCCGCGATGAGGACCTCCGGCTGAAGGGCGATGGCGGTGGCGATCAGCACCCGCTGCACCATGCCGCCGGACAGTTCTTGAGGATACTGCTCGAACACGGTCCAAGGGTCTCGAAGGTGCAGCGACTCGAAGAGCTCGAGGACCTTGTTCTTCGCCAATCGCCGTAAAACCCTACCCTTGACTCGAAAGATCTCTTCGATCTGCTTGCCCACGCGGATTGCGGGGTTCAGATACGAAGCAGGGTCTTGAAAGACCGCTGAAATGACCCGGCCTCGCGCTTCGGACCAATCCTTGCGCGTGAAGCCTCGGATGTCTCGACCGTTGAGCTCGATGGATCCGCTCGAAAGCTCGAAGGTCCGAGGCAAGAGGCCGAGCGCGGCCCGGCAGGTGAGCGTCTTGCCGCTTCCGGATTCGCCGACGATGCCGATCGACCGGCCTTTGCGAAGGCAGAAGGTCACGCCCTCTACGATCGGCTTCGATGTGATTCGGTTGCCGATGCCCACTGCCTTCAGCGAGAGGACCACGTCGTCGGAGGCCGCTGAAAGGGGGCTTCTCATCGTTCAGACGCTCTTCGCCGCGAGCCGTTGGCTCGCGGACCGCTTGTCGTCGAGCAGCAGGCGCCCGGATTCGCCCGCGACGTCGCGGATCGCGTCCGCCAGCAGATTGAGCGCCCACACCGTCACAACGATGAGGAACGTGGGAAAGATGGGAGCATACGGTCGATAGCTGAGATATCCGAGGTCCGAGGCCAGCAGGCCACCCCAGGAAGGCGCGGGGGGCGGCAGGCCGATGCCAAGAAACGTGAGACTCGCCACGACCACCATTCCGTGTCCCATGGCGCCCGTGAGCGCAACGACGATCGGCGGCAACACTTTGCTCCATACGTGCTTTCGAATGATCCATGCCGTCGTCGCTCCGGACAGGATCGCCGATTCGACGTATTGGGACCGCGCCACCGAGAGTGCGGCGGCGCGCGATACCCGGTACGTGGCCGGAGCGACCAGGATGCCGACCGCCGCCATGGCCTGCATGATGCCGTTCCCGAGGAGCGCCGTCATCGACACGGCAAAGAGAAGGAATGGCAGCGCGATCAGGGCGTCGAAAAAGCGCAGGGTCAGCCATTCGAAGGCCCAGCCGAGGTAGACGGAGAGGATCCCCGGAAGGACACCCAAAAAGAGCGCGATGAACGCGACGAGGACGGCTCCGAACACGCTGACCGGAGAGCCGCACAGAAGTCGACTCAACACGTCGCGTCCGAGATAGTCGGTCCCGAGCAGGTGAGCGCCTGACGGGTGCTTGAGGATGTCGTCCGATCCCGCAAGCGGCGAATGCGGAGCCAAACGAGGCCCGAACACGCCAAGGAGCAGAATGGCCGAGAACAAGGCGAAACCGAGCCGAGCGCTCGGAAGTCGGACGAGTCTTCTGAGCACGATTCAGGCCCCCCGTCCGGAGCTCGGCATGAGCCGATTGAGGATCGTGTTGACGAGAACGTTGAACGTCACAACAAGGACGATCGAGAAGACGAGAACACCCTGGACCGCGGGTACATCACCGCGCAAGGCCGAATCGCTGGCAAACTTTCCGTACCCGGACAGTCCGAAGATCGTCTCGGTGACGACCGCACCGCCGAGCAGGTTCGGAAACTTCATTCCGAGGACGGTCAGCGTCGGCGCGATTCCATTCGGCAGAACATGGACCATGAAGATTCGACGCTCGCTGAAGCCCCGAAGCGCGGCTCCGATCACATAGTTTTCCCTGTAGGCCGAGACGAGTCCGACGCGCAGCTGACGGGCGATGTCCGCGATCGTGTCCAAGCTCAGCGCGACCGCTGGCAAGATCAAGTGCGTCAACCAGGGCTGCACGCCTTCGTCGATCGGCACGTAGCCGGCTGAAGGCAGGAGCTTGAGGGCGACGGCGAAGATGGCGACGAGGCCGACACCGACGACGAACGACGGCATGACGGAGATCAAGCTCGTGAACGCGGTGATGGCTCGATCGACCCACGACGTCTCCCACAGCGCGGCGACGGTCCCGAGCACGCATCCGAAGACGACGCCGATGACGAGGGCGAGACCTGCGACCGAGAGGCTGACGACGGCTCGGCTCGACAGCAGGCTGGAGACCGGCTGGCCATTGTACCAGCTCGCGCCGAGGTCACCCTTCGTGAGCGCGCCCAACCAATCGACGTACCGCACGAAAAGGGGCCGATCCATGCCCCACTCGTGTTCGATGCGTGCGACGGCCTCGGGCGTCGCGGACTCTCCGAGCTGCAGGTGCGCTGGGCTCAGGCCGCTGATGAAGCCGAGCAAGTAGGTCACCGAGGTGCCAACCAAAAGGACCGGGACGAAGATTGCGAGCGCCTTGCCGAGCGCGAGGGCCATTCGGCAGAGGTGCATGGCCAGGATCGTGGCCCGGTGCCCCGCGCTCTGAGCGCCGAGTATCCCGTATGCTCCGAACCGTCTCGGATTGCGCCTGACCGTTGCGATGGGCCGCGTCACCATCGGGATCAACTCCCCTTGGCGAGCAGCTTGACGCCGGTCCAATGGATTTGGCCTGGGATCGCCGGAATCTTCGGCACCCGCGGACCTTTGACAAAGACGTTCGGAAAACTGTAGGTGAATATGGTGGGCGTCGTTTTGAGGGCCGCGCGTGTTGCCGCCTTGAGGTTCTTTGCATAGTCGGGCGACTCGAGCGGCGTCTGCCGGGCCATTCTGATGGCGGCGACGAATTCGTTTGAAACGAACGGTCCGCTGAGGTTCAACGGCCCCTCGGGTCCGAAGTGTGCCGTGAGCGTTTGCACGGGAGATTCGCGACCCGTCGTGCCGTAGATGGAAAGCGCCAGCTCCTTGGCAAAGAAAGGTTGGGCCCAGTTCGTGCTGACCGAAATCTTGGCGGTGATGCCGACGGCGCCCAGTTGCGACTGGATGATCTCGGCAGCCGGAGTCGATGTGGGAACGACGAAGTCGACCGTGATCTGACCCGGCGAGTAGCCCGCGGCCTTCAAGATTTGTTTTGCCTTGGCGGGATCGTACGCCCAGAGGCCTTCCGACTCCTCGTCGTATGCGACGTATCCTCTCGGGAACGGCTGATTCGTTACGGTACCGTACCCGAAGGTTACCTTGTCGACGAACTCTTGCCGGTTGATCGCATAGTGGATGGCCTCGAGGACCGCGGGATCCGTGAACGGCTTCTTGTGGAGGTTGACGGCCAGGTTGGAGGCGTTGAAGCCCGGCTGAAAGACGACGTCGAGGCCAGCCTGCTGCGCGGCCTTGACCTGGCTCGGCGCGAGAACTGCGAAGTCGTAGACTCCTGTCTGTATGGAGGGCACGACCGTGGCCGGATCGGTCCCCGCATAGACTTTCACTTCGTCGATGAAGATGTGCTGGGCGTCCCAGTAGTCCGGATTTTTCTTCAAATAGACGTGGGACTCGGGGACGAGTTCGACGACCTTGAACGGGCCCGCGCCGACGGGGAACGCGTTGAGCGCCCTGAGATCACGAGCCGCCTTGGGGCTGGTGATCTGCGCAACGCGCTGTCCGAGCAAGAGGGGAATCTGGTGATCCACTTGCGTCAAGTGGAGAACGACGTCGAGGTCGCTTGCGGCGCGGGCGGATTCGATCGATGTGAGATCGCCGGCGAGGGCCGAATTGGGCTGGGCCTTTGCGCGATCGAGATAGAGCTTGACGGCCTCGGCGTTGACCGGCGTGCCATCGCTGAACTTCAGATTGGGCCGGAGGTGAAATGTGATCTCGTCACCGGTGGCGTTGTAATCCCAACTCTGCGCGAGCCCCGGTCGAGCGTTGCCCTGTTCGTCGATCTCGGTCAGAGAAGCGTAAGCGAGCGCGAGGATTCGGAAGCCCCCCCCGCTGCCTTGCACGACCGGGTCCCAGTTCGCGGGAAAGTCGGTCGCCCACTTGAGGACCTGCGGCTCGATCGCAGCGTTGGAGCTCCCGTGCGCCGGATGGCATGCCGACAGCGCGAGCATGAACGCTGCCAGCGCAGTGAGGACGGCGCGCCGGACGACGCTTTCGCACATCGAGAACCTACTTTCTCGGCTTGGTCTCGTTGGCCTCGGCGGTGACGTCCGATATACAAGACGCGCCGCGACGATGCAAGGGAGGGTCGACGGAGCGCCGCGGTGGCTCAAAGCTCGCCACGAAGCGTCGCGCCGAATGTTCGCGGCTCGCCGACCGACGCAAGCGTGACGCCGTAGGTCGCGCTCACGCTGACTGTGTTCAGGTATTGCTCGTTGAAGACATTGCGCATCCAGAACGATGCATCCCAGTGCTTGCCGTACCGCACGCCGGCGTGAAGTCCCACGAGCTGGTATCCGTTGACCTGGCTGAAGGGGTCGAGGTTCACCGCAGCGAGAAAGCTCGAACGCAGGCTCCAATCACCACCCACGTACGCGTCGATCTCGCCGTCGTCCTTCGGCGCAACGGGAAGGAAGTACTCGGCCATGGCTCCAGCCGTCCAGCGGGGAGCACCAGCCGCCTGCTGGCCCGACAGGTTCTGCGACGGAAGATTCGCGTGCAAATACTGCGAGGGCGCGTTCGTATAGCTCTCGTAAATCGCGTCGTCGTACATCATGGCGAAAGAGCCGCTCAGGCCCCGCAAGGGGTAGACGCGGGCGTCGAGCTCGACGCCTCTCGAGAGAACCGAACCCACGTTCGTGATGTAGGACGCAATCGGGGTCACGTAGGTGTTAATGTAGTTCGCCTGGAAGTTCTGGTCGATGATGTAGAAGAGGTTCGGATTGAGCTCGAGCCGATTGCCGAAGAAATCGGCCTTCGCGCCGAGCTCGTAGTCGTCGACCGTCTCCTCTTTGACGAAGACGTTCACTCCGAGCGATTGGCGCACGAGGTTAATCCCGGGCGACTTGTATCCACGCGAGTAGGTGACGTAAGCGTGAATGTCGTCGGAGAAGTCGTGCACAAAAGTTCCGGTCCATGAAAGATTGGCCACGTCGTGCGAGGCCGTGTAATCGCCGCTCGGTGCGAGCGCGTTGCGGCTCGCGGCGGCCGAGGCTTGATTGGCGGCGGGGAGCTGCCCGATCGGTGTGACCGTCCCCGACGCATAGGGGCTCGATGCGTCGTTGCCTGCGGCGTAAGCCGCGAAGCTGCCGGTCTTGTGCTCGAAGGTGAACCTCAAGCCGCCGGTCAGGTGCCACTGGGGTGTGATGTTCCAGGCGGCCTGCCCGTACGCCGCGTAGCTGGCCGTCGCCGGCACGACGTGCGAGAAGGCGACGACGTTGTTGAGGACCGCCGAAGGCGTGGTCGGCGAGAGCAGCCAGCCGGCGGCCTGCGTCCCGTAGCTCGAGTACTGATAGTCGTTGTCGACTTGGTAGAAGTAATAAAGACCGGCCGTGTAATCGATTCGCTCGCCCCCCGGCGATGCCAGCCGCAGCTCTTGGCTGACCTGCTGCTGGTAGGTCTTGACGATCCCCTCCGGCGAGATGTTCGCGCCGAACTGGTCGCCGTCGAAGTTCGGCAGCCACTTCCAGTTGCGGTATGCACTGATCGACGTGAACGTAAGGCTCTCTCCCGGCCGCCAATCGGCCCGATTCTGAATACCCCAGCTCGGCATCTGGTCGGCTTGCGACGAGTTGATGTCGGTCTGACGAGCATACGGATTGACGGCGATCGGCGTGTAGCCGATGGCAGCCGCATGCTGAGCGAAGCCCGTGACCGGCTTGCCGCTTGATCCGAGGACCGGTTGCCCGTTGACCGTCGCCGGTAGAACCTGGCCGATCACGTTGAAGCCGCAGTTGCAGCCCTGCATGCTGTAGTCGGCGATGAGCCGGTCCTTGAAGTGGTCGCTCGGCTTGAAGAGGATGTCCAGGCGGCCGGCGTCGTTATCGAGGTTATCCCACTCCTGGTGGAACGTCGTATTGTAAATCCAGCCGTCCCGTGACGTTCGAAGGTAGGTCGCCTTGACGGTCAGATAGTCGG
>JBEKFX010000058.1:0-45789 GCA_050013115.1 Polyangiaceae bacterium
GGTGCGACGTCGACCGGATCCGCCAGCGGCGTACGGCCCATGTCCGCTCCGTCCACGCGGATTGTTGCCGTGGCCCCCGTCTCGACGCGCACGTGACCGACCTCGAGGTTCGCCTTCGCGACCGCCTCGGGCAAACCTCCCGCGCCGCTGCGCTGGGTCGTTTCGGCGGGGCTCGTCGTGGCCGGTCTCGCGACCTTCGGCGTCGTCGGCGGGCTCTTGTCCGCCGCAAGCGACCAAGACAACGTGTGGGCCGGCCTCGATGCGGAGACCGGCGTCTGTATCCGGCCGAACGTCAGCGCGCAATGCGCCGCCTTGAAGAGCGCAGCCGATGCGCGTGCGGCGGACCAAAACATCGCGATTGGATTCACGGCGGCCGGCATCGGGCTCGTTGCGGCCGGCGTCGTGACGTTCATCGTCTGGCCGAGCGGACGCGAGGTGCCCGAGGCGCGGCTCGTCCCGATGATCACGCCAAGCGGATCGGGACTGTCGTGGACGGGGGCCTTCTGACTTCCGCTCCGCGCGCGACGAAGGAAAAACGTACCCCATGACGCGATCCGGACGATGGCCGCAGGCCGCTCTGCTGACGGGAACCTTGTCGTGCGCCGCAGTCCTCGTCCGATGCGAGAGAGCAACGTGCGGCGACTATCATGAGCCCGGTTGCTACGTTCCTCCTTCTCCATCGGATGACGGCGACGCATCGAGTGACGCACCAACGGACGTGAGCGACGCAACGACGGATGGGCCGCCGGACACAACCGACGGCCCGACCAATCCGGCCGATGCAACGAAGGATGCGACGGGGGGGCCGCCGGACGCGACCGACGGCTCCGCCAACCCGGCCGATGCGACGAAGGATGCGACGGACGGGCCGCCGGACGCGGCCGACGGCTCCGCCAACCCGGCCGATGCAACGAAGGATGCGACGGGGGGGCCGCCGGACGCAACGGACGCCGCCGGCTGATTCGGAGGGACGCGACGACCGCGCAGGCGCCGTCCCATATGGCGTCCCCATCAAGGGGGACGAGGGACGAGGGTCGGCGGTCATGCGTCGCTCAACCGCTCAACCCACAGAGCGACGGCTCTGTGAGCGAGGCTCAGCGCCCGGCGCTTCGGACGATGGACCGAATGGCGTCGAATCGTGCGTTCACGCGAGGGTCGGACTCGATGTCTTCGATGGGGCGCGGAAGCCTGAAGCTCCAGTTCTCCGGGCCGACCGTGCCGGGCGTGTTGATTCGATCGCGAAGCCCGAGGAGTTCTTGGACGAGAACGAGGGCGAGGTCCGAATTGGAACGATAGAGATAATTCAGCAAGGCGCGGGACCGCCCTTCGTCGTCCGCGTCGACGGGCACGTGTGCGCGCTCAGCCAGGTCTTTGCGATCGGCCGCAGAAAAATCCGTCCACCAGGCGTCGATGGGGGACGTGTCGTGCGTGCTCCACGACGAAACGCTCGCCTTGGGAAACGCACGCGGATCGCGATACCGGCTTCCGTCCCGTTCCCACGGGATGACTCGGTACCCCGGCATCCCTATCTCCCGCAGACCATCGCGCACGAAGGGGGGGATGACGCCGAGATCTTCGGCAATAGCCCGCGGGGCATCGATGGAGCCGTGCGAGATCTCCTCGAGCATGGCGCCGAGGACTCGCATGCCCCGTGCGGATTGCGCGTCGGGGTTCTCGGGGTCGAACCGGCCGCGGTGGCTCCCGTCCTTGGGCCGGACCCACTGGCGGAAATACCCGACGACGTGGTCCAGGCGGAACCGGTCATAGAGGTGAGCGGCCCGCCGCGCGCGTTCACGAATCCAGGCGAGATCGTCGGATTCCATCGCCAACCAGTCGTAGGCGGGGAGGCCCCAATCTTGGCCGTCGGCCGAAAACTCGTCCGGAGGCGCGCCGAGCGACAGACGCAGCTGAAACTGGGATGCGTGCGACCATACGTCGGCGCTTTCGATACCGACGACGAAGGGCAGATCGCCCATGAGCTCGACGCCGAGATCGCTCATTTGGGTGCGTGCCCTCGCCCACTGCTCGTCGAGCACCCACTGGACGTAGCCCGCCTCGAGCACCCGCCGCGCCGAGTCCGTTCGGATCCGCTGAAGGGTGTGGGGCGCCCGATCGCGCTCGTCCTCGGGCCACGTGCACCATCCCCAGCCGGCGCGCGCTTCGCGAATGGTCGAGTAGAGAGCGAGATCGTCGACCCAGGACTGTTCGCGGCGGACGAACGCCGCGAGCGCCCTGGCGCGATCGGTTCCGCGCGACCATTCTCGGCGGAAGAATCGATCGAACGCGGCGCTGAGCACTCGCGCCTTGATCGCGCGAACCCCTGCGTAATCGACGCGCTGCGCTGCGCGCGCGCTCTCTCTCATCCGCCTGCCCTCGTCGCCGAGCGCCTCGTCAATGGCGGGGGCGTCGAGGTCTTCGACCGCCTCGATGTCGACATAAATGGGATCGAGACCGAACGCGGTCAATGCGCCGTAAGGGCTCGTTTCGCCTGCGGAGAGTTCATGCGGCGGAAGCACCTGGAGCAGTCGATGGCCCGCCCGCAAGACCCACGCCGCGCACGCCGGCAGGTCCGTGATCTGCCCGATGCCCCAGTCTCTCCGGGTTCGGATCGAAAAGAGGGGAATGACGACGCCGGCTTGACGACGCATGGTGAGCCAGGGACGGTAATCGAAGTGGAGAGGTTACGCGCCCCCCCCCTGCTGCTTTTCGGCGTGTTGAGCTTGGCCTTGCACCTCCTCGCGTTCGGATCCCTGAAAGGCGCCGCGGCCGAGGGTCCGGCGTTCGATCCGGTCTCCGAGACTTTTTCGGGCGATACGCTCGACCTCGAGGCCCTAAGAGACGGACCCGGCCCCCTCTCCAGCGGAGACGAACCCGTCATCCAGACCGCGCCGACCTCGCCGCGGGGCGGAGGGCCCTCTGCGCGAACGCGCGGCAACGCACCATCGGCGCCCGGCGCCGTCGTCCCTTCGGGAGCGCCGCGGCTCTTCGGCGCGGTCGGCGTCCCCTATGCAGCCGACCTCGCGACGACCTTCACGCGGGCTTTTCCACAGGCTGCGAGCGCAGATCCCCTGTGGCAGACGGCCCCCTTCGGGTCTGCGGGCACCGCGCAGGTCACGCTCCTCATCGATGGGGATGGTCGGCTGACCTCCTCGGCGATCGCAGGGACCCCTTCGGCCGCTCTCCGGGCAGGCATCGAGCGGACAGTCGCCCTCCTCGGCTCCCGCCCGTTCAAGGCCGAAGCGAGGATCACCCGGCTGCGTGTCGTCGCTCGCGTCGCACGAGACGACCTTCACGACGGCCTTCACGGCGATGTCTTTGCGCTGAGCGGTGGCAGTTTCACCGGTGACGTCGGCAGCGCGTTCTTCGCATTGCCGACCGCAAACGGCCCCGGACGGCGCATCGACGTGGACTTCCGCACGCTCCCGTGACGTTCGTGACGCAGCTCCGACACTTGCCCCGGGGGGGCCCCCGTTCGTGACGCGTTTGGTCGCGTGGCCCCGAGAACGGAGAGCCACTTCAGGGCACATCGGCAAGGGAAGGAAGCGTCCCCCCAGAGCGAACGTAGTCGACGACCGCAGTGCCGAGCGCCTCGTCGGCTTTCTCGCATGCGGCCGACACGTCGCCGCTCATCGCGCCCTTGCATTCCTTACCGCGCTTGGAACGTGCACGTTTCACAGCGTCGCTCGATGCGATGAGGACGTCCTGAAAGGGAGACGGCAAGCGGTGCCACTTGATGCGCGCGTTTTTCGGGCGCGCCGGCCTGACGCGCGTGATGCCTTCCGCCTCGACGCCACTCGCGCACGTTCCGTCCCAGCGGAGCAAGTCGTAAGTGCCTTTGCCACTTCCGACGACGATCCCTTCCTTCTGCGGAGCCCGGAAGCGAAGAACGAGCACCTCCTCGTCGCCGCCGAGCTCATCGAGCCTGCCGCGGAGATAGGCCCGGGTGAAGCCGACCGCCGGGGCAAAGAGCGCGAGCGCCACGTCCTGACGCGGCTTTGAGCACAGACGTTCGACGAAATCGAACGGGGGAGTGCATGGGCTGACGCTCGGGTCGGCGCACGTCGTCGGCAGGCGCCGGTCCGCCGGATCGCGCTCGGGCGGCTCGTCCTTGACGGGGCTCGATCGGCCGGTCCTCGTGACCCGCTCGGTCGTCGACTCCGGAGCGACGGCGGACGGTGGCTGCGCCGATGCGCACGCCGTGGCGGCGAGAAGCACGAGGACGGACATCGAAAGACGCACGAAGGGCGAGATTACACGCCCGCCCTTGTGCCCGCGGCAAGGTTTCCGTCATCCTCTCAGACGAAATGCACCGCTCGAAGACCGACGCAGCGCTGGCGGAAGCCGAGAAAGCCCATGCCAATGAACCGGAGCGCGCCGACGTTCTGCGTCGTGCGCGGCGATTCAAAGCGAGCTGGGTCGAGCTCGCGGAAGCGCTGACCGGCGTGAAGCGCGCAGCACGGTGGAAGGCGTGGGGTTACAGCTCGTTCGAATCGTATGCCAAAGAGGAGCTTCGACTCCGGCCCGAGACCGTCGACAAGCTGACGGGCTCCTATACGTTCCTCCAGCGACGGGCGCCAGCCGTCCTCGCGCGCGACGGCGTGCAGGACCCGCTCCCGAGCTACCAGGCCGTGGACTTTCTACGCCGCGCCGAGGAGAAGGGGGACGCACCCCAAGAGGCGCTCGACGATATTCGCCGGCGGGTCTTCGATGACGCTGCATCGGCGGGTAGCCTTGCTCGTACGTACGGGGACACCGTCTTTCCGATGGACGACAAGACGCGCAAGGTGCGCGACGCCGCCGGGATCAAGAACGTCGCCAAACGCTTGCGCGAGCTCTTGTCAGAAACACGCTCGGTCCCTCGCCGCCTTGCCGTCGAAGTCGGCGGCGCACTCGACCGACTCGTCGAAGCCATCGAGTCGGGTGAAGAGAAGGCGGCCTGATAGGGTATCGAGAGCGTGCGCTACTACGTGACCATCGACCCGCGCGCCGGTTCGCCGCCGATCGCAGTCGACTTGGTCGAGCTCCCGGACGGATCCATCCAGGCTCGAGTCGGGGGACGCGCGGTCGAGGTCGACGTCGCGCCCATCGGCCCGATGGGCCCCGAAATCTGCGTGCGCGTCGATGCGCACGTCGTCGACCTCACGACCGACCGCACGGGGCCGAACCTGGCCGTGATGGCCAGTGGACGCCGAGCCGAGGCCTGCGTCGAGACCGAACGGTCGCGCGCGGCGGCGCCCACGGGCGGTGCCTTGCGTTCCACGCACCCGCGTCGAACGCTCGTGCGAAGCCCGATGCCCGGCCGCGTCATCCGGGTTCTCGTCGCGCCCGGCGACCGTGTCGAAGCCGGCGTCGGGCTCGTGATCCTCGAGGCCATGAAGATGGAAAACGAGGTGCGATCGCACCTCGGCGGGGTCGTCGTCGAGGTCCACGTGACCGAGGGAGCTGCCGTCGAAGCGAACGCCAAACTCGTGACGATCGGCTGAAGGTGGCCCGGCGGGCGATCCCCGCTGCTGCGGCTTGCTCGGGCGGCGCCCGACCTCGTTGCCCGGAGCGAGGCCCGGCCGGCTTTCCGGGGCGACCGAGGGGCGGACCACCATCCGAGGCGTCAAGGGTGACGAGGCCTCGACGCTGCGCTTCGCTTTCTGCGGAGGCGCGGGCCGCCGCCAAGCTGAAGAGTGCTTCTCGGCCTGCTGGGCTTCGAACTCGTCTTGGGCTACGAAAAAGAGGCATGGGCCTTACTTCGCTGTCCGTCGTCGAGGCCCCCCATGGTCGAGACCAAGCGGCGCTCGTCAGGGCCTTGGACGACGCGCCGGTCCTCGTCGGTGAGCAGCGCTCGTGACGGCCGCTCCGTCCGCGATCGGCCGCAGAGGGACCCTCGCCGAGGACGCCGTCAACATTCCCAATCTGCTGACGCTCGCCCGAATCGTTGCGATTCCTTTTTTCGTCTGGCTTCTGGATACCCCGACGCCGGTGCGCGGGTTTTGGGCTTGCATCGTTTTCACGGCCGCGGCCCTGACCGATGTGCTCGACGGATACCTCGCCCGCAAGCTCGGCGTCGTCAGTGTTCTTGGAAAGTTCCTTGACCCGCTCGCCGACAAGCTCATCGTCATGGCCGCGCTCGTGTGGATGGTCCCGATGGGGCGAATTGCGGCGTGGGTCGTCGTCCTTCTTTTGGCGCGGGAAATCAGCGTGACGGGGCTGCGAAGCGTCGCCGCGAGCGAAGGCGTCATCATCAGCGCCGGCCAAGAGGGCAAGACGAAGACGGCCCTGCAAATGATTGGCATCGTCGCCCTTCTCCTCGGATACCCGTATCATCTGTCGTATCTCGGGGTGGATCTCGGCATCGTGGACATGATCCACGTTGGGCGAATGCTCATTTACCTGTCCTTGCTCTTCTCGTTCGCGAGCGCGGCGCAGTACCTCAGGCTCTTCGGCGCGGCGGTCGACGCAGAGGGGCGCAAGCGCACGAAGACGGGGGCCGGGGCTTAGGCCGCCGGGTGAGCGCCCCGGTCGCCCGAGTCGAGGCCCCGACTCGCCAGGGCCGCAGCGAAAAGAGACCCGCGCAGCGTAGACCCCCCGAGGGACGAGCGCGCTGGCATTTGGACGCGTTTTCTGGGAAGTTCCGCGCACCACCTCATGCGCCCCGGCTTCGTCCCTGCCTTTTTTCTTCCCCTCCTTTTCCTCTCGGGCTTCGCTGCGTGCAACGGACAGAGCGAAGGCGATGTCTGCGATCCGCTCAACGGCAACAACGATTGTCAAAACGGCTACGAGTGCACGACAATCGACTTGCCACCCGGGATCGCCGGGCACGGCGCCCGATGCTGCCCTGGATACCGCCCGCTCGCGACGACCTATGCGTGCGGCGGGAATCAGGGGGGGCCCGGTGCAAGCACGGCGGCCCCGTCCTCCAGTGAAACGACCGACGCCAATGCGAGCGACGCGGCCGCTGGTGCGGGCGACGGCGCCGCCGATGGGGGCGACGGCGCCGCCGATGGGGGCGACGGCGCCGCCGACGCGAGCGGTGACCTGACCACGATCCCAGCCGACGCCACGGCTTCCGACGCCGGCAGCACCGAGTAAGACCCATGCCGACCGACGGGCTCGTCCACGCGGCGCAGCAGGCTTTGCTGCTGGTCGTGGCCGTGTCGTTGCCCGTGCTCGCGGCGGCGGCGGTCGTCGGTCTGCTGACGGCTGCGCTCCAGGCAGCGACCCAGATCCAGGACCCAACCCTGGCACACCTTCCTCGAATGCTCGCGGCCATTGTCGCGTTGGTTTGGGCCGGCCCCTGGATGGGGCATACGATTGCCGCCTTCGCTGCCCATGCGTTCGTTGGCCACTGAGGGGCCACCGGCGTGCCTTTGGTCGCGCCGACCCTTGGTCTCGACGGTTGGCTTGCACGTTTCGCGGTCGTCTCATCTGCACCATCCGGTGATGGCGCGGGCCGGCTGAGCATCGGGGACGTTCGGCTGGGCTCAAACCGCATCGCGAACGGACGAACTCGCTCGTTTGACCGGCCGGGCAGCGTCTGGTAGGTGCACAAGATGAGTGAATGTTCACTCACGAGGCGGCGGGCCGAAGCGAGCCGCTCGGGTCTTCAACCGGCGCTGCATGGTGCGGCGTGCCCGCCCCGTCTGCGACCGTGAAGGGCGCTCCGCGCGCCTCCGCGCGTGCGGGCAAGCCGCGCCGAGGCGCCAGACTCGTCCGCGGCGACAAGCGCGAGCGAATTCTCGACGCCGCCGTCCGAGTCTTCGCGCGCAAGGGCTTCTATGCGACACGGGTCAGCGAAGTGGCCCAGGCGGCGGGCGTCGCCGACGGAACCATCTACCTCTATTTTCGTTCGAAGGACGCCCTTCTCGTCTCGCTCTTCGAGGACCGGGTCGAACGGTTGCTCACATTTCTGGAGACCGATTTGCCTCAAGCGGCGAGCGCAGGCGACCGGTTGCGGCGGATCATCGAAGTCCAGCTCGGCCTACTCGAAGGAGAGAGAGACCTCGCGGAGGTCGTCACCGTCATCTTGCGGCAGTCGACGAAGCTGATGAAAGAGTACGCCGCGCCCAAGTTCAGCGCGTACCTCGCCGCGATCGCACAAGTCGTCGAGGACGGCCAGACCTCGGGAGAACTCCGAAAGGACGTTTCGCCGCACCTGGCTGCACGGGCCATATTCGGCGCTCTCGACGGCATCGCCATGACCTGGGCGCTCGGCAAGGCGGATCGCGGTGGACTCGTATGGGCCTCGGGCCAGTTGGCCGACATCGTCTTGCAAGGCCTGATGCCGCCGCCATGAAGCATCTTCGCGAGCGTGCCGCGGTACTCGGCGAGGTGCGGCGCTTTTTCGATGCCCGGGACTTTCTCGAGGTGCAGACGCCCATCCTGGTTCCGTCGCCCGGCTCGGATCTTCATCTCGACGCCTTCGAGGTCCAGGGCGGCGATCGCGGCCAACCGCGCTGGCTCATCACCTCGCCCGAGTATCAGATGAAACGGCTGCTCGCTCGAGGCTGGCCGCGGATCTACCAAATCGGGTCATCGTTTCGCCGAGGCGAGGTCGGCGCACACCACAACCCGGAGTTCACGATGCTCGAATGGTACCGCGCCCACGCGGGCATGGCTGACGTCATGCGCGACACCGAGCAGCTCGTCGCGCGCGTCACCGGAGGGACCATTCGTGCCGGAGGGCATACGGTCGACGTGACGCCGCCTTTCGTACGGGTCACGCTCTGCGAAGCTTTCGCGCGCTTCGCGCGGTGGTCGCCCGAGGAAACGCTCGATGCAGCGGCAAACGACGAGACGCGATACTTTCGTGCCTTGATCGAGCAGGTCGAGCCCGGGCTGGAAAGGCTCGGGCAGGCCGCGTTTCTCGTTGATTTTCCTGCGACCCAAGCCTCGCTCGCACGGACCAAGCCGGACGACCCACGGCTGGCCGAACGCTTCGAGCTCTACGTCGCCGGCCTTGAGTTATGCAACGGCTTCGGTGAGCTCGTCGATCCCGTCGAACAGCGACGCCGCTTGCTCGAGGACCAGAGCGCGCGCAAAGAGGCCGGTCGGCCCGTCTATCCCATCGACGAGCGCTTCGTCGCAGACTTGGCGCGGGTCCCGCCGAGCGGTGGGAATGCCCTTGGCCTCGACCGTCTCGTCGCGCTCTCCTGCGGATTGACCGAAATTGCCCCGGTGCTGGCTTTCACGGCCGACGAGGTGTGAGGCCGGCGCCCCGACCTTCGCCGTTGCGAGCGGCAAACCAAGCGGAGGGGGTCAGCCGTCGGCGCGCAAGCCGCGCGGCGGGCTCACCCCTCGTCGGCGACTTCGATGCCGATTGCGCGCATCAAGCGGAGCGCGTTGGAAGTCTGCACGACCCCGGGTCGCAGCACGTAGTCGAACGTCATCGTTCGACCGTTGACCTGTTCTTCGAAGTGCACGTTGGAGACCTGCCCAGGCAGCTCCCGCTCAAGAGCCGTGATCCCCAGATCGTGCGTCGAGACGGCTCCAAGGGCACCGTGTGCCACGAGGTCACGGACGATTGCGATGGCGCCGAGCACCCGGTCGCGGGAGTTCGTGCCATGAAGGATCTCGTCGAGCAGAAAGAGGACTGCAGCCCGATCGTGGGTTCGCGCTTCGTCGACCACGTGTTTGAGCCGTTGCAGCTCGGCGTAAAAGTGCGAGACGCCTTGCGACAGCGAGTCGTCGACCCGCATGCTGGTCGACACACGCAACGCTCCGATGCGCATGGACCGGGCGCAGACGGGGGCACCGGCAAAAGCAAGGACCGCATTGACGCCGATGGCGCGCAAGAGCGTACTCTTGCCCGACATGTTCGAGCCGGTCACGACGATCGCAAGCCCGCCGCTCGGCAAGCGGACGTCATTGCCGACACGCCGCTCTGCCGCGATGAGGGGGTGCCCGAGACCCTCGGCCTCCAAGAGGGGTACGGGCGACAGATCGGGCCAGGCGAACGCCGGGTGCTCGAAGGCGAAGCCCCCGAGACTCGCGAGCGCTTCCACCTCGGCCAATGCGTCAAACCAGCCGCCCAGGCGCGCTCCGGCCCGCCGGCGCCACCGCGACAGTGCCATGGCGCAGTGTACGTCCCACATCAAGAGGGGACCGATGAAGAAGCGGAACAGCTCATTTTGCCGCGCGTCGACGTAGCCGACGATCCGCTCGAGAGCGGCCATTTCCTCGCTGGCCGGTCGACCTCGTTCGCGGAGCCGCCCCTTTAGGGTGGTGAGTCGTGGCGCGAGGAACGGTTCGTGTTCGATGACCGCCAAGGTCGCTCGCCACCGCGTTGCGCCCTCATGCTGCGCGGACATTTGGACCAAGAGGGCGTTATGCCGCGCGCCCAGGGCGAGGCCTATTGCGATCTCGAGAAGGACCGCTGCAATCCGCCACCTCGCCGGAGCTTCGAAAAATAGTGACACGACGAAGAGGCCGAGCAGCGAGACGGGCAGAACCCACGCCAGCACACCGAAAGCGAGAGGCAGGCGATCATTTTTTTCGGCCCACGCCACGACGCCCGCCGGGGCCGGCTTTTCGTTGGCCAGCAGTCCAGCAGCCGTCGCGAGCGCTTCGCGAAACGCGGCACGAGGTGCGAGGTCGCGCGCGGCCTCGGCCCTCGTAAAGACCTCTTGCGGCCAACTTTCGGGGGCCGACGCCGACAGCCAGGATGCGAGCTTCTCCTCGCCCATTCGCGTTTCGGTGGCATCCACCAGCTGCATGAGCGAAGCCCGCCCGAAAACGTCGAGGTCGGTCGCGAACGGATGCTCCTTCGACCCGAAGCGCGAGCTCCGGTGCGGCAGTTCGTCCCATGCATGCGCCAGGCGGGCGAGCCCTCGCTCGTGATACCGGACGGCGGCGAGCGCCCGCTCGCGCGAGGCTTCCGCTTGCGCGTGGGCCACGACGAGGGCAACGAAAAGCACGCCGAGCGCGCCGAGCGCCAACCAGGCCACGGTACCGAATCCGCCCCAAACGATTCCACCGACCAATCCGGCGGCGGCGGCCGCAACGGCAAGTCGCGCCGAGCCGATGGTCCGTGCACGGCGCTCGAGCGCGGCCGCAACTTTTGCGTGGGCGCTTCGCCCGGCCTCGTACCGGGCTTTGGCGTCCCCCTCCGCGGTCATGCGGCGCGCGGAGGCTCTCGCAGGGCGACGGCCCGACTGGCGGCCGCGCGCGAGCGCGGCATGGGCCGCGCCGGCCGGCTGGGTAGGAGGGCCAGCGCGATGGCCAACCCTTCCATCGTCAGCCGCGCTGGACGTCCGTCACGCATTTCGACGAGACCGGAGGCGCGAAGGCGGCGAACGGCGGCTCGAACCTGGCTTGCCGTTCCGCCGGTCCGAATGGCAATCTCATCGTCTCCAGCGGCCTCCCGGCGTCGCGCGAGGCGCAACATGGCTTTCAGAACTCGGCTGTCGAAGGTCATGCGCAGAGTGTAATCCCATACTGAACGCGCGTCCAGAAAAGCCCGCGGGGCCGGCCTCGCAGCCGTGTTTCGCCCGCGCGCCCGCCGCAGGCGCCGGCGGCGCTCCCAACGGATTGTCCGCTGCCCCCAAGTTGGCTGCTTGCTCGCATCGAGGTATGCCCCGCGTCCCGCATGTCCGAACGGCCGTTGGTCTTGCTGTCGAACGACGATGGATACACGAGCCCGGGCATCGCCGCGATGCGCGACGCACTCCTTGGCCAAGGGGTCGAGGTCGTCGTCCTCGCGCCGGAAAGCGAACAGAGCGCGTCGAGCCATTCGCTCAGTTTGAGGCGGCCGCTTCGTCTGCGTTCGGTTCAAGAAGGCGTGTTTGCGCTCGACGGCACACCGGCCGATTGCGTTTACGTGGCCCTCCACGCCGGAACGCGCGTTCTGCCGCGCCGCCCCGATTTCGTCGTTTCGGGAATCAACCATGGAATGAACCTTGGGCAAGACGCTTTTTACTCCGGCACGATTGCAGCCGCGAGGGAGGGTGCACTCCGAGGCATTCCCGCGCTGGCGACGAGCGCGCATCCAGCGCTCGATCTCGCAGCGGTCGCGCACCTCTCTGCCCGGGTTGCTCTCCGAATCGCGGAAGTCGGTTGGACACGCGCCCCGCTCTTGAATCTCAACGTGCCTCCCGGGTGGACCGGCGAGCTCCGGTCGACGCACCTCGGCGCGCGGATTTACGAAGAAATCGTCGACTTTCGATTGGACCCGCGCCAGCGTGAGTATCTGTGGCTGGGTGGACCCGGCGTGCGCCACGAGCGAAACGCCGGGTCGGACACAGACGCCTACGACGATGGTGCGGCTTCGCTTACGCCCCTGCTCCTCGACCTGACGTGCGCCGCGGACGGGCCGCTCACCGACGCGTTGGTCCGTCGAATCCAGGCGCTCTGAATCCCCGGCAGCCGTGGCCGATGGCGCAGATCGTCGGGCGCGAATCACGCGACGACCCTGCGCGCGGGAGGGTCTGGCAGAATCCGGACCCCGCATCCGGGCCCGAAAAGATAAGAAGAGGAACATGGCGACCAAGAAACGTCCTTCAGGCCGCGGGGCACCGCGGATCGCGACCTCCCGCAAAGCGCCCGCCCGCGCAGCTTCACCTCGGCTCCCGCTCGTCGCCCGCCCGATGTCGAGCTTCGATTATTGCCGCTCACTCATCCGCGACGTGCCCGACTTTCCGTCGCCCGGCATCCTGTTCAAAGATCTCACCCCGCTTCTCGCCAGCCCGCGCGCATTGCACATCGTGCTGGACGGCTTGGCCGAGCGCTTCATCGGCGAGCACATCGATGCGATCGTCGGCATCGAAGCACGAGGCTTCATCTTCGGCGGCGCGCTGGCCGCACGCCTGAACGCGAGCTTTGTCCCGGTGAGAAAGCCGGGCAAGCTGCCGGCCGCGGTGGATCGCGTCGAAATCACGACGGAGTACAGCCGCGATGCGCTCGAAATGCATAAGAAGAGCCTGCGCGAGGAGGCCCGGGTCGTGATCGTCGACGACGTCCTTGCGACCGGAGGCACCGCCAGCGCGGCGGCGGAACTCGTCCACAAGCAGGGCGGCTACGTCATCGGCTACGCGTTCGTCGTCGAGCTGTCGATGCTGGGCGGTCGCGAGCGTTTGCTTCCGACCCGCGTTGAAAGCTGCATCGCGTACTGACGGCCCCGCGCCGCTGCACCCCGTCGCGTCGCGCGCGATTTCGTGCGAACATCGGTCAGGGGACGTGCGGCGGCAAGACTCATGCGCGTAAGCGCCTGCATGATCGTGAAGAACGAGGCGACCGTCCTCCGATCGTCGCTCGATGGCTTGCGCGGTCGTGTCGATGAAATCATCGTCGTCGACGGGGGCTCCACCGACGACAGCGTAGCGATTGCCGAAGCCGCAGGCGCTCGCGTCTTCGTCGACCTGGGGGACGTCAGTGCCGCGCGCAATCGCGCCTTGCGCGAAGCCCGCGGCGAGCATTGCCTCATGATCGACGGCGACGAGATCGTCCAGACGGAGACATGGATCGCCTTCGGCGCATTCTTACGCGAGTCCAAACACCCGCGTGGACGCATCATGCAGGTGAGCAACACGGCCGAAGGCGTGGCGAGCGTGTGGATCACGCGGGTCTGCGTCAACGACTCGCGATTCAGATACGAAGGCAGCGTCCACGAGCAACTCGTCGGGCCGGGTTCGATCGGCAATAGCGGACTCGTCGTGATCCACAGTGGATACACTCCCGAGACGCTTGCCCGCAAAGGTACCTCCGATCGGAACCTACGCCTCCTTCGTGCCGAACTCGAGCGCCGTCCCGATGACGCCTATCTGCATTATCAAATCGGCAAGACGCTGCTCGTCGGGGGCCAGGCTGTCGAAGCGGTACCCCCGCTCATGACGGCGATGGCTTCGGCGGCGCCGTCGGCCTCCTACGCGAGCGCCCTCGCCTGCGACCTCGGCTATGCGCTCAAGGGCTCGGGGCGGCCCGGAGAGGCGCTCCAGATCGTGCGGCGCGCCGAGTTACAATACAAGGACTACACGGACCTATGGTTTCTCGAGGGGCTCTGCCATCTCGCGCTCGGCCATGCCGACGCGATGGTCGTCGCCTTCGAACATTGTCTGGTCCTCGGCGAGGCTCCGCTCTATCCGACGGTCCAGGGAGTCGGCACGTTCCGTCCACTCTACAACTTGGGCCTCTACCACGAGCTTCGCGGAGATCAGGCGAAAGCCCGCGAGCTCTATACGCGGGCGGTTGCCGCCAACCCTTCGTTTCTGCCGGCCTCCCAACGGCTGAAGCGAATCGCGCAGGGGAAGTCCGTGTGACCGGCTCACAGCTTGCCGGGCTGCGCCCCTACGAATGCGCGCTGCTTGGCAATCGCTGCGGGTGGTGCACCGAGCTCTTCCGCGCGGTCGATCGCACGCTGCGCATCGCCCTTGCGCCCGAGCTGACTCAACGCCCAAGCACGGCCGAGCTGCCCGGCCGCAAATGCCGGCTTGCGCGCAACGATCTCGTCGTACGCCGCAAGCGCCGCCGTCGGGTCGCCCCGGGCCACAGCAACGGTCGCGAGCCCAAGCCAGTTCTCTGCCCCACGCGGATCCGCAGCCGCACCCGCACGGTAGGCTTCGACAGCGCCGTCGTAGTCGCCGAGGCGCACTCGAACGAGCCCGAGCGTGTGCCAGGTCTCGGCGTCACGAGCTCCGCGACGCACGGCCTCGAGCAGCCGCGGGGCCGCCTCATCGGCCTCTCCCCAGCGCGCGCAGCGCATCCCCCCTTCACGTGGTCCCGCCGGCGAACGAGGAGCCACGGCCGCGGCCCTGTCGTAGGCGTCGAGGGCATCGTCGTATCGGTGGACGAGCTCGAGGGCGTGCCCGAGCTCGAGAAGTGGAGTGGGGTCGCCCGGGGGCAAACGCTTCGCGAGCTCTTCGACCTGCGTGCGGGCCCTCGGCATATCCCCCGTCGACGCCAGCACGCGGACGAGCAGCCTCCGTGCCGGCTGATCGTCCGGATGGGTTCGGAGCCGTTCTTCCAAGGTCGCGAGAGCCTCATCTTCTCGATGCTGTCGAACGAGAGACTGGGCATGCTCGATGGCCGACGGGCGCGCGCACCCACCCAGCGCGCTCTCGAACGCGAGCCAAAGCATGATATGCCGCAGCACGATCGTCATCCCTCTGGAGACACGAAAGAATGGCACACGTCGACGAGATCGAGACCCTCGGCGTCCTCGGCGCGGGACAAATGGGGCGGGGCATCGCGCAAGTTGGCGCCGCCCATGGGTTCGACGTCGTCCTCGTCGATGTCTCCGTCGAAGTTGCCGAACGCGGAAAGGCGAAAGTCGCCGCGGTTCTCGCTAGGCAGGTCGACAAGGGCGCGATGTCGGGCGACGAAGCCGAGGCGCTGCTCGCGCGCATCCGGCCGGCGCCGAGCCCCGCGGCGCTCGAACCGTGCGACTACGTCATCGAAGCGGCCACCGAGAAGTTCGAAGTGAAGGTCGACCTGCTCGCAAGCTGTGACCGGGCGATGCGGCCAGGAGCTTGGCTCGCCAGCAACACCTCGAGCCTCTCGTTGACGCGGCTCGCGACTGCGACGTCCCGGCCCGACCGCTTCATCGGCATGCACTTCATGAACCCACCGCCGCTGATGAAGCTCGTGGAGATCGTCCGGGCGCTGCAAACCAGCGACGAAACGTTCGCAGTGACCCGGGCGCTCGCCGAGAAGATGGGCAAGACGACCACCGTCAGCCGCGACGTACCTGGCTTTCTCGTGAACCGAATCTTGATCCCGATGCTCTGCGAGGCTTGCTTCGCGCTCCAGGAAGGTGTCGGCACCGCCCACGACATCGACGCCGGTGCGACGCTCGGCCTCAATCATCCGATGGGCCCGCTCGAACTCGGCGACCTCATCGGCCTGGACACGGTGCTCGCGATCGCCGACGTCCTCCACCGCGAACTCGGCGACGACAAATACCGGGCTCCAACCGTCCTTCGCAACCTCGTTTCGGCAGGCTGGCTCGGACGAAAGACTGGGCGGGGCTTTTACGCCTACGACGAACGAGGCCGTCGTCTGGACCGCCCTGTTTGAGCGGCGGCAAACGTCGCGACATCCCATTCTGGCAGTGGAGGCCTCCATGTCCGTCTTGCAAATCGACCGTGAAGAACCCATCGCGTTCCTGACGCTCAACCGGCCCGAAAAGCTGAATGCGCTCGATCGCCAGATGTTGGAGGCGCTGTTCGATGCAGTACGCGCCCTCGATGCGGACGACGCCGTTCGGGCCGTCGTCGTCACCGGCGCCGGCGACAAGGCGTTCGCCGCCGGAGCCGATGTGGCCGCCATGGTCGAGATGAGCGCGACCGAGGCCAAGCGCTTATCCGAGTACGGCCATCGCGTAGGCCGGGCGATCGAGGAAGCCCGCATCCCGTTCATCGCCGCCGTGAATGGGTTCGCGCTGGGCGGCGGTTGCGAACTCGCGCTCGCGTGCGACGTCATCTATGCCAGCCAGAAGGCAAAGCTCGGACAGCCTGAAGTCAACCTCGGAATCATCCCCGGCTTCGGCGGGACCCAACGGCTGACCCGCCGCGTGGGGGTCGGTCGCGCGCGCGAGCTCTGTATGACCGGACAAATCGTCGGGGCCGACGACGCGCTCGCCATGGGCCTGGTCGACGCCGTCACACCGCACGAGGACCTCCTGACGCGCGCGCGCCGGCTTGCCGCCACGATCGCAAACAAGGCTCCGCTTGCGGTCGCGGCGGTCAAGCGAGCCATTTTGCGTGGGCAGGACATCCCCATCCCCATCGCCGACGAGCTCGAAGCGACTGCCTTTGCAACCCTATTCGGCACCCGGGATCAGCGCGAGGGCATGCGGGCATTTCTCGAAAAGCGTCCGCCCGCATTCGAGGGAACCTAGCGTCGTCCGCGCGGGATCGTGCCTCGCGGGCCATCGGTACGCCGAGCCAACCGCCCGTGCCGAAGCGTCGCGCGACGTGGCCCGGCAGGGACAAGGGCTGGTCGGTGTCAGTGGCGCGGATGTGGCCGGAGCTCCGAGGTGTCCGTGGAGGTGCCCTAACACGCGACAGCGGGATCGACCGGAAAATCGCAGCAAGCCCGGAGCGGCTCATGACGACGGCATCCGGCGTGAAGAGACCGCAGATTGGCCGGCCGATGACGCATTAAGCGGGACGTCATGACGCGGTGGGCACGGAACGACCGGGCTCGATGGGACAGAGCGCCTCGGCGATCACGGGGGAGCGCGTTTTGGACATGATAGGGAGGTCGGGGCGATGCAGGAGGCAGCGGAGAGGGCTTCGAACCAGAGTTCCGGTGCGGGCGCGCATGTTCTCCTGTTCGAAGACGACGACACACTCGCGAACTTGCTGGCGCGCGTGCTGCGGACGGAGGGCTATCACGTCGACGTGTTCGATACGGCCGAGGCGGTGCCTCCACCCGCGAAACTCGCCCGCTACGACGTCGTCCTCAGCGACATTCATCTCGCGAACGACACGAGCGGACACGACGTGCTTCGACGGGTTCGAGACTCGAGCGCCGCGATGCCCGTCATCTTGATGACGGCCTACGCCGACATCGAGGGGGCGATGAACGCCGTGGGCGAAGGCGCCTACGACTACCTGGCCAAGCCGATCGAGCCGACTGAGCTCAAGCGTATGGTCGCCGAGGCCATCGCACGGCGAAAGCTTGCCCAAGCCTCGGATCCGACGGGAGCCGAACGACCGGGCGCCCCCCCGGTCGCACAAATCGTGGGAACGACGGCAGCGATGCTCGCCGTCTATAAAACGGTGGCGCACGTCGCACCCACGACGGCCACAGTGCTCATCGTCGGAGAGAGCGGGACGGGCAAAGAGCTGGTGGCTCGTGCGATTCATGCCAAGAGCGCCCGGACTTCGAAGCCGTTCGTCGCGATCAACTGCGGTGCGCTCCCTGAGTCGATCCTCGAGAGCGAACTCTTCGGCCACGAGCGGGGTTCGTTCACCGGAGCCAGCGCGACCAAACGTGGCTTGTTCGAGGAAGCCAAGGGGGGCACGCTGTTTCTCGACGAAATCGGCGAGATCAGCCCCAAAATGCAGGTCCAGCTGCTTCGTGTCCTTCAAGAGGCCGAAATACGCCGTGTCGGGGCCGCCGAGACAATCAAGGTCGACGTGCGTGTCGTCGCCGCCACCAATCGCGACTTGAAGACCGAGGTCTCCGCGGGCCGGTTCCGCGACGATCTGCTGTTTCGCCTTCAGGTCGTGACGGTCCGCGTTCCGCCGCTGCGCGAGCGCAAGGGCGACATTGCGCTGCTCATCCGCCACTTCATCGCCCGTCACGCCGACCGACTCGGGCGGCAGCCGCCGCGCGTCGCCGCGGAAGTGCACGAAATGCTCGCCTCGTATGACTTTCCCGGCAACGTCCGGGAGCTTTCGCACATTCTCGAACGGGCGATGCTGCTCGCGCGCGAAGGCGTCATCACGGGAAGCGATCTGCCTCCCGAGGTCACCCGGGCTTGGACCGAGCAATCGAGCGGTGCGAGCGGCGCCGCGGGCTCATTGGCCGATGACTGGCCCACCCTCGCAGCGCTCGAACGACGATACATCGATCGGGTCCTTTCGCGGACAGGCGGCAACAAGACCCGCGCGGCCGAGGTGCTCGGCATCGATCGACGCACCCTCAACCGCATGTTCGCGCGCGAGCGGGCTGCCGAAATGGGTAAGCCACTGTCGGATGCCGAGCTCGATGCGCTCGAGCGAGAGGACGACGTTCGCGATGAATAAAAAAAGAATTGAATCAACTGGATAATTCACACTATCCAATGTTTTGGATCGCTCAGCCGGGCGCTCTGGATCCATAGACGCGGCTACCCTTCGAGGCTAAGACCCTAGGCCCGCACCGGGAGCGGTTTGGCGCCGTGCTTCCGGCCCTAAGACCTTCTTCGTTCGTGAGGCCCGTGAATCATCCGGATCGCTATCGAGAAAACGCTCCCCTGCCGGCCAACCTCATCGAGATTCCGGTGGTTCAGCAACGCCAGGGTTACAGCTGTGGCGCTGCCGCGACGTTGCTCCTCATGCGCTACTGGCGCATCGAGGCCTACGTCCGCGCGGAAGAGGCCTCGCTCTACGGGCCGCTCGAGACAACGCAGGCGCGGGGAACCGAGCCAGAACCGATGGTCAAGCTCTTCCGCCTGAACGGCTTGGACGCTGATTATCGGCATAGCAACGTGACCATCCGAGATCTGGAAGCGGCCGTGGACGCCCGCGAACCGCCCGTCGTCGACCTCCAGGCGTGGAGCGATCACGCCGCGCCCTGGGACCAAACCTGGGACGCGGGGCACTACGTCGTCATGGTCGGATACGATGCGGAGCGCCTGTTTTTTGCCGATCCCAGCCGCGCCACCCCCCGCGGTTATGCGTTTCTTCACCGGCATGAGCTCGAGGCGCGGTGGCACGACCTGGCGGGCGAAGACGACATGGCCGTGCGGCGCATGACGATTTTCGTACGCGGCACGAGGCGATGGCAGCCGAACGAGCCCCCACCGGCCGAGGCGACCAAGCTCGGCTAAGCACGGATTGGCTCGCGTGACCGCCTGGCTACCACTCGTTCGTGCTCAGGACGCAGCCGTCGAGACGCTCCGCCGTGCGCTGGCGTCGGGGCGTGTCCATCACGCTTATCGATTCGACGGCCCCGATGGCGTCGGCAAAGAGCTTGCTGCCTTTGGCCTGGCGCAGGCGCTTGTCTGCGAGCGGCGCAGCGAAGGGAGCGCAGATGCCTGTGGCGTGTGCCGGGCATGTATCCGGGCCGTACCGAAAGAAGGTGCCGCGGTACCGCTGCACCCGGACATCGTCCCGATCGAGCGCGGGCTCTACGATCCGGCGGCGATTGGGCGCCGGACTCCCGAGGCCCAAGACATCAGCATCGACCAAATTCGCACTCTCGTGCTCGCTCGAGCCGCCTTTCCTCCACACGAGGGGCGCGCAAAAGTCTTCATCGTTCGCCGCGCCGATGAGCTCAGCGTTCCGGCTGCCAACGCGCTGCTCAAGACCCTCGAAGAGCCGGGCGCCAAATCGCATTTTGTCCTGCTCACCTCGGCTCCGGATGCGCTTCTTCCGACGGTTTTATCGCGAACCCAACGTGTGCGCTTCGGGCCTCTTCCAGAATCGGTCATCGCCGACCTTCTCGCTCGGCGGGGCGTCCCCGAAGATCGAGCCAAATCGCTCGCGCGGCTTTCCGCCGGAAGCATGGCGAACGCACTGCTTTTGGATGACCCCGACGCCAGCGCAGCCCGCGACCATTTCGTCACCAGCGCGCTCGACGCTCTCGACGCACGCGATGCGGGTGCGGCCCTGGCCGTCGCGGAGGACGCCAAGAAGGTCTCCAAAACGGTGCTGACTTCGCAGATCCAAGCGCTCGCGGGGGCCCTCGGGGAACGAGGGCGAATGCTCACATCGAAGGCCGATGCCGGCTGCGACCTCGCAGCCGCCCGGTACGTGCTCGCATTGGCGGCCATTCGTGAAATCGAGGCGAATGCGTCCGTGCAACTGGCGATGGAAGCCATGCTCCTTCGGATGCGTGCGGTCGGGTGACCGCGCCGCTTCAGTCCGCGCCAGGCAGCACGTCGTAATCGTCGGCCGTGAGCTCGACGCCGCGCCAAGCCAAGGCCCCGCGCGCGCCCGCGAGGATCAAGAATCGCTCGATTCCGGGTCCCCCGTACTCCGCGACCACCGCCGTCGCGCCGAGGTCCGGCGCGCCCGTGCCCAGCCGTTCGATGCGAACGGGAAGACGTCGTTTGCGATCGAGCCGGGTGCCGGCGTCTTCCCAGACACCGGGCGGATCCCGCCCGACCGCCAGCGAGGCGGCCAGGGGCATGGGCCGAAGCCACTCGACTTCGGTGCTCGACGCACGAACGAACACCGCGCGGTCGCCACCGGCCTCGGGAGCGACGAACAAGACGGCCACCGGGCGCTCCTCGCTCAGCACGAGTGCGCCCGCCAGCCAGACTTCGTCGAGTTCCGCACGTCGGATGAGAACGTCCCCGAGCTTGCACGGGAAGGTACGAAAGAGGTCCGCACGCGCAGCCCCGCCGTCCGCCCCTTCGGTGGTTCGCGCCCTGGCCCGGCGGCCTCGTAAACGTAGGACGCCGACCATGCGGGCCAGCGCCAGACCCGCCGCCGCCCCCGCCACCATGACGAGGACGCTCACGATCCGGCCGGCGTGCCGACGGGTTGTGCGAGAAAGAGATTCTGCAGCGCGCGCGCACGCTGTACGACTTCGGCCAGCACGTCGTCTCGCGTGCGTCTCGCCGCCGACAAGACGGGCGGCAAGAGCTCCGAGATGACCGCGACGGCATCGGCCGAGCCGACGAGCAGGTGAACCTTTTCCCGCGAAATTCCCCCAATGGCCACGAGCGGCACACCGGCGGCAGAAGCACGCAGATAGGCCGCGTGCAGGGCGGCGACGCCGACGACCGGATCCGCATTGCCCTTCGTGCGGGTCGCGAATACCGGTCCGAAGGCGACATAGGCCGGACGGGCGGCGAGCGCCGCCTCGAGCTGATCGGGGGTATGCGTCGACACGCCTACGCCGATGCCGGGGGCCAGGCGCCGGACGCGCTCGATCGGCATGTCCTCCTGCCCGACATGGACTTGGTCACATGCCGCCATCAACGCCAGATCCGGCCGATCATTGGCGACGAGCGGAACCCCGACCCGATGGCACATCGGCGAGAGGGCGCGCAAGAGCCCGAGAACCTCCCGGGCGGCAGCGTCCTTGGCCCGCAGCTGCAACGCCGCGGGACGCACCGAGAGAATGGCCTCCGCGAATGCCGTCGGCTCGAGATCGAGGGCTTTCAGCGCGCCCATATCGACAATCGCGTAGAGCCCTCGCATCTCACCGCGGGGCGTAACCGACGCGCGGTCGCGTCGTCAACGCGATTCGCCATCGGCCATTTCGATCTCGTCCGAAGTCACTCCACGCGACGAACCAAGCTTGTCGCCCCCAGCCTTGGCCGTTCGACGTCCAGCGCGGGGTCGACGACGACGACGTCGCCGCGCTCGAGCCGGCTCCAGGCGTCGTTGCCTGGGGCTCTGTCTCGATCGAGCCGTACCCCACGCTTCCGTGTCGCTACGATCGCACCCTCCGGCGCCTTCGCGAAGTCTCCGCAGAGGAACGTTTCGTGCTTGCCCTTGGTCCGAATGGCGTCCGAAACCACCCGCAGACGGCCGCCCCTCGCACCGACTGCAATCTCTTCGGAGAGCGTGCCTCCGCCGGGGCGGAGCACGAGATAACTGAAAGTCAGCCCCTGATGGCGAAGGCCTGCCGCGCGCGCGACCGGAATGAGCCAGGAGGGCAGATCGACACGGACGTCCTCGTGGCACCAGTCCGTATCCCGATCGAGCGCCGGGCACATCGCCTGATGAAGGCACGGAGCGTAGATGGGAATCGTCGGCGCCAGCGCGTCTCGCACCCTGTGCAGATGCCGCGTCCGATCGCGGAGCGCCGGCTCGATCACGACGAGAAAGCCACCGTCGTTGACCCGTTCGGCGAGCGCCCTAAGCAGGTCGGCGTGCTGGTCGACGCGGGCCTGCTCGGAAGCTCCGGGGGTGAGCTCGCTCAGCACCTGGCCCACGAGGATGACGTCGAACGATCCGATGGCACCCGGCGCATCGGCCGATTGCGCCACGGTCTGCACGCGCAGCTCGACGTCGCCCGCGCGCCCGCGCGCGCGGGCGCGCGCGATGGACGCCCCGAGTTCGAGGGCCTCGCCATCCTCATCGAGCCAGGTGGCGTCGACGAGCCCGCCCCGGGAGCCCGCCGCCGAGAGCGCGCGAACGAGACCCCACGTCATGGCGCCGAGTCCTGCGCCGACATCGAGCACCCGGATCGACGCTGGCAGTGCGCCTTTCGCAACGAACTCCCGGACCGCGGCGGCGCCCTTCGGAACGTCGCGCGCAAACCAGAAGCCAAGCCGCGCCTCGCCAGCCTCGCGGATGCCCGCTCGGGCGCACCGGACATCGTTATACGCGAGCGAAAGGGCCGCGACGCGAGCGGCGAGGCGAGCGACCTCATGACTCGTGGCCCAGCCGCGGCGGCGCGCGACCGCGTCCAAGGTCTCGCGCCAGTCGTCTTCGAGGGCGCGCACGAGTGCGATTCCCGGCATTCTGAGTGGCCGACGGTGCCCAAGAGAGCAACGCGGCGATGGACTATACTCCCCTCGTGTCCGAGACTCATCCTTCCAAGGCTCCGGCCGTCCTCGCCGTCGGAGCGGTGGTGCTCGACGCCGACGAGCGGGTGCTCCTCGTCCGCCGTGGCCGCCCGCCGAGCGAGGGGACCTGGACGCTGCCGGGCGGCCGCGTCGAGCCGGGCGAGTCGCTCGAGGCAGCCATCGTGCGCGAGCTTCGCGAAGAGACTTCGCTCGAGACGCGCGTGATCTGCGCCCTCTCCACGGTGGCCATCGCGCGCGAGGGCTTCACCTACGTTATCCACGAGCACCTCCTCGCCGCGCAGACGAACGACGCACCGCGACCCGGCGACGATGCGGCGGACGTCCGCTGGGCTCGCCGAGGCGAGCTCGCCCGGCTCGGAGTGGCCGAAGACGCGATGGCGGTCGTCGACGCGGGGCTGGCCGAGGCTCGCTCGCGCCAGTCCGCTTGACAGACGTCCTCCGCTGGCAAAGAAGCGCTGGGACGATGACGCGTCTTTCCGGATCACCGGGTCAGCCGTTCGGCGCCCGCGCGGGCTTCTCCTCGGGCGCGCGGAGAAAGACTCTCGCTCTCGGCGGCCTCTTCTTCGGATCCCTGAGCTTCGGCTGTGTGCACGTCGCCCCGCCTGCGTCGGCTCCCCCGACGGCCGACGCGGCGCTCGGGCGCATGCATGCGACCTTCGCCTGTGCAAACGCCGTGCAGGCCAGCGCCAAATTCGACCACTTTGGCGAAGGCGGGCGAATTCGTGGGGATCTTCTCCTTTTCGCGGCCCGGCCGGCACGGATTCGCATGGACGTCGTCAGCCCGTTCGGAGTCACGCTCGCCACTCTGACGAGCGACGGTTCGCGGTTCGCGCTGGCCGACCTGCGTGACAAGCGCGTTTATGTTGGAGTCGCATCGGCATGCAACATCGCACGCTTGACGACCGTGCCAGTGCCCGGCCACGTCCTCGTCGATCTGCTGCGGGGTGAGGCGCCCGTCGTGCGCCACGAGGCTCAGGCGACCTCCATCGTCTGGAATTCGAACGGCTACTGGGTGATCACCCTCGTGGGATCCAACGATGCTCGCGAGCAAATTCAGCTCGCACCACGGCCGGAGGACTGGAAGTTGCCGTGGCAAGAGCAGCGCGTTCGCGTGCTCGACGTCGAAGTGCGCCAGCAGGGCTACGAGCTTTATCACGCGGAGCTCGGCGACCACGCCGAAGCGCCGACCGCCATCGCGCGCGAAGACCCCGACCATCTCGGCCCGACGTGGCCGCCGAGTGGGCCGCACTGCAGCGCCGAGCTGCCACGCAAGATCCACGTGGAGGTCCCCTCGCCCGCGTCGGACGTGCGCTTTCGTTACGAACAGCAGGCCTGGAACCCGCCCCTGCCTGACGGAACGTTCGATCAGGTCCCGACGGCTGGCCTTTCGGTCGAAGTCGTATCGTGCGGGGAACCAGGCGGCCCGCTCTAGCTCCGCAACGCGGCGAGGACCTCGCCGGGCCGGTCGGTGATGATCGACGCCACGCCTGCGCGGACCAATGAGACGGCGTCCACGGGATCGTTGACGGTCCAGGCCCCGACGCGCAGTCCACGGCTGACGAAGCGAGCAACCGACACGGCGTCGATCTGCGCGCGCTCGACGTGCAACGCGCCGACGAGGGGTGGGCGGGCGGCTTGCTGTAGCAGGTCCGCCCAGCGCGCCTGCGCGGCGTGCGTCAGCAACGCTCTGGGGGTGCGCGGCGAGAGCGACGCCGACATCGCCAAGAGGAGCGGGTCGAACGATGAAATGAGAACGTCGGCGCGCGACCGCCGAAGTGCGCGACGGACCGCCCGCGCGACGTCGAGGCGGCTCGGCACGTCGTGCTTCAGCTCGATGTTGACGGCGATGCCGTAATCCGACGCCCACGCGAGGACCTCCTCGAGGCTCGGAACAGTCGCGCCGCCGCCGAGGTCGATGCGATGCAGCTCGTCGAACGAAACGGTCGCGATGGATCGCGTGTCGCGGCGGGCCGTCATGCGCGTGAGCGCGGGATCATGGAAGACGACGCAGACATCGTCCGCAGACACACGAACGTCGAGCTCGACGGCGATCGCCCCCTCGCCGCGCGATCGCTCGAAACAGGCAAGCGTATTTTCGGGCGGCCATCCGGTCCCCCGCCCGCCGCGATGCCCGACGACGAGCGGAACCCGACTCCACGCCGTCACCTCGCGAGGTCTTCCACGATCGAACCCATCACGGCTTTGGCCTGATCGACACCGTCGGCCGGCAGAGAAATGGCACCGACGACGGGGTGCCCGCCCCCACCAAAGCGCTCGCACAAGGCCGCGATGTCGTGTGTCCGAGCAATCGGCGACCACGGATTATACCCGATGCTGATCTTGCACTTTGACTTCGAACGACTGAGAAGCACCGAGTAAGCACTCTTTGGAAAGAGCGCGTAGGTCACGAATTTGCCGGCGACCTCGATCGTCTGATCGCTCAGGTCGACGGCGACGACCGGTCCGACGCAACGAGCCCGCTGTTCGACGAGCCGCACGAAGGCCTCGTGGGCTCGTCCGAGCGGCTCGTACGCTTCGACGATATCCGGAGACCGCGCCACGTCCGCCAGTGGCTCCGAAAGCAGCCGCGGCACCATCTTGGAAAGAAAGGCGTCGTCGCCCAGCTGCTCGACCACGGTCATCAGCTGCAGCTCCGGTTCCCGACGTTCGACGGCCACCTTCGCACTGGCAAATGCGGCGCTGTCGATGATGTCGGCCCAGCGAACGAGCTCCGAGGTCGGCGCCAAGTCCAGGCCGAAGCGACGCTGACCCACGTCGGCGATGAGCTTCGTCGCGGAGCTGTAGGTCCCGTCATGGAACATGCGGCGCGAGCCTTGGGCCTCCCCATCCGCCGCTGCCCGCTCGTAGAACGAGCGGTCTTCCGGTTTGACGAATGCGCTCACGTGGTGGTCGAAGTACCATGTGATCTCGGGAAGAGCACTGAATCGAAAGTCGAGAATCGCGTTGACATCCCCCGCGAGAACCCGAGGATCGACGCCGTTCTGACCGGGGCCATACCCCGCCGCGTGGTACGCGAACGCCGCGCCCGAATCACCCGTCACGTGGCGGTAAAGGCGCGTGAACATGACGGCGGAGCAAAGTCCGTCGAAACAGTGCCCATGGGTAGCGACGACGACGTGACGAGCCTGACTCACCGTCTGGCACTTAGCACGGACGTCTCGCCGCGGGGACTTCATGCGCCAGGCGGCACTGCGCTCAGCGCAGCCGGTGCGGCACGTGGACTCCTCTCTCGGCGGCACAAGCGATGGCCTCTCGATAGCCCGCATCGGCATGACGCACGACGCCCATGCCCGGGTCGGCCGTCAGCACGCGCTCGAGACGGCGCGCCGCTTCGGGCGTCCCGTCGGCCACGACGACCATGCCGGCGTGAAGGCTCATGCCGATTCCGACGCCCCCGCCGTGGTGAAGGCTGACCCAGCTCGCGCCCGCGGCCGTATTGACCAAAGCATTCAAGAGGGGCCAATCGGCAATCGCGTCTGAGCCGTCTTTCATGGCTTCTGTCTCCCGATAAGGCGACGCGACGCTGCCTCCGTCGAGGTGATCCCGACCGATGACGATGGGCGCTTGGACGCGCCCCGACCGAACGAGCTCGTTGAATGCGAGCCCCACTTTCGCGCGCTCCCCGTATCCCAGCCAGCAGATGCGCGCAGGCAGCCCCTGGAACGCCACCCGATCGCCGGCAAGCTTGATCCACGCGCGGAGGTCCTCGTCCTCGGGGACCGCAGCGATCACGGCCTCATCGGTGACGGCAATGTCGGAAGCCGCGCCGCTCAGCGCGACCCAGCGAAACGGTCCCTTGCCGACCGCAAACAAGGGGCGGATGTACGCCGGAACGAAACCGGGAATGTCGAATGCGCCGTCGCAACCTGCCTCTTTCGCCCAAGCCCGAATGCCATTGCCATAGTCGAACACCTCACCGCCCTGCCCCTTCATCCAAAGCATGGCGGATACTTCGGTCGCCATGCTGGCCTTGGCGCGTGCGATGTAGCCGTCGGGGTCGGTCGCGCGCAGCTCAGCGGCCTCCGCGAGCGAGAGGCCGATGGGCACGTAACCCGTCAGCGGATCGTGCGCGGCCGTCTGGTCGGTCACGAGATCCGGAACGACTCCTCGTCGGGCAAGCTCCGGGTAGACTTCGGCGGCGTTGCCGCACAGGGCGACGCTGATCGCCCGGCCGTCCCGCGCGGCCGCCTCGATGCGGGCCAATGCCGCGTCGAGGTCGTCGATCCGCGTGTCCACGTAGTTCGTGGCCAAACGGCGCTCGATCCGACTGGGGTCGACCTCGACGGCCAGGCAACCCATGCCCGCCATCGTTGCCGCGAGCGGCTGAGCGCCGCCCATGCCCCCCAGCCCGGCGGTCAGCACCCAGAGGAGTCCGCGCTTGCCGAGCCGCAAGCGGGCGCTTCGTCGCGCCGCGACGAAGGTCTCGTAGGTGCCCTGCAGAATGCCTTGGGTGCCAATGTAGATCCACGAGCCGGCTGTCATCTGCCCGTACATGGTCAGGCCGAGCGCCTCGAGACGCCGGAACTCGTCCCAACGAGCCCAAAGGGGCACCAGGTTCGCATTGGCCAAGAGAACGCGCGGCGCGTCGGGGTGCGTGCGAAAGCGCCCAACGGCCTTACCCGATTGTACAAGGAGCGTTTCGTCGTCCGCGAGAGCGCGGAGCTCGCGCACGATGACGTCGAAGCAAGCCCAGTCGCGTGCCGCTTTGCCGCTGCCCCCGTAGACGACGAGGTCCCCGGGCCTCTCGGCGACTTCTGGGTCGAGGTTATTCTGAAGCATACGAAGGGCGGCTTCTTGAACCCAGCCCTTGCACGTCATCTCTCGTCCTCGAGGGGATCTCACGACGCGTGACGCAGCCATTTCGCTTCTCTCCGGTTGCCAATCGGGTTGGCGATCGGCTCTTGCCTTACGATCGCCCAATCGCAACGACAGGGCCAGTCATTCGCCGCGCGAGGACTGGCTGTCGGGGGACCCGGCGCGCCATCCCAGGTCCGCGCTCGAGGTACTCGAGCGCCGCGGTATCGTCCGGCGCACGCTCCAGGCGCTGGTCGCTCCAGGTGCGCGCGGGCCGCTCGCATTGCACTTGCTGAAGTGGGTCGTCGGGGTGGAGTTCGACGCCGGACGCCCGCGCGCGTCATCGGCGGGACGAGCTTGAAAGGTGACCGAGGCAGCGGCCCCCCGGGTGCTTCCGCGCGCGAAGATGCCTCATTCGAGCGCCGCAGCGTCCTAGGCGAATTTGCCTCGCCCGGCCGTGCACGCACCAATCCGCCCCAGTCGAAGGCTGCCCCGTTGAAACCGACGCAGCCCATTCACGCATGGTTCGGCCTCGACCGCGCGACAGGCGTGGCCCGCCGCGCACCGCGGGCGGTGCGGCCGATCCGATGCCGAGATTCCGTGGCCCGATTTTCCGTGCTTGCTCAGGATTCCGGACTTGCGCAGGTGCCCCGATGTAAATGGCCTGGATCTTCCGACCCATCACGAGGTTGTCATGGCGCACGCCCCCCCTTGCATCGCGACGCGCAAATAACGAAGCTATCCGTACGAAATGGACGTAGCTCGGGTGATAGCCATTGACGATGGGCCGTCGTTGATGTCGAGAGCGTATCCGCTTCATTTTCGCTCGAAGCTCAATCGCCTGGCTCGAGCCGCACTCGGCGAGATCGAATTCGACGCGCGTAAGGTGTTCGGCAGCGTGGTCTCGGAGCTTCTGCCCCACCTCGCGTTCCAGCGTGCCCGAACCGCGCTCCTCCGATCGGCTGGCTTTCGCATCGGCGCGCGCTCGATGTTTCTCGGCACCCTGCACACCACCGGACCGGGCCCCATTTCTCTGCTGTCGATCGGTGAAGACACCATCGTGACCGGGCCACTCCACGTCGACCTCGGCGCCAAGGTGACGATCGGCAACCGCGTGCAAATCGGTCTCGACGTCTCGCTTTTGACCTTGGACCACGAGATCGGGCCGACCGAACGGCGATGTGGGCCACTCCTGTCGGCTCCCATCGTCATCGAGGATGGGGTGTGGATCGCTTCCCGCGTGATGATCTTGCCAGGCGTCACCATTGGCCGGGGTTCCATCGTCGCCGCCGGCGCGGTCGTCGCCCACGACGTACCGGCGGACACCCTGGTTGGGGGGGTGCCAGCTCGACCCGTGCGTGACCTCACGCATGAGGCGCCACCGAGCAGCCGCAGACAGCGGGCTCAGTCGGGCTCTCCGAACGGCGTCTCGTACGGCTGACGCGGTCAGGCGCGCGAGAGGAAGAGCCCGCCCGATCTCGCCGAGGGCGCAGTCGATGAGCGCGCGGCGTTGCCGTCGCGATCGAGTACGACGCTTTGCGCTCAAGCGAGCGGTCGGGGTCGCTTGCCGGCTGCGCGGAGCATTTGGTGAAGCGTCGTCATCTCGCCGGTGTCGCGCGCGCTCCCCTCCGCATCGGGATCGAGCGGCTCGACGGCGGGGGCCAGGCTCGGCCCCTTGGCGCTCGCCTCCCACTTGCCGGCGAG
The DNA here is from genome assembly GCA_050013115.1 of Polyangiaceae bacterium. Lineage (GTDB taxonomy): Bacteria > Myxococcota_A > Polyangia > Polyangiales > Polyangiaceae > Palsa-1150. The sequence continues at coordinate 29,642 of JBEKFX010000058.1, forward strand.
TTCGTGAGCGATGCATTCGATGAGCGATCGCGTGGTATCCCGGCTGGCCGCGCTGACGAACGCCGCCTCAGGATGCGCGCGCTTGAGCGCCCGGAGCCCGAGCGGCTCGACGAGGTCGACCTTGTTGAACACCAGCAGCCGCGGCAAGAAGGCGAGGTCGAGCTCCTCGAGCACTTGGTCGACGGTCCGCATGTGATCGGCCTTCGCGCCGTCGCTGGCATCGACGACGTGGAGAAGGAGATCCGCGTCGGCCGCTTCCTCGAACGTGGCCCGGAACGCTGCGAATAAGTCCTTGGGCAGATTGCGAATGAAACCAACGGTGTCCGTAAGGACCACTTCCCGTTCGCCCCAGCCAGCCCAGCCGCAGCGAAGCGTCCGCGATCGTGTATCCAACGTGGCAAAGAGCTTGTCTTCGGCGAGTACGTCGGCGCCCGTCAACGCGTTGAGCAACGTGCTCTTGCCAGCATTCGTGTAACCGACAATCGCCACGGTCGGAATGCCATCGCGCGTTCGCTTGCGCCGGCGCTGTTCGCGCTGCTTTCCAAGCTGCCGGAGCTGCTGTTCGAGATGCCGGATGCGATCTTTCGCCCGACGTCGTCCAATCTCGAGCTTCGTCTCGCCGGGGCCTCGACCTCCGATGCCGCCCGTAAGCCTCGACAAACTATCGTCCTTTTGCGACAGACGGGGCATCGCATACTTGAGCTGAGCGAGCTCCACCTGGAGCTTGCCGTCGCGGCTTTCAGCCCGTTGCGCGAAAATATCCAGAATGAGCTGCGTGCGGTCGATGACCTTGAGGTCCGTTTGCTTGGCCAATGCGCTCGCTTGGGCGGGCGATAGTTCCCGGTCGAAGACGAGTACACTCGCATCGAGCTCGATGGCGCGGACCACAACGTCCTCGAGCTTCCCTCGACCCATCACGAACTTGGGATCGATGCGGTCGCGCATCTGGATGACGCTGTCCACCACATCGGTCCCCGCCGTGCGTGCAAGCTCGCGCAGCTCGCGCATTCTCTCGTCGGCGGCGATCGCTGCGCCACCCCCTTTCGTCTTGTCGCCCACGTGCACCAAGATCGCCCGCCCATCCTTTGCCAGGACGTCGCGGGCGCGGGCGCGACGCGCAAACTCCGCCTCGAGATCGGCCATGAGACGGCCGATGTCCACGTGGACCTGCCCCACAGGAACGGGGCCGAACTCCCGATAAGGCGTGCCGCCCGGCTCGGCAGGCACGTTGTGCGCGTACGTCAGCGAACGCGGCTCCCCACCCGACGTAAGCTGGATGGCGGCGACGATGTCGAGCCGCAGCCGGACGAGGTCCACCAAGTCATCGCGCGTCAGCGGTTCGCCGCGCAAGTGGGTGTGAACGAGCCGAAGCCCCCGAAAACGACCCTCGGCGGCGCGCAGCCGGCCGATGTCGGGGAGCATCAGCTTCGATGCGTCGCCCACGACGACGTAGTCGACCTGCCCCGACCGATGAACGAGAACCCCGACCTGTCGGCCCGTCTCCAACGAAACGGCGGCAAGCGATCGCGTCAGTTCGACCGTCGAGATGTCATCCGCGGGAACGCGGCGCCGGTAGAGGCGCTCGAGGGCGCGAAGCGCGGAAGGGGGCAGGCCGATCTTGTTGCCGTAGACTTCGATGATCCATTCGTAGCATGCGCGGCCGCTCTTGGCCCCGCGAGCCCGGCACTTGCCCCTCGCTTCTGCCGCGAGGCACCGCGCATTGCGAAAAATGAAAAAAACGCCCTCTCGTCATGGTTCGGCGGGAGGGCGCTCGCGGGCGACCAGCCCGGCGCGTGACCGCAGGCGTTATTCGGCCGCGCGCTGATCTTCGTCCGTCTCGACGATCGGGATGTTTGGCTCGTCGTCGACCTGGTAGGAGCCTATTTCCGCGTCCATTTTGATCTCGACGAAGCTCGGGGTCGTCCATTCCATGAGCGCTCTCCTCGGGTGCCAATTGGGCAGCAGGCTTTCTATGCTGCCCGCAAATCCGGAGCTGTGCAAATCGGCTGCGCCCTTCACACAGTGGCTTGGGAAGGCTTTGTGCGACCTTTTAGGCGGTGCGACCTTCACACAGCGGCTCCCGCTTCGCCCTTCACACAGCGGCTCCCGTCGGCAGCGCGCTCCTTGGCGGCTACGCCGGCTGCGCAATTCGGTGGACCGGGGCCGCCGTGGTCGTCGCACGAGGGAAAGCCCGTCGCAGACGCCGCCAGCGGCGGGGCCTCCGATCCCCATTGAGAAAGCGGCTACTTGTTGACGCGCTCCAAATAATCGCCCGTTCGCGTGTCTACCTTCACCCACTCTCCCTCCTTGATGAAGAGGGGGACGTTGATGACGGCGCCTGTCGACACCTTGGCGGGTTTCGTGGCCCCGCTGGCGGTGTCCCCCTTCACGCCCGGCTCGCTTTCGCTGACCTGAAGGACGACGCTCGACGGCAGCTCGATTCCAATGGGATTGCCATTGTAAATCGTGACTTCGCAGTCGAGCCCTTCGCTGAGAAAGCGCACCTCGTCACCGACGGAGTCTTTCATCACGTGAATCTGGTCGCCCGTGCTCGTATCCATGAAGACGAGGCTGTCGCCCTCGTCCCACGAATAGCTCATCTTCCGGGTCTCCACGTCGGCGAGCTCCACGGACTCACCCGACTTCCAGGTCCGCTCGATGACGGCACCCGTGGACAGGTTCTTGATGCGCGCTCGCGTGAACGCCTGGCCCTTTCCAGGCTTGACGAACTGGTGGTCGACGACCGCGTAGGGCACGCCGTCGATTTGGATTTTGATGCCCTTTCGGATGTCGGTCGTCTGCATGGCAAGTCTGCTGGAGGGCCCCAGCTAGCATGCACGCGCCCCTTTCGGCAACCATCCGCCCAATCGACGCCCGCGACTGCGAGCCCCTTCCCGTTCGCTTCCGCTTGCGAGCGGGCCGCGCCGGGGCGTAGAGCCTGGGGTCGATGCACGAGGTCGACGACGAGCTACGCGACATCAAACGCGAGATCATCGAGTCACGTGGCTTGGTCATCAAGACCAACAACTTGACCAACGCTCTCAGCGCCGACATCAAGTCCATCGCCAAACGCCAGCAAACCTACGAGCGGCGGCTCGCGTGGAACAGCGCGACGGCGTACGTCGTGTTCGTCGTCGTCGTGCTCGCCGCGCTGAAGTTCGCGGTCGATGCGCGGGTCGATGCCATCGAAGCCACGAGCAAGCATTTGCGGGAAGAAAACAGCCGTTCGTCCCAGGAGCTCGAGCAGGCCCGCCAGCGCGAGGCCGAGCGCCAGGCGGCCGAGCTCGAAGCGGCAAAGTTTTACGATCTCGTCAAGCAGGGCAAGCGAGCAGACGTCATCCGCGGCTGGGATTCGATGCGGGCCAAGCCGCTGACCCGCGCAGAAGCTCAGTTTCTCGCGGATGCGGTCGAAAAGGCGAAAAGCGAGCAGGCCGCCCTGCTCTATGTCCAGGGGCTCGACAGCGTCCACCTGCAGCGCTGGCAAGAGGCTGCGACGGCCTTCGAAGAGTCTCTTCACTATTCGGACAGCACGGCGGTGGCTCCCCAGGCGAAGCTTCAGCTGGCCAGCGCGTACCGAAAGCTGCGCAAACAGCGCGATGCCATCCCCCTGCTCGAGCAGCTCGCCGACTCGAACACGGACAAGGACGTCCAGGACGATGCGCTCGAGCTTTTGGCCTGGTGCCAGACCGAGCTCGAATCGTACGACGACGCCAAGAATACCTGGCGAATCCTGCTGCGGCGCTTTCCCGATTCGCACTATGCGCCTGAAGCCAAGCTCGCGCTGCAGACGCTGACGCTCAACCACTGATGGGCGGCCCCCGCTGCGGGGTGGTTGCCGCCGATCAAAGGCAAGCGCCGGGTGGCGAGCACGCTTAAATTCGCACGCGTGTCAGCCGCCATGCCGCAACCTGCACCGAGCACCGTCGAGAACGTCTATCGCCTCGCCCAAGAACTGTCCCCCATTGCGTCGGTGCTCTTTCGGATCATCCGTGACGAGCGCGGTGTGTGTGTCGATCTCGAGTGGGTCCACCAGAACGACGCTGCGGCGCGGTTCAACCGGCTGCCGAGCCGATCGGGGTGCGCGGGCGTACGGATGCTCGAGCGTTCTCCGTCCCTGCGCGGATCGGCGCTTTGGACGGGCTTCGAGCGGGTCGCCCGGACCGGCTTGCCCTGGCAAGACGAAATCTATCGCGCGGGCGACGGCATGGACCGCTGGTTTCGCGTTACGGCGGTTCGACCCGATCGGCAAACGGTCGCGGTCTTCTTCGAAGACATCCACGATCGCAAAACGGCCGAGTCCGAAATAGCCGCCGTCGTGCAGCGAGAGCGTACGGCACGCGCCGAGGTGACCGAGGAACGACTGCGCTTCGAGGCGTTGATCGCGAACGCCCCGATCCCCATTGCGCTCCTCCGAGGTCCCGACCTTCGCTACGGCATCGCCAATCGAGCGTACCTGGGGCTCTTTTTCGATCGCGAACTCGCCGGTCGAACGCTGCGTGAGGCGCAGCCCGAGCTCGGGCCGCCGGGGGTCATCGAGGTGTTCGAGCGTGTTTACTCCACCGGCGAGCGGTTCGAAGCGAAAGAGGCGCCGATCGACCTGCCGAGCCCCGGCGGCGTGAACGAAAAGCGTTACTTCGACTTCGCCGTGCAGGCGCTGCGCGATGGTCGCGGCCAGATCGATGGGCTGCTGGCCTTCGGCATCGAAGTCACCCACCAGGTGAGGGCTCGGCACGCGGCCGAAGAAGCCAGCCGCACGAAGGACGAGTTTCTCGCGATGCTCGGTCACGAACTTCGCAATCCCCTCTCGCCGATCTTGACCGCACTTCACTTGATGCGACTGAAGGGCGGAGCCGAGCTGACTCGGGAGCAAAAGATCATCGAGCGCCAGATCGCTCACCTCGTCCGCCTGGTCGACGATTTGCTCGACATGTCGCGCATCACCCGCGGCAAGCTCGAGTTACGAAGGCAGCGCGTCGAACTCGACTCGGTCGTCCGGGAGGCGATCGAGACGGCCAGCCCGCTTCTCGAACCGCGCCGACAACATCTGGCGGTGGCCGTACCCCGACGCGGGCTCACCATACTCGGCGACACCGTGCGCCTCACGCAGGTCGTCGCCAATCTTCTGACGAACGCCGCCAAGTACTCGAACCCGGGAGGGAACATCGACATCCGCGCAACACGAGAAGGCGACGAGGTCGTCCTTCGTGTGTCCGACGATGGCATCGGTATTGCCCCCGACATGCTGGCCACGGTCTTCGACTCGTTTACCCAGGGCCCTCAAGCGCTCGACCGGGCTCAAGGAGGGCTCGGCCTCGGCCTCGCCATCGTGAAGAGCCTCGTGAAGCTGCACGGCGGTACCGTCCATGCACGGAGCGATGGTCGCGGCCGTGGAAGCGAGTTTACCGTGCGGCTCCCGATCGCGTCCGAAGGTGAAGGTGAGGATCACGACATGGATGGCGCAGCATCGAGAGCCGAAGGGGTGCAAGGGGCGGCGCGGGGGAGCGTCCTCATCGTCGACGACAATGAGGATTCGGCGGAGATGCTTTCCGAAGCGCTCGCGGCCCTCGGCTATCGGCCACGGGTCGCGAATGATGCCATTGCGGCGCTGAAGCTCGTCGAGTGCGAATTGCCCGAAATCGCCGTGCTCGACATCGGACTTCCGGTCATGGACGGCTACGAGCTCGCTCGGCGCTTGCGGGCCGGACCGGGCGGTACGGAGCTGCGGCTCGTCGCAATCACCGGCTACGGGCAGGAGCGCGACATTCTCGCAGCGCGGGCTGCCGGGTTCGACGCTCACCTCGTGAAACCAGTCGACCTCGAGCGCTTGCAGATGACCTTGGCGGACTTCGCGACCGCACGGTAGCCGCTCGGCTCACGCCACCTTGACGAGCACCTGGTAGGCGTCCGTCAGTTCCACAAAGCGCGCCTCGAGGACGCGCCGCTGCTCATCGGTGGCATCGGGGTGCAGGTCGGGATGGACCGTGCGGGCCAGCTGGCGGTACGCGCGTTTGACTTCAGCGATGTCCGCTCCGGGCGCGAGCCCGAGGACGCGCCACGCGGACGGGTCCGCCTCGAGACAAGGCAGCCATGTGGAGCGTTCGCGAGCGCGCCGGCGGCCGTGCAAGAAATCCCTCGGGCCGAGCGGAGCGTCCCATGACGATCCGACACCGTCGGGCTTGCGGCCCATCAGGGACCCGCGCGGCGGCCTCACGGCGACCCGAAACGAAAGACGCGCATCCGCAAGCTGCTCGAGGCATCCGAGACGTGCGAGCAATTGCTGGCGCAACGCTTGACCGACCACGGTTGGCGCAAGACAAAATTCGTCGATCAGGACCTCGCCGTGAAGGCGCCGCGACGTGATGGCGCGGAGCAGCGAACGTCGCAAAACGTCCTCGTCGGCCGCTCGCGCGCTCCGCAGAATTTCCGCGAGCGAGGGACTCGACCCATCGACTTCGACCGCGGACACGAGCCCGCCCGCCAGGTGGACCCTGTGGGTCCGCCCACGATCTTCGGTGAGCTCGAGGGTTCCTGTCGCGGCGGCACGGTGCAGAGCACCCAGCAGGTCTCCGAGTGACGTCGAGCGCAAGCGTCCGGGCAGCTGCATCGGTTCGATTGTGACGCCGCGACCGGGGATCGGGCCAACTTCCCGCCCGCACACGGTGCCCCCCGCATGAGCCGGGCCGGCTCAGCGCTTTTGGCGTCCCTTCCAGGCCGGACGCACGGGCCGCTTCGACGTCCCTTCCAGGCCGGACGCACGCGCTTCGCGGGCACCGTGATCCATCGCGCCGAGGTTTCCTTTCGACGCCGAGCTGCGGCGCGCAGACGCCGCCGGGATCACTCGCCGACGTCAACGAGGCCCGTCACGGGCAGCTGGCGGGGTTCGCACGCGTCCGCCCGGCAAACGACGAGGCGAACGCGCGCCTCCACCGCGCCATGGCCGGCGCGCCGGGCGACGAGGGCGAGGTCCCAGCGCCATCCTGCCGGATCGCGCTGCGTGGCTTCGTGAGGACCGATGCGTCCCCGAAGCGCGGTCACGAAAGGCGGTGTGCCGATGAGGATGACGTCGCCCCAAACGATCGATTCACCTGGCGCTGCCCGGCTCGCCACGCTGCAAACGACCCGGCCTGGGGCCCGGCCGGGTTCACAGGTCATCGTGGCGGGCAAGATTGCGGCGTCGTCCCCACGCGCGTCGCGAGAGCCGGCCGAGCCAAACGTCAACGCAAAAGCGAGCCCCCCGGAGACGACGAACTCGGAGCGGAGCTTGCGACGCAGATTGCGCTGCCTGCGCTGCGGCCGGCGGACTGTCACGGCCTTCGTGTCGAGGTTTGGCCGCCGTGCTCGCGCGCCGCGCTGCGGCTGCCCGCGAGACGCGCAATCACGGTGCCGGTCACTTCCGTCGACTCGATGGGCTTGCCATCGATTTCGACCCACGCATGTGCGAAAAGGGGGGAGCCCGCGCGCGGGTCCACGGCGATGACGACATCGGCCGTCGGAGCACGCGCGGCGACCGCGAGCGAGCGGGTCAGGCACGTGCCGTAGCGGGCAAGGCCTCGTGCGGCCCGTCGCGCCTCCGCCACGGTGCCGAGCTCGGGAAGGTGACTTCCAATGCGTGCGAGAAGGGCATGGACACCGGGCAGCGGACGGAACCGAAGCATCGTGTATGCGATCGTCAAGAGTGCGAGGTCGATGGCGGCCACTGTTTGCCGCGAGATCCCGGCCTGCGCGTCGGATCGTTCGACCATTTGCCCGCCGTACGCCCTTTCGCCCGTGCTTCGACGGAGGCAAGGTGTCATAGTGTCGGCGATGTACCTCCGTAGTACGTGCATTCTTTCGACTATTATCTTGGCTGCATCATGTCTCCTCGACTGCAGCACATCAACCAACGGTTCGGGACCAGCTCCCGACGCCTCGTTGCTCGAGGACGCGCCGGCTTCGGACGCCTTTGCGGAGGCATCGGCAGACGCCTCCGTGGACGCCGTTGCGGAGGCTGCGGGTGAGGCCGCCGCGGACGCCTCCGGCGAGGCGTCCCCGACGGACGCTTCCGGCGAGGCACGAGCGGACGCAGCCATCGATGCGGACGCGGAGACTCCCTCGGACGCGTTTCCGGACGCCGTAGAGGACGCCGGCCAATCCGACAGCCCAAGCGATGCTGAAAATGACGCGTCCGACGCGGCTTCGCCCGATGTCGTGGACAGCGGCGAGGCGAATTCGTGCACCCCGGAAAGTTGCGGCGGGGCTTGCTGCGGCGGTCGATGCGTCGGAAGCTGCACGGACTGTGCGGAAGCAACCCTCTTCTGCCCCTTCAGCACGACGGTCATTGGATCCAACGGCTATTGCGTGGCCGCCTGCGACGAGTGCGATGCGGGTGGTACCGCGCTCGCCTGTGCCCAAACGGGGACCTGCAGCGAAGCCGACGCGTGCGGCGAATAGGCCCACACGGCCTTTCATCTTAGTGCACGCCGTATTGGCCTTCGATATGAGCTGCCCACTCGACAAGGGCAAAGAGCTCTGCGAGTGAGTAGGCCGCTGGCGGGGTGGCTGGATCGGCCCGAATCGCCGAGGCTGTCTGCATTACGCGTTCGATGTCGATGACCTCCCGAAGGGTGGGAGTCGCCCGCAATCGCTCAAGGGTCATGCGGAGCGCTTCAGGGTCCTTCGCCACCCGACCGACCAACCAAGCGTGAAGGGGCTCTCGCTTCGGAAGCCATGCGGCCTCACCGAGCGATGGTTCCACCATGCGCCGCAAGATAGCCTTTCCAAGCCTGGGATCCATTGCAATTCTCGCTGGGAGCGAGCCAACAAATTCAACGACAGATCGGTCGAGCAGCGGTGAGATGGCCTCCAGCCCCATAGAAAGCCGAATCAGGCTCTGAGCCCGCCAGTAGCGACCATGGACGGCGACGATTTCGGCCAATCGCTTGCGGGCGCAACGGCGGCGCCGAAACGCCACCGTTTCCTGCCAGGCCTCCTGCCACGCCTGGCTGCTCCAGAACGAATGCCGCAGCCACGGCCTTGCACGCCGCATCGCAGCGATTCGGCGTGACATCCACCACCTCGAAACCGGCCCACGCCCATAACGCTGCACGAGGTCCCTGACGACGGGCCGCAAAGCTCGCCACTGGAGCGTCCTAAGAACCGCGATCGCGGCCGAGGGAGAGGCTAGGTCCGCGGGTCTCCACGCGATATCGAAAACCTCGTCGCCGCCTTCTCCATCAAAGAAGCGACGCCACCCTGCCTCCCGAATCGCACGCCAAAGGGCCAAGCGCGCGACCTGATATGCCGGGCCGGAGCAGATGGGGTCGTCCGCCGTTGGCGAGCTCTCGTGAGCCGTCGCGGCCGCCGACAGATCGACCGCTCGCACACTCAGCCGCGGAAACCGTGCGGCGAGGCGCTTGATCGCAAGCCCGCTCGCGGGGTCCGCGTGGCTTGAGATAACCGTAAAGGCATCCGCCGAAGCGAGGCGAGTCAGACTCGCCGCAACGGCGCTCGAATCAATTCCCCCGCTCCAAGCGATGCAAGCTCGCGGGGCGTCGAGACGCTGTTTAACGGCCTTCGTAAGCTTCTCGCGGAGAACCGCCTCGGGGGTCAACGAACGATGTCCCTCGAAACGGCCAAAGCAGAGGCCATCCGCCGAAGCGTGGCGAATCCCGCGGGCCGAGACCTCGAGCACCCGTCCACCAAGGAGACGGGATATCCCGAGGAACGCGGTGGCGGATGCATCCCGATCCCAGACCCCGCTCAAACCGTGCGCGAGATACGTCCGATCCCAACGTTGCACCTCGTCGCCGATCCGCAAAAGCGCAACCGCCCGCGAGCTCGCGACGAAGGCTTTGCCGCTGTGCCTGTAGGCAAGACCGCGAAGGCCAAGGGCATCGCAACCGACAAAAAGTTTGCGACGTTGCGGGTCCCACAGCACAAACGCGTACTCCCCGTCGATCTGGCCAAACCCATCGGCGCCGTGGGCTCGATAGGTTGTCATCACCCGCTCCGGTCGTTGCGATTGAGGGTGGTCAGCGCCTTCCCCCGCCACGATGCACGCCAACCCATCGGTCGAAGGACGGGCGAGAGCACCCGGTGCCCCAGCTACGGCAAGGCTCACGGCTGCGCCTGCGTCTCTCCACTGGAACGTGGCGGACGCCAAGCCTGAGCCGAGCTCGGTGACCGCCGACGCCCATTCGCGGTCTGCGATCTCGCCAAACGAAGCAAGAAGGAAGGCCATCTAAAGCCTTCGTGGGGCCAGATTTCCGGTGGACGGTCGGGCGGGATGAATGTACGACTGATGCACGCAACGAAGAGGATACTAGGAAGGTCTCATGTCAGGCCAAGAACCCCAAGCCGAAGACAAGTCTAGCCAATCACGGCGCCCCTACGAAGCGCCCGTTGTGCGTAAGCTTGGGGCGGTTCGCGATTTGACACGCGGCAGCGGAACCATCCAGCAGGCCGACACGTTGGGAAACAACTCCAAAGCCGGCGGGCCGGGCGGCGTTTGAATGGTGCGACTGGCCCCAAATGATCCTGGGCGTACGGTCCTCCACCGACCATGACGCCGCACGGATCGCGGAGTCGGTCTGCCAGCGCGCACCCGGCAGCCTGAGCATCACGGTCCGCAACGGGGTGGCCATCGCCTCCTGCGGCTCGTTCGAGGACGTCACGTCTGGTGACGATTACGCTTACGTGGGGGCTCTGCTCGGAGACCTACCGGCCCCAAACGTCGAGCTCCGAGGTGACTTCGCCCTCATATCGCGCAGCGGTCGTTGCTTGCGCCTGGCGAGAGGGCGCTTTGGCGGTCGTCCCCTTTTCTGGGTTCGGACCGCGAAGTCCGTCATCGCGTGCAGCCGGCTCCTGCCGTTGGTCGAGCTGATGGGAACAAAGGCGCGGCTCAATTGGGACCACGTCCTTGCGAAATTCGATGTCGCATTGTGGGCTTCGCGCGATCCCCTTCCTATCACCAACGCGATGCGAGTCTGCACGAACACAGTTGTCGATATAGGCGATTCGGAAGCGGCGCACGTCCACTACGGGCCGATCCGCTTCGGCCCCGAACTGCGACTCTCAACGCCGGATCTGGCTGCGCGATTCCAGCATGAGTTTCAGCAGGCGGTGGCCAGGCAGTGCGATCGATCCGGCACCGTCGCCGTGTTTGCGGGCGGCGGCGTCGACTCGAGCAACCTGCTTGCCTCGGCCGTGCGGAGCCGTGCCGGGCAACAGGGGAATGTGCTTCTATTTGCCTATGATTTTTTGGGAAATCGAGATCGGCCTCACTTGATGGCGATGTGCCGCCATCTGAACATCGAAGCACACTGCATACGCCCGGCAGAAGGAACCCCTTATTTCGGACAGGACTTCGTCGTCGACGCAACGGCACATTCGTCCACGCCGGGCAGCGCCGTCATCGCGGCGTACGGGCTCGCACGACGCCTTGGAGCGAAGGTGGCGCTCTTGGGCGATGGCTCAGAGTTGCTCTTGAACGCGGACGGTTCGGTTTTTGCCGCGTTCATGCGCGAACACCCATTCCGAGCCGTTGATTGTCTGCGCCGGCTTCAAACGATCGGAGAAACGCGCCGCGGATCCGTTCGGCGCCTCGTGCTCGGTCCACTCGTACGCCTGACGATGCCGCGGACGAGTCGCTGGCGGCGAAACTGGCATAACGCCCATCGCCATCTGGCGCCTTGGGCCGGTCCACGCCTGAGGAACCACCTTCGCCGCTGCTCGAGAACGCCGGCCTCACCGCCGCTACAGAGCCAAAGGGAGCGCGTTCTTCGGCTCGCATCGTCCCCGGTGCTCATGGCCCTGCGGGAGCACACTTCGCGCTGGGAGGTCGCCTGTGGAATATCCATCGCGCTGCCCTATCTCGATGACGATCTCGTCCACTTCCTGGCGAGGGTACCGAGTGAAGCCGTTTTCGCCGGCGCTCGCGAGCGGGGATTGCTCCGGGAGGCGATGGAGGGTCTCGTCCCCGACAGCGTCCGGTACCGAATGGACAAGGCCGTCCCCTATGAAGCGTTCATTGAGACGTTCGAGGGGGCAGGCGGTCCCAAATCCGTTTCGGATCTGCTCACGATGAGCGAACTCTCCCATGGCGGCGTCGTTGACGCGTCGGCGTTCCGAGGGCAATTCGAACAATTCATGCGAAATCCAAGAGCGCATCCGCATGATTGGGTTACGCTGTGGCCTGCCATTACGGCAGAAGCATTCCTTCGTTGGTTCCGGGAGCATCGACAGGGAGCCGACGAAAGATGGCCAGGATGAGCATGCTCGCGCCGAATCTTCCTGTGGCTGACTCCGTTCAATGGTTGGTCGCGCCGCCGCTAAGCGGCGCTCGCATGGGCATCCAGGGCGAAAATGTGGTCGTCGAGTGGTCCGACGTCGGGCGCCTCGTTGCCACGACATTGGGCGACCCGATCGTGTTTTCGCCGCGCGTCGACCTGAGCGAAGCTTATCAGACAAAGTTCTTGCTGACTTCGGTTCTGGGCTGCCTCCGTTACTTGGCGGGTGAGTTTTCCCTGCACGGCTCGGCGGTGCGTTTGCCCGCCGGAGTGGTTGCGCTCATCGGCGACAGCGGCCAGGGCAAATCGACCACGGCCATGGCCTTGATGGAGCTCCACGGAGCCCAGTTCGTCGCCGACGATTTGGTGGCCATCGACTGGATCAAGGAGCTCCCGTCCCTCACGCCAAAGGAGGACTCCGTCTGGCTGACCCGGGAGAGCGCAGACCATTTCGGGGTCCAAGGCATCCTTGAACCGAAGGGACCTCACACGCCGTCGCAGCGATGTTCCACCGCCGAGCGCCTGGTCGCCATCGTGGACCTGACGTTCGACACTGCGCCGGGCCCGGCTCGACTGCAGCGCCTCGGTGGTCAGGACGGCTTCGTTGCGCTCAGCCGTTCTCACGTCTGCTACGCGCTCGATCCTGCGCGGGATGCCCGCCGCAACCTCGAGGCGCGCGCCGCCATCGCGAGGACCGTACCCATCTATCGGCTGCTCCGGCGACGATCGCTTGACGCACTGCACGAAGCCACGCGGTTGATCGTGGAGGGCCAATGGTTTCTGTAGACGCGTCCGATCGACAGCTCGACGAGACCCTGACGGTGGCGCCGCACGTTCATTGGCAACGCTTCGACAACGAGCTCGTGGTTTTGGACTTGAAGGCTTCGGAATATCTCGGCATGAACGAGGTCGCAGCCGATGCATTCGAACGACTTGCGCTCGGAAAGTCGCTTAGGATGGTCATCCGGGAGCTCTCTTCGATTTATGATGTGGATATCGCTCGGGTCCAGGTCGACGTCGTTCAGCTCGTCGCCGAGCTCGTAAGCGCCGGATTGCTTCTCGGTCACCGGTCGATCGCGCCGATCGACCAGTAAATGCGAAAATGGAGAGAACGAACATGAGGTCGACCCGTTTTGCACCGTCCTTGCTCACGGCGACGCTGCCCTTGATCATTCTGCAGGTCGCCAGCTGCGGCTCGGGCGACGACAACGGGTCTCCGACGAGCAGCGACGCCTCGATGGACAGCACGGCGACTGACGGGGCTCCCAACGACGCAACCAACGGCGACTCGAAGGCAGCCGATGGGACCGTCGACGGGCTCGCGCAGGACGGCCCGTTTGAAGAAGGCACTAGCTCGGCCGGCGACGGCGGTGATGCTGCCGAGGACGCCGGCGATGGCGCACTAAAGGGCGGCGATGGCGCGGCAGATGCGAGCGATGGCGCGGCGGACGCCAGCGACGCGGCTGCGCGCGACGCCGCGCCGGAGGCCGACGCGGCCATCGTTGATGCGGAGGCAGACACGGGCGAGGACGCTGACGCCGGCTTCGTGTGCTCAATGAGCGTTCCGACTGTCGCGCCCCAATTCCAGAGTGCGGCCGCAACCGTGGTCTGTCAACATATTCAAAACTGTTGCGGGCTCACGAATGCTCAATTCAATCTGAATCTTTGCTTGGCGTCCGAGGGTAGTGGCTCGGGATGGATGGATATTGGTTCGACCGTGAATTATCAGAATAGCGGGCGAATCGAGTACAATCCGACCGCGGCATGCGAGTGCCTGCAGGGAAGCAGCACCTTTAGCTGCGGCGAAATTGATCAGTCGACCTGGGATTCCCTGCACCAAACGTGCCTCGCGGCGGTCGGAGGCACGGGAATCCCTTCAGACGGGGGTTGTCAGTCTTCCTACGAGTGCGCGCCAGGCTACTACTGCCCCGGTACGGACGGTGGGGCCTGCACGCCACTCGTGCAGAACGGAGGCGCCTGTGCGCAGGACTACATGTGCAGCTATATCGCCGCTGGAAGCCCAACCCTCTATTGCAACGCGACATCTCACACGTGCGAACCGACCCTCGGCGCGGCCACGGCATGCACGGTCAATACGCAGTGCGCTTCCAACATTTGTGCGTATGGGACGTCCACATGCGCTAGCGGGATCGTCATTGCGTCCCCGACGGTGTGTAGCATCTTTACGAACCCCGTTGACGCAGGAGGCGACTGATCGCTTGCGCTTTTTTGGTCGGGAGCCGGCGCATTTCTCGTGTCAGCGGCCATCCACGTCCAGTGCGCGCGAAAGGTCCTATTGAATCGCAGGGGGTACCCTCCTGCCCATCGACTGGCGCGCAGCTGGGCCGGAAACGGGCAGCCCATCTTGGAATCGCGCATTCTACTTCTATTGTTGGGCACGCCGACGAACATTTGAGCTATCGAATGAGCGAGCCACCCTCCTTGCCCGAACGGCTGAGCGTACTGGGTCAGTTTCTCTCTGACGGTGCGCACTTGCTTCGTAACTTTCGGACGGCGTCCAAAATTGAAGACTTGAAGCCTGTGCTCAGCCTCGAAGACAACTTCGTCGCGGTCTACGAGGCCGCGGGGCATGTCTGGATCGTCAATTCGCTCTATTCGTTGAATTCATATTTTTTCGCCAAAACGCCCTCAGGGTTTTTCCACGGCGACACGATAGGCGCCATCGTCGCCCAAACTGGGGTCGACCTGTCCTGGAATGAGGAGGCGATCGCCGATCTGCTGGCCGTGGAGCACCTTGTCGGTGAGGAAACGCTGGCGCGCGAGGCTCTTCCGATACCACAAGGGGCCATCCTTCATTGGGACGGCGCACGGCTCGACCTGAAAACCTTTTCTTTCGAGGAGTTTCTGCAGCCGATCGAAGGCCCAGTGCACGAGCGGCTCCTCGAGCTCTTTCAGGCCGGTCTTCAAGCGGGCGCAGGAAGGCGTCCCATCGTCACCTCGTCGAGCGGCCTCGATAGCCGCCTCAATTTGGCAGGTTTGCTGGAGCTCGGGCTCCGGCCCGAGGTGTATGTCATGGGGCATAGCGAGTCGAAAGACGTGCAAGTCGCCAGAGCCATGGCGAGGGAGTTCGACCTCCACGTCAATCATGTCGACCTCGACCCCCGAAATTTTGCAGCTGCGGCGATGCCCGTGTGTCGCCTCACGAATGGAGTCAAACCTCTCCAGCACTGGCACACGTATTTTCTCGGGACCAGGTCGGGCTACGCGTGTACGGACCACGTCGTCACGGGGAACAACGGTGAGCACGTGCGGGCGGCCGGCTTCGATTTCGGTTTGCTCGCGCAAGGGCTCGACGCACTCAGTCGGCACGACCGTCATACCCTCACCACGCATGTCCTTGCGAAGGTATGGCAGCGCCGCACCCGCATGCTTTTGCGGCCCGACGAAATTCGCCGATGCTCGCCAGCATTCGCGCGTTACTACGGGACAGCCGGCCAGATCCATAAGTTCATGAGCGTCATGCCCGACATGCCGTTTGTTTGGCAAAATGACGCCTTCGTCTTGCAGCAGCGGCGGCGCGGATTTCAAGCGTGCGGTCTCAAGCTCATGAGCCTCGGCTTCTTTCCTTACTCCCCGTACATGCGAAAGAGTTGGATCGACGCAGGTTGGCAGTTGGATCTGAATTGGCGGCTCGGAAGCCGCTGGCATCGATACGCCGTCGCCCGCCTCTGTCCCGCGCTCCTCCGCTTTCCAGAGGAAAAAGAGTCTCGCCGCATGCTGACGCGGCCGAGGCCGCTGGGTTGGGCCCCGGTGATCAAGAAAGTTTACCGCCGCCGAGCGCCAGTTCCGTACATGGACTACGCGTCGCTCCTCCGTCGCAAAGATATCATCGACTTGCTCTTCGACCGCGTCGCCGACCTC
>JBEKFX010000059.1:0-36804 GCA_050013115.1 Polyangiaceae bacterium
TCATCCGACAAAATGCCGACCAGGTCCGCGCCGCCATCAAGAACAAGGGGTTTGACCTCGATCTGGAGGTGCTGCTCGACACCGATCGCGAGCGGCGCGAGGCCACGAGAGATCTCGAGCAGAAGAGGGCCCGAAAAAACGAGCTCTCCGCGCTGATTCCCAGGGCGACCCGAGAAGAGCGGCCCCGGCTCGTCGACGAGGCGAAGACGATTCGCTCCGACATCGAGCAGCTCGAGCCGAAATTGAACGAAATTCAGCGCCGATATCAGGATTTGATGCTGCGTGTTCCAAGCATCCCACGGCCGGAGGTCCCCGTCGGAAGAGGCGAAGAAGACAACGTCGAAATCCGGCGCGTCGGGACACCTCGGGCCTTCGACTTCCCGGCGAAAGATCATGTCGAGCTCATGGAGTCGCTCGGTCTCGTCGAGTGGGAGGGGCCCCGGCGGTTCGCCGGAGGGCGCTCTTACGCCCTCGTCGGCCGCGGCGCCCTGCTCGAACTCGCGGTCCTCCGGTTGGCCGTCGACACGCTCATCGAGCGGGGGATGACCCTCGTCTCTCCCCCGGTCATGGTCAAGGAGCGGGCCATGATCGGGACGGGCTTTTTTCCCCTCAGCAAAGACGAGGCGTATGCGATCCCCGCCGACGAGCTCTTTCTCATCGGAACGAGCGAGGTGCCCCTCGTCAGCATGCACGCCGACAGTGCGATCGACCGAGCGCGCCTGCCGCTCCGCTATGCGGGCATCTCTCCGTGCTTTCGGCGCGAGGCGGGAGCCCACGGCAAAGATACGCGTGGTCTTTACCGCGTTCACCAGTTCACCAAAGTGGAGCAGGTCGTCTTCTGCGAGCCAGACGAAAGCGCGGCCGAGCGTCTGCACGCCGAGCTTCTCGGCAACGCCGAAGCAATTCTCGCCAAGTTGGAGATCCCTTATCGCGTCGCCCTGGCCTGCACGGGCGAGATCGGGCTCGGCCAGACGCGCAAACACGAAGTCGAGTCCTGGATGCCCGGGCGCGGCGCGTACGCCGAGACCCATTCCTGCTCGACGCTCGGTGACTTCCAGGCGCGTCGTTCGAACATTCGCCTGCGGGCAGAAGGCGGCGAGCTCACATACCCCTTTACGTTGAACAATACGGCGATTGCCAGCCCTCGCATCTTGATTCCCCTCCTCGAAAATCATCAGAACGCCGATGGATCGGTCACTTTGCCTCGAGCGCTCGTCCCTTACATGTTGGGAGAAGAGCGCCTCGCGACCGTCTCTGAACGGCTGCCCAAGTAGCGCTCGATGGCAGAGCATGTAAGCTAGCGCGACCAAACGGAGGGCCCTCCCGTGGCCCCGTCGCCGTTTTGCCTCCGCTGTGCCTGATCTCGCTTCTCCGCGTAACTCGTGCTCTTTTCGCCGCGCGCCCCCCGCTGCGAAGGCGGCCGCGACAACATATGACTTGACGCGGCGCACAATCGCCTTCACGCTTCGCCAAGATGTTTCAGTTTCGGTCACCGAATGCTCCGTCCAGCCTTGGCCCGATTCGGGTCAGGGGGGACCTGCGGGCGTCGCTGGGCCTCGTAGCGATTCTCGGGCTTATTGGGCCCGGGTGCGGGCCGCCGAGCTGAGGGCATTCGCCTTCCTCAACTTCGGCCCCCGCACCCGAAAAGGGAGCGGGGGTTTTTTTTTTGACCTTTTTGACCGAATTCCGACCGAGAGAGCCGATGCGAAGTGATTTGCTGAAGAAGGGGCCGTCCCGCGCACCCGCGCGCGTGATGTTGGAGGGCGCCGGTTACACCGACGCCCCCCTTGAGAAGCCGCTCATCGGTGTCGCGAACGCGTGGACGGACGTGACGGGCGCGCCGGAGGAACATGCGGCCGGAGGTCAGGGCCATGGCTGAAGGCGGCAGTCATGGCGCCGGGAACCAACGCGCGTCGGGCGGCCGCCCGACGCGCGTCGCGGTGATTGGATACGGGGCGGACGCGCGGGAGCAGGCGCTTCGCTTGCGCGCGGTCGGCTGGGACGTCGACGTCGTGATGCGTCCAGGGGGAATGAGCTGGATTCACGCTGTCGCAGACGGGTTTCGTCCGGTCTCGGCCGGCGAAGCCGCTTCGCGCGCCGACGTCATCGCCGTTCACCTTCCGGAGTCCGAACAGCCGGCCGTTTGGGCTTACAACCTCGGGCCGTCGATCGCGCCTGGTTCGCTCGTCGTCTTTGCCCGTGGGAGCGCTCTTTATTCGGGCGCCCTCGATCCCGAGCCCGACCTCGACGTCGTGCTCGTCACGGGCTGCGACGAAAGCGAACACGGTGAACGAGCGTGTCGTGTCGGAGTCCATCGGGACGCCACCGGCCACGCGCTCGAACGCGCGATGGCGTTCGCCCGGGCCTGTCTCGGATCGCCGAGGATCGGCACGACGACGCTCGACTCCGAAGTGAGGGCAGAGCTCTCGAAGCTCGTGGCGAAGAAGGGCGGTCTGACGGCCCTGCTGGCCGAGTGGGACCACGTGCTCGCCAATCCGGGTCACGAGCCCGACCAGGCGACACTCAGCTACTACGAGCAATTGCGGGCGACGGTTCTCGCGGGCCAGGGGCCCGTGACGGTTCGGCCCCCGAGGTCGCGCACGGAGCTCGTCGAACGGCCACGCGTGCGGACGTCGCGAAAGCGAGGAGCAGCATGAGTACGAGTGAAGGACGGCGCACAGGCGCAGAAATCATGTGGGAGGTCCTCGGTCGCGAAGGCGTCGACGTCGTCTTCGGCTACCCGGGCGGCGCGATCATGCCCGTCTACGACGCGATGCTGAAGTACTCGATCCGTCATGTTCTCGTGCGCCACGAGCAAGGCGCCGCTCACATGGCAGACGGGTACGCGCGCGCTTCGGGACGGGTGGGCGTCGCCCTCGCGACCTCGGGTCCCGGCGCCACGAATCTCGTCACAGGCATCGCGACCGCGATGCTCGACTCGGTCCCGATGGTCTGCATCACCGGCCAAGTCTCTTCGAAGGTCATCGGCAGCGACGCATTTCAAGAGACGGACATCACCGGGGTCACGCTCCCCATCACCAAACACAACTACTTGGTGACACGCGTCGAGGACATCGCGCCGGTGCTGCGCGAAGCATTTTACGTCGCGAGATCCGGGCGTCCCGGTCCTGTCCTCGTCGACATCACCAAAGATGCGCAGCAGGCGGCGATCGATTTCGTCTGGGACGGCAGGCCGGTGCGCCTCCCGGGCTACCGGCCCGATCATCGAGCGCGACCCGAGGACGTGAAGCGCGCCGCGGACATGATCGATCACGCCGAGCGTCCGATCGTCTTTGCCGGGCACGGCATCATCGCCTCAGGCGCAAGCGAGCTCCTCCGCGAGTTCGTCGAGAAGACGGGGATCCCCGTCGCTTCGACATTGCTCGGCCTCGGCGGCTTTCCCGCGAGTCATCCGCTGTCGCTCGGGATGATGGGGATGCACGGTGAGGCGTGGGTAAACAAGGCCATCCAAGATTCCGACCTCGTCATCGCCCTCGGGATGCGTTTCGACGATCGGGTGACCGGAAAGCTCGAAACGTACGCGACGCGCGCGAAGAAGATTCACTGCGAGCTAGACCCCGCCGAGATCAACAAGAACGTTCGCGTCGACTTGCCGCTCATCGGCGACGTGGCGGACACTTTGCGGTCGCTTCTGCCCACCGTCGCGAAGACCGAACGGCGCGCGTGGCTTTCGCACATCCACGAACTCAAAGGGGACTCTGCGGTTCGTGACATCCAGACGCTTCCTTACGTCGGCCAGCTCTTCGCCGCACACGTGATGCACGACCTCTGGAGAATTACCGAAGGCAGGGCGCTCGTCGTCACCGACGTCGGTCAACACCAGATGTGGGAAGCGCAGTACTACAAGCACGACTTCCCCCGAAAGCTCATCACCTCGGGGGGGCTCGGGACCATGGGCTTCGCGCTGCCCGCCGCCATCGGCGCCAAGCTCGCCCGTCCGGAGGAAGAGGTCTGGGTGATCGTCGGAGACGGCGGCTTTCAGATGACGGCGGCCGAGCTTTCGACGTGTGCTCAGGAAGGTATCAAGATCCACGTCGCGGTCATCAACAACGGATACCTCGGGATGGTGCGGCAGTGGCAGCAGTTCTTCTACGGAGGTCGATATGCCGCGACGCCGATGCGCGGACCGGACTTCGTGAAGCTCGCCGAGGCGCACGGCCTGCTCGGCATGCGGGTCACCGAGCGGGGGCAGATTCGGGACGTCGTCGGGGCGGCGCGCGCCGCGACGGAGACCGTCGTCATCGATTTCCGGGTGGAGCAAGAGGACAGCGTCTATCCGATGGTCCCAGCCGGGGCAGACCTCCACGACATGATTCGTCGCCCGAGTCCGATCGTGGAGACGGCATCCGATGAATAGCGACCGCCATTTCCACACATTCGTTTGCCTGCGCTTGGGCGGAGGCGATTTCGAAACGCGAGGATCAGAGTCATGAACAAGGCCACGCTTCACACGTTCGTCGCTTACGTCGAGGACCTGCCGGGGGTGCTCAACCGCGTGACGTCCCTTCTGCGCCGGCGTAACTACAACATCGTATCGTTGACGGTCGGACGGACCGAGCGGGCGGGCGTGTCGCGCATGACCATCGTCCTCGAGGCCGACGAGGACGGAGCGCGTCGCATCGAGGCGAATCTTTACAAACTCGTCAACGTGCTCTGGGTCGAAGACACGAGCGAGGCCGCGACCATGGTTCGCGAGCTCGCCTTGATCAAAGTGCGTGCCGATGCGAACAATCGCAGCGAAGTCATGCGCCTCTGCGACGTCTTCCGCGCTCGCGTCGTCGATGTCGGACCGGAGGCCCTGGTCGCGGAAATCACCGGCACGGGAGACAAGATCGACGGTCTGGTCGACGTTCTGCAGCCCTTCGGTCTGGTGGAAATGGTGCGTACGGGCGTCGTCGCAATGGTCCGAAGCGCCGAGGGAACGGCTGACCGGCTACCCCTCAGCACACGACCCCCGCCTCCGGGTGACGCCCGGGCGGCCTGATTCGCGGTAATACCCTGGCTGACAGCGGGTGCTCGGAACGTAGGCCGGCGCCCCGGATTTTAAAGGTAGACGAAAGGACACGAGGACCATGGCCAAGATCTTCTACGACAAGGACTGCGACCTCTCGATCATCCGCGGGAAAAAGGTCGCGATAATCGGTTACGGCTCTCAGGGGCACGCGCACGCGCTAAACCTGCGCGATAGCGGCGTCGAAGTGCGCGTCGGGCTCCCTGCGTCGAGCAAGAGCGTCGCAAAGGCGAAGGCTGCCGGCGTCAAGGTTCTGCCCGTCGGCGAGGCCGCGGCCTGGGCCGACGTCATCATGATCCTGGCACCGGACACCGCGCAGGCGAAGATCTACACGAACGAGATCGCGCCTCATCTGGCGCCGGGCAAGACGCTGATGTTCGCTCACGGCTTCAACATCCGCTTCAACACGATCACGCCGAGAACCGACGTGGACGTGAGCATGATCGCCCCGAAAGGCCCCGGCCATCGCGTGCGCGAGACCTTCGAAGCCGGCCAGGGTGTTCCCGCACTGATCGCCGTGCACCAGGATGCGAGCGGTTCTGCGCACAAGCTGGCCCTCTCCTACGCGGCCGGGATTGGCGCCGCGCGGGCGGGGGTTCTCGAGACGACTTTCTCCGAAGAGACAGAAACCGATTTGTTCGGCGAACAGGCCGTGCTGTGCGGCGGCGTGAGCTCGCTCGTCAAGGCCGCCTTCGAGACGCTGGTGAACGCGGGCTACCAGCCCGAGGTCGCGTACTTCGAGTGCCTGCACGAGCTGAAGCTCATCGTCGACCTCATGTACCGGGGCGGACTCCGATACATGCGCTATTCGATTAGTGATACGGCCGAATACGGCGATTACGTCTCCGGTCCTCGCGTCGTCGACGCGCACACGCGAGAAACGATGGGCAAGTTGCTCGAGGAGATTCGGTCCGGTCAGTTCGCCCGCAAGTGGATCGACGAGAATGAAACAGGCCGCAAGTGGTTTTCGGCCCAGCGCGTCAAAGAGCGCGACTTGCTCGTCGAAAAAGTCGGTGAAAAGCTTCGCGCCATGATGCCTTTTCTCGACCCGGTGACGGTCGAGCCCCAAGAGTGATTGTTTTCGCCGCTTCGTCGGCGGGCGCGCGGTCGTGAGCGAAGGAGCGAGGTGCAGCGTGATGGCGAGTGAAGCGGAGGGGTACGTCAGGATCTTCGATACGACCCTGCGCGATGGCGAGCAGTCGCCCGGCGCGACCATGACCTCGGCCGAAAAGCTCGAGGTGGCGCGCGCGCTCGCACGTTTGGGGATCGATGCCATCGAAGCCGGCTTTCCGGCGGCTTCGCCCGATGATCTCGCCGCCGTCCGAACGATTGCGGAGCGCATCGGAGCGCGCTCCGTCGAGGGAAGGCCGTCGAGCGAGCCGCCGATCGTCTGCGGTCTGGCGCGGGCCAGCCGCGGAGACATCGATCGAGCGTGGGAAGCCGTGAAGCCCGCAGCCCACCCCCGGCTCCACCTGTTTCTCGCCACCTCCGAGCTGCACATGAAGCACAAGCTTCGGATGTCGAGCGCGGACGTGCTCGCGCGCATCGACGCGATGATCGCGTACGCCAAGACGCTGTGCGCCGACGTCGAATTCAGCCCCGAGGATGCGAGCCGCAGCCAACCGGACTTCCTCTACGAGGCGCTGTCGCGAGCGATTCGCGCCGGTGCGACCACGCTGAACATTCCGGACACCGTCGGGTACACGACGCCGGACGAGTTCGGTGCTCTCATCGCAGGCATTCGCGCCCACGTTCCGGGCGTGGAAAGCACGATCATTTCGGTGCATTGCCACGACGACTTGGGGCTTGCGACGGCGAATACCCTGGCCGGCCTGCAAGCCGGTGCTCGCCAGGCCGAAGTGACGATCAATGGGATCGGCGAACGCGCAGGCAATACGTCGCTCGAAGAGGTGGTCATGGCGCTCGCCACCCGCTCGTCTCGATTCGGCCTACACACGGGTGTCGATGCAACGCAACTCGTTCGCGTGAGCCGTCTCGTGAGCAGCGTGACGGGGGTGGTCGTTCCCCCGAACAAGGCCATCGTCGGTGCCAACGCATTCGCGCACGAATCGGGCATTCATCAGGACGGAATGCTCAAACATCAGGCGACCTACGAGATCATGCGACCCGAGAGCGTCGGCGCCGCGCAAACACGGCTCGTGCTCGGCAAGCACTCGGGCCGCGCTGCGCTGGCTGCCCGTCTGAACGAGCTCGGATACAGCTTCGACGAAGCTGCGCTCGACCGGATCTTCGCCCGGTTCAAGGCGCTGGCCGACCGGCGCAAGTCCGTGGCGGATGCCGATCTCGAAGCGCTCGTGCACGACGACGCCAAGCCGCAGGACGAGCTCTTCCACCTCGAAGGTCTCCAGGTCGGTTGCGGCACGCAGGGGATGCCGACAGCGACGGTCCGCCTGAGGGCGGCCGATGGGCGCATTCACGTGCAGGCGTCGATCGGGACCGGCCCGGTCGACGCCGCTTTCAAGGCGATCGACGCGCTCATCCAGGCTCCTTCGGAGCTCCTCGAGTTCTCGGTGCGCTCCGTCACGGAAGGGATCGATGCGCTCGGCGAAGTGACCGTGCGCGTACGTGCCCTCGCAGAGCGTGAGGCCGAGAGCGCGCAGCACGAGGTGCCGGCCTCCCCCATTTTTCATGGAAATGCTGCGGATACCGACATCATCGTAGCCAGCGCGAAGGCCTATCTGAAAGCTCTCAATCGCATGCTCGTCTCCCTCGGGTACTCGCGGCCCGCGGGCGAGTCGAGCACCTCGACCGCTCGCGTTCCGGTGAGCGTTGCCCACGGGAGTCGCCCATGACGGAGCCGAGAACACTCTTCGAAAAGGTCTGGAGCGAGCACGTCGTCCGGCAGGACGAAGGCGGCCCGGCCATACTCTACGTCGATCTGCAACTCGTTCACGAAGTCACCTCGCCGCAAGCGTTCGATGGCTTGCGCGAACGCGGCCTGCGTGTGCGCAGGCCCGACCGCACGTTCGCGACGATGGACCACTCGACCCCCACCCTGCCTAGGGGACTCGCCGTCGTCGATCCGCAGGCCGAGGCGCAGCTCCGCAAGCTCAAGGCCAATTGCGCGGAGTTCGGCATTGCGCTCTACGACCTCGACTCAGCGGACCAGGGGATCGTTCACGTCATCGGTCCCGAGCTCGGCCTCACGCAGCCCGGGCGCACGATCGTGTGCGGCGACAGCCACACGTCGACGCACGGCGCCTTCGGCGCGCTCGCCTTCGGGATCGGCACGAGCGAGGTGGAGCACGTGCTCGCGACGCAGTGCCTGCTGCAGCGCAAGCCCAAAACGCTGGAGGTCCGCGTCGACGGCCGCTTGCCGGATGGCGTCGGCGCGAAGGACGTGATTCTCGCGCTCATCGCCCAGATTGGAACCGGCGGGGCCACGGGCCATGTCATCGAGTACCGGGGCGCTGCAATCGAGGCGCTCGACATGGAAGAGCGGATGACGATCTGCAACATGTCGATCGAAGCGGGCGCACGGGCCGGCATGATCGCCCCCGACGAAAAGACATTTGGTTGGCTGCGGGGCCGCCGCTTCTCCCCTCAAGGAGACGGCTGGGCAGCGGCCGTCGAACGGTGGCGCGCCCTTCTTTCGGACCCCGGCGCAACGTTCGACGCCACTGTCGTCGTCGATGCGAGCACGCTCGCGCCGATGGTCACTTACGGGACGAACCCGGGCATGGGGATCCCCGTGACGGGCCGCATTCCGAGTCCAGACTCGGCCCCGACCCCGGCCGACGGCGCGGCGATCGCCAAGGCGCTCGAGTACATGGGGCTTGTGCCCGGCGCCGCCATCGCCGGACAAAAGATCGACGTCGTGTTCATCGGATCGTGCACGAACTCTCGCATGGGCGATCTTCGTGCGGCGGCGGGCGTCATGCGCGGGCGCCGAGTTGCCCCTGGCGTACGCGTCCTCGTCGTTCCGGGGTCGAAGTCGATCAAACGTCAAGCAGAAGCCGAAGGGCTCGACGTCGTCTTCCGCGACGCGGGAGCCGAGTGGCGAGAAGCGGGGTGTTCCATGTGCATTGCGATGAACGGCGATCAGCTGAGCCCTGGGCAGTATGCCGTCAGCACCAGCAATCGAAATTTCGAGGGGCGGCAGGGGCGAGGTGGGCGCACCCTGCTCGCTTCGCCGCTCACGGCAGCCGCGGCGGCGGTGACCGGTCGCGTGGTGGACCCACGCGCCTTCCTGTCGTCGGCGGGGAGGGCCGCATGAGCAGCAAAGTCGTATCGAGAGAGCCCTTCCGGGCCATCACGTCCACGTTCGTGGTCTTGCCGGTCGACAACGTCGACACCGACCAAATCATCCCCGCGCGCTTTCTCAAGGTCACCGAGAAGAGCGGTCTGGGAGACAATCTCTTTGCCGATTGGCGGATCGGCGCCGATGGCCGTGCGAATTTGGATTTCCCTCTGAATCGCCCAGACGCCGCCGGGGCGCACATCCTCGTGGCCGGGCAGAACTTCGGGTGCGGTTCGTCGCGCGAGCACGCTCCGTGGGCGCTCGTCGGGTGGGGCCTGCGCGTGATCGTGGCGCCGTCGTTCGCCGATATTTTCAAGCAAAATGCGATGAAAAATGGTCTCTTGCCGGTGGCGGTGGACGCCGACGCCCACCAACGAATCACGCTGGCGCGGCGCGCCGACGCGCGAGCGCTCCTGACCGTCGACCTGCCGTCGCAAACCGTGTCTTTCGGCGCGGCGCCGATTGCCCGCTTCGAGATCGATTCATTTTCGAAAGAATGTCTCGTCAACGGGATCGACGAGCTCGGGTATCTGCTCGAGCGGGTCGAGGACATCGAACGCCATGAAGCCCGTCATGCTTAAGGCCGTACGCATTAGCGTTTACGACACGACACTCCGCGACGGGACGCAGCGAGAAGGAATCAGTCTATCCGCGATCGACAAGATTCACATCGCGCGCCTGCTCGACGGGCTCGGTGTCGATTTCATCGAACTCGGATGGCCCGGTTCGAACCCGAAAGACGCGGAAGCCTTCGAGCGGGCTCGCGACGTGGAGTGGACGGCGAAGATCGCGGCGTTCGGCTCGACACGCCGGGCCGGGACGACGTCCGAGGACGACCCTCAAGTCGCCGCTCTGCTGGCGACGGGCGCACCCGTGTGCACGATTTTCGGAAAGGCGTCACTCATCCACGTGCGCGAGGTGCTTCGCATCAGCCCCGAAGAAAACCTTCGCATGATTGCCGAAACGGTCGGTTACCTCGTCGCGAGCGGCCGGCGGGTCGTCTATGACGCGGAGCACTTTTTCGACGGATATCGTGCCGATCCCCATTTCGCCATGGAGGCCGTCCAGGCGGCAGCCTTTGCGGGGGCCGAGGCGGTCGTCCTGTGCGACTCGAACGGCGGGTCGCTGCCTTGGGAAGTGGAGCAGGCTGTCGGGGCGGTCGTCGAAGGCGTGCGTGTCGCGATCGGCATCCATACGCACGACGACACCGGCTGCGGCGTCGCCAATGCTCTGGCTGCCGTTCGCGCCGGCGCGACGCAGCTCCAAGGGACGATGAACGGCTATGGCGAACGCTGTGGCAATGCCAACTTGTCCACCCTCATCCCCACGCTCGAGCTGAAGATGGGACGGCGCTGTCTGCGTGATGGCGCGCTCGCCGAGCTCACGCGCATCGCGCGCCAGGTGGCGGAAATTGCGAACCTTGCACCGGACGCGCACGCGCCTTACGTGGGGCGGAGTGCGTTCGCGCACAAAGCGGGCGTCCACGTCGCTGCGATTCGCAGGCACCCGCGCGCATACGAGCACGTCGATCCGGCCCTCGTCGGCAACCGGACGCGCATCGTCGTGAGCGAGCTCTCCGGCCGCGGCAATGTCCTTGCTAAAGCCGAAGAGTTCCGCGTCGAGCTCGAGGCGGGCGCGGAGTCTGCGGTGCTCCGAGGTGTCAAGGAGCTTGAATCCAGAGGGTACGCGTTCGAGTCGGCGGAGGCTTCTGTGGCGCTTCTCATGCGCCGGCAGTCGCCGAACTACGCGCCCCCCTTCGAGCTCGTCGATTACAAAGTGATGGTCCACCAGCGGCCGGGCGATCCGTCGTACGCGGATGCCGCGATCAAGGTGCGCGTGCGCGGCGAAATCGTCCACACGGCCGCCGAGGGCAACGGTCCGGTGAGCGCGCTCGACGGGGCGCTGCGCAAGGCGCTGTCGGTCGCGTATCCCGAGGTCAAGGGGATCCACCTCGAAGACTACAAAGTTCGAATCCTCGACGGCGTCGAGGGGACGGCCTCGCCCGTGCGGGTGCTCGTCGAAAGTGGCTATGGCGACGAGCGATGGACGACTGTCGGGGCGTCTTCGAACGTCATCGAAGCGTCCTGGCTCGCATTGGCCGACGGCATCGAATATGGGCTGGGAGTCGCCTGCGCTGTGCGCGACGCGGAGAAGGGTGCGGCTTAGATGAAAGCAAACCTCGTACTTCTACCGGGCGACGGGATCGGCCCGGAGATCGTCGGCGAGGCACGTCGGGTGCTCGAGCGAATTGGGTCGCGCTTCGGTCACCAGTTCACTTTCGTCGACCAGCTCATCGGCGGCGCCGCCATCGACGCGACAGGCGAGCCGCTTCCGGCCGAGACCCTCGCGGCCTGCGAACGAGCCGACGCCATCTTGCTCGGTGCCGTCGGCGGGCCGAAATGGGACGATCCGAGAGCCAAGGTGCGGCCCGAGCAGGGCCTGCTCGGGGTGCGTCGAGCGCTCGGCCTTTACGCCAATCTGCGGCCGGTTCGCGTGCATCCCGCGCTGGCATCGACGTCTCCACTCAAGCCAGAACGGGTCGAGGGAGTCGACATTCTGTTCGTTCGAGAGCTCACCGGAGGCCTCTATTTCGGCAAGCCCAGACTTCGCGAGAAGGTCGGTGAACGAACGCGCGCCGTGGACACGCTCGAATACACTGACGAAGAAATCCGTCGCGTCGTTCGCCTGGCCGCCCGCCTGGCCGCCGGTCGGCGTCAGCTGCTGACGTCGGTCGACAAGGCCAACGTTCTCGAGTCCTCGCGCTTGTGGCGTGAAATCGCGATGGAGGTGGCCGCCGAGACGCCATCCGTCCGGGTCGAGCACCAGCTCGTCGACTCCTGCGCCATGCGCCTCATCACGGCGCCGAAATCGTTCGACGTCGTCGTGACCGAAAACATGTTCGGCGACATTCTGACCGATGAGGCGGCGGTGCTCGCAGGGTCGCTCGGCCTCTTGCCGAGCGCGTCGCTCGGCGAGGGGCCGCGCGGGCTCTACGAGCCCATCCACGGCTCCGCGCCGGATATCGCGGGCAAAGGGATCGCCAACCCGCTCGGAACCATCATGAGCGCCGCCATGCTCCTTCGTCACTCGCTCGGGCTGGAGACGGAGGCTGCCGCCGTGGAAGCCGCGGTCGATCGGGCCATCACGGCCGGGGCGCGAACACGCGACATGAGCTCGGAACGCCCGATCTCGACGCGAGAGATGGGGGCCATCGTGTGCGAGCGCCTCGGCTGACGACGCCGCTCTTGCGAAGGGCCGCGCTTGTGGCATCGTGCCCGGGCGCTCGAGTGAAGGCACTGTCGGTGAGGTAGCCAAGTGGTCAGGCAGCGGATTGCAAATCCGTTACACGTGGGTTCGAATCCCATCCTCACCTCGTTTGGTCAAAATAGCGTGATCCTGAGCGCCCACCTCGTTTTCGGTGGCCGCCGGCCCGGCTCGGCTCTCGCCGCACCATGAATGATGTGATCACGAGATGTCGATGACGGCCGCTGGAAGGGAGAATGCCTGCCCCGCCGTCCCCCGCGCGCACGATGGCGTGGCGTGTGACCTTTCCCGCTCACGCCGCCTGAACATCGCTTCGGGAGTTGGCCTTGGGGCCTCAGAGCAAGGTGTCGCCGTCTTCGGGTGACTTTGACGGGACGCGATCGGCTCAGGGTGACTTTGACGGGACCGACCGGCTCAGGGTGACTTGACGGGACCGACCGGCCGACGCGCGCGCATGAGGGCGGCCACCTCGCGGCTCATCCCATCGCCTCGTTCGAGCCAATCGGCGACGTGCGTTTGGTCCACCGCAGAGCGGTTCTGGCTGAGCTTGCACTTGCCTTCGAGCTGCTCGATGGCGATCTCGAAGCCAGCGATGGCATCGAGAAGAGGACGGAGGGCCTCTAAGTCGGCTGGGGGCGACCATCCGCCCGTCTCGAACCGTGTCACCGAATCGGCGAGGACGGCCCGAAGACCGTCCTCGTCGACGACCCGCGCTGCGCCCCGTGCGTGCACGACGACGTAATTCCACGTCGGCACGCCCGGTTCCTCGTAAACCGAAGGCGAGACGTACGCATGTGGGCCCCCAAAGATGGCGAGCGCGGCAGCGCCCGCCTGAAAGTGCGCGAGCTGCGCATTTTCTCTCGCCAGGTGACCTCGCAAAAGAAGCCTTTCGCGATCGACGAGAAGGGGAAGGTGGCTGGCCAGGATGCCGCGTTCGCCGTGTGTGATCACGGTCGCGAAGGGGTGGGCCAAAGCGTGCGCCCAGAGGGCCTCGCGATCATCAAACCGAAACGCGTCAGGCAGGTACATAAAGCTCCGGGGAGGGGGGGGTGACTGGCCTCCGTGTCGACGCAATTGTTGCTGAGGACGATTGACGATCCTAGCCGTGTCCCCTTATGATTGGCCATCATGACTCCGATCCGAGAGCACTATCGCGCCAAGCGGGTCTACGAGATCACGTCGTCGGGGAGTACCCTGGGCCTGAGACTCAACGATCGCGTCGTGGAACTCGGTCGGCCCGAGTTCGAATGGTACCAAAAGGTGGCGGCTTGGCTTCCGAGCGTTCGCGGTATCGCGGACCTCTCGCGCGAACTCGAGATGGATGAAGCCAAGGTTCCGAAATTCATCGACGCGCTGGAGCACTCGGGGCTTCTTTATCGCGTCGACGAAGTGCCCACGAACATGAGCGGCGTCGAATTCCACGGCCGCTTCTCGTCGATTCTGAACAGCTGGCTGTCCGAAGCGTTCGCCCATCCGTTTTGGGAGCGAATGATGACCGGCCGGGGCTCGGCGCGCCTCTTCACCGGGTGGCTGATCGAGCTCTACCATTATACGAAAAATGCGAATCGGCACATGCCGCTTTCCTGCGCCCACGCCCACGAAAAGCCGATCAAACAGCTCCGAGCGAAGCACTACGCGGAAGAATGGAACCACTACCACTATTTCATGAAGTCGCTGAAAGCGCTCGGCTTCACGGAAGCGCAAATTTCCGAGTCGGTGCCGCTGCCGATGACGCTTGCACTTTCGAACTTCATGCGCCAGGCGGCGCGGGAAGACGTCTTGGCGTACTCCGTCTGCTCTGCCGTCCTCGAAGGAACGACAACCGATCGACGGACTTACAATCCCTATTACGAAAAGGCCGGGCAGCTCTACGGAGTTTCGAAAGAAGCCATTGCCCCCATTTATGCGCACCTCGACCTCGACGTGCAGTATCAGCATTCCGATCTTTTCCGCGACATCCTGGAAACAATTCCCGAATTGTCGGGTGAGCGCGCGTCACGTGTGCTGGACTACGGCCACCAACTGGTGGAGCACATTTGGCTCTGGACCGACAACATCGAAAAATACTACTCCGTCGAGTCGAACCAGGTACCTCGGCGCCCGTTCGACGTATTTTTGGATTAATGAAGGGGACCGGCATGGCGACACAAGACTTGGCGAGTTCATCCGGTGCGAACCGGGCGGCGGACCTGCCGCTGCTCAAACGCAATGCGACCGTGACCAAACAAAATGGGCACGTCGTCATACGACATATGCGTGACGAGGTTACGCTCGACGGAGCGGCGGCCCAGCTCTTTAGTCAGATGCAGGCGAAACTCGACGGCAAGATGCCGGTGCAGGCGATCGCCGAGGCGCTGTCCCAGCAGCCCGCGCGACTCCGCGCGCTGGTCGATCAGCTGGCCAAAGTAGGCGTGCTTGCCTTCGCGTCCGCCGTGGACGATGGGCCGGTCATGACCGGGCTCGAGTTCCACGCGATACACCGCGAGCACTGCAACTACTGGCTCGACGCGGTTTACCGCCA
Organism: Polyangiaceae bacterium; assembly: GCA_050013115.1. Lineage (GTDB taxonomy): Bacteria > Myxococcota_A > Polyangia > Polyangiales > Polyangiaceae > Palsa-1150. The sequence goes on from JBEKFX010000059.1 coordinate 15,079, forward strand.
CCCCTTGTGGGAAAAGATCGTCACGGGCCGGGCGACCCGCGCACAGGTCCTGGGATTCGCTTTCGAGAAATATCATTACATCGAGGCTGCTTTCGAGCACATGGGGATTGCGGCCGCGAACGCATCGCCCGAAATGATGCCCCACTTGGCTCGGCACTTCATCGAAGAATACACGCACGGAGACATCTATCGAAAAGGCCTTCGCAGTCTATTTCCCGACGAAGTCGTATTGCGCTCGCAGCCGCTTCCTTCGACACGCGCCCTCGTCAATTACTTGTCCGAGTCGGCACAGCGAAGCTCGTTTTCGTATTACGCGGGTAACGAGCTCTTGCAACTGACCGAGAATACGGGCGAGAGCGATGCAGGCAAGGCGGTCGACGACTTCTACGATGCCATGCGCAGGCACTATCCGTACACGGACAAGCTGATCGACTCGTTCATCGCCCATACGAAGGCCGATCAGAAGCTTGGACATCAGGACGCGTTCCTCCTCATGTGCAAAAGCGTTCCGCCACTCACGAGGCGCGAAGCCAACGACGCGCTCAACGTGGCGAAAAACATGGCCGAACACCTTCTGCTTTTCATGGATGGGATCGATACATTTTACGAGAATTTCCCGACGGTCCCGCGTCTACCGTGCGACCCGCTCTCCGAATAGGGCGTACACTGGGCCGTGACTGCTCTGATGCCCGGGCCCGGCCGGCTCGGCTACACCGAGGCGGACCTCCTCCGCGTGCACCAAATGGCCGGCGGCTCGGCATTCGAGAGCCCGACGGACATCCGGCGCGTCATCGATAATTACAAATACCTGGACGACTGGCGGGCCAACTATCGGATACAATCCGTTCGCTCGTCGCTTCAGAATTCGACCATCACGTGCATCGATGGCGCCATCCTGGCGTACGGGTTGCTCGAGCTTCTCTTCGGCGCCACCAAACGGAGGCTGCTTGCGATTCATCGCCGCGACCCGAAGAAGGACGAGGAGTGCGGCCACTGCGTGGCCCTTTACTGGGGTCCGGACGGCCGCGTGGGTTCGTTTTCGAAGTCGAGTTTTCGAGGTCTGGGTCACCGCGATCCTGTCCACTCTGACGAGCTTTCGATCGCGACGAGCTACGCCGAAGCCTACTTGGAGATGGGATTCGAGCCGCTGTACTTCGGTGTCACGACGCTCGAGGAGGCGGCTCCCGATCTCGACTGGCGGTTCGACGACGGGCCGTTGAACGAGATTTCGAACCGACTGCAGGCGACCTACGAGTACGGCTTCATGGTTGAGGCGAAGAACCAGCCGTGAGCACGATCGGGAAAAGCGACGTCGCGACGCTGCTGTCTGCGCTGGAGGCTGCGCCGGAACGGGCGGCCCTCACGTTCTATCGGGGCAAGCTCGCCGTAGGCCGGCTTTCGACTCGCGAGCTCCACGCGAAGGTCCTCGGACTCGCCTCGCGCTTGCACGAAGAGTTCGGGGTGAGGCCCGGGGATCGGGTGGCCATTCTTGCCCCGAACCGGCTCGAGATCCCCGCTCTCGTTCTCGCCTTGCTCCGGCTCGGCGCTGTCGTCGTGCCGCTCAATCCGGGCTCGGCGCCGGAAGACTGGACCTACATCTTGCGCCACTCCGGCGCCCGCGGCGTATGCGCGACGCGTGACCTCCACGCGCGCCTGCAAGCCGAAGCCCTGCCGCCCTTTGCGCTCGCTGTAGAAGACGCGTGGACCACGGATGCCGCGGGGTCGCCGCCGGCGCCCCCGGCCGGCCTCGAAGAACACGCCGCGGTCATCCTCTACACGTCTGGAACGACGGGGCAACCCAAGGGGGTCGCCTTGCGTCAGCGCAGCCTTTTTTCGAATGCAACCAGCATGGGGCAGAACTTCCGACTCGACGGAACCACGCAGCTGGCGGTGCTGCCGCTTTATCACGCGCACGCGTTCGGCTTCGGCCTGATGACGGCCCTGTCGACTGGCGGTCACCTCGTTTTCACCGAGCGGCTCGAACCGTTCACGTGGGCCGACGTCATTCGTGCCGAATCCGTCTCGGTGTCGAGCGTCGTGCCCAGTTTGCTCCCGATGTTGCTGGCGGCCGGGATCTCGCGGGAGAAAGTGCCGACCCTCCGCCATCTCATGGTGTCGTCCGCGCCGCTATCGGTCGAGCTCGCGCGCCGCTTCGAGGAGCGTTCCGGAATCGAGCTGGTCTTGGGCTGGGGCCTTTCGGAATACACGAACTTCGCCTGCTGCATGTCGCCGTTCGCTCCTGCGGAAGTGCGGGCGCGCTTGATGTTCGCCGGTGAGGTTCCGTCGATAGGCCCCGCGCTCGACGGCACCGAGGTGCGCGTCGCAGACCAAAGTGGGGGTCGCGCGGCCGAGGGGATTCGGGGAGAGCTTTTGGTTCGTGGCCACTCGACGATGGTGGGATACTTTGGAGATGCCGAGGCCACGGCGCGGGCCGTGGATGGAGACGGTTGGCTGCACACCGGCGACGAAGGCTACTTTCGCGTCGAAGACGGTCGCGAGCACTTTTTCATCACCGGGCGGATCAAAGAAATCATCATTCGCGACGCCGAGAAATACAGCCCCTTGCGCATCGAAGCCCGCATCATCGACCTCGTTCCCGAGCTTTCGGGCCGGCTCGTCGTGCTGGGCTTTCCGCATCGGGAGCACGGTGAAGAAGTCGGGGCTTTCATCGAGACCCCGGCGATCGAGGAGTCGCTCCGCGAGCGGTTGCTCGCGGCCATCCAGGCGATGCCCGTCGCCGAGCGACCGAAAGTCCTCTTGTGCGGTGCGCGTTCGATTCCGCGGACGCATACGGGCAAGATTCAGCGACGCAAGATGCAGTCCTGGTTCGAGGCGTTTTTGCAACATCGCGGTCCGATTTTCGTCGGCACGATCGGGGACGACGCCGCTCCGTCGACATGACGCTCGCGTGCCACGACGTTCGAAACGCGGACTTCACTGCCGTCCCCGCGGCCCCCGCCGGCCGCTGCGGACCGCACCCGGTACGGTCCGCACTCTCCGGCTGGTTCGGTTGTGGGAACGCAGTGACCGCTCGCTTCGGGCGGCCTCTGCTTTCGCTGGCTCTTCTCCATCGAGAGCACGCCGTCGGGACCGAGCAGAATGGCGATCTCGGGCCGGCGCGCCTTATTGGGTCAGCACCATCCGGTAACGCACGCGATTTTGACGCACCCGCGCGATCGCCGCGTTCACCTCGGCCATGGGCACCGTTTCCACCTCGGCGCCGATGCCATGCTCGGCGGCAAAAGCCAGCATGGCTCGGATCGCCGCCGGACTCCCAATATCGCTCCCACACACGACACGCTGTCCGGTCAATAGCAGGGACGCAGGAATCTGAAGTAAACCCGGAGGGGCGCCAACAAGGCAAAGAATGCCATTTGGCTTGAGCGTCTGAAGATACGTGATCCAATCGACGCGCGCGGGCACGGTACTCAGCAGGAAATCGAAGCGTTGGCCTCGCGCCTTGATCTCGCGAATGTCCGTGGACGATGCCGCCTCGTCGGCGCCCAGCCGGTGCGCCTCTGCGCGCTTGTCGGGCGAAGAAGTGAATGCAGTCACGTGGCACCGGAGGGCCCGCAAGAACCGGAGTGCCAAGTGCCCCAGGCCGCCGATGCCGATGACTCCGACCTGTGCGCCCGGACCGATCCCCCACCGACGCAAAGGCGCAAATACCGTCACGCCACCGCACAGGAGGGGCGCCGCGCCAGCGGCGTCCAGCCCCGGCGGCAGGGCGAAGGCGAACCGTCCGTCGATACGAATGCGCTGGGCAAAGCCCCCCATGTGCCCGACGCAGGTCGCCTCCTGCAACGCGCACAGGTTTTCGTCGCCCCGACGGCACTGCTCACATTCGCCGCACGCCGAACGCTGCCAGCCAACGCCGACTCGCTGTCCGATCGCGACCCCGCAGCGATCGCCGGCATTGATCACGGTTCCAACGATTTCGTGGCCCGGAACCATGGGGTAGTGGCTCGAAGACCAGTCGTTGTCAATGAGGTGAATGTCACTATGGCAAACGCCGCAGTGCGAAATGAGAATTTCGACATCTGTGGCGCCCAGCGGGGCGGCTTCGTACGTGAAGGGGACCAACTCCTGCTTTGCCGCGAGCGCAGCGAACGCTGGAATGATCATCGGAGCCGCCTGGAATGCGTCGTTGAACGTCGACGGGTAAGTCTCGAGCCCGGAATTCAGGCCGACCCGCGAAAAGCTATTCCGCCAAGACGCCGCGCGGCCGCACGGGCATCTCCAGTTTCCGCACCGTCAATTTGAATTCACCGTCGACCGTGACGGTCTCTTGCGCCTTCTCGTTGACTTCCTTGTCCGCGTTCTCGGTCTCAGAAATATCTTGCTCGTTTTTCATGGCAGCACCTCACGTGGATGTTGTTGCTTGTCGAATCGTGAAAGTGTGTTGACTGCGGCGACGAGGCCCCGAGCGCTCGACGTCCCGTCGAAGCACCGCGCCATCGCCCACGCGGCCTGACTTCGAGAGGCCTGCGTGCATTCTGCCATGGCGTAGCCGCGCAGCAGCCGCTCGACATGCGAGTCCGTGCTCACTGCAGACATGTCGGGAAGAGAGTACCACGCGGCCGTCCACCTGCAACGGCCAAATGCGTTATCCCTTTCGGGGCCTCGCTCGGAGACCCTCAAAGGCTCGACGGATTCACTCCCACATGGGAGAAACGCGTCTTTTGACTCGAAGTCTTGTTTCCGCATCTTTCAAGTCCACTTTGGTGAAGGACCGACGCGCTGCCGCGGGACCAAAAGGCCCGCACCCAGGCCGGCCCCGCTCGGGGCCGATTCGCTTTGGTGGGGGCGCCGCATGGATCAGGACAGCGAGCGCGCGCCGACGGGCCGTCGGCTCTATCTCGAGCCGTTGACCGCGCGCTTTCGCAGGGTCCTGCGTGCACTAAGCCTTCGGTTTTTCGACATTTTCCGTTGTGGCTTCGAGGCCTTCAGCCTCGGCGTAGTAGCGAAGGACAGTCTTCAAAGCTTCGGTCCGCGAGCGGATGCCCGTCTGGCCCTGAATGACGCCGAGCACAGCCAGCTCTTCGTCGGTGAAACGAACCGCAGTGATTTTGACCGCACCCATCCCAGCATCAATAAGATGCAACGCTCCAGTTCGACGTCAAGAGTCCTTTGGCCGGTCAGCCCAAAAAAAGCGTATGGCCGGTCAGCCCCAAAAAAAGCGTATGGCCGGTCAGCCCCAAAAAAAGCGTACGGCACTCGATCCGGGGTAGGCGCACTTCGATCGGGGTAGGCAGCGGTCCGAGACCGGTGCTCGGCCGACCCAAACGCCCAGCCGAGACCACGGCCCGCGCTCGGGCCAGGCCGCCCGGTCGGCACGACGAGGGCGTCCAACCGAAGAGGCCCGCTCCCCAGACCCCGGAGGGGCCGGGGCGACCCTCGTGGATGACTGAGGACGGCCGACCGTTGGACGCGAAATTCCGAAGACGGACCCGGGACCGTCGCCCGAGGCGGAGGGTGGGGCGGGCCTCGCGATGCCTCCCAACGCCGATCCTCTTCTCCCGCTTCTCCCGTTGGTCCTGGTTCTCTCGGCGGCCGTCCGGTGGCGACCTCTCCGGACACCCTGGTTTTCGTGCAAGCACGCCACGCGCCCCAACGCGAACCTCGCCACGGCGGGACAGGCGTCCAGCGCCTGGGCCTGGTTTTGCCGTTCCGGGGCGCAACGCTCGCCCCTTCGGTTGTGCGTCCGCACGCGGCAAGGTTCTCTTCGGTGTTCATGATCGTTCGTCCGTTTCGATGTTTGCCCGCGGCCCTGCGCGTATCGGCTCGCGGCCGACGGTGAAGAAGCGAATCCGGCGGCTCCGTGGCCAGCCGAAAGCAAGCGCCCTTTTCGAGAGGTCGCGTTCGTCAGGTCCTCGGAGGCGCTGGATTCTCGATGCAACGACTTGCAACCCATGCGCCTCCGCCGGTCAGGCGCGGGCCGGTCCGCGCCCGGGTGGACGCCGTCAAGCGGTGGCGACCCCCTCTCTTAGGTTTTCGAGGAGTGCGCGGACGACCTCTTGGGCGCGGCTCCCCGATCGGCGTGGTTTGCGCGGCGCGGCTCCGTGCCGCTTGCTCATCGAGCGGCGATCGCGACGGGCCGCTGCGGCAAGAGGCGGAGACAGCTCTACCTGTTGCGCTCGCCCCGACTCGTCCCGGTCGGCTCGGTCCCCCGGTCGGGCGTCGAAGCGGCAGGGACCACCGCCATGCGGGACTGCCAAAATTTCCGGAGGCGCAGAAAGCCCGCGGTCGCGAACCGAGCGTGGATCGCGCCGGACGGGAGGACCGCTTGGCGGAAGGTCACCTCGTCCGGAGACCACCTCGTCTTCGACACGTCATTGCCGGTCGACAGATTGACGATCTCGTATCCCTCGGCGATCGCGTACTTGATCGCCTCCGCGACGACGTTGGTCATGACACTGTATTGACCGTATTGAGGATCGTAACCGGAATAATAGAGATACAGCGACCGCCCGACGGGGAATGCCAGCCTCACGGCCACCGCCTTCGCGGCAATCTCCATCGAGAAGGCCATGAAGCTGCGCGTCGACGCGCAGCGTTCCTCGAGCTCGCGAAGAAAGCCCGCCGCGTTCGTGCTCTCGAACACGTTCCCGTGTCTTACCGTGTCTGTCCGATTGGATCGTGCGGCGTGCAGTTCGAGAAAGGCCCGGATTGCAGTTTGCAGCTCCGGCCCATGTGTGGCGACCCGATGAGTCGCCTCGATTCCGTCCCGCTTCAACGAGTTTACGCATTTTCGCAGCGACTCTTTGATATTGCGCGAGCGGGACGATCGAAACTGCTCCCATGTTTTCGGAAGCGTTAGGGTGAAGTCCGGAACGTCCGTCGTCCAGAGCGGTTGCCCGAACCGTTTGAGGATCGGAACCGCTTCGCTGTCCGCTCGAATGCCATCGAGCATGACGCAATCCCACTCGCGGGCACGCCCAAATACGTGCTGGAGAAGGCTTTCGTACACTTCGACTTCACAGGAGGGTCGGATGAGCGGGCCCCGTATTTCCGTAATGTTCGGATCGGCCCCGAAGTAGCGTAAGCAGCGCAAACGGATTCCGCGCGCCGGCAACTCGGTAATCATCAACGGGGCGACCCCGAGCAGCTCGCCCCGAGGACTTCGGAAGGCGCGCACAAAAAGCCGGTCTGCCTTGGTCAACGAGTGTCTCGACAGATTGCGCCACCATGCGACGTTCCACTCCCAACTCGTGAATGGAAGCGTCCCCACTTCGTTTTGGAGGGCGCGCCACTCTGACTCGAGCTTCACGAGTCCGTGGACGGAGTCGATTTCGTCAATGATCAACGGGCACTTCCGCTCGCTCGACGAACGACAACTGGGCGAAGAGGACGCGCGATCGGGATCGCGCCGCTGGCGATAGAAACGAGGACCTGGCGACGAGCCCTCGCGACCGCGCCGCTCGCAATTCGCGGACGTGTGTCTGCCAACCCCGCGCCACCGCCGTCGCGAAGGCCCGTGCGCTCACGCGTTCCGTTGCGCATCGCGAAACGTGCGCGTTCGATCGCGTCTCGAGCCACCGGTTCGGGAGAACCGTGTGCGGCAGTCGAACGGGAAGAGCGGAATGGGACATAACTCAACACCCTCGTATGATACCACGAGCGCGGTGCCTGGCAGCACGAAGGGGGCATCTCGTCTTCGGTCCGAGGGGGAGCCATCGAAGTGGCCGGCGAGCCCAAATGACGCGCAGCGCATCCATGACGCGGAGTGCTTGAAATGACGCCGAGTCGGCGGGGACTGCTCGTTCGCCGCTCCGCTGCACGGGGTCCGAGCAGTGCTCTTGTGGGTGGCGTCACCACGGAGTGCTACGTCGCGGCGGGGTGATGCCGGAATGCGTGGCGGGCGGCGAATGGCCGTGATCAGGACGAGCACTGAAGGACAGGAGCGCCCTCGATCGCTCCGCTCGCAAGCGCTTCGAGCGCTGCGTTGGCTTCCGAAAGGGGACGGACTTGTCGCTCGGTGCGGATCGGGATCTCGGTTGCCAGGGCGAGAAGTTCGGTGGCGTCGCGGCGAGTGAAGTTGGCCACGCTACGGAGGGATCGTTCCCACCACAAATTCGCATAGGGCAACTCTGGAATGCGATCGAGGTGAATCGCGTTGATCGCCACCGTCCCACCTCGGTCGAGCGCGCTGAGCGCCGCCGCGACGGCACTTCCGACGGGAGCAAACGTGATGGCCGCGTCGAGGAGCTCGGGTGGCCGATCGTCCGATCCTCCGACCCATTCCGCTCCGAGGGCCTCGGCGCGAGCGCGCTCTCGAGCCGACCGGGTGCAAACGAATACGCGGCATCCCCAATGCCGGGCCACCTGGATGGCCAGCGACGCCGACGCTCCGAAGCCGTAGAGACCGAGCCGCTCTCCAGGCCGGATGCCGCTGACGCGCAACGACCGGTACCCGATGACCCCGCCGCACAGAAGGGGCGCGGCCTCGAGGTCGTCGAAGCCATCGGGAAGGCGAAGCGCAAAATCACCGCGGACGACGATGTGCGTTGCGAAGCCCCCGTCACGGTCCCACCCCGTGAACTCCGCCGCGGTACACAAATTCTCCCGATCGGCCACGCATTGATGGCAGCTGCCGTCGGTGGCCCCCAACCAACCGACGCCAGCCCGGTCCCCGAGGCTCCACCCGAGGACGTCGCCGCCGATGGCATCGATCCGCCCAACGACCTGATGCCCCGGCACGATGGGCAGCCGTCGCGCAGCAAGGTCCCCTTCGCAGATTTGCAAGTCGGTCCGGCAGACCGCGCATGCCGTGACGCGAATGCGCACCTCACCGCGGCCCGGTACCGGGTCGGGCCGCTCGACGGGCTCAAGGGGTCGAGAGGAAGCGCGGCCGGGCCTGACGAGCACCATCGCGCGCATGGTGGTCCGTTCTTAGCCTCCGATCGCCTGCCGTCAATCCCTCGGCGGGCGCGATTTCGCCGCCGGTCTCGTGGCCGCATCGTGCCCGCAGAACCAGCGGGTGGCGCCCGCCTTACCGAGAGAGTCTCTGCACCACGTCGGCGTAAGCGACGAAAACGACGTCCGCACGACCGATGAACAAGCCGGCCTCGACGACGCCCGGAATCGCGTGCAGGGCGTGATCGAGACGGGCCGCATCGGCGATGGGCCCGGTATTCAAGTCGTAGATGAAATTGCCGGCATCGGTGCGAAATGCCTCGCCCGCGCTCGTCCTCAGCGTCGGCTCCCCATAGTGCGACAGGTGGCGACGCGTCGTCCCATGGGCGAACGGCAAGACCTCGACAGGAACGGGCCGCCGCTCGCCGAGGCGGTTCGAGACTTTGCTCGCGTCGACGACGATGACGTTCTTGGCGGCTGCATAGTTCACTATTTTTTCGCGGGCGTGCGCTCCGCCGCCCCCCTTGATGAGATCGAGCTCGGGACTGACCTCGTCGGCGCCGTCGACATTCACATCGAGAGTCCAGGGGCCTTCATCGCCGAGCAGCGGGATCCCGACGCTTGCTGCGTGCACTCGTGTGGACTCCGAAGTCGGAACCCCCACGATGCGACGCCCGGCGCGGACGCGCGCGCCGAGCTCTTCGACAAAGAGAAGGGCCGTCGAACCGCTACCGAGGCCGACGATCCCTTGCGCCGGCAGCTCGTCGAGCGCTGCAACCGCGGCCCTGCGCTTCGCCTCCTCGTCCATGTCGAGAGGAGGTCCTCTAGTACCTCGGCGGGAAGAAGTCGAAGGTTTGAAGGGGTACTTCGGCGGGAAGCAGATGTCGCGCGCCCGGCGAAAAGGCGGCCACATGTTGGTTCGGGGTCGGCTACAGGGGCAAAGCCGCCGGGGAAGACGAAGACGGCCGCCGACGGAAATGTGCGCTCGCCGTGAACATGAATCTCGAAATGTGCGCGTGGCATACACACGAATCCGGAGCGTTCTATCGACATTTCCCCTGCTTTCGCGAGAAGCATCGAGGTATTCTGAAAGGACGCGCGCTGGAAATAGAGCCATGACGGGCTTGAGCGCACCACCCATCGACGCCCGGAGCCGCGGCGTTTGGACGTCACGAGGACTTTGTCATGCAACAGCAACCGCCTCGACGGGCGAACGGGCAAGCGAGCGCCAGTCCGTCTCGTGAGGCGAACATCGCCCGCGACGAATCCGTCATCGAAGCGATGCTCGCGTCGCTCGCGCGCGGGGGTCTCGAGACCGACGCGTGGGAGAGCCTGTACGCGGAGGCGCGGCGCACGGACCGGCTGAGCGAGCTCGCCTTGGCGTTCGAGGGCGTGGCACAGGGCAAACGGCTGCGGGCGGTGCAGCCGGCGATCGCGGCCGAGTTTCTATTTCAGGCTGGGTGTTTCGTCGGCGACGTGTTTGGCGATGCCCCCAGCGCGGCGGCCTATTTCGAACGGGCTCTGGCGATCGCCCCGACGCACGCCGGATCGTTTGCGCATCTCGAGCGCATTCTCGTGAACACGCGACAGTGGAAGCGGCTCGCCGACCTCTTCATCGGCGCCGCGCATCAGCGCCCGCGCGGCGAGCAGCCGGCCCTCTTGCGCGGTGCGACGGAGGCGCTGGCCCGTGCGGGCGACGCCGACAATCGGATGGTCGAGATCCTCGGGCAGATCGTCCGGTTGGATCCGGGCGACGAGCCGTCGCGCGTCCGTCTCGAGGCATTTTTCGTGCGTGCCAGTCGCTTCCGCGACGTCGTCGCGCTCCACGAGCGTGCGCTGGCGGCCGACCCCCCCCTTTCCTTCGAAGCGCGGAAGTCATCGCTCGCGCGGGTGATCGAGCTCTATGCCGGTCAGCTGCAAGAGCCGGAACGCGCGCTACCCCACGTCGAACAGCTGTTGGCCATCGAGCCGGCGCACGCCGGCGCACGGGCCGTCGCGCAGAAGCTCGTCGTCGTCAAGGGACTCGTCGGCAGGGCGGCGGCCGCGCTCGCGACGGCATTCGAATCGACGGGGCCGTTGGTCGAGGTGATTCGTTATCTCTCGATCGAGCTCGAAACCACACGCGGCCCGAAGCGAGCGAGCCTCTTGGCGCGGCTCGGAAGGCTCAAGCAGGATGGCCTCGCGGACAACCTCGGCGCATTCGAGGCATTCGAGCAGGCCGTATCCATCGACGCGGACGAAGAAGTTCGACGTCGTTACGTGGCACTCGCGTCGACGCTGGGCCGTCACATCGAAGCCTCGAAGGTGCTTGCTCGCGTGGTGGCGACGGCCAAGGACGGGGCCAGCAAGGCCCGGGCGACTGCGCAGCTCGGCGGTCTCTTGCTCGGGGCAGGTGACGCCAAACGGGCCCGCGGGCTACTCGCTTCAGTCCTTGGGGCGGCGGACGCTCCCGATGATGCGGTGCTCGCCGCCTCGCAACTCTTGCGTGACCTCCTCGAGCCGGAGAAAGACCGCGCGGCACTGTGTGACGTACTCGAACGACTCGCGTTGCTCGAGCCCGACGCCGACCGGCGGCGCATGGCCGACGAGCGCTTGTCGGAGCTCGCCGTGTTGCTCGGCGACACGCCGAGGGCCGTCGCGGCGTACGAGCGCCTCTTGACGACGAGTGCGCGCTCGGCGGCGCTCGAAGCGCTGATGCCTCACTACGAACAGAGCGGGGACCCGCTCAAGTATGCCCAGCTCCTCGAAGCGAGGGCGAGAGATACGGCGGACGAGTCCGAGGCGCGCGCACTCTGGATGACCGCTGCACGCGTTCGAGCGACCGAGACGAAAGATGCCGCAGCGGCCATAGCCACCTGTCGCACCGTCATCGGGCGCTACATGGCGGAGAAGGACATCCTTGCGATTCTCGTGCCTCTTCTCGAAGGTCAGGGGATGTGGCACGAGCTCGCGGACGCGCTTGCGTCGGAGGTCGCGTTGACGACGGGGCCAGACCGCGCGCGCGTTCTCTACCGGCTCGGATCGGTCAAGTTGCTGCGGCTCCATGATAGGCCGGGGGCGATTGATGCGTTTGCCGCCGCCCTCGCGTCGGACCCGGAGGAGAAGCCGGCACGCCAGGCGCTCGAAAAACTCGCCTCCACCGGCGACAGCCGGCTGCTCGCAGCACGGGCGATCGAGCGGACGGTCCGGTCGGAGGGTGCAAGAGGTCCTCTCCTTCGCATCCTCGAAGTCGTCGGCTCCCTCGCCCCCGACGTTGACGAACGCCTTGCAGCGCTGCGAGAGGCGGTCGAGCTGGCATCGGCCGGTTCACCCCAGGAGGCATCCCGCGTCGTCGATCTCGTGGCTCGCGCCCTCGGCGATGCCTCCGGCGGGCGAAGGCCGATCGGCGAGTGGCTGGTCCACCTCGATCGTGTCGCCCCCCGGGCCACCGACTCGAAGCGGCGCGCCGCGATCCTGGAAGCAGCCGTCGCGCAGCACGAAGTCGACACGCCCGAACGCAGCTTCGTCGCGAAGCTGGCTGCCGAGGCGCTCGTCGCAAGCGGTGACGGGCCGGGCGCCGTCGCCCTCTATCGCCGCGCCCTCGCCTTCGAACCGCACTCGAGCGAGCTTCTTGCGCGCATCGACGATCTCCTCCGCGACCAGGGGAGCCCGGCCGCGCGCGTCGCGCTGTATCGAGCCGCGCTGGCCGGCGCGAGCCCGGCGCGGCGTCGCGAGCTGCTCCATCGAATCGGTGGAATCGAACGCCACGACCTGCACGATTCGGCCGCGGCGGTCGCGACCTTTCGATCGGCTCTCGACGACGACCCCGACGACGCGGACGCCTTTGCGGCTCTCGAAGAGCTCTATCGCCAAGGGGAGCGATGGTCCGAATTGGCGGCGCTGATCGAGCAAGGGTTGTCTCGCAGCGTTGGCCTCGCGGCACAGGTCCTCCGGGCCAAACTGGCTCCGCTGCTCGCGCTTCACGGCGATCGAGATCGGGCCAAGACCCACTCCGCCATACTCCTCGAAGACCCCGATCTCGCTCCCGACCACTTCGATCTCATCGCGCGCGCCGCCGAGCTGCTCGGCGACGTGGACATGGCCTGCGTCGTCCTTCGACGGCGGGTGGCGTCCGCCCAGGAGCTGCACGAACAAATCGCCTGGCTCGATCGACTCGGCGAAGCCGAGCAGGACCTGCGGGGCGACCTCCGCGCCTCAGCGGACGCATGGAAACAGGCGGCCAAGCTCGCCGAGACCTGCGGTGACGATGAAAGTGCACGGCGTCTTTACTCCCGCGCCCGAAAGGTCGCGCCCGATGACGCAGAAGTGACTGCGCGCCTCGTGGCGCTTTGCGAAAAGGGCGAAATTTGGAGTGAATTGCCGCCTCTTTACGTCGCTCTCGCACATCACGCGTCGAACGATGGCGAGCGCGTATCGCTCGCACTGCGAACGGCGCAGGTCCTCTTCGAGCGGATTGGGGACTCGCGGTCTGCCGCGCGGCACGCTTCGCGAGCCTTCGACCTCGCGCCAAATCGGGCCGACGTCCTCGAAGCATTCGAAAGGATGACCATTGCGTCGCGCGCGATCGACGAATTCGAAGAGGCGGTGCGCGAGGCGCTTCGCCGGTCGACCGGCGAAGAAGAGCACCGCGAGAGCAGCCGAGAGTCGCCCGCCGGCCACCAGCCGGCGACGGCGGCCCCGACGCGCCTCGCTCTGCTCTTTGCGCAGGCTCGCGTGCTCGCCAGCGACCCGGTGCGCGTGCACGACGCGATCGGCCTCTACCGCAGTCTCCTCGGAGACAGCACCTGCCTCGGGACGGACCAGGCGAGTGCCCTCGACGGGCTCGAGTCGCTCCTCGCGCAAGAACACGAGCCAGCGCATCGCGTGGGCGACCGAAGGTGGCTTCTCGAGTGGCGGGCGGAGCACGCATCCGAAGCGCAACGAGTCGAACGTTTGCTCGACTGGGCCAGGCAAGAAGAGGCGGCGTTTTCCGATCCGGATCGCGCCCTCGCGATCCACCGCCGCATCCTGACGGTCGACCCGGAGTGCGACGAGGCGCTGGCCTCGGTCGCGCGTCTTGCGCTGTCGATGGGCGATGTCGAGCAGGCGCTCGGCGCCCTCGGGGTGCGCCGCGGCTTCGCCGAAGGCGCTGCCCGGGTGATCATCGAACGTCAAGCGGCCCAGATTCTCATGTCACGGACGGACCGATGGGAGGACGCCTTGGCGTCGCTCGGCGCGGTCCTCGCCGACGCCCCGGGAGACCCCCTCGCGCGCGAGCTCCTCGCTCAGCTCTTGGCCCACCCGGGCGCCCGCGCCCGCGCGGCGGACCTGCTCGAGCACGCCTACGAGGGCGTCGACGACGTGGACGTGCGCGAAGACATTCTCCGCACGTTGCTGTCCGCGGGCGCCGATTCGACCGAGCCCGAGGTTCGTGAACGCCGCTTCCAGCGTCTTTGCGACTTGCAATGCGGCGCGGGCCGCGTCGAAGCCGCGCTCGTTTCGGCCCTTCAGGCCGCCCGGGAAATGCCCGAGTTCTCGAGCTTGTGGGGGCGCGCCGAAGACATGGCCCGGATCCTGGCCCGTCCCGACGATCTGGCTTCTCTTTACGAAGAAGTGCTCGGCAGCCCAATTTCGAGCGCGAACGCCGTCGCAATCGGAGAACGTGCGGTCGCCTTCTTCGAAGAGTGGTTCGACGATTCGGGGCGAGTCGTGCCGCTCCTCACCCGCGTCCTCGATCTCGCGCCCGATGCGGAATGGGCCTTCGAGCGACTCAAGCTGCTCCTCGATGGGGGCGAACGCTGGGACGAGCTTTTTTCCCTTTATGATCGCGTTCTCTTGTCGGTCTCGGGTTCGCGCCGGGAAGCACTGCTCGAGGACGCGGCACAGATCGCCAAGGACTTCGCCGACAGGCCCGACCGAGCCACCGGGTACTTCGAAGAGCTCCGGCGGCTGCGGCCGACCGACGCGAAGCTCGCCAGCGCCCTGGAGAGGCTCTATGACCGCCAGGGAAGACATCGGGCCCTCGTTTTTTTGCTCGAGTCACGTCTGCCCGAACTCGACGCGGAAGAGGCGGGGCGGCTGCGGGTTCGCATCGCGGGCCTCTGGCTCGACGAGCTCTGCGACCCCGCAAACGCGCTCGACGTTCTCGAGCCTCTTCTCGCACGGGCCGGCGCGGTGCAGATGGGTCTCGCCGCAAGTGCTTGGGTCGTTCTCGAACGGATTCTCGATGCCGCATCGCCGCCGTCTGCTGGCCCCGCGCCCGACCGAGCTGCGTCGCACGGCTTCGAGGCAGCACCGTCGCCGACGTCGATCGCCGATCCGGCCGGCGGCTCGTTCGCGGAGCAGGCACCTCCGCATGCGACGCCGGCCCCGGTTCGGTACCGCGCAGCCGAGTGGTTGCGCCGGCACTATGCGTCCACCGGACGAGACGACGCGCTGGCCCGTATCCTGACGATCGAGCTCGAGCGGGTCTCGGACCGCTCGGAGCGGGTGCGGCGACTCGTCGCGCTTGCCGAGCTCTGCGAGAAGATTGGCGACGACGAGAGCGCATTCGAGCACGTCGGCCGCGCCGTCGTCCTCGCGCCCGAAGACGACGACATCCGTCGTAGGTTGTCTGAGATCGCAGAAAAGACGAACCGGCTCGGTCGTCTGGCGGACGTCATCGCGGACGCCGCGGATGCCGCCGAATCGGAAGTCCTGCGGGTCTCGCTCGTGCTCGGGGCGGCAGACATTCGCGCCGGGCGTTTGGCCGACAGCCTGGGCGCGACGGCGATCCTCTTCTCCGTCCTGAACGAAGGGCGATTGGGCGACGATCGAGCGCTCCTCGTGGCGCGGCGCCTTTCGCCGCTGCTCCGCGAAACCGGCCGTCTCGCCGAACAGCTCGATGTCGTCGAGCGGATCGCAGGCCTCGAGAAAGACGCGGCGGCGGCGAGCGAGGCGCTCGGCTACGGCGCGCGGCTTGCGCTCGATCTCGGACAGATTTCCCGCGGGATCGAACTCTGGGAAAGGCGCCTCCGGGCGAACGAGCTGGACACGGAAGCGCTGGACGCTCTGGCCGAGCGGCTCGAACGCGAAGGACGCAACGAACGCCTTGCGGAAATACTCGAGCTCCGAGCCACCGCGGCCTCCGACCCGTCCCTGCGCCGCGCCGATCTCGTCCGTGTCGCCGCGCTCGTCGGGAGCGCCGAAGACGGCTGCGACCGCGCCATCTCGGTGTGGCGGCGGATCGAGGACGAGTTCGGGCTGGGCGAGGACACCGCGACGGCGCTCGCCGGCCTCTTCGAGTCGACTGGCCGTTGGCCGGATCTCGCCGGGCTCCTCGTGCGCAGTGCCCGCGTCGCGCCCGACCGCTTCACCCGGGCCGAACGCTGGGGCCTTCTCGGTGACGTGCAGCGTGGGCGTCTGAACTCCCCAGAGGCTGCGGTGGACGCCTACCGGGAAGCTCTGGCAGCGGACTCCGGCCATGCGGTGGCCCGGGCAGGCCTCGAGCTTCTGGCGCGCGAGCCCGCGGTTCGGGGCGCGGCCGTGGGCGCTCTGCTCGCCGTTCTGCGCGAGCGCGACGAGTGGCGGGCCATTCTCGAATTGACCGAGGAGCGCCTCCACGCCTCGGGCGGAGCCGAAGAAAGCCTGGCGATCCTGCGCGAGGCAGCGAAGCTCGCGGAGGACCGAGCTCGCGACCCGGCGGCTGCGTTCGGCTGGATGCGTCGCGCCTTCGCGCTCGCGCCCGCAAGGCCGGATCTCCAAAATGAAATCATTCGCCTCGCCGAAGTGACCGGGCAGTGGCGGGGCCTCGTCGAGGCGTACACGGAGGCGGCCGAACCCCTGTCGCCCGGCGACGAGGCACTGGCCGTCATCCTATGGGCGACGATCGGTGTGACGCTCGAAGAGCGGCTCGGCGACGTGCGCGGCGCTCTCGATGCATACCTTCGCGTCGTCTCCCATGTGACCGCAAACCCGGGCATTGCCGGCATTGCCGTCCCGGACGCGGCGCTCGCCGCGCTTCGCGTCGCGGCACGCGAGGCGGCGTGGGAAGGTGCGGCGGGCGTCGTCTGCGACGTGGCGGACAAGTGCCCCGAGACTTTGACCGCCGTGCTGGACGGATTCGAAGCCGAGGCTGCTGCTTGGGACGCTTGGGAGCCGCTGCTCCACGCCCTCGAAGTCGTCTTGTCCGCGCACCCGCTCCGCGGCCCGGCCGCCCTCGAACTCCACTATCGCTTGTCCGTCTGGCATCGCGATGGCCGCGGCGACCTCGATGCTGCGGAGGTCGCGCTGAAGAGGGCGCTCGGCGAAGATCCATCGCGGCAGGAAATCCTTCAGGCGCTGGCTCTCCTACAGCGACGGCGCCCGGATCGCGATCTCGTCGAAACACTGACCGCGTTGTCACGTGCACGCGGAGGCGATCTTGCGCTCCTGCACGAGGCGGGGCGGGTCGCGCGTGAGCTTCTCCCCGATGTCGCGCTCGCGCAATCGGTTGCGCGCGAAATTTTGACCATCGCGCGCGAGCGCGGGATCGAGGCGCACGAGGACGAATCACCCTCGGCGCCTCACGCGGAATGGGCCATCGACCTGCTTGCGGAGTCCTATGCCGAGAGCGGCGACGCGCAAGCGGTCGTGGAAGTTCTTCTGGCCGGGGACGCGATGGCTTTGCCCCTCGAAGTGAGGCATCGGATGCGCCGCCAGGCCGCAGTCGAAGTGCTGTATCGGCTCAGGGACGAGGAAAGGGCGATCACGCTGCTTCTCAGCCTGTTCGACGAAAACCCGCGCGACATCGAAGCGGTCGACCGATTGGCGGGCATCTACGCGGCGCACGGCCGTTACCGGGACTTGCTGCGTCTACGCGAACGGCAGCTGGCCGTCGTCGCGAGCGAGGAAGAGCGCATCGCGTTGCAGCTCGAGGCGGCGCAGCTGCTCGTGGCCCTCGGCGACGCGGAGCAGGCGGTGGAGATGCTTCGTGTCGCGCTTCGCGAGAGCCCTCGCCATGGCCAGGTCGTCGGGGCCCTCGTCGAGATTCTCGAGACCAGCGGACGGCGCGAGGAGCTTCGCGACCTGCTCGTCGACCAAGCGGAGCTCGCCGAAAGGCAGGGTGACCGGCAGCGGGCGGCCGATGAATGGGCGCGCGCCGCGCGCGTCGCCGAGCTCCTCGGAGACGACGAGTCGGCCGGCGACTACCACACCCGGGTCGTCGCGATTCAACCGCGCGCGGCGTCGTTGGAGTCGCTCGCGAACCTGGCGCTCGGTCGAGGCCATCCCGCCGCCGCCGCCCTCTGGCTCGAGCGATGGGCGGCGGTGGTCGAACCCCATCGACGTGCCGAGGCCGTGCTCAAGCTTGCCGACGCCCTGACGGCCGCAGGAGAGCCGCAACGTGCCGTCGAGTGCCTCGAAGCCTCGATGGCCCGGTATCCGGACTGCGAATCGGTGTGCGCCCGACTCGGAGGCCTCTACCGAGAACGGGGCGAGTGGGACAAACTCGCGCAGCTCGTCGCGGACGCGGCCGCGCGGGCGACCGACAAGACGGCCCGCTTGTCCCGCCTCGTCGAAGCCGCGTCGCTCTTCATGGAGCGCTGCGGCCGGCCCGATTGCGCGATTCCGCTGCTCGAGCTCGCGGCGGACCTCTCGGCAGGCGACCCCATGGTGCGCTTGGCGCTAGCCGATGCGCTCGTGCGTGCCAGCCGTTACGGCGAAGCCCGAGCCCTCTTGCAAACGCTGATCGACGGTTTCGGGGCGCGCCGTCCCAAAGAGCGGGCCCCGGTCCACCATCGAATGGCGCTGCTCGAGCTCGCCACCGGGAACCGCGCGCGCGCGCTGATCGAGCTCGACGCAGCGGCACGCGTCGATCCTCAAAATCGCGAGGTTCTCGCCCACCTTGCACAGCTCGCCCGCGATGAAGGAGAATACGACCGCGCGGAGAAGAGCTACCGCGCGCTGCTCGTCGTCTTGCGTCGCCGCGACGACGACGTGCCTCCACCGATCGCTCGGAGCGAGGTGCTGGTCGAGCTCGCCGCGATCGCCGAAGGGCGTGGCGAAGTCGACCGGGCTCGAGAGCTGGTCGAGAGCGCCCTCGAGGCCGGGGGCCAGAGTCCCTTCGAGCAAGAGCGGCTCGAGCATACGCTGCACGCGAGGGGAGACGACGCGACGCTCGTGCGCGTCCTGGAAGCCAAGCTCAGGCGCCAAGGGGACGCCTGCCGCGACGGGCGTACGCTCGGGGAACTTGCGGACGTTCTCGCCTTGCGACTCGGCCGCGGCGAAGAGGCGCTCTCTCTGCGCTTGCGCGCCATCGCGGTCGATCCCGGTTTGGCGTCGGGACACGACGCTGCGCTCGCCCTCGCCCGCTCGATCCATCAGGTTTCTCGCTATGTGCATGCGGTGACCCCTCTCTCGGATGCGGCGATGGCGGCCGGCGAGGTGGGGCTTTGTCGCATGCTGCTCGTCCGGCTGGCCGACGTGACGGAATCGGACCTCGGAGAGGTCGAACGGGCGATCGGCCTGTACGAGCGGGCGCTTGCGCTTGGCGATCCCACGCCCGAACTGCTGCGCGCCCTCGACCGGGTCTACGAGCGGATCGGGGACGTCAACAATGGTGTGCGCATCTTGTCCATGCGCATCCGGCTGGAGGGGCCTGAAGTGGCTCCGCCGGGCGTCGCGGAAGCGCTGTACCGACTCGCCGCGCTGCGGCTTGGCGCGCCCCTCACTCTCGACGAGGGCGCCGTCGTTCTCGAACAAGCGCTGGCTCTCAGCCCAGATTACGAGTTTTCGGAGCGAATCCTAAAGGGCGCTCTTGCGATCGATCCGACACGAATCCGGCTGCTCGACCTCTATGAACAGGTCGGTCGTCGGTCGGGCCGCGAGCCGGTGCTGGTCGACGCCTTGCGCTTGCGTGCGGCCATTCCGGGTGCCGGCGTGGACGCGGTGCGCGAGGCGGTGGAGGCCGCGTTCCGGATTGGTGATTGGACGCTCGCCGAGGCGGTGCTCACGCGGTTCATCCACGCCAAGTCGGAGGAATCCGACGGGGCGAGTTCGACCTGGGCGCTTGCGTCGCTCGCGAGCCTTCGCGAGCGGGCCGGGGACTGGCACGCGGCGGTGGAGCTCAAGGCGAGGGCCGCTCGCTTCGCCGATCCCGCTGGAGCGCGCCGCCTTCGGTTCGAAGTGGCGAAGATCGCCGCCGACGAGATCGGTGATCTCGATTTGGCGGCGGACGCCTACGGCGCGGTTCATCAATCGGATCCCACCGATCGGGAGGCTTGGGAAGCGCTCGCCGGCATCTATCGGCGCCAGGGCGACGGCGCACGGCTCGCTGCATTGCTGGCTTCGGTCGTCGAGTCCGTCGACGAGCCCGCTGAACGCGCCCGCCTTCGCCTCGAACGTCTCCGGGTGATGCAAGAGAGCCTCCACCTCGAGGATGCCGATGCCGTCCCCCTGCTCTACGAGATCCTCGAGGAGGACGCCGGTGCGGACGACGCGTCGATCATGCTCTCCGGGATCTTGGAGCGGAGGGGCGCCGTGCCGGAGCTCGCGGCCCTCCTGGCCAGGCAGCTCGAGGCCGCCAAAGATCGCGGCGACGCATCGTCGGTCATCTCGCTTGCGCTTCGGCTCGGCAAGCTCGTGGAGCCCGAGGATCCCTCCGACGCCCGTAACCTGTATTACGTCGGGTTGGACTGGGACTCCCAGAATCGAGATCTCCTCGAGGCCCTGTGGCTCGTTCTCGATCCGAAGGAGCATTTTGCCGAGCGAGCGGAGGTCCTCGAGCGTCGTCTCGAAATCGATCGGGCCGCCCAAGCCGGGGCAGGGGTCCGGGAAAAGGAGCTCGAACGGCGGGATTGAGGAACGGCGCGCGGTTCCTGCCGTACCTTCACTCGTCCCAGCCGCTGTCGACGTCTTGAAGCTGGGCGTCCGCCTCGACCTGCGGCGTCGGAGCCGACGGCGCAGCGTACGACGGGGCAGGCGGGCGTCGATGAACGATCGGGAGGGTGGACGGGTATTCGGGCTCGATTCGCCCGAGCGAATCGCTCGGCATCGGGGCCGCTTCGGCAAAGAGGCTCTCTGCCGCAATCGCAATCGGGGGTGGAGGGAAACTCGTGCGTCGCACGTGCTCGCTCGCCGACAGGCGGACGCGTCGCTCGCCCATCGAACGCATGACGAGCGGGGCAATCATGTGAGGCACCCGTGCTGCGGCGCGCACGAATTCGGCGAGCGGAGCGTCGAACGAAAGGGGGGGAAACAGGCGCTCGCGCAGGCCGCCGCCGAGCTCCGTATACGACTCGACGACCGTGATTCGGCCCTCGTCCACGAGATCGATGATCAAGTCGCCGTCCATCCAATCGCATGCCGTCGTGGCGAGGCGCGCGTAGATCAGCATCACCTTGGCGGCGCCGGTGTCCGGTGCCGAAATCGCCGCCATGCGCTCGAGAAGAGCCCGAACGTCGGCACGGATGGCCACCGCGCCGGCGATCTGGGCCTCCTGCAGCTCGATGCAGCGGGCGAGGAGCTCGACGGCCGCGTTCATACCGACTCACGGTAGCAAGAAACGCCCGGAATCTTCACATGGGCTCGAGGGCGAGCGCCTCGTAAAGAATCTGCAGACGCTCCGCGAGCTCGTCGTTGTACGGCTCGCATTGGCAAGCGCTGACCAGCTGAATCCGCGCCTCTTCGAGGCGCCCGATCGCAATGAGGCGCTCTGCTTTGAGGGCGAAATCCTTGCCGCGTCGCGTCTGCGCGACGTCCTCGAGGGTACGAACGGGCGGCGGCGGCGGACGGGTCGACGGGCGGTTGCCGTCGAGGCGCAACCGACCTCGTGCGAGAGCGCGATCGTAGCGGGCTCGGGTCAAGGGGCGCGCGAGACAACGGTACGCCTCGACCCCGCGCTTGAAGATCTGCGACGAAAGGGCCCGCGCGTCT
>JBEKFX010000060.1:0-36338 GCA_050013115.1 Polyangiaceae bacterium
TTGGTCGATGGCACGCTCGATGAACCGAACGGGGTGACCCTGTCCATCGACGAGGCCACTCTTTACGTTGCATCCGAGACGGACGGGGGCGTCCTGACGAAGTATCCAGTCCTGCCCGACGGAACCGTCGGGGCAGGGTCCTCTTTCGTGCAAAGTGTCAATCTCTCGAGTGGAGCGGTCGCCGCAAACATCGATGGAATGACGATTGATTGCGCCGGCAACCTCTACGCCGCCGTCGTCAATACGCCCACGGTCGCCGTGATCAACCCGAGCGGAACGGTGATTGGCGAGCTCTCGGTACCGAACGGCGCCAACGTGACCAACACCGCCTTCGGCGGTTCCGATCACAAGACGCTTTACGTCACGACCCAAGGCACCGGCGGGGGTCCGACCCCGGGCGCATCGAAGGCGCAGGGCCTGTTCGAAGCGACGCTCGGCATTCCGGGCATGCCCTACTGATTCCGCGCCGCATCGGCACGAGGTCGTCGCAAGCGCGAGGCGGCCGGGCTATGAGAGTCCGATGATGCTGTCGACTTCGTACGGAGACCCCTCGTGACCTACTGCGTTGCGCTCAAAGTCAGTGCTGGGATGGTCTTTGCTTCGGATTCACGCACCAACGCAGGGTTCGACCAGATCAGCACGTTCCGCAAGATGGTCGTCTACGAACGCCCCGGCGATCGGTTCATGGTCATGCTCTCCTCGGGCAATCTGTCGATTTCCCAGTCTGTTCGGGAAATTCTACAGGTCGAGCGTCTTCCGGGCGACGGTCCAGGCTTCACGACCATCTGGAACGCCGAGAGCATGTTCGACGCAGCGCGCGTTCTCGGACAAGCCGTGCGGCACGTGTACGAACAGGACGGACCGGCACTGCGCGCCGCGGGGATCGATTTCGGCTGCACTTCGATCTTCGGCGGCCAGATCCGCGGCGAAGCCATGCGACTTTTTCTCGTCTACTCGACAGGAAACTTCATTGAGGCCACGCCGGAGACGTGCTATTTCCAAATTGGCGAATCCAAGTACGGAAAGCCGGTATTGGATCGCATGCTCGTACCCGGTACGCCCCTCGCCGATGCGACGAAGTGCGCCCTCGTCTCGATCGACTCGACGCTCAAGTCGAATCTATCGGTCGGGTTGCCGATTGACCTCGTCGTCTACGGAGCCGATGCCCTCCGCAGTGATGACTTGGTGTGTATCGACGACGTCAATCCTTACTTCTCGATGATTCGTACGTCGTGGGGGCAGCGGCTCCGTCAGGCCTTCGAAAGCATCGACGACCCCGATTGGAATGCAACGGAAGCCCGGCACCCGTTGAAAGTGTCGTCGGAGCGCTATGAAGTCCTGCGCAAGATCTCGAACCCGGACGAAAGGCTCATCTGAACGCGGCTGGCCGTGAGTCGGTGTTCCAAGTCGCCGTCGGCGACGCACCCCCCAGCCGATGCCGCAGTGTCCCTGCGAACCGGATGCTGGATGTCGCCGAGAACACACGGATCGCACAGCCATCCCGCGCGATCACAGGCGCATGCGGCCCCCCCGAAATCCTGTCCGTGTGTCCGATTCGTGACGAAATCGGGGCGCTTGATGGATCGGCCGTCGTCACGAAGGCACCCTCGTTTGGCGCGCATGTAACAGGTGGGCCGTGGCCCCGTCACGGAGCGCGGCCAATGTGGCGATGCGCCGGGTCGGTCTGCCGGCCCAAACTCCTGAGCAGAGGGAGTCGTGCGCACCATCAGGAGCAAAATCTCATGAGAACGAATTTGACGACCGCCTCCATTCTCGCCGTGGCCACCATGGCCGCCCCCGCGATGGCCCAGCAAGGGCCGATCCCGCACGGGATTCCCCACCTGGATCACGTCTTCGTCATCATGATGGAGAATCACGGATACAATCAAGTGATCGGCAACCCCAGCGCGCCATTCATGAATCTTTATGCCACGCGCGTCAATCTGGCGACCAACTACTACGCCGTGGCCCACCCGAGCTTGACGAATTACCTCGAAGTCACGGGCGGGTCGAATTTCGGCATTCTCAACGACAACTCGCCGGATTGGCACGATCTCACGTGCAAGACGCAACTCGAGCTGGGCACCCCGTCGCTCGATAACGGCACATTTCCAAACATCTGCCCGATCTACGGGTCGGGCACCGACGCGGCGACGCCGGTGATCGACTATTCGAACGAGACGAGCCCGCCGCAGGTCACGGCCGTTACTGAGATCGACGGCAAAATGTCGATTCCGGCCGCTCCGGGCACGGTCGGGATGACGATCGCAGACCAGCTCGCAGCCGCTGGAGGATCGTGGAAGAGCTACCAAGAGAGCGTCTCCTTCGGCGGCGCCGACCTCGTCGACTACAGCGACGGATACTACGACAACAATTCGGATATCGCGACGCTGCTGGCCGGCACGGCGACGACGAGCAACATCGTCCATCTCTACGCATCGAAGCACGACCCGTTCGTCTATTTCCGCAGCGTCCAAGAGGCGCCCAAGGATTCGCCCCTCGGGCTTGGCAATGTCGTCGGTTTTCAAGGGGCTCGCGGCCTCTTCGACGATCTTCAGGAAGGTCGCGTGCCGAACTACGCGTACATCGTCCCCAACCAGTGCGACGACCAGCATGGGACAAGCAACGGGAGCGCAGCCTGTCTCGAAGACCCGAACGACCAGGGTACGCTCTCAGGCCTCAATCCGGGGCTCATCTACCAGGGTGACCTCACTCTGCGTACGCTGGTCAAGGCCATCCATGATTCGCCCATTTGGCCGCAGGGTCATAACGCGATCGCCATCATTTGGGACGAGAACGATTACAGCTCGGCCCCTTACCCGAATCGTGTGGTCTTGACCGTAGACACGAACTACGGCGTCCACGGAGTGGAGAGCGGCCGATTTTATACGCACTTCTCGCTGCTCCGGACGATTGAGGGGGGTCTCGGTCTTCCCTGCCTGAACCACGCATGTGACGACACGACGCTCGCGATGGACGATCTGTTCGCGCCGGCAAGACGCTGACTCCGATCCCCCGACCACCAAAAGACGTGCTGTAACGCGAGCCCCGGGCACGAGCCGGTGCGACGGCGCCCGCCGAGCCGCGGGCGCCGTCGCGCTGCACCGGCCGAGGGCGGAGGATCGCCGTAGTCCGGGTGCCCGGTCTGCGCGGATCTCCGCCTTCGGGCACGGGGCCGGGCCGTATCCCGGAAGGCAGTGGCCACGAGAGATAGGCCATCATGCATGCCGGAATGCGCTTGCGTGGCGCCAGCGAGGCCGCGATGCTCCCCAGTCATGCAAACGACGCGAACGGTGCAAACGGTGCGAGCTGGGGCTGCGTTCACCTTGGCCCTCTGCATGGGCGCCAGCCGCGACGCCGCGGCGTTCGGTGGAACTGCCGGTGAGCTCGAACGACAAGGAAACTTCGTCGTCACCAACGACGCTGGCTTTTCCTTCTCTCAAGAGCTGGGGTCTCCAAATGCCACGGGCTTCGTCCTGCGACCGGCGCTCGACTACTTCGTCGTTGCGCATTGGTCGGTGGGCGGCGCCGTCGAACTCGACGTTTCGAAGACGGGCCCTCGCAACCCAACGGCCACGAACTTCGCGCTGTCGCCCGAGGTGGGTTACGAGTTTGCGCTTTCCGATACTTGGTCCTTCTGGCCCCAGGCCTCGCTGACCCTGGGCTTTCCGAGCGGCAGCCCCGCCGTTTTCTCGACGGAGCTTTTCGCCCCGTTTCTCCTTCACCCGGCCGAGCACTTCTTTTTCGGCCTAGGCCCCGGTTTCACCGTGAAGATGGCGCCCTCGCCGGTTGCGGGATACCTGACGGCCGGATTCATCGTCGGCGGTTACTTCGACCACTGAAGCCGCTGTTTCTCACGAGCAAACATCGGAGGGGGAGCGGCGCTCATCACCCCGGTGGCGTCGGGCAGGGGTTGGAAGGACAACACGGGCCATCGCCGCCGTTTCGCATGACCTCCGAGGCGCACGGGAAGGGCAAACGGTTGGAACGGCAACCGCGGGTCGGCCGCCGTTTTGCGTCATCGTGGAGGCGCAGGCGGTGGCATTTGCGGCGGAACGTACGGTACGTACTGGTAGACCCACTGCGGAACGTGATTGCCTGTCGCTCCGCCATCGCCGGAGGCCGCCGCCAATCCCCCGTCCCAGAGCACCTCCGGGGTGGGGCTATTCTGCATCGGAAGCCAAACCGGGGCAAAGCTTGGGTCCCCCGAGATGGCCCCGTTCGCGTCGACGGCGATTCCGGCAAACCAAATCTGCGGAACGCTGGTTCCCGTCTGAGATCCTGCCAGAACGGCCCCATAGGGGCGGCGAGACGAGAACGCGATCCAATAGAGCGTCTTGCCTTGGTAGGTCGCGTGGGTCGGCGAAAAACGCGGCCACGAGTTTGTCCACGTGCTCGTCGTCGGCCAGCCGCTCGTACGGCCGCTGGCCTGGTCGAGTTCGAGCGGAGTCCCACCCGTCGTGGCGACCAACCGGAGCCGCGCGGACGGATCGTCATAGCCATCGCACGGGCTGCTGCCATACCCATCTTGGGTCGGCGTCGGAGGCCCATTGCAAGACGACTCGTTGAAGACGACGAAAGCGCTGTCGTCGGAGATGCTCGGGTAGTACTCGGACGCATTCGTCACGCGGGGAACGACAAGTGTCGGCGTACCGAACGCCGGTGCGTTGAACGCCGTGGCGGCGTCCCCCGTGCCGGCCATGCCGCTCACCTTCGAAACCCAAATTTGAGCGTTCGGAGTCTCGTTCCCGTTCAGATCCTTGGAGTCGTACGCGTGCGGAATCGTGAGCGACGGTACCCAACTCGCAAACGCCAAGAGGTCGCCATGCGCAGACCAGTACGGTTGCGTCAATTTTTCCGTGATCGACGGGAAGAGGGGCCCCTGACTGGCCAGTGTCGCGTCGGCGGCGCGCAGGTAGAGCGACCCCTGCAGCTCTTGAACCATGCTCGAATCGTCTGGGGCAAAAGTCGTGATCGTCGCGAAGCCGTCTTCGAGAAATTGTCCCGCATCGCCGACGATGCGCGCGGCCATTGGCGTCCGGGTGGCGACGTCGATCAGCGCAAAAAAGGAGCCATTGCCGTCGCCATTCGCGGCGATGGCTGCACCGCCGATCGTTATCCCCATTTTGGTGCCGTCTTGGGTAATCGCGTGGCACCCGATGCAAGCCCAGCCACCGCTGAGCGGCGGAGCGTAGGGGACTGCGTCGAGCCACTCATAAAAGACCTCGGGCGGTGTGCCGGCTTCAGCAAGGTTCATGCGTACGACCTCACTCGCGGCGGTCTCGGACGACCCGCCGGAGCCCCCCATGGGCGGCGCGCTCCAATAGTAGATCGAGCCGGGCAGTGGGCTCGAGGCCCAGCGCACGTCGATGGAGGCGCTCTCGGCCAGATTCGAGCCGTCCGCACCGGCGAGACGCACCGTTTCGGCCATGTTCGGGGCGCCGCTGACTCCCGCCAGGTCTTGCTCGAGATCCGCGGGCAGCGCGATGCGACAAGCCCCCGCGATCGTCGCACCTGCAATCGGAACGCACTGCGCATAGACGTTCAAGTCAATCGCATCGCCCGTGAACGCGATGCGTGCCAGGGTCTGGTTTGCCGCGCTCGGGACGACTTGAAAGGCCAGGTCGCCGAAGTGCAGCGGGAACAGCGCGCCGTCCAACGGATAGGCGATTTGAGGTGCCGTGCCCGACGGGGTCGCATCGAGCTTGGTCGTATCGATGTTTGACGCGTTGGCCGTCCCCGTGAGCTTGACGGTGACCGTACCGCTTCCTTGCACTGAGCCGGCCGCGCCCGCGGTCGCGGTCACTGTGAACTGACCCGCGTACGAGGTCGTGAACGCCCCGCCGGGCGCAGTCGCCAGTGTGGGATCGCTCGTCGTCCACGCGGCGCATCCCGTCACGTCCATCGAGCCGCCATCGTCCAACGTCGCCGTCGCCGTGAAGGGCTGGGCCTCGGACGACGCGGCCGCGCCGTACGTAACCTGGGTCGTCGTTTGGGCCGGGGTGACGCTGATGCTCTTGATGCCCGGAGGACAGGTCCCCGCCGGCAGAGGCTGCGCGAAGTTCGCAGAGCTTCCGCTGAGCGTGGCTGCGTCACCCAAAAAGCCTCCACCCGGATTGCCCGAGGAGGGATTCGCAGAGTTTGGGTTGGTGGCTCCGAGGTTGCCTGTCCCCGGACCGGACTGTGCGCAACCGGCCATCGCACCCCCGAGGACCAGGACACCCGAGAGGACCGCGTAGACGAGGCGAATCATCGATTTCGCACAATGTGCCTCTAAGGCGGCCCGAAGGCAACCAGCGCCGCGCCCAGCCGGCTGCTCTACGGCGGCCAGTATTGGCCCTTTCTGGCGTATGCGCGTTCCGCCCGTGCACCCACTCCCGGAGAGGCCGGTAAGCGGTAGGAATTGTCTTCTTCACCTTGTGCGAGCCCATTCGCGTGCCCCGTTCGATGCGCATTCACGCGAGAGGAGACCGCCCGATCGGGGCAGCACGACGTGCGAAAGGCGGAAAAAGGGAGAGCGCCCGACCGGGCCAGCGTCGTCTAAAGCGATCGAAGGTTCGGCCGTTATTCGTTGTGGCGGTAGATATACCGTAACCACATAATGAAAGCGGGCCGGCGTTGTGCCGCACCCTGTGAGCGGGATTCGGCGTGGCGCTCCCGCGCCGAGGAGATTCAATGATGTTGCGGCCCAACGTCGGCCCGTCGGTCGGCCTCTTTCTTGTCACCGTTCTGACCGCGTTGACGGCCGTTTCTTGCGGGTCATCGAGCAGCAAGTTCGGCTCGGTATCGCTCGACGCGTCGACGTTCGAGGGCGGCCAATCGCTGCTCGGCGCGATCGGCGACGCCGCCGGTGCTTTGTGCGTTGCCAAGACATGTGCGGAGTCGGGTTACAATTGCGGTGAGAACACCGACGGGTGCGGAAACCTCATCGCGTGTGGAACATGCAGTGCGCCGGCATTTTGCGGCGGGGGCGGTTATAGCCGCTGCGGTACGAACGCGAGCGCGGGGCAAGATGCGGGCGGCGCGTTCGAGGCGGGTGCGCCCTGCGTCCCGGCGACGTGCGCAAACCTCGGCTTCGACTGCGGTTACGCCGGCGATGGCTGCGGTGGTTCGCTGAATTGCGGCGGCGCCTCCGCTTGTTCTCCTCCCGCATTTTGCGGCGGGGGAGGTCCGCAAAAGTGCGGCGGTGGTGACGTGGGTGCGTCGGCGGACGGCGCCGTGAGTTCCGGGTGTGTATCGACGACGTGCAGCGATCTCGGGTTCGACTGCGGGTATGCAGGCGACGGCTGCGGCAACGAGCTCGATTGCGGTGGGGTCGTTGCCTGCTCGTCGCCCGCATACTGCGGCGGGGGTGGGCCGAACAAGTGTGGCGGGAGCGTCTTTGGCACGCCGGACGGTGGGCCAGCCCAGGTCTGCACCCCGACGTCGTGTTCGGCGCTCGGCTACGACTGCGGGTACGCGGGCGACGGCTGCGGCAGTGAGCTCGATTGCGGCGGGCCTTCGGCGTGCGCGTCGCCCGAGTACTGCGGCGGGGGCGGGCCGAACGTCTGTGGCGGCAGCGTGTACGTCTCCGCCGACGGCGGCGCGGTCAAGCCATGCGTTCCGACGACGTGCGCGGCGCTTGGCTATAGCTGTGGATACGGAGGCGATGGCTGCGGCGGTGAGCTCGATTGCGGCGGGCCTTCGGCGTGCGCGTCGCCCGAGTACTGCGGCGGCGGTGGACCCAACCGGTGCGGCGGGAGCGTTTTCGTCTCCGCCGACGGCGGAGCGGTCAATCTCTGCACACCGATGACGTGCGCAGCCCTCGGCTACGACTGCGGCGGCGCGGGAGACGGCTGCGGCGACCTTCTGAACTGTGGAAGCTGCTCGGGGGCCCAGTATTGCGGAGGCGGGGGGCCCAACCGGTGCGGCGGCAACGTGTACGTCGCGGCGGACGGCGGAGCGGTCAATCTCTGCACGCCGACGACGTGCAGCAAATTGGGATACACCTGCGGCCCGGCCGGCGACGGTTGTGGAAATCTGCTCGACTGCGGGACGTGCACCGGCACGCAGTACTGCGGAGGCGGGGGCCCCAACCAGTGCGGCGGCAACGTGTACGTCGCGCCGGACGGTGGCGCGGTCAATCTCTGCACGCCGGAGACCTGCATGGAGCTGGGGTACGACTGCGGCCCGGCGGCCGACGGCTGCGGCAATCTCGTTCAGTGTGGAACCTGCTCTGGCGCCAACACGTGCGGCGGCGGCGGAACTCCCGGCGTCTGCGGCCACACGTGTGGAGGCCTTTGCCAGTACCAGGCCTCGTGCACGGGCGGCACGCCGACGACGATTACGGGTCGCGTGCTGGCCGGCCAGTCCGCATGGACGGGCCTGACGCCCGATCCCGTCCCGAACGTGCTCGTATACGTGCCGAACGGCACGGTTCAGCCGATCTCGCAAGGCTACACGACCGGCTCGTGCCCTCAGTGCGGAGCGGACGTATCGGGTAGCCCGCTCGTATCGACCTACACCAACTACGATGGGACATTCACGCTGACCGACGTCCCCAGCCCGCCGGCAGGGCAAACGGTGCCACTCGTCATTCAGCTCGGGCGGTGGCGACGGCAGTTCCAGATCGCGCCGCCTTCGGCGTGCGCGGCCACGTCCATCGGCGACTTGAATTTGCCGAGGAATCATACTGAAGGGAGCATCCCGCTCACCGCGATTTCGACGGGAGCCGTCGATGCTCTCGAGTGCGTACTGCTGAAGATGGGCGTCGATGAGAGCGAATTCACGTCGAGCACGGCGGCGCCAAGCGGTCGAATTCACATCTATGCGAAGGGACCGGGGAGCCAGTTGAGCAACGGCGTCGGACCAGGGGCTTACATCGCCGACCCGGCCAGCATGACCAACCCCAAAGCGGCCCTCTCTCAGCCCGAGAGCGCGCTCATGGCAAGTGCCGGCAGTTACATGAAGTACGACCAGATCCTGCTCCCTTGTTGGGGGTCTCCGCTGGACTTCAATCCTTCGGATACGAACAACATGCGGTCAACGGACGAGCCGGGCGATCTCGTCACCTATGCCAATTCCGGCGGACATTTTTTCGCCACGCATTTCAGCTACTCCTGGCTGGTCGGTAACGGCGAGTTCAATGGCGTCGCCAATTGGAACCCGAACGAGAACAACCCCGGAACCGTCACCTGGACGCTCAACGTGAGCAAGGTCCCGCCCGTCGTTCCGGCGCCCATGCATTCTGGAATTTTTTGGCAATGGCTCAACCTCGTCAGCGCTCTTTCGAATGCCAATCCGGGGACTCCGCCAACCAATCCGCAAGTGGCCATCACCGATCCGCGCCACGACGTGGACGGGGTCACGAACGGATCCGTCGACTGGATCGACGGGACCGACCCCCAGAAGAAGAACGCGATGGTCGAGCATTTCACATTCAACACGCCGGTCGGTCAAACGAATCAATGTGGGCACGCGATCTTCAGCGACTTCCACGTGAGCGGCGTAACCAATGCAAACAGCATCGCGTTTCCCGGTGAGTGCACGACGAGCTTCACGTCTCAGGAAAGAATTCTCGAGTACATGCTGTTCGACCTCGCGTCCTGCGTCTCACCTCCCCAGTCGTCATGTCCGCCGATGTCGTGCGCTTCTCAAAACATCGGGTGCGGACCAGCTGGCGACGGGTGCGGCAATCAGCTCGAGTGCGGCACGTGCACCGCTCCACTGACCTGCGGGGGGGCCGGCGTGAACGGGCAGTGCGGCAAGCCCGACGGTGGAGCCTGCACGCCGCGGACATGCTCGGAGCAGGGGCTCGCATGCGGGCCAGCGGGAGACGGTTGCGGTGGCGAGATGCAATGCGGAACATGCACCTCTCCGCAAACATGCGGCGGCGGCGGAGTCACGGGTCAATGCGGCGAGCCCGACGGGGGATCGTGCACGCCGCGATCGTGCGCCTTGCAGGGGTTTTCCTGTGGTCCCGCCGGCGACGGCTGCGGCAACGTCATCGCGTGCGGCAGCTGTCCGGCGGGCGAGACATGCGGAGGAGGCGGCGTGGCCGGGCAGTGCGGGGCTCCCGACGGCGGCGCGTGCGCGCCGCGGTCGTGCGCCGTTCAAAACATTTCGTGCGGTCCTGCGGGCGATGGCTGCGGCAACGCCATCCAGTGCGGCAGCTGTCCAGCTGGTGAGACGTGCGGAGGAGGCGGCGTGGCCGGGCAGTGCGGGGCCCCCGACGGGGGCGCGTGCGCACCGCGGTCGTGCGCCGTTCAAAACATTTCGTGCGGTCCTGCGGGCGATGGCTGCGGCAACGCCATCCAGTGCGGCAGCTGTCCAGCGGGTGAGGCGTGCGGAGGGGGCGGCGTCGGGGGGCAGTGCGGGGCCCCCGACGGGGGCGCCTGCAAGCCCTTGACCTGCGCCGTTCAAAACATTTCGTGCGGTCCTGCCGGCGACGGTTGCGGCAACGCCATCGAGTGCGGGGCTTGCCAGGCACCCCTCACATGCGGCGGCGGTGGTCTGTCCGGCCAATGCGGCGAGCCCGAAGGCGGCTACTGCGTACCGCAAACGTGTGCCCAGGAGCAGATTGGCTGCGGGCCAGCCGGCGACGGTTGCGGTAACCTACTGCAATGCGGTGAGTGCACGGCGCCCCAGACCTGCGGCGGGGGCGGCACCTACGGTCAGTGCGGCGGCGGTGCCTGCATGCCGCTGACCTGCGCCCAACTTGGCTATGGCTGCGGCCCAGCGGGAGACGGTTGCGGCGGTGTGCTCGACTGCGGCAGCTGCTCGACCGGCCAGACCTGCGGCGGCGGGGGCACCCCCGGTCAGTGCGGTTCCACCCTGGTTCCCAGGTAAGCCGGGATCTCCTCAGCATCGAGGACCGCATCCACCGTCCAAACGCAATTCGTGCGCTGCGCGGAAAAAGTCGGCGCTCCGCACAACGGACCCTCGCACCGACCCCGCTCATCGGTCCGCCGCTTGCCTTCCGGCCCGCCATGAACCCCGATGCCGTCCCCGAGTGGGAGATCGCACAACACGCCCGCATCGACCCCCATCACAAGGGCACGCTCATGAGCGACGTCATTCTTGGCGCGCAAGACGGCATCGTCAATATTTTGGGCGTCGTACTCGGAGTGTCGGCGGCGAGCGGCAGTGCGCGCCTGGCGATCGCGGCTGCCCTCGCAGCGGCCTTCGCCGAATCGATTTCGATGGCGGGAGTCGCTTACACGTCCTCGATGGCCGCGGGCGACGTCTATCGCAGTGAGCGCGCGCGAGAGTACCGACACGTGAGCGCAGTTCCGACGCTCGAACGCGAAGAGATCCGCGCCCTCTACGCGCGAAAAGGGTTCGAGGGCGAGCTTCTCGACCGCGTGGTCGAAACGATCACGTCGAACCCGGATGTTTGGGTTGCCGTGATGATGTCAGAGGAGCATGGCCTGGTCCCCATCGCGCGCCGTCGTGCCCTGCGTTCGGGCGCCGTGGTCGGAATCTCGGCGATCACCGGTTCGCTCCTGCCGATCGTCCCGTTCGCGTTTCTTGGTTTTGACGTCGCCCAAGGGGCCGCTGTCGTCGTGGCGGCGGCAACGTTGTTCGCCATTGGCGCCAACAAGGCTCGAAAAACAATCGGCCACCCCTGCAAGGCTGGACTCGAGATAGCCGCCATCGGCCTCATCAGTGCACTCGCCGGTTGGGGTATCGGCCTGCTCTTTCGCAACGCGGGCTGAGCGGTCGACCGCTCAGCCCGCATTTTGCGAGGCCAGGGGCCTACCCGAAAGGGCTGAGCGGATTTCATCCTCGAGCATCTCGAGGTCGACCGGCTTGGTCAGGTACGAATGACCGCCGGCCGAGAAGCTTGCAGCGATGCTCGCAGGCTCCGTCTGCCCCGTTAGGAATACGACGGGAACGTTGCGAAGCGAGTCGACGCTCATCATTCGGTTGACCATCGAAATGCCGTCCAGCTTGGGCATCCACAGGTCGGTGACGATGATGTCGGGAGTGATTTGGCTGGCCAGGGCGAGGCCCTCGCATCCATCGCTCGCCGTCATGACCTCGTATTCGTATCCCAACCAGCCTGAGAGCGCGGCGCGGGTCTGCTCGTCGTCCTCGACGATCAAGATGCGACGTCGAGGCTCTGAAAGGGCTTCGCCTGGCTCTGCGCGTTCGCGCTCGAGGAAAATCGGGGGCTGACTCAGTCGGGCGCTCGTCAGACTGCTGATCGTCGAAGCCAGCCGCACCGATTCTTCGAGGACTTGACCCTGCAGGTCATCCGCCATCTCGGGCCGTTCACTGCGTTCCCGCCGCAGTTCGTGCGCCAACGTCCTGACGATGGCGGTCTGGGTTCGAAGCGCCGATTTCGCGGACACGTCATTTTCGCGGGTCATGGCTGCCCCCGCCGCTTGAGCAACTTCCAATCCACGAGGAGAGGACGCTCGGTCGGCATGTGTACGTTCAACCGTTCGGCATGTGCGCGCTTCGACCGCATGAAGGGTCACGGCCGTCGAGTGGCCTTTGCGACGCGCTCGGGGGCACGCGGCGCCTCGCTTCGCCCATGCGCCCGGCACCCGACGACGGGCCGCGCAATGGCTGCGCCATGCAGCGAATCTTGCAGCCAGGAGTCGATGAAAGCCGAGCCGGCGGCGGGGTTCACGATCGGCAAGCTCGCTTGGAACGGCCGATGCAGCGCGTCTGAGGGAGAGGTGATGTATGAAGGCCAAGCAAGTTGATCCCGCATTCCCATCGGAGGGTCACGGCACAGACGTGGGCGCCATCGCGGGCGAGTTGGTGGGCGCTGTCGTGGGTGGCGCCGCGGGCCCCGTCGGAGTTGCCGTTGGAATGACCCTCGGAGCCATGGCTGGCGCGCTGGCCGGACACGTACTCGAGGACGAGGGTCGCAGGGCTCGGGCTCACGACGAGGAGCTCGACGAGACCATTGGCGTCTCGGGCGGTGACCTCGGCGCAGCCCGCCCGGACATGCCCCCGGCGCAGACCGCAGCACCGTCGGCCGCCTCCTCAGGCGCGTCGGCGGAGGGGGGATCCCCTACCTCTGCCGAGGGCCCGATTCAAAGTATCGACGAAGACGCTTGACGTGCGAAGGCGGCGGCGCCGGGGCCGGAGGAGAGGGCCCCTCGGGACGGTGAGCGCGTGGCCACTTCGCGGCATTCGTTCGGTCCGGGGCGCGGGACCTCCGTGCGCACCGCCGCGCTTGGGTTCAATCGCCTCAGGCCGGGGGCGATCAGGTCCCGCCGGGCGGCGGAACATGGGCCAGCCGATCGCGCAAGATGGCAGCGATTCGTTGCTGCGCCGCCCCGTCCGATACTTCGGCTGCCCGAAAGCGGAGACCGGGTCGGGAGAGGGGCGCCAGCGACGGCGGCTGCTCGGAGGGCACCGACACGAGTTCGATAACGCGGGCTCGAACGTTCTGGCAGGGCTCCGCCCAAACGACGCGGTCGCGCTCTCCGTGTCCCCCCCGCACGATGAGAAGGAATCCAGGGGCGTCGGGCGCTCTCGCGCAGCCGTCTTCGTCGAGCGGCAAGTCGTCGGTCCAAGAGACCTGGGTCACTTCATCCCAATGCGGGAATGCGGCGGGATGCCGAGTCGGCAGGCCCAGCAACCCTCGAAGGAGATCCAGCGTCGAGAGCATCCCCGCGACCGCGCCGGAACCGTCGACGACGATGAGGTGATGTCGATCCGTGAGAGCCAGCTGCCGCGCGGCCTGATCGATCGTCGTGGAGACGGCCACGCACATCGCAGGTCGGCTCATCCGCATCGACGC
The DNA here is from genome assembly GCA_050013115.1 of Polyangiaceae bacterium. Taxonomy (GTDB): domain Bacteria; phylum Myxococcota_A; class Polyangia; order Polyangiales; family Polyangiaceae; genus Palsa-1150. The sequence continues at coordinate 13,745 of JBEKFX010000060.1, forward strand.
GGTTCCTTCCGGTTCGAACAGATCGCGATGCGAAAGCACGCCGAGCGGTCGTTGCGTGTCGTCGACGACCGGCACCGCGCCGATGCCGAACGAGCGGAGGAGATCGCGAACGTCGCGCAGCGGCGTATTCGGCCGAACGACGAGCGGCTCACGATTCATGATCTCGTCGACCGTGAGGGCCATGGCACGACTTGATCGCAAACATCGGGCCATCTCGGCCGCGTCCGCGCTCCTCATGTCCGTCGGCGTGCTTGCACTATCGTTTGCGCGAAGGAGGCTTGCGACGCCCGTACGGGTCGCCTGGTCGCTTGCGCCTGAAGAGCCGACGAAAGGCCGCACCCATCAAGCTGAACCCAGAGAGTGCGAGCGCAGATCCCATGAGGCGACGGCGCGTTCGCCTTGCGAAGCCCACAGCGTGGCATCCGCAGGAGGGCTCGCCGGTTTCCGCCGTGAGCGAGCCCCTCGAGCTCGACCCGGCGCCGCGCGGTCCCCCGTCGGCTTCGGCTCCGTTGCCTGCCCCTCCCTCGCCGCAACCTGGCAGCGTCTCGCAGATCGCCGGAAACTGCCCGCTACAGCTCGCGGTTTGCGATGAGGACGGACACGAGAGGGCGCCCGGGATGGCCGCGAAGCGAAGGAGCGGCGTAAACGACGCTCCGCCGTCCGCCGAGGCGCCGAGCGCGAAGGGCGGATCATTCGAGCACGCGTACAGTGTTGCCCCGCTCGTCGCCAGACACTGGATGGGAACGCTCGAGACCTGCCGAAACGAGAGCGTCGTCGCATCTCCGACCCACAAGCCGTCGGTCGGTCCCCCGGCGTACAGGGTGGTTCCGTCGGGCGACGCCGCGAACCCTTGCATTTCGCCCGCAAACGTGAGGACCGCGCGAAATGACTGTCCGGCGTCATCGGAGACGAGCAAGCGCGAGATGGGCCACGTGCGGACGTAGAGGCGGTCTGCGTTGACGGGATCGACCGCTGCGATGTAGGCGTTCGACTCGAGCTCGGTGTCGACGGGCACGGCGTTCTCGACGAAGGTCTGTCCACCGTCGCGTGACGTGTAGAGCGTCACGTCCTGCGTTTCGTAGATCCCGTGCACCCCACACACGTAAATTCGATTGGGGTCGGATGCGGCCACGTCGATCGTTTGCAAAAGCGCTGTCGGGTCGATCGCAGAGCCGGCCTGCGACCAGTCGACCCCGTCGTCGGAGGTTTCGAAGACGTGCGTCTCGAACGTCGTCAGTCCCGCATCGGTCGTGTCCTCGATCCACGCCAGAGCGACGGCATCGTCCGGAGCCTCCGGGCGGACTGCGACGTCTGCACTGACCCACCCCGCAAGCGACGGGGCGAAGGCCCACGAGCAACCCGTATCGTTCGACGTGGCCATTCCCTCGTAGAGCGCTGCAAGGATGGTCCCGTCGGCAGTCACCGCAACGGCGGGATCTTCGGTTCCGTTGAAACCGAGGGCTGATTCGCAAATCCAGCCCCAAGTCGCACCAGCATCTTGCGAGACGAGCAGCCCGAAGGTGGCGCGAAGCACGAGCACCTCCGGGTCGGACGGGCGGACGACCAGCTGACTGGCCGCCGGGTACCGACCGTTTGCTTGCGCGGCTGGGCACGGGAAAGAAAGAAATAACGATGCCGAGAGGGCCAATCGATGCGGCGCGCGGTTCATCGGGGACGGCCCGAAAGAAGCCTACCAAGCGGGGGCTGCGTCCGCTGCCGACGCCAGCGGCGGTGTATCTTCTCGATGTGTGGACCATCGACGTGCGGCCCGGTCCCGGTCTCGGTCTCGGCAAGGGTTCGTTTGCATGTCTCCCGGCTGGAAAAGCGGTCACGAGGGGGACGCGGCGCGGACTGGATCTTCTGGCGATCGCCCTGGCCGGGCTCGGTTGCGACGGGCATGCCGCGGTTGCCACCGGCCCGCCCGCGGCGAGCCACTCTTTCTCTCGGGCCGCACTGCTCGACCCGACTGCCTGTCAGCCGTGCCACGCGCAGCAGGTCGCCGAATGGCTGGCGAGCATGCATGCTTATGCGTCGAGCGATCCCGTATTCCTTGCGATGAATGCGCGCGGGCAGCGCGAGACCGATGGCGGGCTCGGAGGGTTCTGCGTCGGCTGCCATGCCCCCATGGCCGTCCGCGACGGGCTCACGCAGGACGGATTGAATCTGCCCTCGCTTCCCGAGAAGTACGACGGGGTCACGTGTTTTTTTTGCCATCAAATTGCGACGGTCGGCGGCGCGCAAAATGCGGCGCTCGTGCTGGCCGACGACTTGGTCATGCGCGGCGAATACGCCAACCCAGTGCCCAATCCGGCCCATGCGTCGACCTACGCTGTTGTCGCAGACCCGATCCAGCCGGCGGGCGCTGCCGCTTGCGGCGCATGCCACGACGTCGTCGTACCCGGGAGCGACGCTGGAATCGAGCAGACCTACTTCGAGTGGGCGCATTCGGCGTTCGCAGGATCCGACGGAACGACCTGCAGCGGGTGCCACATGACGCCGTCGCCCACCCTGCAGCCCATAGCTCAGGCAGAGGACGCGCCGCCCCGCACCTTGCACGACCACACCTTTCCGGCCGTCGACGTGGCCCTCGGGCCGTCAGCGGCCGACGCGGGCGAGCAAGTGGGTGCCGTCCAGCAGGCTCTCGACAGCGCCCTTCAGGGGGCACTTTGTGTGACCGGTGCGGGAGGTATTCGCGTCGTTCTCGACCCCGTCGGAGTGGGTCACGCATGGCCGAGCGGCTCGGCGCAGGACCGACGCGCATGGGTGGAGGTCATTGCGTACCGAGGTGGTGCTGTGATTTATCAAAGTGGGGTCGTGTCAACCGGGCAGTCCGTGACCGCGGTCTCCAACGACCCCGATCGATGGCTGCTGCGCGAGTGCCTCTTCGATGCGCAGGGTGCCCCCGTGAACATGTTTTGGCTCACAGCGAGCACCGAAGGAAATGAGCTCCCCGCGCTTGCAACGTTCGATCCCCAGGATCCTCGCTTTTATGGCACGCATATCGTGCAACGGTTTCCGCGCGACGGGACGCCACTGACGACCAGGCCGGACATGGTCACCATGCGGGTGCGCCTGCAACCGGTCGGAATCGATGTCCTCGCTGATCTCGTGGCAAGCGGGGACCTCGACGCGGCCGTGGTCGACGCCATGCCGACCTTCGACGTCTCGCTGACCGGGCCAGGGGGGCCGCCTCTCGAGTGGACCCCTGAAGCCGCGGCGGGTCTCATCACGATGAGTGACGACGGGACCCCGGAGACATGCGTTGCCACCCTCGACTTCAACGTCGCCGCGCAGCAAACGCTGGCGACGAATCATACGAAGTGCTCGCCCTGATGACCGTGGATCGGCGGCCAGCGAAAGGGTCCGGGATGGGCCGACAGGGAGGGGAACGGGGGGCCCCTCGACGGGAACGAGGGGAGGTGGACCGCGAAGGGGGAATAGGTGGACCGCGAAGGGGGAATAGGTGGACCGCGAAGGGGAGTCCGTCAAAGAACCGGGGGATCACTCGACGCAGAAGGTGAACACCCCGGTGTCGGAGAGGGAACCGGCTTGGGCCTCCAATGTTACTTGCCAGAGCCCCGGCATGAAAAAATCGAGGCTCCCGACCATGTTGATGCCGCCGTCGGCCGGCGTCACGGTCGGCGCCAGGGCTGGCCCGTGCCCGTGCTCCGGCATCCACGGCTTGACCGTCGTGAGGGCGGACGAAGAAAGGCTTGCACCGGTCGCGTCCCGAAGCCCAATCGCCCACGCGTTCAGTCCGAGTGCGGGCGGCTCCGGATTGGCGCTCAGCAGAATGAACGTCAGCTTGCCGGTGCTTCCCGGCGCTTGCAGCCCAGGTATGTAGGTTTCCGCGCGTGGGTCGTTGGCGCAGGAGATCGTCGCTCCGTCCGTCGCGATGGCCTCCGTCGATGGGGTCGCCGGACCGTCCTGCGACCGGGGTGAGCAGGAACTCGACGCGGCCAACGCAGCGACGAGTAGAGCCGCGAGCACGCCTTGGCCGTGTCTCGAGCGCGCAGCGTCGTGTCGATGGGTGCGGCGGCAGCTCGAAGGCCGCCGCCCGAAGCTCGTCCTCGGTACTCCGTCCGGCCACCGCCATGATTTCGGTCGGTCGAACCGGTCGAATTCCGCACCCTTGGTGATCGACACTGGCGCTTCCGTGATTCTAGGGGAATATCCCGTCTTTGTAGTCCGTCAAAATCTCGCTTGCGGCGCGAGCACCCTCTTCGGCCCCGCCTTCCATAAAACCCTGGTAGCTTGTCGAGCATTGCTCGCCGGCGAAATGAATATTTCCCTGTCGGACGCCTTCGTAGCCGCTAAAGAGCGTATACTGCCCCACGAGCCAGACGGAGTAACTGCCCCGCAGGTTCGGGTTGATGGCGGGTACCGTCAATGCGGCGCGGCCATTGTAAAGGTTCGACAGACCAGGATAGACAGGCTCGATTTGAGACAAGAAGCGGGAGGCATACTCCCGAGTCTGTGCGAGCGATGAATCGCTGAACGGTACGCCTGCGCCGTCGAACGCGGCCCCGACGTTTCCGCCCGTGTAGTCGACCAGGATGCCGTTCGTACCCGGCTGGGCGCGCGAGACGTCCCAGGTGTTCTGATAACCGGTGTCTGCATACGATTCGCCGGTGCTGAGCCCCCAGGGGCCTGGTCGGGTCCACAGACGCTCGTCGAATTGCAACTGAAGCTTGGCATTCGTACCGTAGCCGAGTCTCGTAATTGCAGTATCCTTTAGTGAATCGAACCCCGCGTCGGAATAGTCGAGGGTGCGGAGGACGCTGAACGGAATCGTCAGTATCACCCGATCGACGACTTCGGAGCACGTACCCGTGGGCGTGGTGAAGGTGATTTCAATCGTTTTCCCAGCACTCTTCGCGATTCGGCTGAGCCGATAACCCGTCTTGACCGAGCCGGACGGCAGATACTTCTCGATAGCGAGCGGGATCTGCTGGTTGCCACCGCGGACGTGGTATTTTTCGTCGGAGTAGCCGAACAAGGCGAGATCGTTCGTCGGCCCCACGAGCAAATACACGAGGTTCAAGCTGCTCTGGACCTTGGTCTCCAGCCCATATTCGATGTTGTATGCAACGTCGAGGACTTGCCCGAGCTTGGAATCGTGCCCCCCAGGCACGTAGCGCTCGATCCAGTCGTAAAGGCTCAACTCGTCAAGCTCTTTTCCCGCCTTGGTGTAGGAATTGTACAGGGTCGGAAACGGGGCGTCGTTGTTCTGGTCATTCAGCACGGTGAGAACGGGCTGAAAGTCTTTGTCCGCTTGCGCGTAGGGGTAGTACTTGTCCTCGAAAAAGAACGTATAGTTCGAGCCAGGAACCTCTGCGGCCAACAGGTTGTCGAGCGGCAGACCGAATCTTGCGGCCAGTCCCTGAATGGCTACATGCGGCGTATCGATCAACTCACCGCACCATTCGCTCACCTGGCCTTGGGCCCAGGTCGTCGTGTTCGAGTGCATTCGCCCGCCGACGAAAGAGGCGGCCTCGTAGATGGTGGACGCGTACCCCGCGTCGTGGAGAGTCAGGGCCGCGTTCATGCCGGCGATGCCGGCCCCGATGATCGCGATCCGCGGCGCGGGCTCACCCGCGCGCGCGATTCGAGCCTGCGAGACCACCGCGGCGCCCGCCAGTGCGCCGGCTCCTCGCAAGACGTCGCGTCGACGCATCATGTGCTCCTTGCGAACACGGTCGACCGGAACGCCTCGGCGCCGGGCCTCGATGTGCTCGGCGGCGAGACGCTGAAAAAAGGACATCAACGCGGTTCGGGCCATTGGCAACTCCTCCCCCTGAGAGGGGGCTTGGATTCTTGGTTAGGGCGCTCTTCGGTGTGAATTGGCCCCACGAGGCATCGGCATCGCGCGCAAAGGCGCGGGCGAGGTGCGGCCTTCCATCCCTATCAATTTCCGCGAATGCGCGCTATCTGAAAAAGAGCCGCGTCCGCCGATCCGCTCGTCGCCTGAGGACGTCGCGCGTCGAACGCGGGGACGTAAACCGGCCGGGGTCATGGGTCGGCGACTGACCTGGCTTCGCGGTCCAAGACGCCGGCATCGGTCTCGCCCACCGGTTCGAACGCGTCGGCGTCCCCGCCCCCTCCTCCTTCATCGTCGCCAGCCGACGCCGAGCAATACCCGCCGCCCTCGGATTCGGCGAGGGCGAGTGCAGCAGCGCACTCTCCGGAGTCCTGCGGGTCGACCGAAACCGTCGTGTCTGGGTAGGGTGGACACACGGTCGACACGTAAAGGGTGTTCGATTGTTGCAGGCATACGGGTGCGCATGACGGAAAGAGGCCGTCGGCCGTTACGAGTCCGATGGCAACGTAGTCGTCGAGGCAGCCAGCTTCTGGCTCGTAGGCCTGAGCGGTGTAAACGCGAGGGCCTTCGTCGTCGCAGGCCGCCGTGGCGATGAGGCAAAATGGGCCGGTCCATGCAAAGACCCGGATCAAGCCGCGAATGCCGAACATGGGTCTCCTTCAAAAGCTCAGCGCGACCGACGCGAGCAGGGAGCGTCCGGTGATGGGGATGGACGTTTGGATGAACTCGCTGCTGACTGGGTATGAGGCCCTGCAGTCGAGCGCGTTGTAAATACCGACGGAGTACGTAAGGTGCCAGTGCGCTTCAACCCCGCTAAACACGAAATCCCAGAGAACGGCGGCCTGGGTCCGCGTTTGAGGAACACCGGAGGCGACGGTGTCATTCACGTCGTAGCGCGGTCCCTCGAACGAGAGACGACTCATGAGGCTGAGGGCCCGCGACAGGATGGGTACCGCGCCCCGGAGCGACGCCAGGTGCATGGGTGAGTTCGGGACTTCCCGATAACCAGCGGCCTTTCGTAAGGCCACGAGGTCAGCGAGTGAGCTTGAGGCAAGAAAAACCGAGCGTTGGAACGAATAAGATGCCGCCACCATCCAGCCGTCCTTCCAGTCACGTCGCAACTCGATTTCCGCTCCGGTCGTGGCGACCGGCGTCGAGGTGTTTTGGTACTGGAGGCATCCTTCGTTCACCGAGCAGCCTGCACCGTTGACGTTTTGGGCGATATTCGCCGAGGCGGGTGGAGCTTGAAGCGCGATGAGATCGCGGACGTAGTTCGTGTACGCCGACGCCGTCGCCATGATTTGCGGCGTGATGCGTTGGCTCCATTCGACTTCGGCCGAGTAGGCGTTTTCCGGTCGCAAGTTGGTCCCCGGAATCTGCCCAATCCCGAGATACGTCTGTTCGTAGATACTCGGGGCGCGGAACGCCTTGCCGAACATGACCTTGACGTTGCCCCCCGGGTATGGCCGTCCGATGACCGCGACGCGGGGGTTGAACGAAGAACCGAAGGTCGAATAGTAGTCGAGACGAGCGCCCGCCGAGAGCTTCAATGCTTCGACGGGGCGAGCGTCCACGCTGCCGTAAAGAGCCCCGAGGACGAAACTCTGGACGTGCGAGAAGTATTGACCACCGGCCGAAATGTTGGTCGTCGTGAGGCTGTATTCGGTCGAATTGTACTCGTGCGCGTGCGGGTGAGCTTGTGCTTCGCCACCCAAGCTCATACTGAAGGCGGGCGACGGGCTGACGACGAAGCGCTGCTCCGCGCCTGCCCAATAGCTGTCGTAGGCATTGGTCTCGACGCCCCCGTCCTCCGGCGATCGTGCGAAGTATCCGCGATAGGCGTACGCGTCGCCGTGGAGCCGCGTCAGCGACTGGATCACTCCGAACAGTCGAGGCTCGTAGCGCGCCTCGAGCAGCGCCCGCGTGTCGGCCTGGTGGGTGCGCGCGTCGCCGAGCAGCGTATCGAACTGGCCCGTCGGCAAATGCTTGTCGTGCGTGTTGAAGGACCAAGCCAGCGACAAGTCCTTCCACCATAGGCGTCCGATCACGTTTCCGAACCGCGCCCCGTCAACGCCGCGCGCATTCCCCGCGACCTCGGGCGGTCCCTGGGATACGTATTCCGGAAAAAAGAAGTCTCGGCCTTGGCTCTGCCCCGCGGCAACCGACGTCCAGATGCCCGCATCAGGGCCGAAATGTTCGGTGATCCGGGCGCGCGCCCGCCCGACGCCTTCGCCCGCCGCGGCCCCGGCGAGCTCTACGCCGCTCGGGACGTCCTTGCCACGACTCACCAGGTTGATCACGCCGGAGAAGGCGCTCGTGCCGTATACGACTGAACCGGGACCGCGGACCACTTCGATTCGTTCGACGTCTTCGAGGTCCGTGCGCAAGTCGTAGCCGACGTACGAGGACCAAACCCAGTCGTCGTTCAGCGGCATGCCGTCGAGCGTCACCAGCACCCGATTGCCGTAGGATCCCGGAAGCCCGAACCCGCGAAAGCCGAGTGACTCGTAACCTCGATCGTCGGACACGTAGATCCCGCGTACCCCGCGGAGGGCCTCGGCCACCGTGGGGTAGCGCATCGCCCGGAGCTCTTGACTGCCGACGATCGAGACCGACGCCGGCGCGTCCTCGACCGACTCCGGCACGCGAGAAGCCGCTTCGACCGAGTCGATCGAGAACAGCTGCACGTCGATCCGGCTCTGGACCGCCGCCTTGAGCACGACGTCGCGCTCGACCGGCTTGAACCCTCGCAGCCGAACGGTGACGTGATGCGGACCGACCGGAACTGTCAGGATGGCCGGCGTGAACCCTTGGGTGTACCCATCGATGTCGACGGCGGCGTCGCGCTCGTCGGAGTTGACGACGAGCGAAGCCGTCTCCGGGGCGAGCTCGCCGCGAAGCGTCAGCACCTTTTCGGCCTCGACCGAAACGGGCTCGTGCTGCGCGCGGAAGCCCTCCTTGGTGAGGATGACCGTGTGCTGCCCCGGCGCGGCCTTTACCTCGCACGGCGCTGCGCACGACTCGGGCGCATTGTCGGCGTCGAGGCGTACCGAGGCGCCGATCGGCCCGGTGACTCGAATCGTCCCGACGATCCGGCGCAGGCGCAGCGTGACCGCGCGCTCGTGTCCGAGGGTCAGCTCGACGGGATCGCTCGTTTTGTCGTCGTATCCGTCGAGCTCCGCGACGACTCGATACGACCCCGGCGGCAGCGCCATCCTTTGTGGCGACACCCCGCGTTCCCCAAGGTCTTTGCGATCGAGGTAGAGTCGTGCGCCCGGCGGATCGGTGACGATTCGCAGGAGCGCGACGTGTGGCGCAATGCGTTCGATGGCCTCGTCGATGCGCTCAATGGCCCCTGCGTCCCTCTCGCCTTCGAGCGCGCGGCCGTAGTAGCGGTGCGCCTCGGGAAACTGGTGAAGCTGCTCGTAGCAACGCGCGATGTTGAATAGAACGTTTCGATTGCGTGCGAGCCGGTTCGAGGCCAAAAAGTGGGCGATCGCATTTTCGTAGTCACCCGCCTGGTAGCGTTCGGTCCCGAGATTGAACTGGATATCCGCCTCGTCGGCCACGTCGTCGGCCCAAGCCGCGCCGACCCCGAGGGACACGGACGCCGCGAGCGCGCCAAGCGTGGTACGGAGAAACCTGCCGAATCGTTTCATGCGAGTCGCGCCTCGACCAGTACTTCGCACGAGGAGAAAATTGAATCGATCAATGGGGGCTATCCTCAGCGTCGAAGCCGGATGTCGAGCCCGGGCGATTCGTCGTGCTTGGAGCGATTGGCTTCGTCGGGTGGTGGCGTGGAGATTGAACGCGGTTGCGTGACGAAACGCGTACGCGTCTGCGGCGCAAGCGTAACGAGCTGGCGCACGGCCACCTCCGAGTCCCCCTGTTCGAATGTCGTCGGGGCATAGCCGGCCAGCTGGACGACGAAAGTGCGTGGTCCGCGGGCGACCGTGGCTCGATCGATCATGACTCCGAGCGGAGTCGTGCCGAGGATCTTGCCGTCCTCGGCGACCCCGGCGCCGGTGGGGATGGACTCGACCGTGAGCAGAAAGACGCCGTCGGACGTTGTCTCCCCGATCGCGCGCCGCATGTCGCGCTCCATGACCTCGGCCGATCCCGCGGGCGCCGGAGGAAAGGTTCGTGCGGGAGAAGCCTCGGATCGGCGTGGATCGAGGGAACGGTCGGCCACGCTGCGGCCCAGCATCAAGCACAAGCCGAGGACGCCGACGATTCCCCCGATGACAAGGGTCTTGCGCGGGGCTGGCGACCGCCAGAGCGTGGCCCCGAGGGTCGCCGTGTCGTCGGCCGCGGGCGGTGGCGAGCGGCCCCGCCACGACCGCGACGGGCTTTCCTGCCCCGACGAGGCGGGCGTGACGCCGTCGCGAACCGCAGGCGATAGGCTTGGGAACGCGCTGACCGACTGGCGGTGGCCGAACGTCTCGTGTTCGATCGACGAGAGTTCGTTCAAGAACTGCTCGGCAGTTGGACGGTCGATGGCGCGCTTTTGCAGAAGCGCCGCGACCAGTCGACAGAGCGAAGGGGGGAATCGCTCACCCGGGCAAACGTCGGAAAGCTCGGGCGGGGTCTTGAGGCAATGCGAGGCCATGATGTCGAAACTCGTGTCGCCGCCGAACGGTACGTGCCCCGTCAAACCTTCGAACAGGATGACCCCGAGCGCGTAGAGGTCGGTGCGAGGCTCGACCGGTTCGCTGCGGATTTGTTCGGGCGACATGTACCGAGGACTTCCGAGCACGAGGCCGGTCTGCGTCGCGTCGGCATCACGGGCGGGACCCGCCACACTTGGCACGACTTTCCCAATGCCGAAGTCGACGAGCTTGACGACGTCATTCTTTTCATCATCCGGAACGAGCATGATGTTCGACGGCTTGAGGTCGCGATGAATGAAACCGCTCCGATGGGATTCGCGCAGACCGCGAGCAATTTGCCGGACGATTCGCAAGCTCTCCGCAATGCCGAGCCGGCCGACGATCTTGAATCGCCGTGCGAGCGTTTCGCCTCGCAGGTACTCCATGGCCATGAAATAGTGCTCGCCGGCCATATTCGCGATTGGGCCGTAATCGAAAAGTACGACGATGTTCGGGTGCTGGAGTCTCGCGAGGATGCTTGCTTCGAGCAAAAAGCGGCGTCGGAAGCTCTCCTCGGATTCACCTTGGCCATTGCGAACGACGTGGACCACCTTCAGGGCCACCGGCCGCCTGAGGGGCGCTTGGGTCGCGAAATACACGCTCCCCATTCCGCCCCGCGCGATTCTCCGGACGATTTGAAAGCGCCCGTTGACGAGCGTGCCCACGAATCCGTCCGGGAAAATCGGGTCGCGCGTGGAGTCTGTGGGACCCTCGGCCATCGTGCGTCGCCCCTTTGACCCTGACGGGTGTTTCGCTCCCGGCGCCACTCTGACGAGCGGTGCCACGGCGTGCAAGCCCAATGCGACAGTTTACGCGGTTTGCCCACCCTCGAGCGGGATGGGATGGGGCTCGAATACCACGGAACCGTCTGACGTGGCGGCGAAATGTAAACGAAATCATGGAAATGCCCGAGCCGTTTCCGGGACTCGCAAAACGGGGCTTCGAGGTCGGCCTTCCCCGCGCGCTCCCGCTGGAATTCCGGGAGGCAGGAGCTCGGGCGGGGTGGTGGGCGTCGCCTTTGGGGCACCGAGCCGGCCTCGCATCCGGGCTGCGTGCGTGCATCGCCGGCGTCGACGAGCACGGGCCCGGCTCCGACGCAGTCGCAGCGATGCTCCGAGGGGCGTCGGCGGCGCAGCTGTCGCCTAGGCGCCCACCGCTCGAGCCATCGGCTCATCCCCCTCATCCAACCGTTTCCGAAACCGGCTCGACGCAAACGTGGAACTTCGTCAAAGTGCGAGCAGCCGGAGCCAACGGATGCATCGCTCGCTCGCCCCGTCGATTGGGTTTCTCTTCGTTCTTGCCGCGGCCGCGGTCCGTTGCGGCGGCTCGGCCTTCACCGGGGGCGACGATCAGGCGGTCGACGGATCGCTGGGCGGGGAGGCTGGCCAACCGGACGCCACATCGCAAGATGCCAGCACGGCACCCCCGGACAGTGGCGGCAATGACGCCACCGGCTCCATGGACGTGCAGCTGGCCGACGGGGGCGGGCCTGGGCGCCGGGACGCCGGCGAAGGTGGCAAACACGAGGACGGTGGCGCGGATGCGGGCGGCTCCGACGCCGACTTGGACGCGAGTCTCGATGCCGACGCGGTCAACGCGGCCGATGCTGGGCATGACGATGGCGAAAAGGACGTTGCAACGGAGGATGCGACAGGTGGGCCTGACGGCGCGGGGGACGCGGCGTGCGAAGTCCCTTGCGGCGACAAGTGCTGCCTCAGCACCGATCGCTGCTGCTCCCTCGTCGCGATCCTCGGCGACGGGGGCACGGACCGGCTCTATTCCTGTGAAGCGACCCAAGCGTGTCTTGTCGCGCGGCCGCTTCGGGGCGGTTCCGGGCTTCAGTGACCGGCGCTCGCGGGAAACGAAGCCATGACTGATTCGACGGCGCGGCGCAGCCGTTCGAGGTCGACGGGACCCGTTTGGACCTCGGTCCGCGCGGACCCATGCCAGACGAGCGTGTGCGTTTGGGCGTCGAAGGCATCGATGACAAATGCCCCTTCGACGAGGTCCTTTTCTTCCTGGTCCAACTCGCCGCCGTAACTCGGCTCGATCGCAGCCGGGCCAGGGACGTTGACGCCCCCCGCTGCGCTATCTCCGCCCGACGGCGACGGCAGTCCGGCAACGCCGCCCCCAAGCGGCATCGTGCCGATGGGCGCCTCGTGCTCGCGGCGCCCCGTCTCGATTCGGACGACGAGATCAGCGTGATCGTTCGACGCGAGGACATAGCCCCGGCCCTCGAGGGCACGCGCGACGATCGGCTCGATGTGTTCTCGGACGCCCGCCGAGTGAGGCGAGCTCGTGTATGCGCGTGGGGCTTGCGCACTGAGGTCGAATGCGACGGTGCGGTATCGATCGAAATGGGCTAAAGGCGACCGGATCGTATGGATCTCGACGGCGGACCGGCAGCCCATGCCCGCCCCGAACAACAAATGGGCCACGACGAGCGCGAAGAGCCTTACGGGATGATTCATTTCAATGACTCCGCTATCACCATTCCCGATCGATTGGTGCGCGTCTTCTGCCGCCCGCGCAAGCGCTCGGCCAGTCGTTTTCCGTGAACCCCTGCGCGCTGGAGTTCGTGGTCAAGCCCGCCAGGCCCGCATCGGTCCGGATGGCGAGCGCAGTCAAGAATAGAATCACGAGCGGGACCATCAGCGTATAGATCATGATGACCTTGATCTCGGGAGCGCCTATTTTTTTTCCGAGGTACTCGGGCGTGCGGCCGACCATGAGTCCTGCGAGAAAAAAGCCGATGAGAGCCACCATCAGGATGCTGTAGAGCCCAGTACCGAGCCCTCCGAAGGTGAGCTCGCCGAGCAGCATGTTGATTAGAGGGATCATGACTCCGAGCGGCATGTAGCTGCCGTGCAGCGATTTGTACGCTCCGCACGCGCCATTCGACGTGACGACCGCGTCGAGAACGGAGGCACCGACGCCGAAGCGGACTTCTTTGCCTTCGAGATTTCCGCCCGCGACGCTCAGGGCGGCGATGCCGGGATTGCCGCCGGCGTACTCGGCGAGATGGCACAGGGCCAGCCCGGTTGCGAAGAGCACGGTCATGACGCCCAAGAGTGCCCCCCCTGCGCGCGGCCGCTTCACCATCCGCCCGAATGTGTGCGTCAGGCCAGCCGGAAGGACCGCGATGGAGAGCATCTCGATGAAATTTGCGACGGCTGTCGGGTTCTCGTACGGATGCGCGCCGTGGGCATTGACGAACAAGTAAACGATGAGCGCGATGGCAATGGCACCGATGAAAAGTTTGTACATGCCTAGACTCGTACGCGCCCGTATGAAGAGACCAGACAGTCCGAATAGCGAAATGAGGAAGCCGACGTAAAAGGCATCTGTCATGGCGTGCTGACAGCCTTCGGTCCCAAGCCGTACCAGGCGAGCTCACCTGCTCGTTCGCTTTTCGGCGCCGGAAACAGCCTGGAAGAAAGGGACAGTCGCGTGCTTCATGGACTGCCCGAAGTCAAATGCCGGCCGCGATGTCACGGACGGGCGGCACGCGAGAGCGCGTGCCGGTCGGACCCCATATCGATTCGCTTCGTCGGCCGAGGAGCGACGCACGTCGGGGCGAGCGCAGGTCACGCTTGGGTCATCTTGAACCCGACGAGGCGCGTTCACCTCGCGGAGAACTTATGTTCTCGTTTCGCGGCGTGTGGGACGACGAGCGAGTCGGCCTTGGCCTCATCCGAGCCCGGGTGCACCGGTCCGCGCGGCTCGCGCGACGCCCCCTCGCAATCGATATGCAAAACACAAACGCACTGCAAAAGCTCATGGTTGCTGGTCTCGATGACGAGCGCATGCTCCGTCACGAAAGCGAATTCGTCGGCGTCGAGCGACGGTCCGTGCTGACTCGGCTCGCCGACGATCGCGAGGCGAACGTCGAACAGCTTCGCGCCACATGCGCGGCCTCCGGCCTGGTCGAGGGAACCGGATCGTGGGCCGAGCTCTTCCGAGAGCTCGCGCGCAGCCTCTGGGTCGCCGCGTGCGGGCGTCATAGCGGCGACTCGGTCTCGGCGTGTCGTCGCTCGATGGGCCGAGCCGAATCGCTCTATGACCGCGCCGTCGCGCTGCCGTGGCCCAAGGAGACGCGCGCGCTCCTCCTCGAACAGCGTGTTCGGGTCCATCACGGCCGCGACGAGCTCATGGCGATTCAGTTCTAACGGGGGGCACGCTCCGAGGCCGCCGAGCCGCCGACTCAGCCGGGCGCTCCCTTGATCGGCTGGGCGCTGCATGGGGAGAGCCCGCGAGGAGGACAGCAAATGGGGGGCGAGCGGGCAGGGGCGCCGGGTGTCTCGCCAACCGTGCCCCGGCGCGGACCAATGAGCTTGGCCGATGTGCGGAATCGAGAAGCTGCGCGAGAGGCCGAGTTCCGTCGCGGCGGAAATGGTGCCGCGCGGTCCACATGCCAAAGAATGGTCAGCGCGGAATTTTGCGCCGGCTCCGAGGCGCCGAGTCGCAGGCCTCGTCAATTGTTCGGCGCGCCTTGCGTGATCCAGTTCTCGAACATCTGAATCTGGGACGCGCTGAGCGCGGTCTCCAGTTCCGGCATCTGGTAGCCGCAAGGCTGGGGCATGAGGGCCGGGTTCGAGCACGTCAACGAGCTCAGGTTATTCGTGAGCTTGTCGATGAGGTAGCTCTGCCCAGGGTTTCCCGGATCGACGACGTCGAGGCTCGTGTCTTCCGTCGATTTGCCGAGTAAGCCCTGGTAAATCGTGGCGATGACGGTCGGGTCCGTCGTGCCCGTCGGCGGTGGCGGCCCGAGGTAGAGGCGCGGCAGGCCCCCGGTGGCGCCGGCATCGGTGTCCGACGGATCGCCGTGGCAGATGGCTCCGGGTCCCTGTGCGCAGCTCGCCGTCAGGATGGGCATCAAATCCGTTTTGAAGGAAACGGACGAAGAAGCCGAAGAATTCGTAGCGGGCGTCGAGGAGGTCTCTGAGGGCGACGAGGAACACCCGAGCCCCGTGGCGAGGGCGGCCAGACAAATGACCCGTGGCCCGACGAAAATCGCGCGTGACATAAGAAGGACTCCTTTGGCCGCGCACCCTAGCAGTACGGGTTTGAACGGCCATCTCTGCGGCTGACAAGCAGAAACATACGTGGTCAGATCGACTACACATACAGTCGCCGATGCGGTCACGGAAGTACGTTGTGCGCCCTTCTGGGAAAATTCTGGAAGCGTTGGTTTGGATCGAAGGTCTCGATGTCCCCTCCGCCCGCTCCGTCCAGCCACCGGCAGCCGTCCGCCGCGACGACCATCGAGGGCGTCCTCGATCGGATTGCCTTCGCCAGCGAGGAGAGCGCGTGGAGTGTCGTCAAGCTCGTGATGGCCGGCCAACACGACGTCGTGACGGCCGTCGGTAACTTACTCGGCGTCCAGCCGGGCGAAAGTCTACGCCTTTCCGGCCAATGGACCACCGACAAGAAGTACGGTCTCCAATTTCGCGTCGATTCCTACGTCACGGTGAAGCCCGCGACACTCGTCGGCATTGAAAAGTACCTCGGCTCGGGCCTTGTCCCGGGCGTTGGAAAAGTCATGGCCGAGCGCCTCGTCAAACACTTTGGGCTGCAGACGTTGGAAGTCATCGACCAAAGACCCGATCGCCTCCACGAAGTCGAAGGGATCGGTCCCGTCCGAAGCGAACGCATCACGAAGGCCTGGATCGAACAGCGGCGCATCAAGGACGTCATGCTCTTTCTCCAGTCGCACGGCGTTTCCACCACCTACGGCGTACGCATCTACAAGGCGTACGGGGACCGCGCGATCGCGGTCGTCAAGGACAACCCCTATCAGCTCGCCATCGACATCTATGGCATTGGGTTTGCGGGTGCCGACAAAATCGCGCAGCAGCTCGGTATTTCGCCGACCTCTCCGAAGCGCGCCCAGGCTGGCATCCTCCACGTCCTCTCCACATTCGCGGACGCTGGGCACGTCTTCGTCCCGAGCGCCGAGCTCGTCGCGAGCGCCACGCAAATCCTGGACATCGATACGCGGATCATCGAGCAGGCGATGATCGATCTGGCGGCCGGTGGCCTCGTCGTCCGCGAGCGAAGCGGCCACGGCGGCGATGATGGGATCGTTTATCTCACCAGCCTGCACACGGCCGAGGCATCGGCGGCGGGACGCATTCGCCTGCTGCTCGAGACCGCGGCTCGCCCGATTCGCATCGACATCGATCGGGCGATTGCATGGTTCGAAGAGCAGCAAAACATTCAGCTCGCCGATGAGCAGAGGCAAGCCATCCGCAAAGCTGCGACGAGCAAGCTCCTCGTCGTGACCGGGGGTCCCGGGACCGGCAAGACCACACTCGTCAACGGCATCATCCGGATCCTGGAAAAAAAAGGCAGGCGCATCCTGCTTGCGGCGCCGACGGGCAGGGCCGCAAAGCGAATGGCCGAAACGACTGGACGCGAGGCCAAGACCATTCACAGGCTGCTCGAATTCAACCCGAAAAAATTCGGGTTCGACCGAGACATCACGAATCCGCTCGAAGCCGACGTGCTCATCCTCGATGAGGCTTCGATGATCGACATCGTGCTCGCCCACAACGTCCTCAAAGCCCTGCCCCCGCACGCGCAGCTCGTCCTCGTCGGCGACACCGACCAGCTGCCGTCGGTCGGCCCCGGCAGCGTTCTCGCGGACGTCATTCGCTCGGGCGTCGCCGACGTCGTACGTCTCCGTCACATTTTCCGACAAGCCCACGAGAGCCTGATCGTCGTCAACGCCCACCGGGTCAACGAGGGGCGCATGCCGGAGCTTGCCGCCGAAGGCGCCACGGCCGACTTTTTCTTCATCGAGCGGAACGACCCGGAGGAGATCGCTGCGACCCTCAAAGCCCTGGTTCGCCAGCACATCCCGCAAAAATTCGGCTTTGACCCCGTCGATGACATTCAAGTGCTGACACCCATGCAACGAGGCCTGCTCGGAGTGGCCAACGTGAACACCGAGCTTCAAGCGCTCTTGAATCCCGCGGGCGACTCGGTCGTGCGCGGGAGCCGGATGCTCCGAGTCGGCGACAAAGTCATGCAGATTCGCAATGACTATGACCGATCTGTGTATAACGGCGACATCGGACGCCTCCGCTCGATCGACCCGGTGGAGCAGAAGGTCGAGGTCGCTTTCGACGGCAGGGCGGTGAGCTACGACTACGCGGACCTCGACGAGCTCGCGCTGGCCTATGCGTGCTCGATTCACAAGTCGCAGGGCAGCGAATACCCGTGCATCGTGATGCCGGTGCACACCCAGCACTATCTCATGCTCCAGCGCAATCTGCTCTACACGGGCATCACACGCGGCAAGCGACTCGTCGTTCTCGTCGGAAGCAAGCGAGCGCTCGCGCTCGCCGTCAAAAACGAGACGACGGCTGAACGTCACACCATGCTGTCCGAGAGGCTGCGCCGCTGACCTTCAGCGCGTTCGATGGTCGCCAGGCGACGGCGCCGCGCTTCCGGTGCTCTCGCTCAGGCGATCGAGCGCATCGACGAGATTCTGCAAAAGCGGCCCCTCGACACGGAGCGGCGGCAATCCGACGACGTCGTAGGTCGCACTGGCGATGCCGATGCCTGCGCGATCGAGCCCCTCGAGAATGTGCCGCGTCATTCGGTCCATCACCTCCCGAACGCCGTGCGGCTCGACGACGAAACGGACCGTGAGCTCGAGCCAGTTCTCGGTGATGCGGAAGTAAACGCGCGGAACACACGCACTCAAATCGACGAAGAACTCTTGCTCCATGCGAGTGCGTTCGGCCAGTGACAGACGGTGGACGTCCATCGTCTCCCGCTTGGCGCAATCGAGGAGAATCTCTTCCGCCCGCGTGCGATCGGCGTCGTAGCGGATCGGCAGCCGAATTTCCTCCCAGATGAACCGAAAAAGCCGAGAGTAATTGTAAATCGGCGTTTCGAAGACTTGGTCGTTCGTCACCGTCACAACGCGCCCGGTGTACTGTCGCGCATGAACCCATGCGTCCGGCTCGTCTTTCGTCAGGCCCGGGGGCTGACCCATTTCCAGAATCGTCGTCTGCACAAAGCCGAGCGAGATAACGTCGCCGCGCACGCCCCCCATGACGATGCGATCACCGACGCTGAACGTTTTGCCGCGCAAGATGGTGAAGTAGCCGGCGAGGGCTGAAATAACCTTTTGTAGCGCAAATGCAATGCCTGCCGTCACGATCCCGAAGGGCAGGGCGAGCCGCGACGGGTTGTCGAACCAGATCGAAATGAAACCCACGCCGAGGAGAAGTGCGGCGGCCACCTTGGAGCCCTGCCGCGCCCAGAAGATGAGCCGTTCGTTCGGATCGGTGCCGCCGATCTTTCGAACGAGCCGCATGAACATCCATCGGAGCGCCAGCGTGATCCCCGTCAAGAGAAGCGTGACGGCAACCTTCCGGCCATTTTCCCAGCTTACGCCGATGAGGTGGACGCCGAAAATGTGCATGCGGTCACCCGAAGGCCTTTTTTTCGCGTGGCAAGGGGCCTCATCAGTTCCGACCTCTCGGTTCCTGGTCGCGCTCGGAAACCCCCAGGACCTCTCGCGGAAGCACGCTCTGCGCCGGGGTGCGTCGATCCGCGAGCCCCTCGGTGTCCACGTGAAGAACAGGCCCTCGCAAAGGCCCCAGGATCTCCATCATCACTTCAACGAAGGGGCGAAGGGGCGGGCCTATTTCGCTCCGCACCTTGCCCCTGCAATTCGCTCTGATGAGCCGGCGACCTTGGACTTGACCCGTCGGAACGTCGCATTGGGCGGGGCGGTTTGCTGTTGGGCCGCCAGGGGCCGCAGGTTCCCAGCCGTGCGCCAGAACTGCGCCCTCACCAAATCGGCGCGGGCGCTTCAAGGCCTCTCGAGCCGAAAACCCGTGGCCAGCGGATGGGACCGTGCGCGATGAAGTACGGCAGCCTGGCTGCTCCGAAGGCCCATCCGTCGCCGGCCGCCTCACGAGTCGTTCGGGCCAACTCAGTTGCGGCCTTGCGGCGCGGCCGCCGCGTCGGTGTCAGGCCCGCTGGCTGCACTTTGTGCGGACGCTGGCAGTTTCAGTCATCATGGACGGCGCACGCCTCGGGCGGGTGGGACCCGACTGCTGGTGGCGGCCGGACGTCTTTCTGACCACAGGCGCCGCAGACGTGTGCGAACCACACCAGGCCCATACTCTCGAATAAGAAGTCATTTCGACGAACGCGTGTCCATGCGACGACGCAGGGCCATCATTTGTCGAAGACGTTTCGAAGGCTGACGGCTGGAACGCGTTGAGGGTCGTTTTGGGGCCATGCCGGACGGCCGCGACCATTGTCCCTTTGCCGCGGCGCATACGTTATTTCCGTCCTCGATGTCATTCTCGAAACGGCTCTCCGGCTCTCGAGGTCCCATGCGATGACGACATGTGTCATAGCGATCCGATTTGTTTCGAAACCGGTGCTCCAGCCGCACATACTGGGCCGCTGCGCGAGCAGCCCTTAAGTGATGAGGGCTGGTAGGCCGTAACGATCGACGCCTCTCATGGTCTCGATCGCGTGCATCGTAAGACATCTGCGCGGCCTGAACGCAGTCGGGCCCCCGCGCTATGTGACCAAGAGCCGACGACGGCTTCCGCCCTGTGCATCGAAAGACATGCGCGCTGGGCGGCCATCGGCAATGGCCCAAACCATCGGCGAGTCGCAACGAAAACAAACAATTTTGCGGCGTTTGTCCTCCCTTTGTTCTTTCGAAACCTATGCAGAGGAGCTATAAAGCGATCCTGAGCGAGGTGGGTGCCCCGCTCCGACCGAACCATGGGGCGTTCGTCGCGGCCAATCGTATCGCGGACTCACACGAGTCGCGACCTTACCCAGAAAGTGCTGCCCATGATCCGAACTTCGAGACGTGCGGTCGTCCAAGGTTTTCTCGGAGGCGCGGGCGCGCTGGTGCTCGGCTTCGACCCTGTTCACCGTTCTTGGATCACGTCAGCCTTTGCGGAGACATCGGTTATCGCCATCCCGGATCTGGATGGCGTCTTACTGACGGATCCGGCCACGCTGGCGACCTTTGCGGACGACTACGGGCACTTGGTGCATCACACGCCGCTTGCGGTCTTGGAGCCCGGTTCGGTCGAAGACGTCCGCCGGGCCGTCCAATTCTGCCGCAGGCACGGGATCCAGGTGGCCGCACGGGGCCAAGGTCATAGTACCGCTGGGCAATCGCAAGTCCTCGGCGGATTGGTTATCGATATGGCCACACTCAACAAGATTGAACACATCGGTCCTGATTGTGCGACAGTTCAGGCCGGGCTGCTGTGGAGCGATCTGGTGGCAGCAACCGTTCCGATCGCACTGACTCCGCCCGTGTTGACCGGATTCATCGGCCTTTCGATTGGTGGTACGCTTTCGATGGGAGGCATTGGGGCGGCAAGCTTTCGGAGTGGGGCTCAGGTCGATCATGTTCTCGAGCTCGAAGTCGTCACCGGCGAGGGAGAACTGAAGACCTGTTCACCCTTGGAGGAGCCGCTTCTCTACAATGCGGTGCTCGGCGGCGTCGGGCAGTACGGGGTCATTGTTCGTGCGAAACTACCACTGATCCCCGTGGCCCCCAGTGCGCGGAACTACGTTATCGACTATACGGACATTGGGCAGTTCTTCGCCGATATCAAAACCCTGACGACCGGTACGAAGATCGACGGTCTCTACGGCCAGATCGGTTTGAACGCCGACGGTTCTTGGGCTTACACGATCAATGCCGTCAAATTTTTTGAGCCTTCTGCTCCGCCGGACGACACTTCTATCCTGGAAGGCCTGAACTTTTCCCCTCTCTCCTTGACAGCAACCACTTTAGACACATTGTCGTACGACGATCTCGTCGATTCCCTTATCGCACTGCTGCAGACGTTGGGGCTCAACGACATTCCGCACGTCTGGGGAGATGTCTTTTTGCCTGCGTCGCAGGTTCAAAGCTTCGTGCAGGACTCCCTCACGGGCTTGACTGCTGCCGACCTTGGTCCAGCTGGCTTCATCCTGCTTTTCCCGGTTCGAAACGCATTTCGGGACGAGCTTGCGTTCCGGTTGCCCTCCGAGGGCCAGGTATTTCTCTTCGACATCCTCTCCTCCGGTTCGGCGACCGATTCGAGCTACGCAGCCACTGAGCTGGCCAAATGCCGCCAGCGCTTCCTCCAGGCCCGCTCAGTCGGGGGCACGCTCTATCCAATCGGAAGTACTCCGATGACCAAGTCCGACTGGGCTATCCAATATGGGGGCGTTTATCCTCTTTTGGCGCTGGCCAAACGTCTCTACGATCCAGCCGACATCATGACTCCCGGTCCGGGAATCTTCTGAATCCGATACATCGCTGAAGAATGCCTTGTCAACAAGACGGGCTAATACGTACGACGCGTCTCACTTTGCGCGACTCGCCGGTCACGACGCTCAGCGTTGTCTTGGTCGCTGTACGCAAGATCTTGTTCCGCACTTGAGCTGATATCGGCTTCGCCCGACGTCGCCTGCTACTTATTCCGAAAAGGGCAAGAGCCGCATACGTGGTCATTCGTTGTGGCAAGGTGCTTCGACTCATGAGTCCAAAACCACATCGTCTAGAGCAACTCGATGACACGCTCTATCAGAGAAGCGCAGATCGTCTGCGGCGCCTATGTTGCGCTCTCGGTCTTGCGGATCGGACGCATTCGGCGCTTCATTTATTAGCTAAGCTGATCCAGCCTTGGGGTCACCGAGCAGGCGGTGAGAGCCCGATATGGCCCTCTTACGTCGGGGATGACCACACGCCGATCGAGTTTTCGGTTACCTTCGGGAGCGGAGCCGACTGCGAGTTGCGTGTGCTCTTCGAGCCCCTCGGCCCTCAGCCTTCCCTTGCAGCGAATCGCGATGCCGCGCTGACGCTCATAGAGACACTTGCGGCTGAGTTTTCGATCGATCTCCGACGATTTCGCAAAATCGAAGATCTCTTCTGCCCGGCCGCGCCTGAGGGCCGTTTCAGCGTTTGGTTTGCCGCAACGCTCTCGGGCGAACAGCCTGAATTCAAGATGTATCTGAACCCCGAGGCGCGCGGTCGCGACTTGGCCACAGGTCTCGTTCGAGAAGCTCTGTGTCGCTTGGGATTCGACGGCGCCTGGTCGGTCGTGAACCGTGACTTACTCCGCCGCGG